>JAOABK010000009.1 GCA_026418415.1 Pseudomonadota bacterium | reverse complement strand
CATCAGTGAACTATGAAAAATTTTTTAAGGCCACCTGGAGCAGACAGGGACTTTACAAAAAGGTGCATCAGATGCGGGAAGTGTCAGCAGGTTTGTCCTTATAAGACTATTAAAATAGCCTTCTTGGAATTTGGCTTCATTAATCTTTATACACCCTACATAATCCCAAGAGAAATACCCTGCTATCTTTGCATGAAATGTCCACCTGTTTGCCCTTCAGGAGCTCTAAAAAGAGATTTAACTGATAAGACCAAGGTAAAGATGGGGATTGCAAAGATAGATGAAAAAAGGTGTTTAGCCTATCTTGGAACTCTTTGCAGAAGTTGCTATCAGAACTGCCCTATTTTTAACGAAGCAATTATCATTGATGATGAGTTAAAGCCAAAGGTTATAAAGGAAAAATGTGTTGGATGTGGAATTTGTGAAAATGTCTGTCCCGTAGAGGGTTCGGCAATAATAATTAGAGAGGATAAGGCTTGATAAAGATAATAAGAAGGTTATCACAGATATTAGCTATCTTTTTTATTTTAGCAGTTCCCTATCTGAATGATAGACAGATTAATATCATTATGGGAAATCTATATGCTTCTTCAATTTTTGGGATAGAAATATCAGATCCTTTAATCTTTCTTCAGAATGTAATACTTAACTTAAGCTTTGATTTTAAATTCTTTCTGTCAATTATTATACCATTAGTGCTTGCTATAACTTTTGGCAGGGTTTTTTGTAGCTTTTTATGTCCCGTAAACACAGTTTTTGAGTTTCTGAATAAAATTTATCCAAGGAAAAAACTAATCCAGATTAAAGGTGATTATAAAGCCAGTCTAATCTTATTTTCAATCCTAATTATTCTTATATTTATAACAGAACATCCATTATTTAATTATCTTTCTTTGCCAGGGTTATTATCTGTGGAGTTACAAAAGTTATTTATTTCAAAGTCACCATCCCTTTTTTGGGGTCTGTTTGTTTTTTTAATTTTAATTGACTACATAATAAGAAGAAGATTTTGGTGCAATTATTTATGTCCCCAGGGTATTTTTATAGGATTTCTAAAGATAAAGAAAACACTACAAGTGGTTAAAGAAGTAGATAAAGTAATAAAATGTCTTGGATGTAAAAGATGTGTTACCTCTTGTCCTTTTTACTTAAACCCCATGGAAGAGAAGATTTATCCTCAATGTACAAATTGTTTTGAATGCGTTCTTGTATGTAGAAAGAATCATAAAGACCAAGCTCCTCTAAAAATAAAATTTTAATCTTTTTCTTGAGTTTATATCTTTTTTTTGCTATATAAAAATTATGCCAAGCTTTGACATTGTTTCTAAAGTAAACATGCAGGAAATTGATAATGCGGTTAATCAGGCAAAAAGGGAGATTGAGACCCGCTATGATTTTAAGGGCTCAAAATGTTCAATAACTTTGCTAAAAAATGAAATAGAGATAATCGCAGATAATGATTTTAAACTAAATCAGGTTTTAGAAGTTCTTAAGGCAAAGGCTGTTAAAAGGGGAGTTAATCTTAAGTCTCTTGTGCCGGGCAAGATAGAAAAAGCATCGGGAGATACTGTTAGACAGAAAATTTCAATCAAACAGGGCTTAACACAGGAAGAGGCAAAGGAGATTTCTAAAATAATTAAAGATACAAAATTAAAAGTTCAAGCCCAGATTATGGGAGATGAGTTAAGAGTCTCAGGAAAAAAAATAGATGATCTACAGGCAGTGATTGCTCATCTAAAATCTATAGACTATAAAGTGCCTTTACAGTTCACAAATTATAGAGATTAAACTGAGTTTTTGAGTATTTCAGCAAGTTTTTGGGATATTGCCTCTACTGAAAAATATTTTACGACCTTTTCGCGGGCTTTTTTACCCATCTCGTAGGTAGGTAGAGGGTTTTGGTATATAAATTCTATAATATTTATAAACTCCTCATCGGTATCAAAGAGAAATCCATCTTTTTTATCTTCTATGACGTGGCAGTTAAATCCAAATCTCGTAGCAACAGGTACAACACCGCTTGCCATATATTGCAACGCTTTATAACTGCATTTTCCCTCTGTCCATGGATTTTTTGGGATTGGCATTAGGCCTACATCAAATAAAGAGATTTCTCTATCCTGTGTATTTAAGTCCCATTTTATGTTTTCTATTTTTATATCTCCATCTTTTAAGTCCCTATTTGATAGAACTCGTAAAATTAAAGGGATTCTTTTTGAGAGAGTTTTTAATGCTGGGATAATTATTTTTAAGTGATGAAGATTAGAGCCACCCCCTACCCATCCTAAAATTAAAGGTTTACTATTATCTCTTGGATTGCCCTTTACAGGAATATTTTCTGTAAAAACTGGGGATGGTAATACAAAAATATTATTATTAAATTCCTTTGCCCTGCTTGCTAATATGGGGTTTCCTGCGATTATCACATCGCTTACTGATATTATTTTTTTAAATCTCTTCCCCTTTCGTTTATTTTCAAACTGTTCTGAAGTATCATCGTTTATATATATTGCATCGTCAAAATCAAAAAAGAGTTTTTTTGAATTTTTTCTTATTAAATATAGATCAAAGGGGGTTACAAGCTTTTTTTGGAGGAGAACAATATCATAATGTTTAAGGGAGAAGAAAACCTTTATTTTTTCTTTTATAGATTTAGGAAAGGGTGATGTGGTTGCATTGATTCCATATTTTCTTAGATAGGGGATAAGATTTAGTACCCTTATTCTTGAGGAAGGTAAATTTTCATCTTGATAAAGAAATTTTACATTTATCATTATTTTAAAAACCTGCCTAAGCCTTCTGTAAGTTCACTCATTGCATTATTGTATCTTTTAATAATCTCTTTATCTTCTATCTTTTTGTAATCATCGGATTTATAAATCTCGATTAAACGAGTTTTTTCAGTTGTTAGTGGTATGACTATTCTATAATCTTTTGTTACTATTGAACCATCGTACCAGTTGAATGAGAACGTATAATCTTTGCTATTTTCAGAAAAGATGTTTTTACCATGGCTATATTCTGAAATAGGTGTTTTGCAGCCCATGTAAGATAGTATTGTTGGAACTAAATCAATATGGCTTGTAATGTTTGTTAATCTTTTTCTACCCAATCCTGGGGTATGCATGACTGTTGCTGTTCTTATTTGGTAATCATTAAATGCAGAGGTATGGGAAAAGAAACCATTTTCATTAAACTCTTCACCATGATCGCCGGTAATAAGAATAATTGTGTCTTCTAACTTACCTTTATTCTTTAAAAAATCAAGAATCTCCTTTATTAATGAATCTATGTAATAGAGAGAGTTTTTATATCTGTTTTTTAGCTTTTCAATAGTTTCTGGAGTCATATTTTTCATGTAATTTAAGTCACCAGTTAAAACGGGTTTGAATTTTTCATATTCTAAAGGGTATTGATAGAACTGATGGGAAGAATTATAAAATATAAAACTAAAAAAAGGTTTTTCGGTTTTTTTAAGAAAATCGATAAGCTTATCTGTTATAATCCTGTCTCTTTTAAAAGAAAAGGGTTCTGTATGGGTATCAAAGATGTAATCTTGTAATTTTATAAAGGCTGTGCTTCTAAATTCGGGATAACTCAACCTTGTTGAAGAAAGTATTGAAAAATCATAGCCATACTTCTGTAGGATATCGAGAAAAACGGGGCTCTGTCTGGAATCTAAAAAGGCATGCCATAGATTGCCATATAGGCCGTAAAGAAGCGTGAAAATACCAAATCTTGTTCCATTACCACCTGAAAAATGGTTTTCTAAGATTATATTCTCTTTCCCAAAGTTATATAAATTTGGTGTAACCTCTGGGTTTAGCATGTCAAATCTAAAACCATCTGCTACTATAAAAAGGATGTTGTATTTTTTAAGATTTTCACATTTTATTTCAGAACGGGGGTAATTTAAGATTTTGCCTTTTAGATTTAAGCTTATGTTATCCTTTTTAACAGGTTTAACCCCCAGTTTAGTTAGAAATCTCTCGGCAGTAAATTTTTGATAAAAGGGGAAAAATCTGGCACTTGAAAGGATGTCGGTTCTGTTCTTTAAATCTGCATAGGCATAAAGTAGTTTATCAAGAAATATAACGGAAATGAGAATTAAAATGAACTTTTTAGGGATTCTGATTGAATTAATTAGCTTGTTTTTTATTATGAATGTCTGCGTTAGTATAATCAAAGTGATTATTGTTAGATATAAAATAATAGTTGAAGTACCCAATTTTAGTGAGTCTTCTGCGCCTTCAGTTGTAAGAAAGTTTATTACAATTGCATTTATGTGAAATTTAAAGTAACTAAATACTTTAACATCAGCTATCAAAAATGCCTGTAAAAGTGAGAATGATAAAATAGTAAAAAGTTTAAAGATCCTCTCGGGAAAAAGTTTTAAACAAAGAAGTAGTGGTATTAATATTGCAATTAAATTAAGCCAGAGAGCATTAGAAAAAAACATTATAAAACTATTAATAAAGGGAAGTTCTGCGTCATTTACTGCTTTTAAGAGTAGAGGAAGCATTATAATCATTGAGATTATAGTATTAGCTAAATAGGCAAGAAAAACTTGTTTTAACCTGTTTTTTCCTGTAAAGTAATGCATAGTCTTTAATTATAACTCTTAAGGGTGATTAATACAATAAAATGGATAGAATTGCTGTTATAAAGAGCAATTACACACCCTATGGTGGTGGTGAAAAGTATGCAAAAGCTGTAATAAACGCCTTTATTGAAAGGGGTTTCGAGGTAGATGTTTTAACATCATCGGATGAGGACTGGGTAGAAAAAGGGGTAAGAAAAGTTTGTATCCCTATGGCAAAGTATAATAATTTTCTAAGGTTATATACCTTCAATAGGAATTGCTATAGCTATTTAAAGAAAAATTTTTATAAATATAAAGTGGTCCTTGATATGGATAGAACTGTTTTATCCACTCATATAAGGGCAGGTGGTGGTTCTCACAAAGGATGGTTGTATAGACGATCCCAGTTTTCTCCTTTCTTAAAAAATTTAAGTTTCAAAGTCAACCCCTTTCATAACTATATGTTGTTATTGGAAAAAAAGAGCCTTGAGAATCCCAGTTTAAGGGCATTAATATGTAATTCCCATATGGTGAAAAATGAGTTCATTAAATATTATAATTTTGATAGTAAGAAAATCTTCGTTGTTCATAACGGTGTGGAGTGGAATAAGTTTGAAGATCCATTCCATTACTCTTTAAAAAATAAAGAGGTTATAAGAAAAAAAATTGGTTTAGATAACAGGTTCTGGTTACTTTATGTAGGGAGTGGTTACGAAAGAAAGGGGCTTTCTTTCATAATAAATGCCCTTGCTAAAATGAAAAGTGATTATTGTCTTGCGGTAGTGGGCAAAGATAGAAATGAAAAATATTATAAAAAGATGGCAATTAGTAAAGGTCTTGGTGATAGAATAAAGTTCTTTGGTCCTCAAAAAGAAGTCATTAAATTCCTTCAATCAGCAGATGCTTTCATTCTCCCTACTATTTATGATCCCTTTTCTAATGCCACACTTGAAGCCCTTGCGATGGGACTTTTCACAATAACAAGTAATGCCAATGGTTGTAGCGAGGTTATTACTGAAAGGGCAGGATACGTTATAAAAGATCTAAAAAAAGAAGAGGAGCTTATATATGCAATTGAGCTTGCCAATAGAAGCTACGATAGAATTTTTATAAGAAACTCGGTAAGGGAATATGATTTTAAAAATAAATTAGATGAGTTAATCGATATATGTATTAAAACCTAAAAGGGGAGTTTTGTATGAAGGTTTTAGTTACTGGGGCAAGTGGATTTATTGGTTGGAAGGTATCTGAGCTACTAATAAGTAAAGGATATGATGTTATTGGGATTGATAATCTAAACACCTATTACGATGTGAATCTAAAGAAGTGGCGCCTTGAGAAACTAAATGGATATATTAATTTTAAATTTTATAAAGTTGATATTGAGAATATAAAAGATTTAGAGGAGGTTTTTCAAAAAGAAAAGCCTTCAGGAGTGATTAATTTAGCAGCAAGGGCAGGGGTTAGGTATTCTACAGTTAATCCCTTTGTTTATTTCAGCACAAATGTTATGGGCACTTTAAATTTATTAGAGCTAATGAGAAGGCATGAAATAAACAAAATTGTGCTTGCATCTACATCTTCTCTATATGCGGGAAAAGAAATACCTTACAGGGAGGATATGGCGACAGAAACTCCCATCTCGCCCTATGCGGGGTCAAAAAAGTCTGCAGAGATGCTTTTATATACTTACAATTATCTTTATGGCATTAAGGGTGTTGTTTTAAGATACTTTACAGTCTATGGGCCTGCGGGCAGACCAGACATGAGCTACTTTAGGTTTATTAAGCTAATTGATGAAGGAAAGCCCATAACACTTTATGGAGATGGCAAACAAAGACGTGATTTTACATATATTGATGATATTGCAAAGGGTACCATTCTTGCATATGAAAAAGGGTTTCCAAATTTTGAGATTATAAATTTAGGCAACAACAAACCAGTAGAACTTATAAAGGTGATAAACTTGATCGAGCAAAACCTGAAGAAAAAAGCAATAATTGATTTTAAACCCTTTCACAAGGCAGATATGTTTGAAACTTATGCTGATATAAATAAGGCTGAAAAAATACTTGGGTGGAAGCCAGAGGTTAGTATTGAAAATGGTATAGCAAAATGCATTGATTGGTATAAAAGCAATATAGATATGCTTTCTAAATTAAGTCTTCATGAAGGAGATATATAAAGTTTATGAGGATTTTATAAGGTTGTCATTAAATATTCTGACTTCTCTCTGGGGAAAGGGTATTTTAATATTTTTCTCTCTAAATTTTTCAATAATTTCTAAATTTATTTCATTACCAGCTATTGAATAATGTTCTACCGAAACCCAAGGTTTTATAGAAATTCTAATAGCACTGTCTTCAAAAGCAGATATACCAATTATTGGCTTTAGATCTTTTATCACCTTTGGATTTGAGTTAAGTAAATCTTCGATGGTTTTTATCACTAATTTTAAGTCACTGTCATATGAAACACCTATCGATAGATCTAATTGTCTTACCTTTCCGTAATTATGTAATATCTCTCCAACTATTTTTCTATTTGGTACTACAACATGGGAATTGTCTGCATGTTGTAAGGTTGTGCTGAATAGGGATATATCTATTACCTGACCATATACTCCCAAAAGCTCTATATATTCTCCAATTGTAAAGGGCTTTGTAAAGATTATAGTTAAGCCAGCGACTATATTGCCCAAAAGCCCTTGCATAGCCAGAGAAACTCCAACTCCAGCGACACCAATACCTGCAAGAAGTGGGGTGATCTGAACACCAATTTGACCAAGGGCCATTATAAAAAATAAACCCAAAATCAATAACTTAACGACTCTAACGATTAAAGACGTTAATTGGGGTTCAAGCCTTTTTTTGGTAAGCCATTTTTGTACAAAATTACTTAGCCATTTACTTATAAATAACCCCGCGATGATGATACCTATTGCAGTTATAATCTGCATGCCATGGTTTAAAAGGTAATCGATGATTTTCTTGTGAAGATCTGTGAACTCAAAATCTGATTTTTTAGTGTCCATAAGCCTTTTTGAATTTTAGAATAGTTTTTATAAACTTGCAACTATTGTTATTTTATTAAGTGTTTTATAAAAAATTCTGCTGTTGCCATAGCATCTCCATAAGCACGGTGTCTTTTGGGATTATTTATATTAAATGTTTCAGATAGAAAGTCTAAATTATATTTACCCAACTCAGGGAACTTTTTTCTTGCAAGTTTGACTGTACAGATCTTCTCATTTTGAAGGTTAAAATTTTGTATTGACCGTTCTAATTCACATTTAAGATATGCATAATCAAAGGTGGCATTATGGGCAACAATTATACCATCATCTATAAATTTTACAATTTCCAAGGCTATTTCGTTAAAGGTAGGGGCACATTTTAGCATAGAATTTTTTATGCCTGTGAGTTTTGTGATAAACCATGGAAGCCTTTCCTGAGGGTTTATTAGGGAATGAAAATAATCAATTGGCAAATTATTGTATATCTTAATCATGGCAATTTCAATAATCTTACCATCAGGTATTTTTTTCCCATTTGTTTCCACATCAATTACTATAAAGGTCTCTTTATCTGGCATAAACATCAAGTACTCTCTCAATAATATTTGTAGTGCTTTTACCTTCTACGAAGGGAATATTCAAAACCCTACCACCGTAAGATTCAACAATATCCTTGCCAACAATCTTTTCTATATCCCAATCCCCGCCCTTAACAAGGACATGGGGTTTTACCGCCTTTATAAGCTCATAGGGTGTTTCTTCGTCAAATATAACTATGAAATCCACCATTTCCAAGGCTGAGAGGACATAGGCTCTTTCTTGTTCATTTACTATTGGCCTTTTCTCGCCCTTAATTTTTTTAATTGAACTGTCGCTATTGAGTCCAATAATAAGAATGTCGCCTAACTTCTTTGCTTCATAAAGATACTTTATATGACCACTATGAATTATGTCAAAGCAACCATTTGTAAAAACAATTATTTTACCTTTTTCACTAAGCCTGTCTGCTATAATTGTGATTTCTTTTCTATCTTTAATTTTTTCTTCACCCATGCCTATATAATAGCACTGTATGCTTAAAATTTATAGAATTAATATTTCTTAATTTGTAAAAAAATGTTTTATTATTACAAACATTTAATAAATTTGTTTAACTTTTTTTGATAAAATTTAAAAATAAAAAAATGTTTTATTTTTTTTATTGACAATAAATGCAAAATGTGATTAAAAAAGATTAGAACATCAAAAGGGGGTAGGGGCATGAAAGAGAAGTTAGAAAAAGAATTAAAAGATTTAATAAAAAAATGTGATGCACGCCTTGATGAACTTGAAAGAGAGTATGGCAGGCAATCGGGATTTATTGAATGGCTTCAGTTTAGAGGTATAAGTCGAAGAAGTTTTCTTAAATGGTCTGCCATTATGAGTGCAACCCTGATGCTACCACCTGTTTTTACAAAGAGGGTTGCACGTGCAGCAGAGATCGCACCACGTATCCCCGTTATTTGGCTTCATTTCGCAGAATGCACTGGTTGCACAGAATCAATATTACGATCTGCTAATCCAACTATTGCTGATATTATTCTCGATTATCTATCCCTTGAATACCATGATACAGTAATGGCTCCTTCTGGTGAGTTTGCTGAAAAAAGTCTTTATGATGCTATGAAGAAGTATAAGGGCAAGTATATTTGTATCTGTGAAGGCTCAATCCCCACGAACAATAATGGTAATTATTTGAGAATAGGTTCGAAAGCTGTAACAGGGCTTGAAAGGGCAAAAGAAGTTGTGAAAGATGCTTTAGCAGTAATTTCAATAGGACACTGTGCTTCCTATGGTGGCCCTCAATCTGCCTATCCAAACCCAACTGGCTCAAAATCGATAAACGAAGCCCTTGGAATAAATTCAGTAATAATTCCCGGTTGTCCTTATAATAGTTCAAGTCTTGTTGGAACGGTTTTGTATTTCTTACTTTTTGGTAAACTACCACCTACTAAAGGCGGTCGTCCTGTATTTGCCTATGGGAAGAGAATTCATGATACCTGCCCGAGAAGGGCTCATTTTGATGCAGGCGAATTTGTAAGAACATGGGGAGATGAGGCAGCAAAAAAAGGTTTTTGTCTATACAAGGTAGGGTGTAAAGGTCCTCTTACTTATAATAACTGTAATGTCCCTGGTTGGAATGAAGATATTAGTTCTCCAATAAGGTCCGGGCATGGTTGTATTGGGTGTAGCGAGAAGGCTTTCTGGGATAAGATGGCTCCATTGGAAAAACCTATCGAGGCAAGAACACTTCCAGGAATCGAAGCGGTAGCAGATCATGTGGGTTGGGCTCTCGTAGGTGTAGCTTTTGCAGGTATGGGAATACATGCAGTTTACAGTCATTTTAAATCAAAGTCTATTAATAATCAGGGGGAAAAGCCCTGTTGTAAGAATGAAGAAAATGAATAGGGAGGAAGACCTATATGGCTAAAAGAACAATAATAGATCCAATTACAAGAATAGAGGGGCATTTAAGAATAGAGGTAGAGGTAAATGGTGGTAAGGTAACTGAGGCATTATCTTCTGGTACTCTTTTTAGGGGCTTTGAGATAATAGTGAAAAACAGGGATCCAAGAGATGCAGGGCTTTTTACACAGAGAATCTGTGGCGTTTGTACGCATGTTCATTATGATGCCTCAATAAGGGCTGTGGAAAATGCTGTAAAGGTTCTACCACCAAGAAACGCAAGATTAGTTAGAAACTTGATTAAAGGAGCTCAGTATATTCAAGATCATATTATTCATTTCTATATTTTACATGGTCTTGACTGGGTAGATGTAACTAAGGTTCTTCAAGCAGATCCGGGTAAAACTCATGATTTAGCAATGGCGGTAGGCTCAACCTATAATGCAGGAAAGGCAAGATTTTCTGCAGTGAAGCAAAGGGTAGAAAATCTTGTTAAAAGTGGTCAGTTAGGGCCCTTTGCAAATGGTTATTGGGGACACCCCGAATACAAAGTTCCACCTGAGGCAGTTTTATTGATAGTTTCCCATTATCTTGATGCCCTGGAAGTTCAAAGACTTGGTGGCCAGATAATGGCAATTTTAGGAGGTAAAGAACCCCATACCCAAGGTCTTGTAGTTGGTGGTGTTACTTGCGTAAGGGATATTTTAGACCCAAAAAGATTAGGAGAGGTGATATTCAGGTTTAAGAAGCTAAAAGAGTTTGTTGAAACCGCATATATACCTGACCTGTTACTTGCTGGTAAGGTTTATAGAGATTATGGTCTTAAAAACATAGGTGCAGGACATAAAAATTATTTATCCTATGGTGATTTCCCGCTTTCCGACGATTTTGACAGAAAAAATATGTTTTTCCCTGCTGGTGTAATACTAAATGGCAATTTATCAA
The DNA here is from genome assembly GCA_026418415.1 of Pseudomonadota bacterium. Classification (GTDB taxonomy): domain Bacteria; phylum CALINM01; class CALINM01; order CALINM01; family CALINM01; genus CALINM01. The sequence continues at coordinate 58,496 of JAOABK010000009.1, read as the reverse complement.
AGGTTATACCCTTTGATCCCGATAAAATTTCTGAGCATGTGAAGCATTCATGGTATAAATATCCCGATGAAAATAAAGGGTTACATCCCAAAGATGGCATAACTGAGCCAAACTATACGGGTTTAAATCCAGATGGAACATGCAAAGAAAAGGAAAAGTATAGCTGGGTAAAGGCTCCGAGGTACGATGACAAACCAATGGAGGTAGGTCCTTTGGCAAGAGTTCTTGTTGCTTATGCTTCGGGCAACAAAGAAATTCAGGAACTTGTTAATGGCGCATTAAAAGCAGTAGATTTACCACCAAGTGCACTATTTTCAACCCTTGGAAGAACAGCTGCAAGAGGCCTTGAAACTCTATACATTGCAAATAATGTGGAGAAGTGGTTTGGTGAACTTATTACAAATCTCAAAAATAATGATGAAACCTTCACCCCCTATGACCTGCCGAAAGAAGCGTATGGGTATGGACTCATTGAAGCACCAAGGGGAGCTTTGGGACACTGGGTATCGATAAAAAACCACAAGATTGAGCATTATCAATGTATAGTTCCTTCCACATGGAATTTCTCACCTAAGGATGCAAAAGAACAAAGAGGTGCCTGTGAGCAGGCATTGATAGGAAGTCCCTGTCATTCATCTGAAAAGCCCTTAGAGGTTTTGAGGACTGTTCACTCCTTTGACCCCTGTCTTGCCTGTGCCATTCACGTGGCAAGGAGGTAGGTTATATGTCTTACGAAAGAGTCTATAGAATGAATCTAATTATGAGGATAAACCACTGGCTGATGGTAATTGCCTTTGTCGCCTGTGCAATTACGGGTTTTTACATAGCCCACCCATTTCTTGTATTTGAAACTGGCGAGATCATTGATAGTTATGTGATGGGATATGTAAGATTAATACATTATCTTGGTGCTATTTTCCTTGATGTAATACTGATTGTATGGCTCTATCTCTTCTTTTTCGGACACCATGCTTATTTTAAGTTCATTTTTCCTTTCAAACCAAGACTTAAAGAGGCGCTACAAATGCTAAAGCATTACTTCACCCTAAAACCAGAGGATAGACCTGAAACGGGAGATAGGATGGATGCTCTTAATGCATGGGGGTTTTTGCTCTTCATTATACTTTTTAAAGCCCTTATGCTTATAACTGGTTTTGCTATGCTTTCTCCACAGATAACTTCAGCAAATACTGCAATCCCAGGTGGACAATATGTCTTTTCTGGTATTGGTGCAATTGCATACCTACTTTTTGGTGATTTGGCAACAATTAGACTTGCCCATCATGTGATGGCTTGGATATTAATAGTTTTTGTTATTGTACATGTATATTTAGAGGTCTGGCGTGAAGCCATTTGGAAGGAGGGCGATATGTCAATAGTCTTTAGTGGCTATAAATTTGTCAGGAAAAAGAAATAATGATTAAAGTAGTCGGGGTGGGGAACCCACTTCTCGGAGATGATGGATTTGGTTTAGAAGTTCTTAATTTACTTGAAAACGAGAAAATTGAGGGGGTAGAGTTTATAAAACTTCCTACCCCTTCTCCTTGGTTATTGTATGAAGTTTTTAGAGAAGGAGATTATTTCATAGTTGTAGATGCCCTTTATGATGGAGAGTTAGGAAAAATTGAGACCTTCCCCCTATCAAAGCTAAAGGCCTATCAGTCCAATCTAAAAAGCTTACATGAAGTGAGTTTGGCTCAGGTATTTGATTTACTCTCCCTTTATGATATTGATGTTAATGGTATTGTGGTTGGAACAAGGGTTAAAGATACGACCCCCAAAATAGGGCTTTCGGAAGAATTATCAAATTTAGTATCACAAACTGCTAAGAGAGTTATAGAAATCCTGAAGGAATTATAAAAGTAGCGAAGGAAATTTATAGCATGTATACTTAAAATATGATATACATCCTTCAAGTTTTTCTAACCCTTTTTTTATATAGCCAGCTATTTGCCTTTCCTATTAGAGGTGAAACATTGGAACTAAAAGATGTTTATCTTCCAGAGGGAGAGAATGTCAGGGTTGTCCCATGGATAGAGGGTTTGAATATACCATGGTCATTAATATTTTTAGATGATAAAACCGCTCTTGTATCAGAAAGGGGAGGAGAAATAAAACTAATAAAAGATGGGAATTTACAGAGAAAAGCCTATCTTAAGTTAGATGTTAACCATACTGGTGAAGGTGGGTTATTAGGTCTTGCAAGGCATCCTGATTTTCCAGATAAGCCCTATGTCTATGCAATGTTTACTTATAAAAAGGGCAAGGGAGTTTTTAATAAAGTTGTAAGGATTACTCACAAAGGCGATCATGGTGTTTTAGATAAAACGATAATTGATTTTATCCCTGGCGGTAGGTTTCACAATGGAGGAAGGATTGCTTTTGGTCCTGATAAAAAGATATATATAACTACAGGTGAGATATTTGAAAGTAGCTTAGCTCAGGATTTAAAATCTTTGGGTGGTAAGATCCTTCGATTAAATGATGATGGCAGTATCCCTGAAGACAATCCTTTTAGAAATTCACCCATTTACTCCTATGGACATAGAAACCCACAGGGGCTAAGCTGGCATCCAGAGACAAAAGATTTATTTTCATCGGAACATGGCCCTTCAGGAGAGTTTTTGATTTTTGGATACGATGAGATTAATGTTATAAAAAGGGGCGGAAATTATGGCTGGGCTAAAGCTGTTGGTATGGTAAATAGAAGGGAATACATAGATCCACTAATTGTTTGGAAGGAAGCAACTCCACCTTCTGGGATTGCTTTTTACAATGGCAATCTACTAACTCATTTAAAAAGTGATTTATTTGTAGCCACATTAAGAAGCGAGTGTCTGGTAAGGATAAATTTATTATATGATAAGGGTGAATATGTTATTAGTAAGATAGAAAGGTGGTTTCATGATGGTAGAAGAAGCATTTACGGAAGGATAAGGGATGTTATTATAGGTCCCGATGGGGCTATATATTTTCTTACTAACAATAGAGATGGTAGGGGAAGTCCAAAAAAAGGGGATGACAAGATTTATAAAATAATACCAAAATAGAGGTAAATAATAATTTTGAAAAAATTGAATTATATGATTACAGGTGTATAATTTTTATAGAAAATAGTTGAAGGAGGACAGGGGAGAAGAAGGGTCTTTTAGAATTAATAGGGGGAGGGGAGAGTATGAATGTTCTACTTAATTTTACAAGTAGTTTGATAAATGAGCTTTTTTACGATTATTTAAGAAATTGTGGTAGTGAAATAACACCCTATTTCAATGTTGAAAAAAAAACAACCCCAGACATTATACTTCTCGATTACAATAGCCTGAACAATGAGATACAGAATAAATATCCGAAAGCAAAGTTGGTTTTAGTTGATACTTCTTTAAAAAAGGAACAGTTAATAACTGCTCTTGGTGTCTATAAACTTGCTGGTATTATTTCCACCGATACGGACAAAAAACTTTTTGTCAAGGCACTTCAGGTTATAAATGAAGGACAGATTTGGATTGATAACAAGCTTCTTAAGAATTTTATAAATAACCTTAATTTGAATAAAAATATAAGCAATAATGGTCTGACCGAGCAGGAAAAAAATATTGTAAAATTTGTTTGTGAAGGTTTGAGTAATAAACAGATTGCTGTTAACCTATCAATATCTGAACAAACTGTAAAATCTCATCTAAATAGAGTTTTTAAAAAGCTTAATATTACAAACCGTGCACAGTTAGTATCCCTTTGTAAAGACAATTGTTTAAATCTTTAGTTTTAAAATTAAAATTTATTAACATTACAACTTTCTTATTAAATCAAAAAATTGTTTAAAACCAAACTTTAGTCTAATTGTCTAACCCTTACATAAAGTTTATATTTAAATCAGGTATGAAAAAATTAATATTTGTCTTAATTTTTCTAATAATTTTACCGGTTTTAACCAGTACCGCTATTACTCCTCAGATAATATTATCCCACTTTCAAGTAACAATAAGGGTTACAGAAGGGCAGACAGGACCGATTATGGCAGAAATGCCCGTAAGGGTTCTTGTAAAATCCGATTTAAAAGATTGGTCTGTTCACTACCATGCTACACCCTTGAGGAACGAGAAAGGAGAGACAATATCGCCATCTCAACTGCTGATACAGACCCCCTATACGAGAAATTTTGAGAGTTTAGATATACCAAGGATGGTGGGCAAGGGAAGCTTTACAGGTGCAAAGACAGAAGAGATAGGCAACATAATGATTGGTTTTAATTCAACAGGCTTTGAAAAGCCTGGTATCTATGAGGGGCAGATCGTATCTCCCGATGGTGGACCCACAATGTTTTTAAAAGTGATTATACAGCCAATGCCTGTTGAATTTGAAAGACCCTTTATCGGCCATAAACCAAAACCAAAGAAAAGTTACATAACAGTAAACCCAGATAAGCTCAGATTTTTAATTACTGGTCCTGGTGATTTTCCTGCTGATAACCCTGTAAATATAACTGTTATTGGTAAAAGTGATTTTGTAGTAAAGATTCATATAACACCTTTAGTAGGAGAGAAGGGAACAATACCACCAAATAGGATCTATGTAAATATGGGGAATGGGAATTACTATAGCCTTGATAAGCCTGTAATAGTTCTAACAGGGAAGGAAAAAAACATTGGAAAGAAAGAGCGTGTATCTACACAACTTTATTTCAAACTAAAAGCAACTTCTGAAGATAAAGCGGGTGAGTATAAAGGCGAAATAATTGTTACCTATGAACCAGATATGGAGGAGGGAGGGGATCTTTTTTGATAAAATTTTGGGATTTTTTCGCAGAGGATCCCATAAGGAAAGGAGGTGATGAATTTAAAAGAAAACTGACTACTCTGCGAGGTCAGAAAAAGACTAAAATTTTAGGAGGGAGAGTATGAAAAAAGTAGCATTATTAACAGCAATTTTAGCTATTTTTGCCTTTTCATCAATTGCCTTTTCAGCGGAAGGAGCACCACCACTTACAGAAAAGGTTGATGTTTATGCAGAAGTTGCCTGCTATGTCTCATTAAATGTAACACAGCAACCTGGTCTATTAAGCTTTTCAGGTGCTCCTAATGAAACTAAATCAACAACATTTACAACAAATAAAAAGACCAATTGCGATGTTAACTACAATGTAAAAGTTTCAAAGGAACTTACTGGACCTAATAATAGTACTATACAACTTTATCTAAATGCTGTAGGCAATAAAGAGGTAAATTATTTTAATGCTGCTGGTAGTGAATGGAATGATACATTTACAATTATTGGTGTTACTGGTGCTACCTCACCACTTGCAGGGGACTATCAGGGAGAGATAACATTGACAGTTACAAAAATTTAATAAAAGGAGCTTTTTATGAAACCCATAATAAAGCTCTCTTGCACCATGATATTTCTAATGTTTATGCTTATGGTGTCAGAGGTAATTGCGGGTGAGGGAGCTCCACCAATCTCTGAGTTAGTACCAGTTAATGGTAAGGTCTGGAAATACGCTAAAGTAAGGGTTGTTACAGAACCAATGGATTTTGGTGTGTTCTCAGGGCAACCAAATGAAGAGTTAGGTCCAGTAGATAACGCTGTATTTGAGGTAGAGACAAATGCAGACGTGAATCTTACCTTTTCTGGAACTGACTTAAAAAATGGAAACTACTCAATTAAAACTGCTTACAGGGCTAAAAGAGTAACCCCCTCTCTGGTTCTGGGGTATTTCAATAGGAGTTGGTCAACATATAACCCAGTTGGCGATTTGGTAGTGGCTCCTGGTCAAAGTGCAGGAACAAAATGCAAGTATGAGGTAATTGGTTATGCCAAACTCGGTCCCAATGTTAATGATCAGATTGCTGGACATTACTCCGCAACAATTACTTTGACGGTATGGGCACCATAAAAACTTGGGCGGGCTTATTGCCCGCTCTTTATTTCACTTAAGGAGTGAAACCTTGCATAGAAAATTAGTCTTAATTATTGTAATCTTAACTTTGATTATACCTGTAAAATCTTTTGGAGTTGGAACAGTTGGAGTTCAACCTCTAAATATCGATTTAGAGCTTCAACCAGGAAAAAAGGGAGAGTTTTCAATAGATGTTTATTCTACTTCTAATGAAGATACTCCAGTAAGCGTATCTTTATTTGATATTGACCAGAAAGAGGATGGAAATGTGGATTTTACGGAACCTGGAAAAAGCCCTTTTTCCTGCGCTAAATGGATAAAACTTCAAAGAAATGATTTTATTGTCAATGCTGGTGAGACAGTGGAGTTAAAGGGGGAGATAAATGTCCCAAGGGATGCATCAGGGGTCAGAGTTGCAACAATAATGATTGAACCGGCATATGAAAAGAAGGAAAAGGGAATAACGGTTAAACTTCGTTATGCTGTAATATTAAAGGTCAAGGTAAAGGGTAAAAATCTAATAGAATCAGGTAAAACACAGGATATAAGATTAAAACTCCTTCCCGATGGAACTCCTATTATCGAGACTTCTCTAATTAATAATTCAAATATTGATTATAGAGCAACAGGTAAGGTAGTTTTACACGATAGTTCTGGAAAAATTATAGAGACGATAGCACTAACAACTCATTATTTAGAAGAGAAGCAAAAAAGGGAAAAGCAGGATAATAATGTACAAAAACAAACAAAAAAGAAAGGCTTAGTTAGTGATGAAGAAGGACAGAGGATTTTTCCAGGCGCCAAAGTAAATTTCTTTGGTAGAATATCAAAACCCCTTAAAGAGGGCGAATATACTGCGATTGTGTCAATGAAATTTGGCAAGAGAACTATTACTGCAAAGGATAAAATATTTTTTAGTTCTGATTTAGTTAGCTCCTTAAAAAATGAAGAGAAGTTTTTATATACAATTAAACAGCAAAATATAGAAATAAAAGTTCCAAAGGGCGGGTCGAGATCTGCTTTTGTTAATATCATTAATGAGTCAGATAGGCAAATTCAATTAAGATTAGATTTGAAAGACGTAGAATATACAGAGGATGGGGAAAGGGTTATAAAAGAAATAGGCACTACAACATATACTTTGAAAGAACTGGTAAAGTTAGAAGATAAAAATTTGACGATAGAGCCAAGGCAGACTAAAAGCTTAAAATTTGATGTAAAAGTGCCTTCCAATTTTCATAACGGTGGTAGGTACGGACAGATAGTGGTTGAAAATGATGGTAGTGAAGATAAAAAATTCATTGATGTTTCAGTTATTATTCCCGATAAATTTGAAAATCAGGCAGAAATAACTGGCTTTGAAATAAAGGGGAGTGAGGATAGGGAGTTAGATTTGCATATAAAAAATAACTCTAAAATTCATATTGTTCCGGAAGGGAAAGTGCTGATTATGGATAGTGATGAGAATAAACTCGCCCTTTTAAACTTAAAGGGACAAAGATTACTACCCGGTTTAACTATGAAAATGAACGGGAAAATAGATAAGAAGTTAAAAAAGGGGAAATACTTTGCAGTAGCAGAGATTGATTATGGTGGTAAAGAAAAACTTACAAAAAAAATAGAGTTTAATGTGAATTAAAATGAGAAAAATACTATTTCTTTTAATTTTTCTTTTGATGGTTAGGGATTCTATAGGGAATGAAAAAGTCCTTAACCAAAAAAAAGTGCCAGTTTTTGGAAAGGTTAACCAGCAAATTCAAATAAATTTGTATCCACCAGTTCTATATTTACATGAAATAGGACATAAGGTTCTATATAGTCAGGAGTTTGCCCTTCTACACATAATTTCAAACTCACCATTTACGGTATATTTTTTTACGAAAAGGCCAGGTGGTAACATTTACAAGGATTCAAAATATTTATTAACCTATTATATTGTTTTACCCTATAATTCACCACCACCATTACTAAATGATAAAAGGTGGATGGATGGAGCAAAATTCAATAATTATTATGAAACCCCCTCTGATTATAGTGATTATAAAAGAAAGATTTATGTAAAGGCACTTAAAAATAGTCCACCCTTTGGTAAAAAGGAGTATGAAGAAGAAGTTGAAATACGTATTATTGATATTAATGGAAATGTTTATCTGACTGGTTTCAGAATCTTTTATAAATGAGGTGGCGTTTAATGGGGCAAGGACGAATCATTTTTATTTTGATTTTGTTATTTTTTTATTCCTGTGCCCATGATTATACTCTTTTTAGAGAAGGTAAAAAGTTTTATGAGAGACAGGAGTATGATAAAGCGGAACAGAAGTTTAGAGAATTTAAAAGTAAGCATCCAGATAGTCAAATAATTGATTTAGCGGATGATTATCTAAAAAGAATTGAAGAGTTAACAAAGAAAGAGGTTGCCCATAGAAACAGCATAAAACATGATGATAAAGTTGCCTTAAAGGAAAGAGATGTCGAAATTAGAGAAAAAGAGGAAAAACTTTTAAGCAATGTCTTTTATGATACAGATATTAAAGAGATTATAAGAACCATTTCATCAGAAACAGGTATTAATATAATAACTGATGATACTGTTCAAGGTGTATTAAGTGTTAAGTTTGAGAACCAGCCCCTGGAAAAGGTTTTAAGGCTGATTTTATCTCCCGGTGGATACACATTCAAAAAGATTGATGATTATTATATAGTTGGTTCAGCTGATCCAAGAAGCCCGCTTTTTAATTATCTTAGTACCACTGTAGAATATAAGCCAAAGTTTCTAAAGGCAAAGGAAATAGTAAAGCTAATATCTAACTCCTTTTCATCATACATACAGGTCAATGAAGAGAGAAATATGCTAACAGTAACTGCATCTCCAGAGTTAGTACAGAGGATTTTAGAGGATATTAAAAAGATAGATAAGATGCCAAAACAAATCACCCTTGAGGCATTAGTGGTAGAGCTATCTAATGATGGGAGAAAAAGTTTAGGAATAGATTGGTCTGCTACATCAAGAAAGTTTTCTGCAGCATCTGATGCCCTTGAATTAACGCTAACATATATAAGTCAGCCCGCAATTACAAGGAGGATTACCGCACAAATAAAAGCTCTTGTAGAAACTGGGCTTGCATCAATAAAGGCAACACCAAGAGTAACTACGATGGATGGAGAAGAAGCATCAATTAATATTGGATTAGAACAGTATATCTCCCTTGTAACTGGTCCAGTGACATATCCCTATGTTAAATTAGAGACGATCAAAGCAGGGGTTAATTTGAACATTCTACCTTTGATTTCCGATGAAGATAATATCCTTGTTAAGATTAAACCAGCGGAAGTAAGCGATTTCATTGAGGTTGGTAAAGATGGTCTTCCAATGATAAACAAAAGGTCTGTGAATACGACAGTGGTTGTCAAAAACCAAGAGACTATTGTTATAGGTGGTCTTATTAGAAAACGAGAGATAGAGAAGGTTACAAGGGTACCCATTTTAGGCTATATTCCTATCCTGAATTTTATCTTCAGTAAGACTGAGAAGATAACAGAAGATTCTGAAGTTCTTATTCTCATCACCCCAAGAATAGTCGATATGAAAGGGTAGGGGAAGATTACTTCCCAATGAAAAACATATATCATCTCTATGAAAAGATCTTATTTTAATTCTAAAAATATTTAGTTAAATTAAAAAAGAACAAGGGGGATAAAATCCCCCTTGTTGAAGTTTTAGTTATTGGCCAATTCCTGTTAAAGGTATGGTTTGTGATGTGGCTGGAGCAGAAACGTTTATGTTAATATTAGCGTTTTTGGTGCCAGCGGATGTAGGTCTGAAAGAAACGGTTACATCACATGATGCACCGGGATTAAGAACTGCAGGAAAAGGACCACAAGTTGTTGTACTTATAAATTGATTGGCATTTGTACCTGTACGGCTAATACCTGTTATCCTCAAAGGTGCAGAAGTGCCAGTATTAGTAATAGTTATAGTTTGTGGAATACTTGTCGTATTTATAGTTTGGTTTCCAAAATTTAGGGAGTTAGGATTAGCGGTATAAGTTGGTACTATAATATTACCTTGTAGTGGTACGACAACTGATGTTGCCGGTGCACTTACCTGAATGTTTAAATTTGCTGCTTTAGTCAAAGGATTAACTAAAGTTGGTCTAAATGCTATACTTACAGTACAACTTGATCCAGCGGGTAGTGTAGTTCCACAAGTTGTTGCTGTTCTTACGAACTGATTTGCATTAGTTCCATTAATGAAGATACGAGATATAGTCATGCTTGCTGTACCAGTATTTGTAATTGTTACATTTTGTGCTGTACTGGTTATATTAAGTGGTGAGCTAAAAGTTAAAGAAGCTGGAGAAACGCTATTTACGGGAGCAATACCAGTACCATTCAGGCTGACACTCTGTGGACTTGTTGGATCTGAGTCGTTTATTGTTAATATTGCTGTTCTTGCACCCATTGCAGATGGTCTAAAACGTATACCAATACTACAGCTTGCCTTAGCACCTAACGTTGCTGGGCAGTTTGTTGTCATAAGAAAATCAGTTGAATTAGTTCCACCAAGAGTTATGCTGTTAATAGTTAAAGGAGAATTAGCATTATTTAAAAGGGTTACTGTTTGCAAAGCACTTGTTGTGCCAACAAGTTGAGTTCCAAAAAGGAGAGATGATGTGCTTAGTGAAACTGATGTTCCTGTACCACTTAGTTGAGCAGACAGTGTGGGATTTGTTAAATCGTTGCTTTGGACATTTAGATTTGCTGATCTGACTCCATTTGCAGTTGGGATGAAAGTGACATTAATTGTACAATTTCCACCAATAGATAAAGTACTTGTACAGTTGTTAGTTTGAGTAAAGTCAGTGGGATTTAATCCAGTAATGTTTATGCCATTGATTGTTAAAGGTGCTGTACCAATATTAGAAAGTGTGATGGTTTGTGGTGCACTTGCAGTATTTGTTAATTGATTTGAAAAGCTTAAAGAAGCTTTAGAAATACTAGCTACTGGTGTTACACCTGTTCCAGAGAGAGATGCTGTCAAAGTTGGATTTGCGGGATCATTACTTGTAATAGATAAATTGGCTATTCTAACTCCTGTAGTTGAGGGTGTAAATGTTATGTTTATTACACAATTTGAACCCGAAGCAAGTGTTGTTCCACAATTGTTTGTCTGGGAAAAGTTGCTTGCATTAGTTCCAGCTATTCCTATACTTGTAATATTTAAAACATCAAGTCCAGTATTTGACAGTGTTATTGTTTGGCTTGCACTTGTAGAATTGACCAATTGATTTCCAAAATTAAGAGATGTTGGAGTGATACTTGCGATAGGAATTACAAAACCAGTTCCAGAAAGAGAAACAGATACTGTAGGATTGATAGGGTCATTTGTTGAGATAGAAATGCTGGCGTTTCTAATACCAACGACTGTAGGAGTAAATATTACACTAATAGTACAACTTGCTCCAATAGATAGAGATGCACCACAAGTATTCGTTTGTGAAAAGTCAGTGGAATTTGTTCCTGTTACAAGTATGTTATTAATATTGAGAGGAAGCTGTCCAGTATTAGAAAGTGTTATAGTTTTAGCGTTACTATTAGTAAATAAAAGTTGATTTGTAAAAGTAATGGATAGAGGATTTGCGGTAGCAATTGGAGCAATCCCAGTTCCTGTTAATGTAGCAGAAATAGTCGGATTTATAGGATCGTTACTAATAATTAAAAGATTTGCCAATCTTGCTCCGAGAGCAGAGGGATTAAATGTTATATTTATTGTGCAGTTTGATCCCGCTGTAAGTAAAGTTCCACAATTATTAGTTTGAGCAAAATCAGTCAAGTTAGCACCGCTGATCCCAATACTTGTTATCGCAAGGTTAACATTGCCTATGTTTGAAAGAGTAATACTCAAAGGTGCGCTTGTTGTATTGTAAGGTTGATTTCCGAAGGCAAGTGATTTTGGATTTATTACAGCAATAGGGATATTGCTATTTGTAGCTATATTTGACCATGCAGATGTTCCATTAGGACTGAAAGATCTAACTCGGTAGTAATATGTTCCTGTTGTTGTGGATGTATCACTGTAGGTAATTGTTCCACCATAGTTTGTATTTGGATTGCTTGGACCTATCGAAAATTCTACAGGGTTTGCGAAATCAGGAGCTGTATCTCTTTGTAAAGTGAAACCAGTTTCACTAACCGAGTTATCAATCCATCCAAGATTAGTAGGGTTTGTACCGCTTGCTACTAAGTTTGAAGGAGCATCAGGTGGAACTTGAAATACTATAGACCTCATCATATCGTTTTCTTCATGGCTTAATATGTGACAGTGCCAGACATATTCCCAGCCAAAATTATACATAACGTTCTCAACAGGTGGGTTCATTAGCTGTCCCGTAAAGGGATCTTGTTGAGAAAATCCCATCATAGAACCAAGAGGTTGTTCTGGATTTAAAGGACGAACACTATCAGGCACTTTAAAGGGTACAACTGGTGGAATTGGTCTCAAGGCGATTATTGTATCTTCAAGGGGACTAACCCTAATCGTATCTTTCCAGCCTAATTCATTAGGATCTGGTTTTCTAATAAAACCATCCCATCCAACCCTATTAACAATTTGCACTTCGAATAAATGAAAATGTATTGGATGTGTATCAACTCCATTATGGGTTATTTTCCAGATCTGGTATTCTCCTTGCTTTATAATTTCAGTTGGTGGATCAACATAATTTTGGAGTATGAAATTTGCAATAGCAGCATTTGCAAAGGGCATTTCGAGCCCTAATTTAGCACTCATCCTACCATAATCGTCAAAAGTAGCTCCCATCTCATCATGAATTGCCTTTGGTTTCATTGGAAAGTTATTTACAATAGTTCCATCAGGTTGCATGAAACTCAAAGTTGTATCGGAGATTCTTGAGTATCCCCATGTAGGCCATCTTGTGGGGAATGATTTATTATATGTAGTATTATAATCTGCCTGACCTACAACTATTGGATCCTGTGAACGCTCAAAAACACCCTGTTGTGAATTTGTAGAAAGAAACTTTGCCTTTAATGCAGAAACATTATAGGCTGGTGCAGGTGGATTATTGGCTACATTTATTTGCATTATGGTACGTATATTTGGACCAAATCCAGGTGGTGTTGAAGGAGCTCCACCTATGTCAGTTCTATCGGGATTATTTGTATAATAGTCATAATGGGGGTCAAGGGCTGGAAAAGCGGTAGGTGCATCGTTATATAAAATTAGTGTTTTTCCTGCATACTGGGAAAAATCGATTATAACGTCTGCTCTTTCAGCTGGACCAAGTATTAATGTTCCACCACCTTCCGCAACTGGTAAAACATTACCAACATTAAACATTGTTGGATCTGTATTCCACTGAATGGGCTGGTTTTGCAAAACTACTGGTTGTGGTAAAAAGCCACCTTCTGTCCCGATCTGAATAAAAGGAGGACCAGCAGTGAATGGATCAGGAACACCACCTTCTCTGCCATCTTTTGGCCATAGTGGAGGAAATCCAGAAGTTAAAGTTGCTGGCACCATGCCGACTTCGGTCATTTGTGTGTAAATTGTTGCAGTTGCAGTAGCACCTGTTCCACCGCCACCAATGATATTAACTATTGGTGGAGAAGTATATCCACTTCCAACGGTTGCAATGTCTATTGCTATAACCTGTCCAAAGGTTGGACTTAGTGGATTAAGGTCTACAACAGCATTAGCAGTAGCACCAGTTCCACCACCACCAATAATCTGAACAGTGGGTTGAGAAGTATATCCTGTCCCTCCATTTGTTATGGTAATTTTATCTACAATTGATGTTGCTTGATATAGTTGTAGATTGAGAAAACGGTCGTGAGCAGCATTTAAAATACGGAATCGGTATGCTTTGGGTTCAACGTCAAGTTTTGGATAGGCAGTACCATTTACAATAGGCGTATCTAAAAATGCTTCTGCACCCCATGATGGATTAGGTGTGCCTGGTCTTTCAGGTGGATGAATACATTGTGGTGTTTCAATAGGAAAACAAGCTGGATCATTTAAATAATACTCATTTGGTACAGTTCCATTTTCTATACAAAGAGGTTTCACCGCCTGATTTGATGAGCCACAAACAGGTGTTGGTGGCCAGAACCATGGGCCATAATGCCATCTTCCAAAAGCGTTGATTCCACTCATGTCAGGATTATAAGGGTTTTGGGCAGGCATATATACGTGGGGCCACCATAAGTCACCAGTTACTGCATTACCTGGACTTGTACCCCAGTTCCATGTGGGGTCAGTATTTACTATAGTGTTTTCATCTACATAAGTTTTATCTTGAATTATAAGTGGTATTTCGTCTGTTGGTATAAGACCTAAATTTATTAATTCCTGTTCAACATCGTCTCTAATTATATATCCCGCTGCCTCACCAACATAAACATTTAAACGGGTGATTCCCCATGAATGGTCGTGATAAAACATAAGCCTACTACTTTGTTGATTGCTCCAATAGAAGGTCTGAGCGCCAGGTCCTGGATTATTTGTAGCACCGGGTACATTACAGGTAGTTTGCCCTGCACATGCAGTTATTGTATTGCCCGCAGAGTCAAACCACATATCAGGTACATAGGCAACACTAACACCTTTAGGATATGATGTTGGTTCGCCTGCTGGAGTTATCCATTGATGTGGCGTTCCATCACTGATCCAAGGAGAATGACCACCATGTAGGTGAAGGGTGGCTCTATTCTGAGAAAAAAAGCCTGAAATAGGACTAATCATTTGTTTTGTTTCTGGATCATAGTCAATAAAAAATTGCCCAGAACCCATTATGGTTGTGTCAACAGGTACAAATAAGTTTCCTCCATTCCCGGTAGGTAAACTATTGATAAATTTAATTCTTACTGGGCGGTTTTTCTGTGAAATAATTAAAGGTCCTAAATATTGAAACTGACTTACTGTAGGATCATTAGTATTTATTTGTCTATAACCACGAAGCCTTGTGGGTGGTAAATCTGAATGCATTTGCTTTGAGTATTCACCAAGCTCAATTTCATAATAATCTGAACCTGGATAAGTTGTAGTGTCTGGTATGGCTACTGGAATATACTGTCCGAGATTATTTTGATTAACAGAGTTAAGACCTGGAAGTGTATCAACAAATTTTCTTAAAGGTGGACTATTAGCCCAGTTTGGTACATTAAAATAATCAGGAGTACCTCCTGGGTTTGGCATAGGGGTCAATCCAAATCCTTGTGGTGGTATGCCAACCATTCCACAAAGCACTAAGAGAATGTAAAAAAATATTTTAGCTCTTTTCATAACTACCTCCTCTATTTGAAAACGCTTATTTTGTAATAAAAATTATTTAATTTTAGTGCTATCGCTCTTTTCTTGCTGTTTTTGTCTCATCTCTTCAGCTCTTTTTTTATTTTCTCTTCGTTTTTTCTCCTTGTTGTGCCATTCTTTAGCAGAGTTTGGAGTTTCCTTTTTAATCTTTCTGTTTTTTTGTTCCCTTTCAATTTTTGGGTTGGTTGTTTTTATTTCATCGTTTGGAGCTCCATATGCCGTGGTAAAGATTGTTAAAAAAAATACAAAAACTACCCCTTTTTTGATTAAATTTTTCATAATATTTAACACCTCCTTTTTTATATTTTTATTTTACAGAGATAAGCTCTAATTCGTAGATGAGTACGCTATTTGGTCCTATATAGCTTCCCACTTTTTTTGTGCCATATGCTAATTTGGGGGGGATGAAAATTTGCCATTTTGATCCTAAGGGCATTATTTTTAGTGCTTCCCTTAATCCGGGTATTGCTGTAGAAACTTTTAATATAGCAGGATTTCCTTTTTTGTAGGTATTTTCAAACTCTGTGCCATCAATAAGTGTTCCTATGAAATTACATTCTACAACATCATTTTCAGTAGGTATTTTACCCTCACCCTTCTTAATGATTTTATATTGGAGACCAGATTGAAGTGTTACTACCCCTTCCCTTTTTGAGTTTTCTGAAAGGAAGGCATCTCCTTTTTTCTTATTTTCTTCAGAAATTTTTGAGAAATTTGTTGCACGCTTTTGTCTTACAGCGGTTTGATAAATGTCGAGACTTTTTTTGATTTCTTCAGGACTAAGCAATAGTTTGTTACCATTATATGCATCCTTCATGCCCTTGATTACTAAATCAAGATCTATATCAATTTCCTGTTGTTTAAAATTATTGATTAAATTTACTCCAATAGAATAATTAACCTTATCTTTTTCAGTTTTTAATAGTTGGGATTCTTCAGCGTAGGAAGTAAAAGATGATAATATAAAAAGTAAATTAAGAAATAATAAATAAATCTTCATTATCTAAGTATATCAGATTATTTTAGAAAAACAACATTATAATTATTTAATATTGATAAGATAAAAGAGATTTGGTTTAAATTTAGTAAAGTTTTGCATGTGTTTTTTAGCAACAAATAATGTGAGTGTTTAATATCTTTATATAAATCAAAAAAACAAAATCACAAAAAATATGAAACTAAAAATTATAAATTATTAATAATTTTTGAGGCTACGTCAAAACCACTTTTTACACAATCGCCAATACCTATGCCTTTATAACTACAGCCGATTAAATATAATCCGGGGTGTTTTTTTAAGTAATTATCTATCTCTTGTATCCTTTCTAAATGTCCAACCGTATATTTTGGCATGCCATTATACCATCTATAGACTTTAGAAAGCACTGGTTGAGCTTTTATTCCTACAATATCTCTTAACTCTTCTCTAACAATATCAACGAGTTTTTCATCTCCTTCATTAACTAATTCTTCGTGATGGCCACCACCAACAAAGGAACGAATTAATATATGATCATCTGGGGAGCGATAGGACCATTTAATTGAACTCCATGTACAGGCATTGATACGCCTATTTTCAATTTTTGGTACTATAAAACCAAATCCCTTTAAATCTACGTTAATATCATCTCTTTTATAAGCTAATGATATGGTAGCTGATGAGGACCACTCAATTCTACTTAGTAATTTAGCTAAGTCTGGATCAAATCCTTTAATAATATCTGCTGTTGTATAGGATGGAGTCCCAGCAATTATATAGTCATAGTCATCTTCAAAATTATCATTTGTTTTAATTATAAATTTCGCATTGTCCTTAGTTATTGAGACTACTTGTTTGTTTGTAATTATTCTATCTTCGCCTATGAACTTTTTACATGCTTCAACTAACTGCTCCATGCCCTTTTTAAGTGACATAAAATAGGTCATTTTTTTAGCATTTTGTTGAGGAGCAGGCTTATTTTTCATAGCTTGAACCATGCCTTTTATAAGACTACCATATTTTTTTTCCATTTCTATGAATCTTGGAAAGGTTGCTTTAACACTCATGTTGTCAGGGTTTGATGTGTGAATTCCAGCAACAAGGGGCTCTGCAATTTTTTCAAGACATTCTCTTCCAAGCCTTCTTGTGACAAACTGAGCAAGGCTCTCATCGCTATCATCTTTTTTGGGGGGTATGAATAATTCAAGTCCCATCCTTATTTTTCCCGGCCATGAGATAAGACTTGATTTTAGTAAGGGCATTATCATAGTTGGAACCATTAACATTACACCCTCAGGTAGTGGATGAAGTTTTCCATTTGAATAAATAAAAGTTCCCTTATGTTCATCATTGCTACAAAGCATCTCTTCTTCAAGCCCGACTTTTTTAATTAGTTGTACGGACCAGAATTTTTCTGGGAGATAACTGTCTGGTCCTGCTTCAATGGTAAAATTGTTTATATATTCGGTTTTTATTTTTCCGCCCAATTGGCTTTCTTTTTCATATATTACAAAATCAATGCCTGCTTCTTTAAGCATAACCGCAGATGCTAAGCTTGAAACACCACTACCAATTATTGCAACCTTTTTACTCATAATGCTTTATCCATCCTTTCTAAGAGTATATCAAATAGTGCTTTTATAAATAGAGGATAATCATTTAAAGAAGAGACACGCTTGTAAGAAAGACCAAGAGATTTAGCATAATTTGCATGTATAATATCAATATCATATAGAGTTTCAATATGATCAGCAGTAAATCCAATAGGTATTTGAAGAATAGAATTGAACCCCTTAGATTTTATATCTTCCATTACCTTTTCAACCTCAGGACCAATCCATGGTTCTTTTGCATTTGAAGGTATGCTTTGCCATCCTAATGCCCAGTTTTTTAGCCCCAACCTTTCTGATATTATTTTACAAAACTCTTCAATTTGTTCTTTATATGGTTCCTTTGATAATCTCTCTGGGAGGCTATGAGCCGAAAAAAGATAGAAATAATCAAGGTCTTCTTTTGACTCATCTTTTATTTTTTTAACCCAGCAGTTTATAAAAGATTCATTTTTATACCAACTGTAGATGAAAGAGTATGAGATTTGAATATTTCTTGTTTTTATGAAGTTTTCTGCAAAGTTTAGATAATTTCCAGTGGTTACGGATGTGAAGAAAGGCGAGAGTATAAAGAAAAAGATTTGTTCATATCCATTGTTTACAAAAAAATCTATTACCTCTCCAATATCAGGTTTTGTGTATCTAAAAGCTGGTAAACATGTAAAATCTGGTGGGAGTAATTTTTCAAGGGATTTTGCTTGTTTTTCAGTTATTTCAGGAAGAGGAGAACCTCCACCAATGAGTTTATATCGTTCTTTGATGCCTAATATTACTCTTTCTGGGAGGTCAACACCAGTTAAGTTCTTTATAAAATCAGGTACTTCTTCTAAACTTTTGGGTCCTCCCAGGGAAATTAAAGCAATACCTGTTTTCATCTCTTACTTAGCTCGTGGACTAAATTGACAAGGTATTCTGCATTTTCAACGGGCACTGTAGGAAGAATACCATGTCCTAAATTAAATATGTGCCCATTTCTGTTTCCTGCGCGATTAAGAATATCTTCAACTCTCTTTTTTATATACTCTTTAGAGCCATATAATGCTGTTGGGTCTAAGTTCCCTTGAACTGCGGTTTCATAGTTTAATTGCTTCCATGCTTCATCAATGTCCACTCTCCAGTCAAGTCCTATTACATCACCACCTGCTTCTTTCACAAGCTTGAGGAGGTGTGAGGCACCAAAGGCAAAATGGATATTTGGAACTGATTTATCAAGTCCTTCAAAAAGCCTTTTTTGATGGGGGAGAATAAATTCCTTGTAATCAGAAGGGCATAGACATCCAACCCAACTATCAAATATTTGAATCGCTTGAGCTCCCGCTTTAATCTGGGCGTTCAAGTAATCGATAATCATATCGACCAATTTTTCCATCAATAAATGCCATGTATCTGGTTCAGTGTACATCATCGTTTTTGTATTAACATAATTTTTTGAGCCTCCACCCTCAATAATATAACTTGCAAGTGTAAAAGGGGCACCAGAAAAGCCTATAAGTGGAACTTTTCCATCGAGTTCTTTTCTTACAAGTTTTATAGAGGTAAGAAGATAATCCATATGCTCTTCGATGTTGAATTTTCTCATTTTTTCAACATCTCTTCTTGTTCTTACAGGATTTTTAATCTGAGGTCCATCATCTTTTGTGAACTCAAAGTCAATTCCCATATATTCAAGGGGTAGAAGAATATCTGCAAATATTATTGCCGCATCCAGCTCAAACCTTCTAATGGGTTGTAGTGTTACTTCAACGACCAGTTCTGGGGTTTTACACATCTCGATAAAGCTATATTTAGAACGAATATCTCTATACTCTTTTAAGTATCTACCCGCCTGTCTCATCATCCAGATTGGAGTGCAATCAACAGGCTCTTTTCTACAGGCTTTCAAAAATCTGTCGTTCCTTGCCATTAATAACCTCTCATAAAGAATTTAAATAAATAGTATAAACAAAACTCTTTCAAAAATATAGTACAATTCTTTAAAATTCACTTGAGAATCTTGAATAATATAAAATTTCCAGTAATTCAAAGAAATACGCTTCGCAAGAATAGGAGCAGGTTTTTAATGTTTTAGAAGGTTATTTTTGTATAAATAATCTGCGGTTTGGTAATAGGTTATCGCTTCATTTAATAAGGTATCTTCCTTTGATATTGGTGTTAAAAATCCTGTTAGTTTATCAAATGTATAAAAAGATTTTTTTTTCATTAGATCAAGTACTATAAGTCTGTTTCCTTTCATATAGCCAAGCCTTTGGTATGTGCTAATAAAGGCTCTCTCGTCTTCTCTCTTCATTCTTAATATATTTTTACCATAGAATTTTGATTTGTAATTGAAGTTTAATAATCCTAAAATTGTGGGCGCTAAGTCAATCTGACTGGATTGTTTATCCAATGCTATTGGTTTAATATATCGAGGAGAGTAAATTAAAAGAGGGATATGATATTTATTGACAGGTAACGCTAATCTTCCAGCCGAGCTTGCACAGTGATCAGCTACAATTACAAATACTGTATTCTCATACCATGGATATTTTTTTGCATCATTTATAAATTTTCCTAAAGCATAATCAGCGTACTTAACTGCACCTTCTCTACCGGAATGAGAGGGAATATCAATTTTGCCATCTGGATAGGTATAGGGTCTATGGTTGGAAGTAGTCATAATTAAAGTAAAAAAGGGTTTGCCGATTCTATAGCTCTCATTAGATATTTTAATAGCTTTGTTAAAAACATCTTCATCACAAAGCCCCCAAGCATTTTGAAAGGTAATTTCTTCTTTAGAAAAGTTACTAAGGTCGATTACTTTGAAATTGTTATTACTAAAGAAATGTTTCATATTGTCAAAATAGCTATATCCACCATATAAAAAATTTACATCATAACCCTTTTCATTAAAAATATATCCTAAAGAATTAAGATTCTCATTATTCTGACGCTTTAAAATTGAGCGTCCAGGTATGGGTGGCACTGATAATGTTATGGCTTCTAAGCCTCTATCAGTTCTTGTTCCAGTGGCATAAAAGTTTGTAAAAAACATGCTTTCCTTCGATAATTTGTCTAAGTTTGGAGTAAGTTTATAAATGTTGCCAAATATACCCATATATTCAGCGCTCAAGGATTCTTCCACAATCATTATTACGTTTAATTTTTGTTCTTTTTCTTCTTGTCCTTTTATATATCTTGAAATATCAAAAATGTTTTGATTTATAAAAGTATTATTTGATTCTTTCAGCAAGTGTCTTAAATTAGAAAAGGCATTATTTATGTCCATAGAAGGGTAAAACTTTTCATACTCAATCTTATTTGTTTTAAAAGCATAAAAAAAACTGTATATTCCATTTGAGGACAATTCGTTTACGTAGTTATTGTTTGATACATTTTTGAAATCAGATTTAACAAATAGATGTATAGTTAAAAATATGCATATGCTTAATGAGTATATCTTTAATCTCTTGAGAAAATTGTAATGATCGTGATAGATAATCTTTTTTCTAATAAATAATAATATCAACATTGATGTAACTGTAATTATTGATAAAATCCAAAATAATGGGTAAGATTCTACAATGTTTCTTAAAACTTCATGTGTATAAATTAAATAGTCAACAGCAATAAAATTGAATCTAACCCCAAATTCATCAAAAAAGAAATATTCTGAAAAGGAGATGAAGATTAATAGCCACGTATAAAGAAATGCTATAGAAATAAGGATTGTTTTGTTAAATTTGCTTGTATAGATTTTGTTATTAATGAAGGATAAATAGGTAATAATTACTATAGCAAAATAAGAAAAAGTGCTTATATCGAAAATAAATCCAATAAAATAAATTTTGGCTAAATTAAATATTTTATTGTTAATATGGGAAAATGCTTTTAAAATCAGGATAGTTCTTGTAAAAAAACTGATAATAATGAAAAGAAATCCAAGCGTATAGATATATTTAAATCTATTTTTTAACACTTATTTTTTAATAATAACATATTTTAATATTTATTTTAAGTACATTTTATATTAAAAAAAACTTAGCATCTTGATAATATCTTTTTTTGTGGTAATATTCTTTAAAAAAGGGGCATGATTATGGAAAAACTGCAGAAAAAAGAAATTCTCAAAGAAATTATAAAGCTACTTCATCAAGGTGATTCAATAGAAGAACTAAAGAGTAAATTCAAAAGCCTTCTTAGCCATGTTACTTCTACAGAAATAACCCAATTGGAAGAGGAACTTATAAAAGAGGGATTAAGTAGAGAAGATATTAGAAAACTTTGTAATTTACATATAGAGCTTTTTAAAGAATCCTTAGAAAATGAGACCGTGATTGCTCCCCCTGGACATCCAATACATATTCTTATGGAAGAGCATAGGATATTCTTGAATATGGCAAGAGATCTTTTAAATAGCATTACCTGTTATCTTGATGGCAGGATGTTTGAACATTTAAATAAGGTTAGAAGATTAATAGACGATTTAAAAAATACTGAAAATCATTATTTAAGAGAGGAGAATGTATTGTTCCCCTATTTGGAAAAGTATGGTATTACTGAGCCACCTAAGATGATGTGGAGTGAACATGACAGTATAAGGGCTATTAAAAAAGAAATATTCGAGTGTTTGGATAAAGATAAATTTGATGCTCTAAAAGATGCTTGTTTTAGACTTGTAGAAATGCTATCAACACATTTTTATAAGGAAAATAATATTTTGTTTCCAGCAGGGATAAGAAATATTAATGAGTTAGAATGGGTAAAGGTAAGAAAAGAGTTTGATGATATCGGGTATTCATTTGTTCAACCGCCTGCTTTTTCAGGAGTAGCAATTATAGAAGAGAAAGTTATTCAATATGGAGAAGAACATGTGGTTCATTTTGATACGGGTAATCTATATTTTGATGAAATAGAAGCAATTTTTAATACTTTACCAGTTGATATAACCTTTGTAGATAGAGATGATAAAGTTTGTTATTTTAGCAAGACAAGAGACAGAATTTTTCTTAGAACTCCAGCAATAATTGGAAGAAAGGTTCAGCAGTGTCACCCAGAAAAAAGTTTTCATTTGGTTAACAGAATCTTGTCTGAATTTAAAGAGGGTAAACGAGAGAGAGCGCAATTTTGGATTACCCTAAATGGCAGATTTATTTTAATTCAGTATTTTGCTGTGAGAAATAAAAAAGGCACCTATTTAGGTTGCCTTGAAGTAACCCAAGACATCACGGAAATCAAAAAGTTAGAGGGAGAAAAGAGGCTCCTTGATGAGTAATTATAACTTTTGAAACTCCGATTTTGAAGCTCCACAAAGGGGACAAACCCAATCATCTGGCAGTTCTGAAAAAGGTGTACCAGCTGGGATTCCGTTGTCTGGATCACCTTCTTTCTCATCATAAATATAATTGCAAACAGTGCATAGCCATTTGTCCATATAAACTCCTTAACAATTTTTTCAAGTTTACCAAAGAACAAAAGAAAGTCAAGGATAAGGGGTTTTTATTTGCTTGAAAGCTCACTTTTTAGAAGGTTATAATTTTCGCAACCAATACTTAAATTAAGCTTGCAGGCCCTTTGATATAATTCTAAGGCTAAAAACTCATCCCTTTTAACCCCTATACCTTTAGAATATTTAACCCCTAAATTGTAACAGGCGATAGCAACATTTTCATCACAGGCTTTTTTGAAGAGAATTATTGCCTTTTCAATATCTTTCTTTGTCCCCATACCACTATCATATAGAAGGGCTAACTGGTTACAGGCATCTGAACTGCCTCCATTACACGCCTTTTCAAGGAGATTAAAAGCTTTTTCGTAGTCCTGTTCAACACCTTTTCCCACCTCGTACATTAGAGCTAAATTATAACACCCTTCATAAATGTTGTTATCACAGGCAAATTTATATAATTGTCCTGCCACGGGGAAGTTTTTCTGTACTCCCCTTCCTCTTATATACATTCCTGCTAAATTGTAGCAAGCAATTGGTAGTTTTGCATCACAGGCTCTCTTGTATAGTTCAAAAGCTCTTTCATAATCTTTCTTTATCCCCAATCCCTTTTCAAACTTTAATCCTAGTGCAAAACAAGAAATTTCTAAATTTTTATCACAGGCTTTTTTAAAAAGTTCAGCAGATCTGAAAAGATCTTGTTTAATACCTTCACCTTTTTCTAATAATGTTCCAGCATCATGACAACCCTCAGGTAGACCTAAATCACAAGATTTTTTATAGTATTCAAAGGCTTTTTCTATATTTACCTTTACATCTTCGCCTTTTTC
The DNA here is from genome assembly GCA_026418415.1 of Pseudomonadota bacterium. Lineage (GTDB taxonomy): Bacteria > CALINM01 > CALINM01 > CALINM01 > CALINM01 > CALINM01. The sequence continues at coordinate 34,431 of JAOABK010000009.1, read as the reverse complement.
ATAAACAAGACCTAAATTATAGCAGGCCTCTGGAATTTTTTTGTCGCAAGCCTTCTGATATAACTGTATTGCTAATTTTATATTTTTTGCAACACCCTTTCCTTTTATATGAAGAACTCCAAGATTGAAACAGGCAATAGCTAAATTTTTGTCACAGGCTTTCTTATAATAACTCCCAGCTAATTGATAGTCTTGCTTTACACCAAATCCTTGTTCATAAAGGATACCAACATTATTACAACCATCTGGATAACCATTATCACAAGCCTTTTTCCATAGCTCAAAGGCTTTTGTGTAGTCTTGATTATTATATGCAATCTCCCCCTCTTCAATTAAGTCTGCATAGCAGATTTTATATAACATCAAGAAAATAATTAAAATTAGAGCTTTTTTAAATAGACTATTCATATTAAAACTTTTTTGCAGTTTCTTTTAAAATAGTTTGAGCTTCTTCAGTATACCAACATTCGAGAAACTTTTCTTTATCTAACTCTTTAAATCTGGTGTACTTCTCCTTTAATTGAGTAATTAATAAGCTTTTAATGTTTTCAAATGCCCTTTGGGGTTTAGATGCCAAATTTTTAATTTTTTCTACAGTTTTTTCAAATATTTCATTTGGTTCAATAATTTCATCAACTATCGAGAATCTTAAAGCATCCTGTGTTTTTATCAAATCTCCAGAATACAAAAGGTTTTCCGCAATCCTTTTTCCAGAAAGCCTTTCTAAAAGTTCAATTGCTAAAAATGGCACTGGAACTCCAAGATTAATTTCATTTAAGCCTAATTTTTTATCTGCTAAGGCTATCCTGTAATCAGTAGAAATAGCAATTATAAAACCACCTGCCACTGCATGCCCTTCTATAACGCTTATAGTGGGTAGGGGTAATGTAAATATTTTTAATATCAATTCGTTGAATGATTCATAGAATTTTTCGAAACTTGATTTATCCATAACAATTAGTTCAGGAAGATTAAATCCCATGGAAAAAAATTTTTCGTTCCCTCTTATAATCAATCCTTTAAAATTTTTTTCTATAATATCTAATTTTTTTGAAAGATCATCTATTAAATCCTGAGAAATAGCATTGGTTACCCCATTATTTAACTTTAAGATTGCTATACTATCTTTTTCCTCTAATAAAGATTTCATTTATGACTCCTTAACAAAAAAATTTATTTTTTTATTTTCCAATGAATATAATATTTTTTTCGCCTGCTCTTCTCCTTTTGTTTCAACTAAAAAGTTTATTATATTAGATTGAAATGGTGGTGTCATATTCAAATTATCTTGAAGTAGGTTTTTAATTACTCCCCCGTTTTTTTCAATGATTTTTATTATTTCATAGATTTCTTTAGAAAAGTTGTTAATCTCTACACTAAAGGACAAAATTCTCTTCGAAGAAATAAGCCCAGTGAAAATGATTTTGTCCATAAGCATCATGTCTATATTTCCACCGCTTAAAATTAGAAGAGTATTTCTTCCTATTTTAATTCCATTATCTTCAAGAAGATATGCAAGTCCAACAGCACCAGCTCCCTCTACAACGAGTTTTTTTCTTTCCATTAGCAATAATATGGCCTTTGCAATAGATTCTTCTTTTACAGAGACTATATCATCCACATATTTTTTAATTATTTCAAAGGGGATTTCACCGATTTTTTCTACTGATATACCGTCAGCAATAGTTGGGAGTGGACTCATCGGTGTTAATATCCCTTTTTTAAAGGATTCGACCCCTGATTTTGCTGATTCTGTCTGAACGCCAATAATTTTTACAGATGGCTTTTTTTCTTTTAAATAAGCAGATATTCCAGAAATTAAACCACCTCCACCTACTGGAATAATTACATCTGTTATTTCGGGGAGGTCTTTTAAAATTTCTATTCCCAATGTTCCTTGACCACAAATAACATCAAAGTCGTTGAAGGGATGAATAAATGTATATCCCGTAAGGTTTTTTGCATATAAGAGGGATTCACTTAAGGTATCGCCTCTTAATATGACCTTCGCACCATATGATTTTGTCGCTTCAACCTTTGCTATGGAAGCATTAAGGGGCATTACAATTTTGACTTTTATCCCAAGACTCCTTCCAGCATAGGCTACTCCCTGTGCATGATTGCCCATCGAAACTGCGCTTACCATTTTAGCATTTGTCTTTAGGATTTTGTTTAAAGCACCCCTAACTTTGAAAGAACCTGTCTTTTGTATGTTTTCTGCTTTTAAATAAATGTTCTTTGAAAACATTTTTGAGAAGGAGTTTGAATAGATTAGTGGGGTATGATGAATAAAGGATTTAATGTCATTATATGATTTTTCTATGCTTTTTAAAATATCTTCTGGAGCCATTTTGGTATTTTCATTTTATCAATATTTTTTTACAATGCAAATATGCAATACAAATTATGTGTAGAATATGATGGTACGAACTATTTCGGCTGGCAAAAGCAAAGGAATCAAATAACCATTCAAGAGACAATAGAAAAGGCTCTATCGGTTCTACTTAAAGAAAAGGTGAAGATTTTAGGAGCTGGTAGGACTGATACTGGAGTGCATGCCATAAACCAGTATTTCACATTTAGAACTGAAAAAAGTCTTCCCGATTCTGCATTTATTTTCGGTCTGAATCATCTATTGCCAGAGGATATAAGAATTAAGAAGGTTGAAAGGGTTAGTGATGATTTTCATGTTATTATTTCAGCGAAGAAAAAAACATATATTTATAAAATCCTAAACAGATTTGAACCCACAGCCCTTGATAGAAATAGATGTTGGCATATTTATGGAGAGATAAATTTAGAAGCTATGAATCAGTGTGCGAAGTTAATATTGGGAAGAAAGGATTTTAGGGCTTTTCGCTCATCTATTTGCTCGAGATTGACAACTGAAAGAACAGTTTATGAAGCATTCTGGAAAAAAGAGGGAGATTATCTAATATTTCAGATAACTGCTGATGGCTTTTTGCACAATATGGTTAGAATACTTGTAGGGACTATGGTAGATGTTGGTATGGGCAAATTAACAGTAACAGACTTTAAAAATATTCTTGAAAAGGGTGATAGAAAAAAGGCTGGAAAAACAGCACCACCTCAAGGTCTCTATCTTTACGAAGTCTTTTATTGATTTAATTTTATGGTATAATTAACAAAAAGGAGAGACTATGAAACAGATATTTATGGATTATGCAAATGCAACACCCTGTGACAGCCGAGTTTTAGAAGCAATGCTTCCTTACTTTATTGAAAAATTTGGTAATCCTTCATCTCATATAATAACAAAGGGAAATGAAGCCCTGTCAGCACTTGATAATTCAAGAAAAATTGTTGCAGATTTCATTGGTGCGAAATTTGAAGAAATTATATTTACATCAGGTGCCACAGAGGCTAACAACTTAGCTCTTAAAGGATATGCCTTTGCAAACCAGCATAGAGGTAAACATATAATTACTACTGAAATAGAGCACTTTAGTATTACTTCTCCCTTAAGAACACTTGAGAGATTGTTTGGTTTTGAAGTTACATACTTACCTGTTGATTCTTTTGGATTCGTATCTCCAGATGAACTCAAAAAGTCTTTGAGAAATGAAACAATACTTGTCTCGATCCAGCTTGCAAATAATGAAATTGGAACGGTTCAGGATCTAAAGGAGCTTATATCAGTGGTTAAGGAAAATAGCAGTGCAGTTTTTCACAGCGATGCGACTGCAGGATGTGGTTTTATAGATATCAATGTTTCGGAGCTGAATATTGATTTATTAACATTATCGCCCACTTCTCTTTATGGTCCTAAAGGAGTTGGTGCACTATTTGTAAAAAATGGCTTGGTTTTACAGCCCCTTATAGAAGGTGGTTTTCAAGAAGGTGGACTTAGATCTGGAACTGAAAATTTGCCTGCAATTGTAGGTTTTGCCAAGGCCTGTGAATTAGGTAAAATAGAAATGTCAGATAGATGTAATTATTTGAAACCATTAAGAAATAGGTTATGGGAAGGGATCGAAAAGAATATAGATTTTGTTCATTTTACAGGTCATCCTGAAAAGAGGCTTCCTAATAATGTAAGTTTCTGGATTGAGTTTGCTGAAGGGGAGTCTTTACTTTTAATGTTAAACTACATGGGTGTTATGGCATCAAGTGGTTCAGCGTGTAGTTCTAATTTAAGAGGAAAAAGTGAGGATGATTTGGTAGCATCGCCTGTTCTTACAGCGATAGGTGTACCTAAAGATATTTGCACTGGTTCACTGACATTTAGTTTAGGTATGAGTAATACAATAGAAGAGATTGATTATGTTCTCCAAATTTTCCCAGGGATTGTAAATAGGTTATGGCAGATGTCGCCCTTTTATTTAGATAAAATTAAGGGACATACTCCTAAACTAACTAAGGTTGATAAATAAAATTCAGTACTTGTTTGCAGACATCGAAAGCGGGAAATAATTTGTTAGAAAAAAATTTAAATTATAAGGAGGATTTGATATGGCAGATGCACAAGGTCCATATAGTCCAAAAGTTATGGAACATTTTTTAAATCCAAAAAATATGGGAGAAATACCTGATGCAAGTGGTATTGGCGAAGTAGGTAATCCTTCCTGTGGTGATGTTATGAGGCTCTACTTAAAGATTAATGAAAATGAAATTATAGAGGATGCAAAGTTTATGACCTTTGGTTGTGGCGCAGCAATTGCTTCAAGTAGTATGGTAACAGAAATGATAAAGGGAAAAACAATAGAAGAAGCACTAAAGGTAACCAATGAGACTGTTGCAGAGGCATTAGGTGGACTGCCACCTTCAAAGATACACTGTTCTGTTCTTGCTCAGCAAGCAATAGAAGCTGCAATAAAGGACTATAGAGAGAAGAAGGCTAAGAAATAAATTTATTTGTTAAGTTTTAAGATGCCCGTATATACTTCCAGTAAATTACTTTCCAGGGCGGATATAATGTTTTCAAATATCTGCTCTGGGTTTCTTTTTGAAAAGATTGGATTAGAGAAGTTTCTTTCTTCATAAATTTTTTTATAGAATTTAAGTGCGACTAATGAATCATCTTCGGTATGTAAAATTTCATAGCCATATTTTGATGCCCTTTCGAGAAAGTCCTTGTAAGTGATTAGATAACTAAATTCTGGATTATCTGACCAAGGTAGTGGATATTTTAGCTTATCTATATTCAAATTATCTTTAATAAACCATTCATGAAAAACTATAATACCATCGTTTGTCGAAACCCTTTTGCATTCTTCTAATAGTGTATCTTTATCCTTTATATTCATATTTAGATGTTGTAGAAGGATGTGGGATATTAGATTATTTTTCAATGGAATTTGGGTTGCGTCACCATTGATAAAAAAGATGTTTTCTATATTACATAGTTTTGATAGTTTTTTACCTGTTATACAATAATTCAAAGAATAGTCAAGGTTTATTATTTTACATCTAAATTTAGTAGCCAATATCCTTGCACTGCCACCTATACCACCACCTAAATCAAGCAAAATCTGATTTTCTTTAATATCGATTAGGTTTAGTAGATTTATTGTAGCACGAAAACCTCCTGCATGAATCTGGTCAAAATGGCATAAGCTTTCTGGGTTTTTAGGATCTCCTTTTTTGCTTTTAACAAACTCAATTAGGTCTTCAAATAGGTTTTGATTATAATCCCAACTTGTCTTCATCTTTTTGGATTTTTCATATCCTCTAACCAGCTTAAGATCTGGATTTTATCCTGTGCATTTGGATAGTATTTAAGATACTTTTCAAGAGCATTTATAGCAGATTTTGGATCCTTCAAGTCATAATAATATACTACAGCAGAGTTTTTTAATGCATTAGCATGATCTGGCTTGATTTTAAGAGCCCTATTATACTCTTCTATAGCCCTTTTAGGATTACCTGTCTCTCTATAGCAGGTGCCTAAATCAACCCTTACATCTACGTTATTAGGGTCAATAGAGAGAGCTTTTTCGTAGGCATTTATGGCATCTTTGAAGAGCCCAGCATCCATGGAATAATTCCCTAATTGAATCCATCCATTTAAGCTTTCAGGATGTTCTTTTAATAGTGCTTTTAGTGATTCAATCTTTTCAGCATAATTGATTGTTTGTTGTAATTGTTGAGGTGGTGTTGATGATTGTGGTTTGTTTTCCATCTTCCTGCAACCTGTAAATAGCAAAGTGAAAAACACTAAAAATAAGATTATGTATTTCATGAAAACTCCCGATTTAAAGTTTTAAAAATTATAACATTCTTTAATTTTTTTAGCAGTTACTTTTTTAGTATTTTCTTGTGGTAAAATATTGTAGCATGAAAAAAATTTTATTTTTAATTTTTGTTTTATTTTATAGTTCCTGTTCAGCCACTACAAAGGAAGGATACTATAAGATTAATCATGAAAAATTAACTGTGAAATTTGATTTAAATGAGGCAATGCTTTTTTGCGAAGGGGAAGTTAAAGTGGCTTTATACGGGGTTAATTTTATTGAATTTGAATTACCAAATGAAGCTAAGATAAAAAATATTTTAATAAACAATAAAGAAGCTGATTTTGATTTTAACAATGGAATAGTAAAAGTTATCTTAGAAAGAGAGCAAAATGAGCATCTACTTAATGTAAATTATTCAATCAAATTTTCTAAGGCAGTTAATTTTAAGAACTTGGATTTTGAGGATCCAGCAAGTAATTTAATCAGCCATATATCTGAAGAGGGAATTTTTATTGGTGGAAATGTTATATGGTATCCTAAATTTAGTATTAACTCTGATAAGAAAGAGATAACATTTGTTTCAGAAAGGGGGTTTGAGTTCATAACGGAGGGTAGGCGTGTGGACCACCAAAAATCTAATAATTTTATTAAATCCACATGGTTGGTTGATAATAAAATAAGAAATTTGCCAGTCTTGGGAGGTCCCTATTCTGTAAAATTTAAAGATTTAAATAATTTACAAATTTTTGTTTTTTCCTATGCAGAAAATATTGAACATTCTCAACGATATATAGATGCAACAGAAAACTATTTAAAATTTTATTCTGATTTGATAGGACCCTATCCTTATGAGAAGTTTGCTATTGTAGAGACCTATTTGCCCGTTGGTATTAGTTATCAAACATTTACAATAATTAGTAAAGATTTAATAAAGCTTCCTTTTCTAATTGATACGAGCTTGCCCCATGAAATACTTCATTCGTGGTTTGGTAATGGTGTATTTGTTGATTATAGAAGGGGTAATTGGAGTGAAGGGCTTGTTACTTATCTTGCCGATTATTTGGTGAAAGAAAAAAAAACAGAAAAAGATGCTATAGGTTACCTAAGAAAGTTGACCATTGATTATTCAACAATAGTAAAAGAAGGAGAGGACTTCTCCTTAAGAGATTTTATTGGTAGGTATGATTTAGCAACCCGTGTTATTGGATATGGTAAATCTGCAATGTTTTTTAACTATCTTAGATATTATATGGGAGATAGGGCATTTTTTGATGCCTTGAGAAAGTTTTATAAAGACAATTTATTTAAGCCTGTATCATGGGATGAGCTAAGAACCTCTTTCATTGAAAAAGGTGGTGAAGAAATAAAGGTTATATTTGAACAATGGGTAGAAAGAGTAGGTATACCAGACTTTGAGATAAAAAAAGCAAATAAAATAAAAAAAGGCAATAAATGGTTAGTTGAACTCTCACTTTCTCAAAAAAAGCCTCATTATAGTTTGAAACTGCCAATAAATATATATGGAAAAGGAGGTAATTTAATATTAAGTGAGGTTTTACTCTTTGATAGAGAATATAAAAGCTTCATTATTGAGCTAAACAAAGAACCTTCTGATTTAATTATAAATGAAAATTTTTATGTTCTAAGAAGATTAAGTGATGAAGAAATCCCTGCTACTGTTAATAGTTTAAAGTCTGCAAAGAAGGTTCTGATTGTTCAAAGTAGCAAACATTTTAACGACAATTTTATTCAAAGATTTACTAAAACAATGGGAATCAAAAATTTTAGTGTGAGTAATAGCGAAAACAATGATTTTGATGCTATAGTTCTTCTTGGAGTTAATAATCGAACCACCGAAAAGGGAATTATAGTTGATAGAGATTTTTTTGAGGTAAATAAAGTTATTTATAAAGATCAAGGGGATGTTTTATTTTTTGTGATGAAAAAGAACAATAAAATATATTGTATCTTTCAAGCCTTTAGTGATATTGAAGCAGAAAATGTTGCCCATAGAATAACACACTATGGTCCTTTCAGTTATCTTGTTTTTAAAAATGGTATAAATGTTGATAAGGGGTTAATTGAATCAGAAAAAAATAGATTATACTATAGATTTTAGGGGGACTTATGAAGAAATTCATATTTTTCTTATTGTTAATATTTAACACTTTAGGATGCTATGGTCCTGTTGTTGGTAATGATTCTGTATATGATTTAAGGAAAGAAAGAGTAGTTAATTTTAATGATATGATTGATGATATATTTAAGTCAGAAATAATTGTTGTTGGGGAATTACACGATGTAATGGAGCATCATAGATTTCAACTAAGGGTAATAAGAGCAATTTTTGAAAGAGAAAAGAATATAGCCATAGCAATGGAAATGTTTAGAGCAGAAGCACAGCCTGAGCTTGATCGTTGGGTTAAACAGCAAATGAGTGAAGATGAATTCAAAAAGGTTTTTAAAGATAACTGGAGAACAGGTTGGGAACTATATTCAGAAATTTTGTTTTTTGCCAGAGATAATAAGATCCCTATTATAGGTCTTAATGTTCCATCGGAAATAACAAGAAAAGTAGCTCAAAGAGGTTTTGCATCACTTACAAGAGAAGAGTTAAAGAGGTTACCAGAAGGAGTTACATGTGAAATATCTGAAACTTACATGAATTTTATTAAAAAAACACATCAGTTTCATGGAGGAGCAAGAGAGTTTGTTCATTTTTGTGAAGCTCAGATGTTATGGGATAAAGCTATGGCTTTAAATACAATCAACTATATGAAAAAAAATAACATAAAAAAGGTTGTTTTAATTACTGGTAAAGGACATGCATGGAAACATGCTATACCTGAGCAGATCAAAAGTTTATCTAATTATAAAGTGTCTGTATTAATTCCTAATTTATCGGATGATAAAGATCAGCCAACTTCAACCATCGAAGATGCAGATTATTTATTTTGACTTTTGAAAATATAGTTTACAAGGGGTATAACAAAAAAGGGTAGTAAAATACTTATAGTGCTTGTTATAGGAATATATTTAGCATCAAATTTAAAATAAATGGCTAATAGGATGGAGGATGATAAACCTACTATAGTTCCTATTATTGCCGATTTACCAGATACATCATCTTTGTATAAACCAAGTATATAAGGAGCCATAAAGCTTCCAGAGACTGCACCCCAAGATATTGCCATCAAAGTTAATATAATAACAGGTTTGTTTATTGCAATAATTATTGAAAGAAGAATAAAAATTAAAGAGAGTATTCTAAGAGCAATAACTTGTCTACTATCTTTCTTAAAGTAGTTGTAATCACCAAAAAGGTCAATAGCAACAGATGAGCTTGATACTAATACAAGAGATGATAGTGTTGACATTGAAGCAGAGAGAACCAATAGAAATATGAGTACCGATGCCCATTCGGGAAGATAGGAAGATAAAATTTGTGGTATAAGCAGGTCTGCGTTTGCTCTTTTTGTTACTGGATCTATTGGAAGATTATCAAAGAAAAGAGGTGTAAGACTACCTGTAAAATAAGCACCCGAAGAGATAACAAGACAGAAGATAGTACTTACAATCGTTGCAGGTGTAATTGCTTTTTCGTCTTTAATTGCATAAAACTTTTGAACCATCTGAGGGAGTCCCCATGTACCAAAGCTGGTTAAAATTGTTAAAAATATAATTGGCAGTAGATTAGAGAAATCAAAGAGGTTTACAAGCCTTGGGTTTCTACTCTCTAATTTATGGAAAAAACTGAAAAAACCTCCAACAGGATCAGAGTTCACAATAAAATAAACCATCACAACGACACCAAAAATCATTATTAGTCCCTGAATAAAATCAGTTAATGTTACTGCATGATAACCACCAAGCATAAGATAGATAGTAGTTAATATTGCCATCATATAAAGGGCGTGTTTATAATTTATATTAAAAACAGCTTCAAAAAAATAACTAAGTCCCATATAGACAGATGCTGAATAGGGAACAAGAAATATAAAGACTATTAGGGCAGAAAGAGGTTTATAGATTGGCAGATTATATCTATAGGCCAAAAATTCAGGCATTGTTCTAGCATTAAGTTTTTCTGTCAAAAACCTTGTTTTCTTTGCAAGTACTTTCCATGCTAAATAACTCCCAATTATTGCATTACCTAAGGCTATCCATAATCCAGAAAGTCCATAAGTAAATCCAATTTTTCCAGCATAGCCAATAAACAATACCGCTGAAAAGTAAGTTGTGCTATAGGCAAAAGCTGAGAACCAAGGACCAATATCCCTATTTCCTAAAACAAAATCGTCTACAGTTTTTGTTTTAAAATAACTAAATATTCCAGAAAAGACCATTATTGTAATAAAGAACACAATTAAAGCAAACTTAATCATCACAACTATTTTATAGTTTTTTGCACATACTTCAAGATGTTTTATTTTTTAAGTTTAATTTTAAATACTGTTTTATTTTATATAACTTTTTTTAAAGGTTTAAAAATATTTAATTTATTTTACTTTACACTTTACGTTAAGGTAAAAAAAACTTTACAGAAGAAAAAAAACATGTTAGATTTTAAGTGCTTAAATAAAACATCTTTATAATTTGAAGGAGATATAGTTATGAGAAGGTATTTTGAAGAGATGGAGGGGTTAGGTAAATCATTAACAGAAGCTCATTTAAAAATGATGGCTGAAAGTGCTAAGGAAGCAGATGAGGTATGGGGTAATATAAAAAAATTAATGGAAATTGCTTTAAATCAGGGTTTATCAGTTGATGAAATTCACAAAAGAGGTGAAAAAACAGCAGTCGAGAGGATAGAGTATCTTGTTGACAAAGGTACATGGTTACCTTTGAATACGCTTTATAACCCAGAGAATAATAAATATGGTACAACTGGTGTAATTAATGGGCTTGGAAAAATAAACGGTAAGTGGTGTTCAATAATAGCAAGCAATAATAGAGTACTTGCAGGCGCATGGATACCCGGACAGGCTGAAAATGTTTTTAGAGCCCAAGATATAGCAGAAAGATTAAGAATTCCTCTTGTCTGGATTTTAAATTGTAGTGGGGTTAGCCTTCCAGAACAAGAAAAGGTTTATGCGGGAAGACGTTGTGGTGGGAGATCCTTTTTTAGACATGCTGAGTTGGCTCAGAAAGGTATACCAGTAATCGTGGGTATATTTGGAACTAACCCAGCTGGTGGTGGCTACCATTCAATAAGTCCAGCTATTATTTTCGCCCATGAAAAGGCATCAATGGCTGTTGGTGGTGGTGGGATTGTTTCTGGCATGAGTCCAAAAGGTGGATTTGATAAAGAAGGAGCAGAAACAATAATAGAACTTACAAAAAAATACAAAGTTCAACCACCAGGAAGCATGAAAATACATCATGATGTTACTGGTTTTGTAAGAAGGGTATATAAAACAGAAGAGGGAGTTCTTGATGCTATAAAGGAGTGTATATCTCTGCTACCTTCCTACGATCCATGGTACTTTAGGGTAGCACAGCCTAAGGAACCAAAATTTTCAATAAGTGAGTTAAAGTATATTATACCAATGAATCAGAAAAGAATTTATGAAATAGAGCAGGTTATAGCAAGAATTGTTGATGGAAGCGAACATATGGAATTTAAACCAAATTTTGGTCCAGAGATATATGCAGGACTTGCTAAATTAAATGGTTTTTTGGTTGGAATAATAGCAAATAGGCAGGGTTTTTTAGGAGAAGGTTATCCCCATTATGCTGATTATCCAGGTATTGGTAGTAAGTTATATAGGGAGGGGCTAATTAAAATGAATGAGTTTGTTACATTATGTGGGAGGGATAGGATTCCAATAATATGGCTTCAGGATAATACTGGTATAGATGTGGGTGACTTAGCTGAAAAGGCTGAGTTATTAGGTTTAGGACAGGCTCTTTTATATTCAATTGAAGCATCGAAATTGCCTATGATGACTATAGTTTTAAGAAAGGGTTCTGCTGCAAGTCACTATGTTATGGCTGGTCCTCAAGCAAACAATAATAATGCATTTACTTTAGGTACACCTGCGACTGAAATATATGTTATGCATGGAGAAACTGCAGCAGTTGCAACTTATGCAAGGAGACTTGTAAAAGATAAAGAGGAAGGCAAAGATTTACAAGAAACAATTGATAAGATGAATAAACTTGTTAAAGAGTACTATGAAAAGTCAAGACCAGATTATTGTGCAAAAATGGGTTTTGTTGATGAGATTGTAAATTTTTCAGATTTAAGGCAGTATATGGTTGCTTTTGCAGAGTCCTGTTATCAAAATCCAGATACTGCATGTCCACACCATCAGATGATATTACCAAGGATTATTAAGCCAGAGATGTGTTAGATAATTTCTTTTTAAAAATCACCCTCCGATTTGGCTCATTTCACGGGGGTGATTTTTTATATGGCTATCTAAATCTATTTTTTCTGGTTTAAGATGAATTGAATTAGAAATGAATTCAGTTAGCTCTTCTAATGATGTACCAGCCCTCAACTTCGCCTTTATGTCAATCTCTTGTTGTGAAAAAAGACAGAGCTTAAGTTTTCCATCTGCTGTTAATCTAATTCTATTACATTTTCCACAGAAATGCTCTGAAAGAGGATTTATAAAACCGATAAAGCCTTTGAATCCATCAATCTGATAATTATCTGCAGGTCCCCTTGAATTTATATCCACCGGCAAAATTTTACCAAATTCTTTTTCAATAATTGATTTTATCTCCTTTGCCTTTATTATTTTTTCTTCGCCCCAATTGTTAATGGAGCCCCATGGCATATACTCTATAAAGCGAACTATCAAAGGTCTTTCCTCTGTAAGTTTAACAAAATCAATTATTTCGTCATCATTAATCCCTTTAATTACAACCATATTTATTTTTATCGGCGTTAGTCCGATTTCTAAGCTTCTATCTATACCCTTTAAAACTTCTTGTAATGAATCTTGTCTTGTAATATTAAAGAATCTATCCCTTTTAAGGGAATCTAAACTTATATTAACCCTTTTCAATCCAGCAGAAAAAAGTTCGGGTAGTAATTTATCAAGGAGTATTCCATTGGTAGTTATTGCTAAATCCCTTATGCCTTCTATGTTTCTTATCTGAGAAATAAGAAAGGAAAGATTTTTTCTTATAAGTGGTTCTCCACCAGTAATTCTTACAGTGTCAATACCAATCTGTTTTGAGGCTTTAGTAATTTTTATTATCTCTTCATAAGTTAAAATTTCTTGATGGGGAAAAAGTTTTATGCCCTCTTGGGGCATGCAGTAGATACATCTTAAATTGCATCTGTCTGTAACTGATATTCTAAGATAGCTGATTTTTCTTCCATATTTATCTTTGTTCATTACTACCAGCCAGGTTCATGTTTCTTATCTTCATCATAATCCATGTCTAATTTAAGATATTCCTCTTTTTTTAGATGTATAAGTGGGTCAAAAGCTTCTTTAGGTTCAGTTCCAGCAATAAATACTTCTTGTCTTGTTGATTTAGAATATGATGAAGCAAGAAGACCAGTTTTTGCATCAACGGGAATGAAAGTTACTCCCTCTGGTACTATAAAGTCAACAGGAGGATAGAAAGATTCTGCATACATTGTATAGTCAAGCCATATAGGTAAAGCAGCTCTTGCACCTGTCTCTAAATTACCTAAAGGTTTTGGTTGGTCAAATCCTACCCAAACACCAGTAACTAAATTTGGTGTATATCCTAAAAACCATGCGTCAACATAATTATTGGTTGTTCCAGTTTTACCAGCAACCGGTCTTCCAAGGGCTTTTGCTCTCATTGCTGTGCCTTCTTCAATAACGCTTTTTGCCATACTTGTGAGTACATAACATACCGATGGTGATATAGTCTGCTCACTCTTTGGTGAAGCTTCTTCAAGAATATTTCCAGTACTATCAACAACTTTTAAAATTACTTGTGGTTCATATCTTTTACCCATCGAGGCAAAGGTTGTGTAAGCGTTCACCATTTCATATAAAGTAACATCACTTGCACCAAGGGCAAGTGCTAAATTTGGTTCTAGTTTACTTTCTATACCCGCCCTCTTAGCAAAATCTATAGCATTTTGTGTGCCAATAGATTCAAGTAATTTAATTGTTATAACATTTCTTGATTTAGCAAGGGCATGTCTTAATGTTGTAGGACCATAATACTTGCCATCGAAATTTTTAGGAGCCCATTCTCTAAATCCTAAATCGTAGGATATTGGCTCATCAATTATTATACTTACAGGGGTAAAACCTCTTTCTATTGCTGCACCATATATGAATGGCTTAAAAGATGAGCCAGGTTGACGTTTAGCCTGAATCGCACGGTTGAATTGACTTTTAATAAAATCTCTTCCACCGATTAGGGCTTTTATATAGCCTGTATTAGGGTCTATACTAAGAAGTGCACCTTCTACAAGGGGTTCTTGCTCTAATGATGCTATTAGTTCGTTATTTTTGCCAACTGATAAAATTTTAACATATACGATGTCTCCAGGTTTTAATACTGATTCAACTGGTTTTTTGGAAACTGCCCATTGCATATTTGCAAAGGGGAGAGAAACTGTAAATATACCAAGTTTTAAAATATATTTTTTTTGTTTAATATTAACTTCCTCAACAATTGCTTTGTAATATTCATTCAGGTTTAGGTCATCCACATTTTGAGGACCATTTTTTAAGAAAGACTCTTTTTTGTCATTGTTATCGGCAAAGTTGTCAATTGGACCTCTAAATCCCTGTCTTTTATCTAATTCTCTTAGGCCTCTGTCTATTGCTTCGTATGCCCTTCTTTGAAATCCCGCATTAATACTTGTAAATATTGTGAGACCTCCTTTTAAGACCTTCTCTTCTCCATATTTCGATATTAGATTTTGTTTAATATATTCGGTTAAATGGCTATTATATTGCAAATTCTTGATTCTTTTGTTTTCCTTCGGTAGTGGTGTTTCTATTGCCCTTTTATATTCTGATTCTGTAATAAACCCTAACTCAAACATTCTGGATAAAACATAATCACGTCTTTTTCTTGCTCTTCCTGGATTTTTAAAAGGTGAGTATGTGGATGGTGCCTTTGGCAATCCAGCTATAAGTGCTGCTTCTGCTATATTTAATTGTTTGACAGATTTACCGAAGTAGTCTTGAGATGCCATTTCAACACCATAGGCGCCGTTTCCCAAGTAAATATGATTAAGGTATAACTGTAGAATCTCTTGTTTGCTAAATTTGTTATCTAAAATGTAAGCAAGTATAAGTTCCTTAAATTTTCTACCTATAGTTTTTTCCTGGGAGAGAAAAAGAGAACGGGCTAATTGTTGAGTTATGGTACTTCCACCCTGGACATAGGCGCCAGCAAGAATATTTTTTATTGTTGCTCTGATTATACCCCTTATATCCATACCATGATGTTCGAAAAATCTTGCATCTTCTGCTGCTAAGAAAGCTTTTATTACTATAGGAGGGATTTTATCAATGGGAACTGCAATTCTTCTTTCTACGTAATATTCACCAATTAACTCACCCTCTTCTGAATAGACACGGGAAATTAAATTAGGTTTATATTGTTTTAGTTCGGTAATATCAGGTAGTTCTTTGTAAATATATATACCAAAGCCTGCAAGTAATAACCAGAAAGAAAGAATGACAAATAATAGTATTTTTAATATAAAACCACTTTTCATAATCTTTTTATTATATCAATATCTAAGAAATAAAAAAAGGCTTGAAGTTATATAATAGATTTAAGATGAGGGAAACTCCAAGTTTCCCCCATCATTATTTGTGATAGAATATCAATCTGATATTGTATTTGTTACTGTAAATACGCCGTTTGATATATAACCAACGTCCCAAAATCTTCCAACTTGTCCAGCTGGTGGTGTTAATACATTTATAAGTACGGGTTTTGTTCCGCTCCATTTCCAGATATAAGCTTTAATACCTGAAGCTGTCCATTCATTACTACCCAAACCAACCCCCCAATCGTAAATATAATAGTAGTAGGTAGCACCCCTTGCAATTCTGGATATTCTTATAGTTTCTGAGTTGATCTGTAAAAAGCTTGCAGGTGAGTCGCTATCCCATAAAAATCTTGCATAGGGTTCTGAATAAAAACTACCTAAGTTATCGTAGTAAATTAAAGTGTCTTTTGTATCATCAGTATAATCTGCGAATAAGTAAGAATCATATGATGCTGGACCAGTATAAGTCGGATTCCATGTGATTGTTAGCCAGTAGAATGGTTTTGACGGTGGTATTGGTATAAAACCTGCATAAATAAAATCTGTTATAATGTTATAATTATTGCTAAATGTCCCATATTTTGTTTTTGTAATTGTTAAATTTTGAGTAGTGCCTGCATCGCGAGCAACAATACTAAATAACCCATAGTACTCATAAAAAATATCTTGTGTGTAAGGATGTATTGTTGCACCATAAACTGGGACTACATCCTTGCCTGTAATTGTATTATCAGGTTTTTTTGTTGTAACTGTGGCACCTGAAAGGGGAAGTCCTGTTTCAGCGTCCATAACAATACCATAAAGAATCCCGAAATCCTCACTGACGATTGTTGTGTTTTCAAGCAAGTTTGCTAAGTTTAATCTTCCGAAAGTAGATCCATCATTAGGCCAGCATACACCATCTCTGTTTAATGGCGTGGGTGATGTTCTTGTTACTAAAAGTTGACCTATCTGTTCATTTGTTAAAGTTGGATTTTGAGACCACAAAAGTGCTGCTGCAGCTGATACAAAGGGTGCTGCCATTGAAGTTCCTGAAAGATAAACATAATCCATCATATTCATTGGAAAGGTTGAAAGGATGTTTACACCAGGTGCTGAAATTGATATCCAGGAACCATAATTTGAAAAGCTTGCTTTGCAGTTATCGTCTTTATGTGCTGCAACTGCGATAACTTTATTAGGAAAGGTAGTAGAGAATCCAGCGGGATAAAGAGGTACATTTGTATTGTTATTACCAGCAGAGGCAATTAGTAGCTTACCTTTTGTATTTACAAGGTAGTCAACAGCTATTTCTTCAGCTTCTGAATAATTGCCTCCTAAGCTCATATTTACAATTTTTACTGAGGGGTTATTTGCTGCATAAAGTATTCCTTGAATAACATCAAAATCTGATCCAGTTCCATCAGCTCCAATTGCTTTTATAGCCATAACCTTACTATTCCATGCTATTCCCGCTATACCCATACCATTATTTGTTTTTGCCCCTATTATTCCAGCTACATGTGTTCCATGTCCCAAATCGTCCATAGGATCAGTATCAGCATTTATATAGTCTGGGCCTTTTATTACTTTATCTTTTAAGTCGGGATGGGTATAATCTATACCTGTATCTATTACTGCAACTGTAAGCATTGATGAAGTTGGGGTCATTGAAAAGTTTCCATCCACATTAAAATATCCCCATTGAAGGCTTAAAAAGGGATCGTTTGATTGAGAGAAGGGGGTAATTTTGCTCTCAATCTGAACATATCTCTTCATATTTGGTTCAACTGCGATTATTTTATCAGTATAGTTGGGATTGCTTTTCATTTTTTCCATAGTATTTTGGACTATGCTTTGAGTCTTTTCTTGCAGTGATATCCTATATATTTTTCCCTTGGGGAGATTTATTTTATTTCTTACACTTCCGCCAATTTCGGAAATAATTTTGTTAATGGTGAAAATGGATAGGTTAGGTTTGAAAATAATTAAAACTTCTCCTGGTAAGAAGTCCTCTCTTGGTTTTTGGATATTTGTTACAGCATTTAGATTTGAAATGAAACTAAAAAATGTTATTAAAAAGGCAAAAATTATAAACTTTTTCATCTCCCCCCTCCTTCTTGGTTTCTTCTTAAAATGTATCACTAATAATTTTAAAGTCAAGCAATTTGATTGGATTGCTTTTTTATCTTTACTAATGTAAGATTTTTTTATGTCTCTCTTTGCCATTGGTGATATTCATGGTTGTTATGATAAACTCAAAAAATTGTTTGAGATAATACCTTTGAAAAAGAATGATGAGATAATCTTTTTAGGTGATTATATTGACAGAGGACCGGATAGTAAAAAAGTTATTGATTTTATTCTGGAATTAAAATCTATTAGAGGTGATAAAGTAATCTGTCTTAAAGGTAATCATGAAAAGATGTTTCTTGATTTTCTAAAGGGCGAGAATATAGATGTTTTTTTTGCTAATGGTGGTCAAGAGACTATTAAGAGTTACTCTGTTTCAGGTCATTTTCACCTCCCCTCAGAGCATTTAGATTTTTTTAACAGTTTAAAGCTTTATTATGAGACCAAGGATTATCTATTTGTACATGCAGGGATCGCTCCCAATAAGGCTCTTTCTGCACAGGATGAAGAAGATTTGTTATGGATAAGATCTGAGTTTATATATAGTGATATTAAAATCGGAAAAAAAGTTATTTTTGGGCATACACCATCAAGAAATTATTTGCCCTATTTTGATAAAGATAAAATAGGAATAGATACTGGTGCAGTTTATGGTGGATTTTTAACAGCTATAAAATTACCTGAGGAAGAAATATTTCAGATATAAGGAGGATAAAATTATGTCTAAGGGAAAATCCAAGGTCTATTTTACAAATTTAAGGACAAAGCCAGGCAGAGGATTGTTAGAAAAATTGCAGTCTTTGGTAGAAAAAATTGATATTAAAGGTAAATTTCAAGAGGGAGATCTTGTTGGTATAAAGATACACTTTGGTGAAAAGGGAAATCTGTCTTATATAAGACCAAACTTTGTTAGGGTAGTAGTAGATTGTTTGAAAAAAAATAATGTAAAACCCTTTTTAACAGATTGTAATACCCTATATAGAGGGACAAGGTCTGACTCTGTCAGTCATATTATTACTGCTTTAGAAAATGGATTTAATTATACGGTAGTTAATGCACCTGTGATTATTGCAGATGGTCTTCGTGGAAACAATGTAAAGAAGATAGAAGTCAATTTAAAACATTTTAAACACGTATCAATAGGGGAGGAAATTGCAAATGCAGATGGGCTTGTAGTAATGTCTCATTTTAAATGCCATGAATTAACTGGTTTTGGTGGTGCCTTGAAAAATTTAGGAATGGGTTGCGCTTCCAGGGAAGGGAAGTTAGCTCAACATTCAAATATTGCTCCTTCCATAAAAAAGAAAAACTGTATTGGCTGTGGTATATGTGTAAAATGGTGCCAACATGGTGCTATAACAATGGTTGGTGAAAAAGCAGAGATTATTGATAAGACATGTGTGGGATGTGCTGAATGTATTCTTGTATGTCCAAAAGGCGCAATTATTATTAACTGGAACGAACAGGTGCCAGTATTACAGCAAAAAATGATTGAATATGCATACGGTGCTATAAAAAATAAGGAAAATAAGGTATTTTATATAAACTTTTTAACACAAATAAGCCCAGCCTGTGACTGTTATGGCCATAATGATATGCCTATTACTAGTGATATCGGGATTTTACTATCAGAAGACCCTGTAGCTATCGATCAAGCAAGCTGTGATTTAGTTAATAAGCAAATTGGATTTGAAAACACTGCCTTAAAGTCAGGACATAAATCAGGAGAAGATAAGTTTAGGGGGGTATATCCAGAGATTGATTGGCGTCCCCAAATGGAATATGCTGAAAAAATTGGTTTGGGAAAGAGGGATTATGAATTAATAGAGGTTAGTTGATGAGGAATTATTTACTTATATTTTTTTTCATTCTATTGTTTCCTCTATTAGCAAATGCAAGACCAGAGTATGCAGAAAAAACTGGCAAAGACTGTATCTTTTGTCATGTCGATGAGAGTGGAGGTGGGTTAACTAAAGAGGGTGAGCTTTTTTTAAAAACTGAGTTAAGACCTTCTGGCTTGAAAAGAGTATTCAGGATACTGATTTATTACTTTCATTTTCTCTTTGGCGTACTATGGTTTGGTACAATATTGTATGTTCACATAATATTAAAGCCCAGTTATGCCTCAAAAGGATTACCAAGGGGTGAGCTTATATTAGGTTGGATTTCTATTGTTGTAATGGGATTAACTGGTTTAATTTTAACTCTATTTAGAATTAAAGATTTTGCTGAATTATATTCAACACATTTTGGGATTATTTTATCTTTAAAGATTTTTCTTTATATTTTTATGGTTACAAGCGCTTTTGTTGTAACCTTTATATTAGGTCCAAAGATGAAGGGAAAAAATGTGAAGGCTTCCTTGGAAAAGAAGGATAAAATGACAATTGAGGATTTAGAGTTTTTTGATGGCAAAGAGGGCAGAAATTGTTATATTGCCTATAGGGGAGAAATATACGATGTTAGTAACAGCAAGCTATGGAAGAATGGTATGCATATGGCAAGACATCAGGGTGGAAATGACTTAACCGAGGCATTAAAGTTAGCGCCCCATAATGCAGATGTTCTAAATAGATTTCAGAAGATTGGAATTTTAGTTTCCAGTAGTATTCAAAAATCAGGTCCTGTAAAATTGTTTTTTGTCCTTGCCTATATAAATTTAGTTATAGTTTTTCTTATAATATTTTTAATAACTTTATGGAAGTGGTGATATGATATTGATTACAAATGATGATGGTATCCAGTCTGACGGTATAAAGGTTCTCTATGAAGAGATTAAGAAGAAACACCGTTGTGTTGTTGTTGCACCTGATAGGGAGAGAAGTGCAGTTAGCAGGGCTCTTACATTATACAGACCTTTAAGGGTTGAAAGGATTAATGGGGATTTTTATTCAGTTGATGGAACACCTACGGATTGTGTTAATTTAGCTGTTAACGGCCTTTTTAAAGGTAAAATAAAGATGGTAGTTTCTGGTATCAATAAAGGTCCTAATATGGCAGAGGATATAACCTATTCAGGAACAGTATCCGCTGCCATGGAAGGGCTGTTATTGGGAATACCATCTATTGCAGTATCCTGTGCGTCTAAAAGCGATTTTTTATTTGAGTCTTCAGCAAGGGTAGCCTCAAGTATTGTTGATATAGTTTTGAGAAGAGGGCTTCCCCAGGATACATTGTTAAATATAAACGTTCCTAATAAACCATTCAATGAACTAAAGGGGATTAAGATTACCAGAATGGGTAAGAAAAAATATAGTGATACAATAATTGAGAAGTTAGATCCAAGGGGCAAGAAATATTACTGGCTTGCTGGAGAAGAGATTGGTTATGAACCTCTTGAAAATACAGATTTAGAAGCGGTTTATAACGGATATGTTTCAATTACTCCAATTCATTTGGACCTTACAAACTACTCGGTAATTGATATTTTAAATAAGGATTTTGGTAAATTTAAGCTTTCTTGAATTCTATGATCTTAAAGAGTTTTAAGTAAGTAGAGGGTAAGCTTTTTTCTTTTTGAGGTAAGAATCCTCTTTTAATGATTTCATTTCTAATAAAATCAATATTATGGTGATGATAATCCCCTTTATCTCTAAATCCAGCGATTAATCTACCAATCTTGTAAAAAAAATTTTCTGTAGGTCCTGAAATTATGATTCTTCCATCATCCTTCAAATATTTATTCCACAATGATAATAATTCCTCCAGACTCTCGATATGTTCCAAGACATCTGCGGAGATTATAAGATCCAACGTTTCATCTAATTCAGTTATATCAGTAATAAAATTAATATTTAGATTGAAGTCTTGAGCAAGCTTAATAGCATATTGGGGATATAAATCTGTGGCATAAGTTTTCTTTGCATATTTTGAAATAGTAGGCAAAAATAAACCAAGCCCACATCCGAACTCGTAAACTATCATGTTTTTGTCAATCTTTGCTAATTTAAAGATAACTTCATATCTTTTCCACATCAACCAGCGAATTAAAGGATTTGGATGATTATAAGAGGGGATTGCCATTTCATCTTTAATTTTCTGGTCAATGTTATCAAATTCTAATTTTGACAGGATTTCTATGTATTGCTTAGAGGGCTTTATAATACTCATGCTAAATAAGCTTCAGTTACATACCTTCTCATCATTCTATGGGTGTTGAAGTAATAGGCTATCTTTGAGATAGAATTTTTTGTCATAAAACACCATTTTTGTCTGTCATTGTAATAGGTGGGTATAATTTCGTGTTCCAATTTGTAGTATAAATCCTCCGCATCGCTTGGTGAGGTGTCCACAAATGAATCTTCGCTGGAGTGGTGTTTGCCGATTGACCAGCCAGTTACACCCTCGATATAACCTTCTATCCACCAACCATCCAGTACGCTAAAGTTAATTACACCATTGTGAGCTGCTTTCATACCGCTTGTGCCAGAAGCCTCTAAGGGTCTTTGTGGTGTATTAAGCCAGACATCAACCCCTGATACTAATCTTTGTGCCACTTCCATGTTATAATTAGGTAAATAAACAAGTTTTATCTTATCCTTAAGATAGTTTGCAAGTTCGAAAATTCTTTTAATTATTTTCTTCCCCTCATAGTCATGGGGATGGGCTTTACCACCATAAATTATCTGTATCTTACCCTCACCAATTTTAACAAGTCTTTCAATGTCATAAAAAAGCAGATGAGGTCTTTTATAGGCTGTAGCCCTTCTTGCAAAACCAATGGTGAGAATGTCTAAATCAAACTTAACACCTGTTTTTTGTAAAACCAAATCAAAAAGGGCTTTTTTTGCTTCCCTTCTTGCGTTTCTTATTTCTTCGTCTGGTATTGTCTCAACGCGAACAAAGAGTTCTGGCTCATTTGCCCAACCAGGTATGTGCTTATCATATATCTTTGCCATCTCTGGGCAAACCCACGTATAGCTATGGACTCCATTGGTTATTGCACTAATTTCGTAGCCGGGGAACATCTTCCTTGAAACTTCGCCGTGTTTTTTTGCTACACCATTTATATATTCACTGAGGTTCATCGCTAAATATGTCATATTGCAGTTATCTTTACCTGCAAATCTTTGCAAAATATGAATTGGAACATAGTCTTCTCGTAATAATTTTGAAACCAAAGAATAATCAAATCTATCGTGACCTGCTGCAACAGGTGTATGGGTTGTAAAAACACATAGTTGTTTAACCGCTTCGGGGTCCCAGATAAGGTTTTCATCCCAAACCTCTTCAATACTTCTTTTGTTGTCATTAAGAAGTTCAAGGGTTAGCAAGGCAGAGTGCCCCTCATTCATGTGATAACGCCATACATTAAAATTCATCTCTTTTAGAATTCTAACTCCGCCTATACCGAGAATAATCTCTTGCTTTAATCTGTATTCGCTATCACCACCATAAAGATAATGGGTTATTTCCCTGTCTCTATCTGAGTTTAAATCAAAGTCAGTGTCTAAGTAGAATACAGGAACTACACCGCCTGTCTGGCTTTTTACCTCGTATAACCAGGGCCTTATATAAACCTTTTTGCCTTCTATTAAAACGTAAGTAGTAACATCCAAAAGTTTCATCATTGAGTGGGGCTCAAAATTTGCAGGATATTCTATCTGATTACCTTCAGAATCAATAACCTGTTCGAAATATCCCTTTTTTGTAAGAAGGGTTATCGCTACAAAGGGTAATTTCAGGTCAGCTGCGGTTTTTACTGTGTCACCAGCAAGTATTCCTAACCCACCGCTATATGTTGGTATTTGGGGTGTTAAGCCAATCTCCATTGAGAAATAGGCAATAACAGATTTATTATTCTTAAACGACATTGTTATAAATTCTATTTTCTAACAGTTTAAATTTCAAGTTTTTTTTGTTTTACTAGAGTAGTATAATACACAACTATGGTTAAGATGGATTTTGAACAGGCGAGAAATAGAATGGTAGAACATCAAATTATAGCCAGAGGTATTAGTGATCCTTTGGTAATAAAGGCAATGAGAAAAGTGCCAAGACATCTTTTTGTTGATGAGGGGCTTCGTTCACGTGCCTATGATGATTATCCCCTTCCTATTTCTTATGGACAAACAATCTCACAGCCCTACATAGTAGCGTTAATGACAGAAGCTCTAAATTTAAAGGGTAATGAGAAATTTCTTGAAATTGGCACTGGTAGTGGGTATCAAAGTGCGGTATTGGCTGAAATAGTTGACACTGTCTATTCTGTAGAGAGAATTCCCGGATTGGCTAAAAAAAGCAGGGAAATACTTGATTCCTTAGGTTACCACAATGTAATTATAAAAGTCGGTGATGGTACCTATGGTTGGAAGGACAAAGCTCCCTTTGATGGGATATTAGTCACTGCTGCAGCACCGTCAATACCTGAGCCACTTTTGGAACAGTTAAAAGATGGTGGAAGACTTATAATCCCTGTTGGTGATGTTTTTTCTCAGGATCTTATACTTGTTGTGAGAGAGGGGAATCGTTTTAAAAAGAGCTCATATGGTGGTGTTAGGTTTGTAAAATTAATAGGGGCTTTTGGTTGGAAAGAGGAATAACTAAGAAAATTCTTATTATTCTTTTGCTACTAATCGTTTTTTATCTTTTTACAACAACATTTTTTAGTAATTCAGTTTTGAGATTACAGAAAATAGGAACTTTTCTCTGACTTGATTGTATTGGGCTTAGTTAAGCCATGAAAAGAAAAATAATTCAGATTGTAAGTTTAATAAGCCTAAATAGCTACATTAAGGGCTTTATAAACAGGGTTAATTATGGTGGAGCTTTGAAAAGAGTATGTATCCCCGTAATTAATTGCTGGAGCTGTCCATCAGCTTTAACAGGGTGTCCAATTGGTGCAATAGAAGTATACGTTAAATCGGGCCAAATTCCTTTTATCCCTCTTTTATATATTATTGTTCCGGGATTATTATTGGGCAGGTTTTTTTGTGGGTTTATATGCCCAGCAGGGTTTATACAGGAGCTCATTTTTAGATTGAAAACAAAGAAGTTAAAGTTAAACAATGGATTTACTTTTTTACCTATACTATCATTAGTTTTTGGAGTGATAATATTCTCCTATGTCTTTTCTAATGCTTGGTTTTCGAGGTATTTATGTCCCATGGGTACTCTTCAAGCTTCAATACCATGGGTGATTCTTGATGAGGGTGTAAGAAGCAATATTGGAGGTGTTTTTGTTTTCAAGATATTTTTTCTTATTTTTGTAGCTCTTTTTAGTGTTTTTATTTATAGATTTTTTTGCAGGACCCTATGTCCTTTGGGTTTTATTCTCGGTATTTTTAATAAAATTGCTTTTCTAAAAATTAAATATGATAGAGCAAATTGTGATCTTTGTGAGGGCTGTAAAGATGTCTGCCCGGTTGATTTGAAGATACCTGAAGAAGTGAATAATTTTAAGTGTATAAGATGTATGAATTGTGTTAACATATGTAGAAAAAGCTGTCTTAAGGTTTAATATGGGTGTGGAATTGGTAAAAAAGTTTTTTGAAGAGAAAGGCATAAGTAAAGAGATTGTTTTCTTTGACAAAAGTACTGAAAATTCAATGAAAGCAGCGGAAACGCTTGGTGTAGAGCAGGGACAGATTGCTAAGTCAATCCTTTTTTTAGCAGATGGTGTCCCACTACTAATTGTTATAAGTGGCGATAAAAGGGTTGATGAGAAAAAAATAAAAAAATTAGTATCTGCAAAGAAAGTTAGAATGGCAAGGGCAGATGAGGTTTATAATATAACTGGATATGAGGTTGGTGGGGTAAGTCCAGTGGGGCATAAGACCAGTTTAAAAATATTCGTAGATGAGAGTTTAAAGAGATATGATGAAATTTATCCTGCTGCTGGAGAATCTAATAATATGTTTCCAACAACCTTTTCTGAATTAGTCAGTTTAACAGGTGGTAGTATTGTTGATGTGGCTAAGGAGTTTTAAAAATGGTTCGAGACGAAGAAGAGTATATTATTTTCCCGATAATTCACAAAAATATCTTCTATAACATCATAACCCATCTTGATTTAGAACTGAAAGAGGTTAGGGAAATGCTTGACTGGATACAGGAGAATAAAATTGTGGAAAAACAGATGGAAGAAGATCCTGAAATGGCGGTTTTGTGTGAGATTGAGTTGTCAAACTCAAAAATAATAGCAGATGTAATGAATTATGAAGTATGGATTTATAAAAGGATTGAAAAATGAATAGATTTAATGGAAAAAATATAATTATTGGTATAACTGGTGGTATTGCGGGATACAAAATATGTGATTTGATTAGGCTTCTTGTAAAAGAGAATTTTAATGTTGAAGTGATAATGACAAAAAGTGCTTGTGAGTTCATTACACCCTTAACTATTCAGACCCTGACAGGTAATCCAGTTTATACTGAACTTTTCACTCTAATTAAAGAATCAAAAATTGGACACATATCCTTGGCTGAGAAAGCAGATTGTATGGTGATTGCACCAGCAACTGCAAATGTAATAGGAAAGATTGCAAGCGGTATTGCTGATGACTTGTTAACTACAACAGTACTTGCAACAAAAGCACCTGTTCTAATTGTTCCTTCAATGAACAAAAATATGTGGGAAAATCCAGTTGTTATTGAAAATATAAAAAAAATATCCAAATACCATACGATAATGAACCCAGCTGAGGGGCTTCTTGCTTGTGGAGTCTATGGTTCTGGTAAATTGCCTGAAGTAGATGACATTTTTGAAATGATCAAGATTGTACTTTCTCCAAAACCCCTTCTTGGTAAAAAGGTATTGGTTACTGCTGGACCAACAATTGAAGAGATAGATCCAGTTAGGTTTATTTCAAATTATTCATCGGGTAAAATGGGTTATGCAATAGCAAGGGTAGCAAAAAGGTTAGGTGCAGAGGTTGTTCTCGTAAGTGGAAGAACCGCTTTAAAAAAGCCCTATGGTGTTGAAACTCATTATGTAAAGTCTGCAAAAGACATGTTAAATAAATGTAAAGAATTTATCGAAGATACAGATATTTTAGTTAAATGCGCAGCAGTTGCAGATTATAAGCCAGAAAGCAGGGCAGATAAGAAAATAAAGAAGGGTAAGGATAATAAATTAACTTTAAATCTAATAAAAAATCCAGACATTCTCTTTGAATTGAGTAAGTATAAGAAAAAGGGAGCAATTTTTATTGGTTTCGCGGCAGAGACAGAGGATGCTGAAAAAAATGCAATTCAAAAACTAACAAACAAGAATCTTGATATGATAGTTGTAAACAATGTTGCTGAAAAGGATGCTGGATTTGAAAAAGATACAAATCGGGTAATATTAATTACCAAAACTGGAAAATTACCTCTACCACTTATGACAAAAGAGGAAGTGGCTTACAATATTTTTGATCATCTCAAAAGCTTAAGTTTAACTTGACAGGGATTTAGTTTTAACCTAATTTATTAGTGATTTATGAGGCTGAAAATTTCAATTTTGTTTTTATTATTGTTATTTGGTTGCTCTCAAAAGCCTTTGATATCTCTTAAAGATATCAAAATTGAGGGATTTAAAAAGAATGATATTAATTTAAAGATTTTTTTAAATGTCGAAAATCCGAATAATTACTCTATGGAAATTATTAGGGCAAACTATGAGGTATATTATAAGAATAATGTAATAGGTACTGGCAATTGGCAGGGACCGAAGATTTTGGAGGGCAAAAGTACTACTGTAATAGGTTTGCCAGTTTTAATAAAAAATGAGAATCTTATGGATGTTCTTGGTTTATTGATCAACTCTCAACTTTTGGGAAACGATGAGCCATTGAATAATGTTAGTATTAAGGGCAATGTGGTTATAAAAAAATTGTTTTATGAAAAAGAGATAGATTTCCAATGGAAATATAAGTCAAGAAATAAAGAAAAAGCAAGATCATGAAAGTAACAGCGGTTATACCTGCAAGAATATCTTCTACGAGACTGCCTGAAAAACCATTGGCTATAATTGGTGATAAACCACTAATTCAATGGGTATATGAAAATGTAAAAAAATCAAGGTATGTTAATGAAATTATAGTGGCAACTGATAATGAAAAAATCATTGAAGTTGTTAAAAAATTTGGTGGTAAAGCCCAGATGACTTCTCCCCACCATCCTTCTGGGACCGACAGGATTGCAGAGGTAGCAAGGAAGCTTGATTCAGAAATTATACTAAATGTTCAGGGAGATGAACCTTTTATTGATGTAGAGGTTATTGATACAGTTTTAAGATTAATGCTTAAAGACCAAACAATTGAAATGGCATCTGCAAAGACACATATTACTGATATTGCTGATTTTTTTAATCCAGCAGTTGTCAAGGTTATATGCGATAAGAACGATAGGGCGATATATTTTTCAAGGGCACCGATTCCTTATTTTAGAGATGAGTTCCAACAGTACAAAAAAAATGGTAAGCTTGATAAACAGACAGTAAATAAAATTTGTGGTGTTTCTTACAAACACATAGGTATTTACGGTTATAAATGGGATTTTTTGATGAAATTTACTAAAATGAAAGAGAGTTTTTTGGAAGGGGTTGAAAAATTAGAACAGTTAAGAGCTCTTGAAAATGGTATAATTATAAAAGTCCCAACAGTAAAATATACTGGTTTTGGTATAGATACTCCAGCAGATCTGGAGAGAGCAAGAAAAATTTTGAAAGGGTAAGATAGATGAAAAAGAATAAGAAAATTCATGCAAAATTTATTTTTGTTACCGGTGGAGTTGTATCTTCATTAGGAAAGGGTATAGCATCAACATCAATAGCTGCGCTACTTGAAGCAAGGGGGCTAAAAGTTACACTTCAGAAGCTTGACCCATACATAAATGTTGATCCCGGTACGATGAGTCCTTTTCAACATGGAGAGGTTTTTGTAACAGAAGATGGGGCTGAGACAGATCTTGATCTTGGGCATTACGAGAGATTTACAAGTGCCAAGATGAGAAAAATCAATAATTTTACTACAGGGCAAATCTATGACTCCGTTTTGCAAAAGGAGAGGAAGGGTGTTTATTTAGGAAAAACAGTTCAAGTAATACCCCACATAACAGACGAGATTAAGAGCTTTATTTTAAGAGCTGCAGAAGATAATGACATTGTAATAGTAGAGATTGGTGGTACTGTAGGAGATATAGAAAGCTTACCTTTTCTTGAAGCCATAAGGCAGTTTAGGTTCGATTTGGGGAAAGAAAATACCCTTTATGTACACTTGACACTGGTTCCATATATTGAGAGCGCTGGGGAATTGAAAACTAAACCTACCCAACATAGCGTGAAAGAACTACAATCAATCGGTATCAGACCAGATATTATTCTCTGTAGAAGTGATAGAATGCTACCAAAAGATGTTAAATCAAAAATTGCGCTCTTCTGTAATGTTGAAGAAGATGCGGTTATTACTGCAAAGGATGTAAAATCAATATATGAAGTTCCTCTTTTCTTACACAAAGAAGGGCTTGATGATAAAATCGTTGAACTTTTAAATATCTGGACAAAATCTCCTGACCTATCAAAATGGGAGAAACTCTGTCATACAATTTATAATCCAAAAGATGAAGTTACAATAGCGATTGTTGGCAAGTATGTAAGCCTTAAAGATTCTTACAAGAGCCTTAACGAAGCCTTATGTCATGGTGGTATCGCAAATGAATTAAAGGTAAACTTAAAGTTTGTCGATTCAGAAGAGTTAGAAAATACTGGGATCGGGAATGTGTTTGATGATGTACATGGCATTTTAGTGCCCGGAGGATTTGGGAATAGAGGCATAGATGGCATGATTGAGGCAATAAATTATGCAAGATTAAATAAAATACCTTACTTTGGCATATGCTTGGGGATGCAGTTAATGATTATTGAATTTTCAAGAAATGTTTGCAATCTTGTTGGTGCCCATAGCACAGAGTTTGATCCCCAAACGCCCTATCCAGTAATTTACTTAATGAAAGAATGGTTTGATTATAGAAAAAATCAGATAGTATATAGGGACGAAAAAAGTGATATGGGTGGTACTATGAGATTGGGAGCCTATCCATGTGTTATAGAAAAAGATTCTCTTGCTTATAAGGCATATAAATCTTTAGAGATTTTCGAAAGACACAGACATAGATATGAGTTTAATAACCAGTATAGGCAGATAATTGAATCAAAGGGTATGAAAATCAGTGGTAAATCACCAGATGGAGAGTTAGTAGAAATCGCAGAGTTAGTTGGTCATCCTTGGTATTTAGGGTGTCAGTTCCATCCAGAATTTCAGTCCAAGCCCCATTCTCCCCATCCCCTTTTTACCAGTTTCATAAAGCATGCTTACTTAAACAAAATGGGTAAGTTAAAATGAAAAAAATAGGGATTGGTAACTTTGAGATTTATTCGGGATGTCCAGTTTTTTTTATAGCAGGTCCGTGTGTGATTGAGGATGAATCTACTACTTTTAAAATTGCCGAAGATTTAAAAAGAATATTCGAGAAGCACAAAGTAAATTTTATTTTTAAAGCTTCCTACGACAAAGCAAATAGAAGTTCTCTTAAATCTTATCGAGGGCCTGGGCTGAAAAGGGGTTTAGAAATACTACAAAAAATTAAAGAAACACTTAAAATCCCGGTACTGTCAGATGTCCATAGATTTGAAGAAATCGAGCCTGCTTCAAAGGTACTTGATGTTCTTCAAATTCCTGCATTTCTTTGCAGACAAACAGATTTAATATTAGAAGTGGCAAAAACAAATAAAGCTGTTAATGTTAAGAAGGGACAATTCTTGGCACCTGAAGATATGAGAAATATAGTTGATAAAATAGAATCTACCGGTAATCACAAAATAATGCTTACAGAGCGTGGTACAACTTTTGGATACCATAATCTTGTCGTTGATATGAGAAATTTTCCAATAATGAGGTCCTTTGGATATCCAGTTATTTTTGATGCTACTCATAGTGTCCAGAGACCGGGTGGACTTGGAATTTGTAGTGGTGGTGATAGGGAGATGATCCCCTATTTACTTCGTTCAGCTGTGGCTTGTGGTATTGATGGTGTTTTTATGGAGGTTCACCATGAACCAGAAAAAGCCCTTTGCGATGGTCCAAACTCATTAAGATTATCAGACTTAGAGCTTCTATTAGAGCAGGTTATAAAAATTGACAGAGTGGTTAAGAATTATGATTAATCTTATAGAAGTTGCAAAAGAAGTCATAGATATTGAAAGAGATGCAATAAACGATCTTGAAAAAAAATTAGACGATTCCTTTGTGAAGGCCTGCGAGATACTTTATAATTGTAAGGGCAAAGTTGTAGTTACAGGCATTGGTAAATCAGGCATCATTGGTCAAAAAATCGCTTCAACCTTAGCAAGTACAGGAACACCAGCATTTTTTATGCATCCAGCAGAAGGTTTGCATGGTGATTTAGGCGTATTAAGCAGAAACGATGTAGTTATAGCAATATCCAACAGTGGACAGTCTGAAGAAATAATTAAGATATTGCCAATTATAAAGAGGTTTGGGGTAAAACTTATTGTTATGACCGGTAAGAAAAGATCTGTATTAGCAAAGGCAGGGGATGTGGTGCTTGATATTGGGGTAAAAAAAGAAGCCTGTCCACTCAATTTGGCTCCCACAGCATCCACCACAGTTACATTAGTCCTTGGAGATGCCCTTGCGGTTGCATTAATAAAGTTAAGGGGTTTTAGTGAGAGTGATTTTGCAATAAGGCATCCCGGTGGGGCTTTAGGAAGGAGGCTATTACTTAAGGTTTCAGACATCATGCATGAAGGTAAAGATATACCACTTGTAAACCAAGAAACTCTTATGAAAGATGCAATATTCGAAATTACATCTAAAAAGTTAGGTATAACTGGGGTTATATCTGATGATGGGGATTTAATAGGGGTTATTACTGACGGAGATTTAAGAAGGGCATTAGAGAAATATCAAGATATACTTAATAAAAAAGCAAGTGAGATTATGACAAAAAATCCAAAATGGATACTGAAAGATGAACTTGCTGCAAAGGCTCTGGAGACTATGGAGAGATACTCGATTACATCACTTTTTGTTTTTGAAAAAGAAAATATAAAAAAGCCAGTTGGCATTGTTCATCTACATGATTTATTAAAAGCTGGTGTTGTGTAATGCTTATCGCTGAAGAAATTCTTAAAAAAGCTGAAAAAATAAAGATACTCCTCACAGACGTTGATGGTGTGTTAACAGATGGTAGGATTATTTATGATAGTGAGGGCAAAGAACTCAAATTTTTTCATGTTAGAGATGGACATGGCATCAAAATGCTTGTGTCAAATGGTATAGAGGTTGGTATAATTACAGGAAGAAATTCAACAATAGTTAATAAAAGGGCAGAGGAGTTGGGCATAAAATATGTTATACAGAATGCCCATGATAAAGGGAAAATAATCGAAGAATTCTTAAGGGATAAAGGGGTAAATGCAGAAGAGATATGTTATATAGGAGACGATATAGTCGATCTTCCAGTATTTATGAGAGTAGGATTAAAGATAACAGTTCCTGATGCTCCCCTTGAAGTACAGAAATATGCAGATTATATAACGTTAAACTATGCCGGTAGAGGAGCGGTGAGAGAGGTTTGTGAAATAATTCTTCGAGCAAAAGGGCTATGGGACAAAATTCTTACAAAATATCTGTTTGTTTAATTCAGTACAGGAATGTAATAAAAGGCTATAAAAATTCTATTTTAAATAAGTTTTGGTTGAAAAAAATATATTTTTGCCAAAAAATTATCTTCAATATCTATTGTTCGCACCTTGCAAGGTAATAATACTTACACGCCTAAAATCTAAGGTTTTAGATTTTTAATCACATAATGGTTCATTATTAGGAGAATAAAGGGAGTTAAAAAAGAATTAATCTTTAGTTTATTTTTTGTAGTCCTTCCATTTTTTCTACTCTATCATAAATGTTATTAGCAAAAAGAGTAAGCAAAGCAAGAAGATTTTCTGCTTTCTTATCATCCTTTGAGGTTATTTTCTGTAATTTCTTAAAATTATCAATTTCAAGAATATTTTCTGAAATAAATTTGAAACAGGCTAATAACTCAAACATGATAGCCTCTAAAACTTCTTGTTTCTGTTTGCTGTAATTCATAAATCCTCCTTAATTATAAAATTTGTTAGTTGTATCAAATTGTGGTGATGTTAAAAGTTCTACAAATAGAGACAATATTTGTTTTGCAGTTTCTCTAATTTCATCATCAAGTTGAATTGCGATAGTTTCGTCTTTTATCTTATTCTCTAAAACACTTATATTTGCCTTATTAATTATCTTATTTGAATTCACTACCAGAGAAAATAAATAATTTAATAATCTTTCTTCAAAAATATCTTCTGTTATCATATACCCTCCTATTAATCTTTATATTTTTCCATTTCCCCCCAATTCAACCCAAACTTACCTTCACTTTCTATTGGATAACCAATCTCAATTCCAAAGTATTCTTTGATATACTTCTTTGTTTCTACTTCTAAACATTCTTTTAATAAACCCATTGCTTCATCAAAAACCTCCTTTTTTGCTTGAAATAAAATAGCATCATGGATAAACCAAAATGGTTTTACTTTGTCTAACCACCTCCTTTCTTTTAATTTTTCCCAAAACAAATACATACCAAGTAGTCCTAAATCTGATGAGAAGTTTTGTATTCTGAAGTTAATTGCTTGTCTTTCAGCTTCAATTTTTATGCTTTGGAATAGGCTGTTAATAACATGTTAGAGGATTATCCAATATAAATCCAAAATAATATCACGGGAATCTAATGGAGATTTAAAAACTATTTTTTCATTTAAAATTAATGTACCTCATTATATTATACAGATTTTTAGTGGTTTTCCCAAGAATTCTTGCAATTCCTTGCTTTGAAGACCATCTGCTTATGCAATTAAAGGGATAAGAATTTTTATTAGCAAAAATTATGCCATAAAAAATTAAAATACTATCGCAATCCCTTCTAAATGAGGTCTAAATTCCTACCATCTTATCGGAAAAAAATAAGTTTATATCCTAACGTCGCAATCCCTTCTAAATGAGGTCTAAATTCCTACTGCCTCTTCAATTGAGGCAATTAAATTCTATCCGGACAGTCGCAATCCCTTCTAAATGAGGTCTAAATTCCTACAGAAGTTTATTTAATTTCAGGGGGCGAAAGCCCCGTCGCAATCCCTTCTAAATGAGGTCTAAATTCCTACGTTTCAGTGAAAACAGAATTCAAAAACAGAGAAGAGTTGTCGCAATCCCTTCTAAATGAGGTCTAAATTCCTACCCCAGTAGGGTGGTTAGAAAGCAAAGTACAAGAAGGTCGCAATCCCTTCTAAATGAGGTCTAAATTCCTACTGCCTCTTCAATTGAGGCAATTAAATTCTATCCGGACAGTC
>JAOABK010000099.1 GCA_026418415.1 Pseudomonadota bacterium | reverse complement strand
GGTCAAGATAGTTATTTATATTTTGGTGAAGACAGATTTCTTTGAAAGATAAAGGGTATACAAAGTCATAAACAAATCTACCAGAAAGCATTTTTGAATAATCGGATTTTAATAAACCCGAGTTTGACCCGGTAATAAAAATTTTTCTAAAAACTTCGCTATCATAGACACTTTTTATGAAGGACTGCCAGTTTTCAACAGCCTGAATTTCATCAAGAAATAGATAATCAATCCTTTCTCCCGTCAATTTTTCTGCAACCTCTATGGTTGAATAAATCAGTTTGGGTTCTTTCCATACATTTGAAAAAAAGGGATCTTCAAAGTTGAGATAAAGAATTTTTTTTGGATCTACACCATTTTCTATTAAATGATTGATGATTAGTTTAAAAAGTGTTGATTTCCCGCTTCTTCTAACCCCTAAAAGAACTTGAATTTCCTTTAGTTTAATCTTAGATATAATTTTTGATAAGCATACCCTCGGTATTAAACCCTCATAGATTTTAGTCCAATGCCGGTTTTGTAAGGTGATAATCTTTTCCATATAATATAATTTTACTAAATCAAATTAGAAAAACAAGTGATTTTTACTAATTGAGATTAGAAAAATGTGATAATATGTGATATGTTATACGTGAGATGTGATAGGTGAGATGTGATACTTAAGATGTAAGACGTAAGATGTGAGATGTGAATTATATGTAAGATGTGATATGTGATACGTGATATGTAAGACGTAAAATGTAAGATGTAACAGGATAACCC
>JAOABK010000098.1 GCA_026418415.1 Pseudomonadota bacterium | reverse complement strand
TGAAAAGGGCGCATTTACAGGTGCTTTTAAAAGAAAGCATGGTAAATTTGAGTTGGCAAATGGTGGGACTATTTTTTTAGATGAAATAGGTGATTTGAATATTAATGTACAAGCTAAGATATTAAGAGCAATACAAAATAGAGAAATCCAAAGGATCGGTGGAGAAGACATAGTAAAGGTAGATGTTAGAATAATTGCTGCAACTCATAAGGATTTAAAAACCATGGTAAAAGAAGGAAAATTTAGAGAAGATTTATATTATAGATTAGATGTGATATCAATAAATATACCACCGCTGAGAGAAAGAAAAGAAGATATACCATGTCTTCTAGAGCACTTTATTAATTTACATAAAGGGAATAAAAATATAAAAGGTGTTGATAAAAAGGTAATAGATGCATTAATAAGATACGATTGGCCAGGCAATGTTAGAGAACTAGAAAATGTAGTAGAAAGAATATTGGCTTTTATAGATGAAAAAGATTTTATAACTTTAGATATGTTACCTATATATATAAATAAAAATGAAAACAATATAAACAAAGAATCTAATAGGTTAATAAAAAATGTTATAATCAACGAAATATTTGAGAAGGATGAAATACTTCCTTGGAAAGAGTATGAAAAGATAATTATTGAAAAAGCTTTAAAGAAATATGGAAGTTATAATGCCGCAGCAAAGGCATTAGGGTTAACACATAGGACAGTAGCCTTAAAGGCAAAGGAATATGGAATAGAAAAGAGTATAAAGTGGATAAGTAGGTAGATAAAAAATATCAAATTGATAAAAAATATCATAGTGTAAAAAAT
>JAOABK010000097.1:259-818 GCA_026418415.1 Pseudomonadota bacterium | reverse complement strand
CTTTCGTTACGTTCCAATCATTTCGTTTTAATGCCTCGATTACAAACATTTTTTCTAACTCCTGGATCGAGGATTCTCTAATTTGTTTTTTTAATTTTTTTAATTCTTGTGTGCTTTTTGGAATTGCTGAACTTAATTGTGAATCCGATTTAAACAATGCAGCGGAAATGTGTATTGGTTTTATTTCTTCCGATTCCACTAAAATGGATAATCTTTCAATGGTGTGTTCTAACTCGCGAACATTACCTGGCCAGTGATAATTCATGAGAATATCTAGAGCATCTGCGGAAATTTTTGGGACTGGTTTGTTCAAGTTTGTACAGTATTTTTTTAAGAAATGAGTAACGAGTTCAGGTAAGTCTTCTTTTCTATCTCTTAATGGTGGTAATTTAATTGGGAAAACATTTAATCGATAATATAAATCTTCTCTAAATTTTCCTTCTGAGACTAATTGTTTCAAGTTTTGGTTTGTTGCAAATATCAAACGGACATCCGCTTTTTTTATTGTGGTGCTACCAACAGGCATAAATTCTTTAAATTGTAAAACTCTTAACAATCG
>JAOABK010000097.1:0-247 GCA_026418415.1 Pseudomonadota bacterium | reverse complement strand
TTTATGTCCAAATAATTCACTTTCCAACAAAGTACTTGATAAAGTAGATATATCGATTGCGAAGAATTTTTCATTTTTTCTATTGCTGTTTTCATGTATTGCTTTGGCTGTTAAATCCTTACCAGTTCCACTTTCACCAATAATTAACACGGTGCAGTCAGTTGGTGCAACTTTTTGAAGCAATTTATAAACTTCTAACATTTTTTCACTTTTTCCAATTAGGCCACCAAACCCAGAGGTTGGTTCG
>JAOABK010000096.1:473-831 GCA_026418415.1 Pseudomonadota bacterium | reverse complement strand
TATTTGAAGAAGGGAACGGATCTTATTCTGATTGTGATGATATCTCAAATGCTTATGGTATTGCACATATTAACCTTGCAGTTGGATACCATTGTGAACATACTGATGATGAATACTTCAATATTAACGAAACAGAGTATGCTTTATATGTTTGTAAAAATATCTTGAAGTACCCACCAAAAAAGAGAATAGAAATAGATAATGACTTTCTATATATAAGAAAAGGTAATGTTAAGTCTTCAAAACCAATCAAGTATTTCTATGATGACGAAGTTTGTAAGAATTTAGAAAAATGCATGGCAAGTAGTGGATTTAATAGTTTGAACAATGCAGATATAGCATTGTTTACTTCAGAAGT
>JAOABK010000096.1:0-464 GCA_026418415.1 Pseudomonadota bacterium | reverse complement strand
CTTCTAAATGAGGTCTAAATTCCTACTGGTAAGAAGAGAGTTAGATGGTATTAAGTTACGTCGCAATCCCTTCTAAATGAGGTCTAAATTCCTACTGGTGGGATTTATTGAAATAATCTTAATATTAATAATTATTTACCTAATACTAAAATAAAAGGAGGAAAGTATGAAAAAAGTAGTAAACTTAGATGCAAAAAGAATTAGTAGGTTAATTTTCAGAGATGCGATATTGAGAGATTTCATTGAAAGTAACTCTCAATACTACCTTTTTGATGAGAAAAATCGTGTGTTTATTGTTGTGTTTGATAGGATAGGATTGGAAGATTTTGTTGATGATATGGTTAATTTAAAGAGGTATAGAATTGTCACAAGGATAACTGAAGATTTGAAAACTAATCCTAAAGCTAAATATTTTATCTATATTTTTGAATAATTTAAAAAACTATATAAAAGGAGGGTTAATA
>JAOABK010000095.1 GCA_026418415.1 Pseudomonadota bacterium | reverse complement strand
ATCTTATCCTGTAAAGAACCCTCTTTAATAGCCCTTTTTGCCCTATTCAAAAAATCAATTGCCCCATCATATAACATTATCAATAGTTCTACTGAATTAGTAGTATTCTTTACGACAGTTTCCATATAACTATTTCTTGCTGTTTGAAGATTCGTTATCATTTACTATTCCCCCATTTGCTTAGAGTTTGAGTTAAATTATCCCCACTCCTCTGAAGAGAAGCGATTGTCTTTTCTAATTCATAAAACTTCTTTCTGTAACTCAATTCTAATTTTTCAAGATTTTTTTCCATGTTTTCAATAGTTTTATCTATGTTTTCTATCTGTTTATTTAAGGTTTCCTTTCTGTCTGGAATTATTTTATCGAGATAAATTTTTAAATTCCCATCAAGTGCTTGAGCCATAGCATCAAGGGTTGTTGAAAGTGTATTAAAATCATTTTTTAAAAGGGATTCAAATTTTGCAGAATCAAGGGATAAAACCCCGCTTTTATCATGATTTAATCCATAATTTGTAAGAGTTCTATTATTATATGATGAAGTCAATATATTTCTTGTTGAGTTCATAACCTGCCTTGAAATGCTATCGTCTTTTAATGACGAATCCTTTAATGCATTCATTAAAGCATTGTATTGAGTAACAAAGTTATTAACATTTCTTGTTATTGCTGAATAATCTTTTGTCACATTGATTGTAACACTTTGACCTGCTGAATCATTCGACAACCTTAAAGTAACACCATTAATCAAATCTGAAATTTCATTACTCTCTCTTCTAATGCTAACACCATCTATCTCTAAAGAGGCATTAATCCCCTTTTTGGCCTGGATCATATTTGATATTCCACTTACTACGTTTCCACTGCTATCATAAAC
>JAOABK010000094.1 GCA_026418415.1 Pseudomonadota bacterium | reverse complement strand
CTGCAATTAGACTCACAGGGCCTGACGCAAACCCTCCCCACAACCCCGGGAAGCGGTAGTTTTTCTCTAATGATATTAAGCGACTCTTCAAACCGACCATATTTTATTTCTTCGACATATTTGGGAATATCAAGGTGTATCGGACAGGCCTGCATACAGGGTGCCGTGAGTGATGATTTATATTCAAAAACCGGCGTGTCAATTTTTTTCTTCTCTCTGATAAAATTTATCAGCTCATCACTATATTTTTCCAGAATATAATCTATAACCTTAGGGGAACTCTGACCGATCTCACACATCGATGTTTTTGAAATATCATTACACAGTATTTTAAGGCTTTTTAAGTCAGACTCTTCACCCTCACCCTTTTTAATCTTATCAAAAATATCAAGGATAACTCTTGTGCCTGCCCTGCAGGGAATACATTGTCCACAGGAATAACTCTGTACAGCCTTTGAGTATTCATAGCAAAGCTCAACAATATTAACACTACCATCTTTTAACTGTAAACCACCCCAGCCGATAATGGCTTTAACATCTTTATTGTCATACTTAATAGGGGTGTTTTCTATTACCTCATTATTCCAAAAACAATGGACCTTCTCTGACATTATTCTTCTCCCATTAACGGTCTATTTCACCTAAGACTATATCTATGCTTCCTATCACCGCTACTAAATCTGCAACCATTGCACCTTTGATAATAAACGGAATAGCAGACAAATTAATAAAACAGGAAGATTTAATCCTCATCCTATAAGGCTTAGGGGAGCCATCACTAACTATATAATAACCAAACTCACCTTTTGCATTTTCTACCGATGCATATACCTCACCCTTTGGAACATTAAAACCACCGCAGGCAATCTTAAACTGCATTATCAATGACTCAATATTGG
>JAOABK010000093.1 GCA_026418415.1 Pseudomonadota bacterium | reverse complement strand
CAGTAATTCTTACCACATCCTATATGGATGAGGCAGAAAGATGCCATAGAATTGCACTCATGCACGAGGGAAAGATCTTGCTTCAGGGGAAACCAGAAGAGGTTGGCAATTTAGAAGAGACTTTCATAGAGAAGGTAACCGGTAAGAGATACTCCTCCTCGTCATTCCAAAGGAAAAGAGGAATATCATTAAACCAAGAATCAATTATTTCATGCCATTCAGTGACAAAAACCTTTGGTAAATTCAAAGCCGTTGACTCAGTGAATTTAAATGTTAAAAAAGGAGAGATACTCGGGCTACTTGGACCAAACGGTGCAGGTAAAACGACTCTTATAAAAATGATGTGCGGACTTCTACCACCAACAGAAGGAAGCATAAATATTGCAGGTTTTGATGTTAAGAGAGAAAAAGATAAGGTTTGGTCAATCATAGGGTACATGTCCCAGAGATTCTCCCTTTACAAAGACCTTACAGTAATGGAAAACATGAAACTCTATGCAGGACTGTACAGTGTTAAGAAAAACAACTTTGGAGAAATCATAGAAATGCTTGGACTTAAGGGCTTTGAAGGTAGACTTACAAAAGACCTCCCTCTTGGAATAAGGCAGAGAATAGCCCTTGCCTGTGCTATGCTTCATGAACCACCCCTTTTATTTCTTGATGAACCAACAAGTGGAGTTGACCCCATAGCAAGAAGAAGTTTTTGGAATATAATATTTGAACTATCAAGACAAAAAAATGTAACAGTAATTGTATCAACCCACTACATGGATGAGGCTGAAAACTGTGATAGACTCTGTCTTATGCATCATGGAAGAGTCATTGCTGATGGAAGCCCAGAAGAAATTAAGAAAAACTCTGAAAAGCTCTCAGGAAGCCTCATTCAGGTTAAATCTGATAAGTTTATGGAGATATATGGC
>JAOABK010000092.1:695-926 GCA_026418415.1 Pseudomonadota bacterium | reverse complement strand
CATGGATATTATGTTGATGTGTTGCCAGAGGATATGGTGGTAACACATATAAATATGAATGATGGTACTATAGAGGGAATGAAACATAGTAAGTTACCAATATTTTCTGTTCAATTTCATCCAGAGGCTTCTCCAGGTCCGAAGGACAACGACTATATATTTGACGAATTTTTAAAATATGCACTGTAGGAGGTTTTTGTATGCCACTTAATAAGGATATTAAAAAGGTAT
>JAOABK010000092.1:294-685 GCA_026418415.1 Pseudomonadota bacterium | reverse complement strand
GTTCAGGTCCTATAATAATAGGGCAGGCGGCTGAATTTGATTATTCAGGAACTCAAGCCTGTCAGGCTATTAAAGAGGAAGGTATTGAGGTTGTTTTAATAAATTCAAATCCTGCAACAATAATGACTGATAAAGAAGTTGCAGATAAAATATATATTGAACCTTTAACTTTGGAGTTTGTTGAAAAGGTTATTGAGAAGGAAAGACCAGATTCTATAATTGCAGGTATGGGAGGACAAACTGGACTTAATTTAGCCGTTGAGCTCTATGAAAAGGGAATACTTGATAAATATAATGTTAATGTTATAGGTACTTCAATTGAGGCTATAAAACGTGGTGAAGATAGAGAACTATTTAGGGAACTTATGAAAAAAATAAATCAGCCTGTTAT
>JAOABK010000092.1:0-284 GCA_026418415.1 Pseudomonadota bacterium | reverse complement strand
TATGGAGGATGGAATTAAATTTGCAAAGAAAATAGGCTACCCTGTTATAGTAAGACCTGCATATACTTTAGGGGGTACAGGTGTTGGAATTGCAGAAAATGAATAAAAGCTAAAGGAAATTTTAGCTTCAGGACTTCAGTTAAGTTCAATAGGGCAAGTTTTAATTGAAAAGAGTGTAAAGGGATGGAAGGAAATAGAGTATGAAGTTATGAGGGATGCCTACGGCAATTGCATAACAGTTTGTAACATGGAAAATATTGACCCTGTTGGTGTTCATACAGGAG
>JAOABK010000091.1:362-949 GCA_026418415.1 Pseudomonadota bacterium | reverse complement strand
CCATATTGCTATCAACAAATACATTGGTAATACCGCTACTTCGTAAAAGATTGCAAAGAAAAAGAGATCCTGTGTCATAAATACACCGAAAACACCGGTTGCCAGAAAAATCAAAAGAGCATAGTACTCCTTCACCCTTTCCTCTATATGCCAGGAAACCATAACCCCTGTAAAAATGGCTAAGGCATTCAAAAATACCAACGGTACAGATAATCCATCCACTCCCATAAGATAGTTAATACCATACTGAGGTATCCAGCTGACATTCTCAACAAACTGAACACCACCGGTGCTCCTGTCATATATGAACATCAAAATAATAGATAATATAAAGGTAATACCTGTTCCTGTTAAAGAGAGCACCCTGATAGTATTTTTTTGCTCTGGCTTTGTAAAGAGTATTAGCAGAACTGTAATTGTTGGTATTATTAGTATTGTAGATAATATTGGGAAGTTCAAGGCATCCTCCTTCTAAATTAACTGCCAAAGGAATAATATAAAAATAATAAGAGCCACAGAAGTACCAAGATACCTCTGTAACATTCCATTCATCAGTCTTGAGAAAAACTTACCACTATATATAACTA
>JAOABK010000091.1:0-352 GCA_026418415.1 Pseudomonadota bacterium | reverse complement strand
GGGGAGTATCGCCCCTCTTACTAACAAAAAATAAAAGTCATCGATATAATATTTGTTAACCAGAATAGCCTTAATAAAGCCAACTTTTTCCGCAAATCCCTCTCTCCTTCCGCTTTTACCCCCAAACTGATAATAGGCAAAGGCAATCCCTGCGACCGCAACGATAGTTGATTTTATCATAACGCCCCAGTGAAGATGTTCAACTTCATGTTTATCCAGCAGGAATTTATCAAAATAGCCACCCAACATAGGTGTATCTACAAAACCAAAAAATACAGA
Source organism: Pseudomonadota bacterium (assembly GCA_026418415.1). Taxonomy (GTDB): domain Bacteria; phylum CALINM01; class CALINM01; order CALINM01; family CALINM01; genus CALINM01. The sequence goes on along the minus strand of JAOABK010000091.1, from coordinate 73 downwards.
AAAAACTGCAAGAACGATTAGTGGAACTGTCATATTTGCGGGTGAGTCATGTCCGTGATGTTCGCTATGATGG
>JAOABK010000090.1 GCA_026418415.1 Pseudomonadota bacterium | reverse complement strand
ACCCAGGCCATCGCCCAGATGGATGAGGCCACGCAACAAAACGCCGCCTTGGTCGAGGAGGCCGCCGCAGCGGCCGAAAGCCTTGAGGATCAAACTGGCGCCCTTGTCCAGGCCGTGTCGGTGTTTAAGGTTCGGGAGTCGAGCGCGGTCCGCGGCAAAACCGCCGTAGCCCGCGCTAAGGCGCCGTCCCATCCCCAACCCAAGGCGGGCGTCAAATCTTCCGCTAAGGGACCGAAACCCGCCCTCGCCTCTAAGGGCCCGCGCCCGCTGCCCCCGAATGAGTCCGATGACCAGTGGGAGGAGTTCTAAAAAGGCGTTGCAAGCCCCCTCTCCCACTAAGGAGGAAAAGGGGGCGGGGGGATTTGTAGCCCCTCTTGAGTGATAAGAACAAGAAAAAAGGCCCTGAATGCTTTGCTCAGGGCCTTCTTTTTGGCTGGGGAACTAGGATTCGAACCTAGATTAACGGAGTCAGAGTCCGCTGTCCTGCCGTTAGACGATTCCCCAATGACTGGTTGCGGTCAGCGCTTGGAGTATTGCGGGCGCTTGCGCGCCTTGTGCAAGCCAACCTTCTTGCGCTCAACCTCGCGGGCATCGCGCGTCAGAAAACCACCGCGGCGCATGGCCGGGCGCAGATCTTCATTATAAGCCACCAGGGCACGCGCAATCCCATGACGAATCGCACCGGCTTGACCGCTATTGCCGCCACCGCTGACTGTAATCTTGAGGTCGAGTTGATCAATGAGCCCTACCGCCTCGAGCGGCTGACGCACCACCATGCGTGCGGTCTTACGCCCAAAATATTCGTCTAACGGACGGCCATTGACTGTGATAGCGCCAGAACCCGGCGACAGGAACACCCGCGCTGAGGCGGTTTTGCGACGACCGGTAGTGAGATAAGTCTGCGACATGCGTCCCGTCCTAAAAACCCTTAGATCTCGAGTGGCTGCGGCTGCTGAGCTTGATGACGATGCTCTGGTCCAGCATAGAC
>JAOABK010000008.1 GCA_026418415.1 Pseudomonadota bacterium | reverse complement strand
GGTCTACTTGAGGGTAAACCTGGTGTCAAACCCGATCCAGCAACCTGTGTTGATATTAGCACAAAGGCAGCATTAAGAGAAATGATTTTACCCGGTATAACTGCTGTTATCGCGCCAGTTATAGTAGGTTTTGTTTTAGGGCCTGAAGCATTGGCAGGACTTCTTGCTGGTGCAACTGTTGCAGGAGTTCTTCTTGCTCTTATGATGGCTAATGCAGGCGGTGCATGGGATAATGCTAAGAAGTTTATTGAGGCAGGAAACTTAGGCGGAAAAGGCTCAGATCCTCACAAAGCAGCGGTTGTCGGTGATACAGTAGGAGATCCTTTTAAAGATACATCTGGTCCATCAATGAACATTCTCATTAAGCTTATGAGTGTTGTGTCCCTTGTTATAGCACCATTGTTATAATTTTTAATTTAAGATAATTTTTTATATGGGCACCCCTTGGGTGCCCTTTTTTATAATATTTGCTTTCTATTTTTGTAAGAAAAACCCTTTGGAATTATTGATATACCCTTAGTTTGTTCGAAAAATTTGAAAATATCTCCCATACCACCTGGCAACATTAAATTTTTTATCTTTATAATCTCCTTTTGGTAATCATTAAAATTTTCATTTTTTATTTTTTCAATCTCATCAATAATACCTGTACCCATTAAAAAATACGATTGTTCTACAAACCCAATAGTTTGCATATCAAATTTTTCACCTATTTGTTTCAAAAGTGTAAAATCGATATGAAAGGTTATATCCTGATTTCCTAACCTTATATAAGGGTTTTCTAATACTGTATGTTTGTAATAACACATTAGAGTACCCCTGTTATGAGAAATATCGAAAAGTTCAGATCTTGGATAACCATAATCTATTGTAAGTATTGCTCCTTTATTAATTTTTTTTGCTATTTCACTGTAAAAATCTTCTACATTAATTGAGATTTCTGTCCTGAAATTTTTTGGAATTTTTATATCCCATTTATTTAAAAAACTGTGAACATCTTCATTGGGTTCATCTTGAATTTCTAAAAAATTATCGTTTGTAAAGTCCACAAATATTTGTTTTAAATTATTATCCGAATCGGTTTGTAATATCTCCGCTGGCATGCTATCAAATAATTCATTTGAATAAAAGATCCCATTGATTTGGGGTAATTCATGGGGTGAGTTAATAAATTCAATATTTTTAAAAAACACACTGGATGATTTAAATTGTATGTCTCGATAGAATGGATTTGGCTCTACTATTATTAATTTAGATTTTTCTAAAATTTTTTTATAATTTCTTGAGAAATACTCACCCAGATCCCTTAAAAGATAGCCATAGCCTGCTCCACCTTCTACTATGTAAAACTCCTCTGTTTCCATTGAATTAAAGATTTCTATTATATGTTTAGCAATGATATATCCAAATATTTTATGAACACAGGGGCTTGTATAATAGTCACCAGTTTTTCCAATGGGAGGACGAGATTGTCTATAATATCCATATTGGGGGTGATATAAGCATAGATTCATGTATTTGGAAAAGGGTATGGGACCATTTTTCTTTATTTCATCAATGATGATTTGTTGAAGTTTGTTTTCTTTCATTAGTTCCAAAACTGACTATTTTGAATAGCCTTAGCTAAGAATTGTATTGCCTTTGTTAAAACCCTTTCACTGAAATTATAATAGGGGCTGTGTATTGGATAAAATTTATTATCCTCTCTACCACCAAAGAAAACGTAACATCCTTTGATATGCTTAAGGTATAAAGAAAAATCTTCAGCACCCATAAGTGGTCTTAAGGAAAATACCTTCTCTTTACCATAAACGGTGTTTGCAACGTTCTTTAGATATTCACAAGAACTTTCATCATTAATAACCATAGGATAACATTTTTTATATATTATCTTGTGAGAAACTTCATAGACATCGCATACTTTTTTTACCATAGTTTTAATTTTTTCTTCTAAAAGTTTCCGAATCTTCTCATTTAATGTTCTAACAGTACCACATATTTCTACTGTTTCAGGTATCACATTAAAAGCATATCCACCATGTATCTTCCCACAGGTTATTACTGCAGAATCCAAAGGGGAAATATACCTGGGAACTATTTCAGTAAGAGCTTGAACAATTTTTGAAGCAATGAGTATTGTATCCTGGGTCTTTTCTGGAGCAGAAGCATGTCCACCGCTTCCAGATATCTCTATCTTGAACTCATCAGCAGAAGCCATTACAGGACCAGGGGTTATAGAAATCTCATCCCATTTTAATTCTGGCATAATGTGATAACCAATTATTCTATCTATGCCTTCTAAGCATCCTTCTTGAATCATAAATTTTGCTCCACCCTCTGGTGGAGATTCTTCTGCTGGCTGAAATATAAACCTTATTTTTCCGGTAAATTGATCCTTTATTTTTGTAATTAATAAAGCTAAGCCTAATAAAATTGCCATGTGTCCATCGTGACCACAAGCGTGCATGTATCCTTCGTGTTCGGAAGAAAAATCAAGACCTGTTTTTTCTTTAACTGGTAAGGCATCCATATCAGCACGAATTGCGATATTTAATCCCTCCCTTTCAGTATCAATATCTGCTATAAGCCCTGTTTCTGTTAATCTTTTAGGCTCTAAGCCAATTTCTTTAAGAATTTCTATTATATAGTCCCTTGTCTTCTCTTCTTTATAAGCTGGTTCAGGTATTGCGTGAAGAGCCCTTCGATACCCAATAACAATAGGTTCTATTTGTTTAATAATTTTATCCATGTTTATATACTTACAGATAATCTCCTTTAAAGTCAAGTCTTACATATCTTTTAGAATCCATAGAAGTATTTCATTGGATATTAGGAAGTTTTTTTCGGGAATATACCAGTAATTCTTATTTTCTCTTAATATATTATTTTTGGTTAAATAGTTTATTCTTTCAATAATTTTCTCTGTTTTTGTTTGATTGTTTGTTTTATATAGTAATCTTTTGCTTAGTCCTTTTTTTCTTCTCAAATTCAAGAATATGGTCTCCCATAATGCTTTATCTTCAGTTATTATTTCCCTTTTTGCTTTTAATGGATTTTCAATATAACTGATTAGATTTGAGATATTTTTATATCTTATGTCTTTATTATTTAATATTTTTTTTAAAAAAGATACGGCAGATGGGCCAAATCCTATATACTCTCCTCTTTGCCAGTAATTTATATTATGTTTGCATTGATAGCCCTTAAATGAAAAGTTTGAAATCTCATAGTGCTCGTAATCTAAATTTTTTAGAAGATCACAGAAGTTTATATAGTCCTCCGTTTGTTTTGAATCATCAATTCTAATTTTTTTTGACCATATATTTTTTTTGTCTTTACTCAAATTGTAAAAGGATATGTGTTTCGGTTTAAATTCTATTATGTATTTTTCAGAAGTTTCAGATGTATTTTTGAAGTTTGGGATGCCACCTAATAAATCAATGGAAATGTTATCAAAGTACTTTTTAGCGATCTCTAATGCCTTAAGCGAATCTTTTAGCCTGTGAGGCCTACCTAAAAAAGATAAGACATCATCATCAAATGATTGAATGCCTATAGATATTCTGTTTATTCCAAAACTTCTATAAATCTCGATTTTTTCTTTAGTAACACTTTCTGGATTGGCTTCTATAGTGAATTCGATAACTTTATCCATAAAGTCTTTGATACTATTTAATATTTTTTCTAAATTTTTGAGTTTTAAGAGAGTTGGTGTTCCACCACCTAAGAATATTGTTATTTTTTTATATTTTTTTGAAAGTTCATAAATTAGTATCTTTTTATTATATATTTCTTTTAAAAGAGCATTTATATAGTCATCTTGAAGAGATAGATTTGTTATAGAGTAAAAACCGCAATAATAACACTTACTTCTGCAGAAGGGGACGTGAAAATAAATACCAAAGGTCATTCACTTTTCTAATATAAGTTTGTATCTTGTCTCTACGATGTTTCTATCAATACTTGAAGAAATAGCAGCCTTCAAAAAATCTGCATCCTTTGGTTCAATTTTGCCATTATCATGTATCTCAACTTCCCAACCTAAACCATAATGTGATTCTTTGGCAGTCCACAAATAGTTTTCATTTTTGTATGTAATGTTGCCCTCTGCATAAAGAATGTCATCTTTTCTATATTTTGCTCCAAAAGTAACTTTGACTGTGTGGGTTTTTGGCATTTTGAACCTCCTTATATAATGTAAGCACAAAAATCATTTTAACACAAGTACTGTCACTATTCCCTTTGAGATAAGTTTATCTTCAGAATTAAAAACATCTACTTCTATGACACCGATTTTTTTGCCTAAATGGACTATGTTGGCTATTGCAGTAAGAATTTCTCCGACAGAAACAGGTCTAATATATTTAACTTCTAAGCTTATTGTTGTAATTGTTAATCCAGCGGGAAGAAGTTTTCCAGGGAAGAATGCTACAGTATCGATTAGAGATGCAACAACCCCACCGTGAAGCAGTTCCATGTAATTTTTCATCTTTTTAGTAATTTTCATAGTTCCTATAGCAGAATTGTCGGAGATCTCTGTAATTTTTATGCCTAAATGTTTAACAAATGAGATTTTTTCATAATCTTTAACTATACTTGGAATATTCATTATCTAAATATTATTTTACATGTAACAAAAAAATCAAACAATTTTTTATAATTATAGATTAAATTATAACGATGTTTTGAAAAAAAAGTTTAGTTGTTAATTTGGTGTTGACAACAATTTTTTAAAATTTTAATATTAAAATATATACCGCTTGGATCCAGAAGGGACCGAGACGGAAAAAACCTGAAAAATATACCTTCGGGATTTTTCGTCTCGAAGGTTTTTTTGTTTGGAGGCATTTATGAAGGCGACAGTACCAAATATTATTGAAAAAAAGAAAAGGGGCGAAAAAATAACTATGCTAACTGCTTACGATTATTCGACCGCCCTTATAATTGATAGATGCGGTGTTGACATTTTATTGGTTGGAGATTCTGTTGGTCCAATTTTTTCTGGCTATGAGAATACTTTACCCGTTACTACCGAAGAGATTTTATATCACACTAAAGCAGTTAGTAGGGCAAGAAAGAACGCTCTTCTTGTATCAGATATGCCCTTTTTATCTTATCAAACATCATTTGAGGACGCAGTGAGAAACTGTGGACTTATGTTGAAAGCAGGTGCAGAGGCAGTAAAGTTGGAGGGTGGACAAGAGATTGCTGATTTAGTAAGAAAATTATCTCATTCTGGAATTCCAGTAATGGGACATATAGGCTTGACTCCTCAATCTATTCATTCTCTTGGTGGTTATAAGGTTCAAGGTAAAACTGAAGACACCAGAAGAAAATTGATTATAAGCGCCAAGTCACTTGAAGAGGCTGGGGTATTCTCAATAGTTTTGGAATGTGTGCCTGAGGATGTTGCAAAGGAAATCACTGAAAATGTCAATATTCCTACCATAGGTATTGGTGCGGGCAGATATTGTGATGGTCAAGTACTTGTTATAAATGATATTTTGGGGCTCTTTGAGGGGTTCAGACCCAAGTTTGTCAAAAAATATGTTGACTTGGCACCACTTATCGAAGGGGCAGTAAAGAATTACGTAGAGGATGTAAAAACAGGAAAATTTCCAGAAGAAACTCATATATTTTCATGAGGAAGGTTGAATGAAAGTTATAACCTCAATTGAAGAGATGCAAACTATTTCAAAGAGTATTAAAAGAGATGGCAAAACCATAGGATTTGTTCCGACTATGGGATATTTACACGAAGGTCACTTAAGTCTTGTAAGGGCATCAAAAAAAGATTGTGATATAACAGTGGTTAGTATCTTTGTTAATCCCATTCAGTTTGGTCCTAAAGAGGATCTCTCAAAGTATCCAAGAGATTTTGAGAGAGATAAAAATATGCTTGAGAAAGAAGGGGTTGACTACATTTTTTATCCAAAAGTACAAGAAATGTATCATTCAGACTTTAGCTCTACAATTATTGTAGAAGGGGTAACTAAAAATTTATGTGGTGCTTCAAGGCCAGGACATTTTAGAGGTGTAACTACTGTTGTGGGTAAACTCTTTAACATTGTTATGCCAGATAAAGCCTATTTCGGTGAGAAGGACTTTCAGCAACTTGTGACTATAAAAAAAATGGTAAGAGATTTGAACTTTCCTGTAGAAATTGTTGGGATGCCTATAGTGAGAGAAGATGACGGGCTTGCCATGAGTTCAAGAAACTCATATCTTAGTGAAGAAGAAAGAAAGTCAGCACTATGTCTATATAAATCTATTCTCCTTGCAAAAGATATGATTAAAAGCGGTATAAAGGATGTTAAACTTATAATAAAGGGGATAGAAGAATTGGTTAATAATACTCCTAATACAAGGATTGACTACATTAAAATTTGTGATCCCGAAACCCTCGAGTATATAGAAGAAGGAGATATTGATGGCAAAAAACTTCTTGCTCTTGCAGTATTTGTAGGCAGTACAAGGTTAATAGACAATGTTATTTTGGAGGGATAGAGATGTATTTAACAATGTTAAAGTCAAAAATTCATAGGGCAGTTGTTACTGATGCAAACCTACATTATGAAGGTAGCATAACAATAGATTTAGACCTTATGGAAAAGGCAAAGATAAGACCTTATGAGCAGGTTCATATATATAATGTAACTAATGGTAATAGATTTATTACCTACGCTATTCCTGGAAGAAGGGGGTCTAAGACTATCTGTATAAATGGAGCAGCAGTTCATAAGGCTAATAAAGGAGATGTTATTATAATTGCTACTTACGGTATATATACTGAAAATGAGCTTGGTCCTGATTTTAAACCAACAAATATTTATCTGGATGAGAATAATCAGGAAATTATTAAGTGAAAAAAATAAGGGTTGCTTCCTTATACAAGCTCGATGGTGTTAAAAAAGATGTTTTATTTGTCCTGGATGAATTTGGTAAAATTTTAGAAAAATCTCAATTTGATGGTAAAAGCCAAGACTATATATTTCTTGATGGTACCCTTTTTCCAACCTTTGTTAATGCCCATACACATCTTGAGTTAACAGACTTCGAAAATTCTAAAAATATAAGTAACTTATGGGATTGGATTTTATTTGTTGTAGGAAAGAAACGGAGTTTCTCAGAAAATGAATACATAGAGAGTATAAATAGAGGCGAACAAATTTTTTTAAGTAAGGGAATTGGGTGCATAGGTGATGTTAGGAGTGTATTACCAGAAGGTCCATATCTAACTTATTTTTCTTCGGGAAGGGTATTTTTTGAAATTCTTGGTTATAGTGAGGAGCTTTTTCAGACCAAATTATCTTATTTAAATAAGTTTATTTCTTTGTGTAATGTAGATAAAGGTATATCTATCCACTCTTTGTACACAACGCCTTTTTCAAGGACTTTAAATTTAATTAAAAGGGCAAAAGTTAATGAGATCCCTGTTATGATACATTTGGGTGAAACAAAATATGAGACCGCCCTTTTTTTTGACAGGAAAGTATCTGGCTTTGAAAAAATATTTCCAAATTCAGAGTTTGAAGATTTGAATGTAAAAAGTTATAAAGAAATAATAGAAAAAATGGGATTTGATAAGAATGTTATACTTGTGCATTGTGTTGAGTTCAATAAAAGAGATTGGGATATGGTAAAAGAGAGGGATATTAGTGTTGTTTTATGTCCCTGTAGCAACCAGTATTGGGGGGATAGGCTTCCAGATTTCAAATACATTTTAGAAAATAAAATAAGATTTGCAATTGGCACTGATAGTCCATTAACAAATAGAGATATGAACTTAAGAAAAGATAGTTATCTAATTCTAAAAAGTCTCAATTTTAAGGAAAAATACTTTAAACAGGTATTCGATTCTCTAACTTATGTTGGTAGAGAAGTCTTGAAAATAAAGGGAAGCGGCCTTGAAAGGGGAGAAAAATTTCATGCCCTTTTTGTTCCTGGGGTTTACGATGAAAAAGAATTATTTGAGCACTTTTTTAATGATGGAAAGATATATATTATCGATGGTGATATAGAAGATGATAAAGTTTTTAAAAAACAAATTTAAGTTCTATTTAGTCATTGGTATTGCTACTTTTATTCCAATATATGTTACTATTCTGATCATTTTTAAAATAATTAGCTTTTTTGATGATATTATGCTTCGTCTTTTAAGTCCCTTCAATTTTCCTAATTTATTAGAATTTCTAAAGTATCCTGGAGTTGGTATTATACTGAGCATTATTTTCTTTGTTATTTTAGGTTTTTTTTCAAGAAGATATTTAGGTAAAAAGTTACTGCAAATCATTGAAAAAATATTTTTACTATTTCCCATAGCAAGACAGCTCTATTTAGCTGTCAAAAAATTAGCAGAATCTATAATGGACAATGATAAAAACCAGTTTAAAAGGGTGGTAATGGTTCCATTCCCCCATGAAAATGTTAGGGCAATTGGTTTTCTTACAGGAAGAGCTCCAGATACAATGGAAGGGAAAAAACAATCTTATGTTTATGTGCCAACAGCGATTAATCCAACTTCTGGCTTTATGATTGTTGTTAAAGATGAAGATATTATTGATAGTGAGCTTACGGTTGATGAAGCATTTGCCTTGATTCTTTCAGGGGGAATGGCAAATAAGAAAAAATAAGCAAACTTTGCACACCTTTATTTGTTTTTCATCCTCAAGGTTATACACCAGTTGCTGATCTGTTTTATTTCTTCATTTAAAAATCTAATTCTGCTACTACAGGTTTGGATGATTTTTTTTAGAAACTTTATTGTTAGAATGGGGTTTTTTTGTTCCAACAATTCAAATTCATTTTTGCCCAATACAAGTAAGCTTGTATCTGAATGGGCTATTACAGAGGTATTGTGGATACCTTCATCAAAGAAGGACATCTCTCCAAATAATTCACCAGTTTCTAAAATAGCCAAGACTTTAGTATTTTGTTCATCGATTTTTTTGATTACCTTTACTTTACCTTCAGTAATAAGCATTAAAAGATGTGAGGTCTCGCCTTCTTTTAGAATTGTTTCTCCGTGACCATAGGTTACGGGTATAGTAAGTTTTAAGATTGTATTTATTTCTTCTTTTGTAAATCCTTTAAAAAATTCTAAATCGTAATAATTCATGAATAGATATATAGCAAAAAATATTCCAATTTTAAAAAACAAAGTTTATAATGCTAATAATGGACAAGATAATATTTTTAGCTGATGCTCATCTCAAGAAAGTAACAGATGATGAATACAGAGATTTACTTAAATTTTTTGAAATTATAGAAAAAGACTCTAATGAAATAAAAGCAGTTTTTATATTGGGAGATCTATTTGATTTTTTTATTGCCTTTCCACAGGTTGTTTTTTATGAACATTTACCATTACTTTCGGTTATGCAAAGGGTTGTTGAAAAGGGGATTAAAATATTTTATTTTGAGGGGAACCATGACTTTTTTTTGAAAAAATTAAACCTTTTAGGCTATCCAATAGAAATAATTGAAGGTGATATGACTATCGATTTAAATGGTAAATTTTTTCTAAGCCATGGTGATTTATTAAATTCAAAGGATTATTCCCATAAAATACTATCTTTGCTTGTTAGGAATCCTGTAACTTATTTATTAGCTTATGTACTACCGCCCTATCTTGTTTACCATTTTGCCCATTGGTTTTCTAAATTTAGCAGAGAAAATATCAGTGGGAAACAGAAATTAGATGATAAGATTTTTTTTGATGTTGCGCCCCTTTTAGCTAAGAGAGGCTACTTGGGAGCAATTTTAGGGCATTTTCATATAGCTAAGAAGTTGGAGATAGGACCTAAGTTTAATTTTTATCTTTTAGGGAGTTGGAAGATAGATAGAAGTTATTTAGTTTATGATGGAAAAAATAAAATTTTAGAATATAAAAAATTTAATAGGTTCCAAGAGCACCTTTAGATCTTGCCTTTTTTTCAAGATATAGAAACGTAATTATCCCAAGTGATAGATAGAATAAAGAATTGATCAAAAAAAGGAAAAATTTATAATCTTTTATAATTTTTAAAAATGTTGCGTTTTCAAAGACTATCTCTTTTATAATAGATAATCCTAAAGTCATTGGTAAGGTTTGAGAAAAAAGTTTCAGATATAAAGGAAAGCTATCAAGTGGTATTATTGCACCTGTAAAAATTAACAATAAAAATCTTGTAATAGTAGTTATCGGACCGAGTCTTTTGAAAATTAGCGTTAGTCCTGCAAAGAATAACCCCAGACCATATAATCCTGAGTAAGTTAAAATAAAGAAAAATAAAACAACTAAAGGAATCTTAATGTTCACATCGAAAGTTTTTTGAAAGACAAGGAAAAGTAATATTGACAATGTAAAATTAATTATAAGTCTTGATATACTTCTTCCCATGAGATTATAAATTAAAGAATATGGGCTAAGTGCAATTTGCTCTAATATCCCTATATGTAAATCTTCTCTAATGGAACTGCTTAAATGTCCAACAGCATCAAGGGCAAAAAACCATAAGAGAAAACCAACTATTCGGTGTGAAGTGCTGATAGGATCAAAATAATTATAACTATTTGCTTGAAAAGATGTGGTAGAGGAGTAAACAATACCAAAGAAAATAAAAAAGAGCATTATTAATGATGAAATTCTTTCTACGCTATATCTTTTTGCATAAACAAACTCTCTATAACATTCAGCTAAAATTATACTTATGATTTTCATGTTCCTATTTCCTCAAAGAAAAGGTCTTCTAAAGTAGGTTTAAATTTTTCAATATCTATGATTGATAAGCCAGTTTCTTTTATCATTTCAAGAGCCCTTTCGAGCGGAAAATCGTTTGGTATAAAATCAAATTCAATAAAATCCCTGTTAGTTACAACATTGATAAATTTTTGTTTAATAGGTTCTATGTTCTTATAATTTGAATTCAAAGCCCTAATTTTATATATTGTTTTTTGCGTATTAGATTTAAGATCGGCCATGCTATGGGAAGATACAAAAGTTCCTTTTTTCAAGAAGATAATTTCATCACAAATATTTTCTAATACTGACAATTGGTGAGATGTAATAATAATAATTTTTTTACTTTCCCTTGCAAATTTTAAAATATAGCTTTGCATTCTATTACCAGCAATTGGATCAAGTCCTAAGGTGGGTTCATCGAGCAGTAAAATTTCTGGTTCATGAAGTAAAGAAATTGCTATAGCGATCTTTTGCTTCATGCCCTGGGATAAGTTTCTTACAGGGGTATTTAATTTATCTGATAAATCAAATTCATTAAATATTGTCAAAGCTTTAGAAAGAGCATCCTTTAAGTTAAGCCCTCTTAAAAGAGCAAAATATCTAACGTTCTGAAGTGGGGTAAAATTCCAGAAAATATTTCTCGAACCCTCTAAAATAGCACCAATTAAATGTAAGTTTTTTTGTCCTTTAGGGTATAGAGGATCATCATTAAAATATACATTGCCGTTATCAGGAATCAAAAGTCCACAAATGGTCTTTATAAGGGTTGTCTTGCCCGCACCATTTAATCCAACAATTCCGTATATATATCCGCTTTCAAAAGAATAAGTGAAGTTATCAAGAGCTTTAATAGAACCAGTTTTGTTTTTATATATCTTCGTTATTTTTTTTATCTTTAATAACATCCAGCCCCTTTCTATCAGTAAAAAAAAGAAAAGCCATTTTAGGCCTTCTTGAAGAATCGCTTACTACAAAATGGATACTTTCAAAAAAGTAGCCCTTGCTAACCCATTCATTTAAAGACTGTTCTATTTCTTCATCAGTTACAATAGATAACTCCACTACTTTGTATCTCATAAATAAATATTATATGATAAAATTCGTTTTTTATATAGATAGAAGGAAGTTAAATATAAAATAGAAAATTTGTAGAGAGAATGAAAACATTAAATTACTTTTTCGATGTTATAAATATAGTCTATTTAAAAAGAATTATGTTTTTAAAATGTTTTACAGTTGACGAATTATTAAATTGTATGTATGATTTTCAATAAAGTGTTTTAAAGATGGAATAAATGGAAAGCTTAGATAGTATAATAATTGATTTTGCTAAAACGTTGAAGGCTGTAAGTTTTTATCCTGAAAGCCATCCCGCACTTGTCAGTGCTTTACAAAGAATTGTATCAAATATAAATTCTTTTGCAAAAAAAGAGCCGTTAATTATTGAAATAACCAAAGAAGCTATTTCAACTAAGAATACGAGAATACCTGTAGTTCAACCTGTATTGAGAGATTTAGTTCAAACTTTAATTTTAAGAAGGGTTAACAAGATAATTTTTAATCATGGTGTTGATGCAGATGAGCTTTACACCTTTATGCAATTTTTAACTATGGAAGCGGGAAATATTTTCTCAGCGGGCGGTCTTGAAGTATTAATTGAAAATAGTAATATAAGAAATATTGCTCTTTCAGAAACACAGCTTTCAAAAAACCTGGTAAAGAAAAAAGATGAAAAGCAAGATGTACTTGTTACTGGAACAGACATTTTTGATGTTAATCTTTTTGTTCCTAAAGAAGAGGCTCCAGTTAAACATGCAGAGACCTCTTATGTTAAGGAGACTTTAGAAAGAGAAAAAATTAGCATAGAAGAGGCTTTCAGAAAATTCAAATTAGATTTGATTGAATCAAAGGCGAAAAATGATTCAGCTAAATATATAGCTATATTAAAGGAATTAACTGGTTTTCTAAATAATTTAGATTGGGGTATATATTTCAAAAACATTATTGAGATTATAGAACTACTAATAGCTCATATTGAGGATAAAACTACTCTCCCTGGCATCTCTAAGGAAGCTAAGAAATTTCTAAACGAGAGATTGAACGAGAAAAGGCTTTTGATCTTTGCAGAAATTCTAATAAAAAATATTAATTTGGAGTTTGTTGCTAATAAGATAAGGAAAATATTTAAGTTTATAGGTGAACCAGCGGTCGAGGTTTTTTTAAGCCTTCTTAGTAGTGCTAATGATATTAAAACAAGGAAAATTATAATAAATGAATTGACTCAAATGGGAGATGTGGCCTTTAATAGGGTTGTTTACCATCTGACTGATGAAAGGTGGTATATTGTAAGAAATATGGTTACAATTCTTGGCATTTTTGGCAAGAAGGAGGCCATACCTTATCTTTTAGAAGTTTCAAAACACAGCGATGCAAGGATTAGAAAGGAAGTTGTAAAATCACTTGCAAGGATTCAGGATCCTCAAGCCTTCAATATCTTGCGGGAAATGTTGAATTATGAAACTGAAGATGTAAGGAAATTAATTATTTTCTCTCTTGGAATAATGAAAGACACTAATTCTATAAAGTCTATTCTATCAGTGCTTGAAAATGAGAGCAGTATTTCATTGAAGAAAGAAGCGCTGGTTGCACTTGGTAGAATTGGACATCACTCAATATTACCTATACTTAAAAAATACGCAACAAAAAAGGGGTTTTTTAATAAAGCTGAAAATAAGGTATTAAGGCTTTCTGCTATTGATGGGTTATCAGAAATTAAGCATGAAGATTCTGCAAAAATCTTAGAGAAGCTTTTGAAAGATAGCGATGATGATATAAGAGATGCTGCTTTTGAAGCATTACAAAAAATTAAATTAAAAAGTGTGGTATAATATTTTGTAGTTATGCCAGTTCTTAAAGAATGCGAAAATTTAATACAAAATTTTAATGCCGCGTTAAAAAATTTCTCCTTTTATCCCAAAGGACATCCTTATGTTTCACAACCAATTGATAAATCTTATAAATTAATCCAGAGTTTTTTAGATGAGAGTGGAGAGGTTTTTATAGCCTATTTAGATGGAGTAGTTTGGGTACAAAATATACCAATACCACAGGAGTTTTTGTGGGATACGGTAGTAAAAATCTTTATAAAACTTAAAAAAGAAAGTTTAACCATTACAAGAGGCCTAACCGAACAGGAGTGGAATGATTTTATAACAATAACAGCTTCAAATATACAAAAAGAATTAAGTGAAGAACTTTTAAATTTTCCCCATATTATACTTGGGGGGATAGAGAAAGAGTCTAAAAAAGAAGCAATAGAGGTATACAACGAAGCAAAGGCAGTTTTAACAAGGGTTATTGAGGAGGTAAGGCTCGGCAAAATTCCAAAAGCTGATGATGTAAAATTTGTTGTTAATAAAATGATTGATCAGGTATTGAAGAATAAGCAAACAATGCTTGCCCTTACACTGATTAAAAGCTACGACGAATATCTCTTCAATCATTCTGTTAATGTGGCAATACTCTCTCTCGCCTTGGGGGAAACATTAAAATTAAGACCCGATTTGCTTAAAGAGTTAGGTACCGCTGCAATGCTACATGATATAGGCAAGGTTAGCATTGATCCTAAAGTTGTTTTGAAGCCAGACAAGCTTACAGAAGAAGAATGGCAGGAGATGAAAAAACATCCTATAAATGGTTATGAGTTACTAAAACAGATGGAAGGACTTTCAGATGTGATTTATAAGGTAGCCCTTGAACATCATATGAAGTATGATTTGAGTGGTTATCCAGAGATACCTAAAGATTACAAACTGCATCCTGCAAGCATGATTCTATCTATCTGTGATTGCTATGATGCTATGACGACACATCGGGTTTATCAAAGATGTTATGAACCAAGGGAAGCACTTGAGTTTATGAGTAAGATGGCGGGGAAAAGTTTTGAACCGAACTATTTAAAGGCATTTATTAAGATGCTTGGTATATATCCACAGGGTACACTGGTTAAATTAAATACAGGAGAAACTGGGATTGTAACAAGACCTAATCCTTCTTCACCAGATGAACCTGTTATTAAAGTCGTTTATGATATTTTTGGCAATAAGTTAGAAAAAGTAAAGACCGTTGATTTATCTCAACATCCCGTTGATGAAGAAACTAATCTCCCAATAACTATAGTTGGTACCGTTAATCCATCCTGGCATGATATTGATGTCGCAGAATACGCTCTAACTGATTAGAGTTTTAGCTTACCTATTGATTCTACAATTACCTCTTTCAAAAAAGGGTCTTCAACTTGATCGAGTAGCTTTTGAAGGAACTCATAGGAATCTGGGTTTCCAATGTTTCCAATTGCAATTATAAGTGCATGTAATGCTTCTTTATCTTCTTCAATTAGCAATTTTTTGTTGAGTACGGTCGTTATCTGGGGGAGTGGAAATTTCCCTAAAAATTCATAAGCCAATTTTCTTACAATAGGTTCAAAATCATTTATTAATTGGGCAATCTTTTGAATAAAACGAGGATCGTTTTGTTCAATTGCGGTCTTTATTGCGATTGCTTTTACCTGAGGCAACTCATCATCAAGGGCTTTATTTATAAAATCAAAGCCAGCCTTTGGACATACATTATTTATTTCCATTAAGAGACGTGTTTTATTCTGTTCATTTAAGTCTTCATATTTAGAATAAGCATTATCAAAATACTGCTTGGCTTGAAGCCTTGCAATTGCCTTTGCTGTTTTTTCTGCGATATTTTTTCTACTATCTGTCAGTAAAGGTTTTAGTTTTTTTATAATATCTGTTATCATAATTAAAAAAGGTATCAGAAATGCTATAAACAGT
Source organism: Pseudomonadota bacterium (assembly GCA_026418415.1). Taxonomy (GTDB): domain Bacteria; phylum CALINM01; class CALINM01; order CALINM01; family CALINM01; genus CALINM01. The sequence continues at coordinate 55,122 of JAOABK010000008.1, read as the reverse complement.
CAATATGGAAAAGAAAGAAAGAATACTTGGATTGGATTTTGGAATAAAAAGGATTGGTCTTGCAATAACCGATGAAACACAAACAATAGCCCAGCCTTTATGTGTAATTAAGAGAGAGGGTAATAAAAAAGACATTGAAAAGATTAGAGAAGTTTTGCAAAAATATGATGTTAAAAAAATTGTACTAGGTGTATCAGAAAATGAATATGGTGAGGTTACAGAGATAGGAAAAAAATCTATGGCTTTTGGAGAAAAACTCAAGGAATTAAATGTAGAAGTTGAATTTATTGAAGAAAGTTTTACAACATCTATAGCCCATGAAGCTCTTTCTTTCTCTGGGCTTAAGACTAAAAAACATAAGGAATATATTGATAAAATTGCAGCTACATTAATCCTGCAAGACTATTTAAGGAGTCTGAATAAATAATTTTATGAAAAGAAAATTCTTGTGGCTGACCTCTTTCTTGGTAAGCGGTTTATTGATTTTTGTTTTTTTCTACCTTTACTATATCAAAAGCCCACTTGGGTTAGAGGAAGATAAATTATTTGAAGTTAAGAAAGGAGAAACTGGTATTCAGATAATTAACAATCTATCAAATGAGGGAATTATTAAAAATAAGTTTTTATTTAGAATCATGGTTAAAATTAAAGGTGGTGACAAGAGAATAATTCCAGGGTTCTATTTAGCCAGAAAAAACGAGTCTCCCGAGAGCTTTTGGAGTAGGCTCCTTCAGGGAGATGTTGAAAAATATAAGTTAGTCATACCAGAGGGATATAATATCTATCAAATAGCTCAGGTAGTTGAAAATGTCAAGCTCGGTTCTGCAAAAAGGTTTCTTGAGTTAGTGAAGGATAAAAAATTTATTGCCTCTCTTGGTTATGACTTGCCTTCTTTAGAAGGATATCTTTTTCCATCAACCTATTATTTTATGCCAAAAACGAAGGAAGAGGATGTGATAAAAGAGATGTTTAATAAGACTTTCGAAGTTCTTTATAAAGAAATAGGGATACCAGAAAAAATGCCTAAAAAGGAAATCCATAAGATATTAACCTACGCATCAATGATCGAAAAAGAAGCTAAAGTCAAAGAGGAGATGCCCTTAATATCTGCAGTGTTTCATAATAGGATAAGAAAGGGGATGAAACTTCAATGTGATCCAACTGTAATTTATGGTCTAAAAAATTTTAATGGTGATCTTACAAAAAAAGATTTATATTCAAAACATCCATATAACACATATCTTTATTATGGTCTTCCACCAACACCGATTGCAAATCCATCAAAAGAAGCGATTATTGCTGCTTACAAACCAGCACAGGTTGATTATTTGTATTTTGTTTCCCGAAATGATGGGACCCATATTTTTTCAAAAAGCTTGAAAGAACACAATAGTGCGGTATATAAATTTCAGAAAAAAAATAAAAGGGAGGAGTCATGAGAAAGGAGTCATTGAGGTTCTTTGAAAATTTAATTTCATTACCAAGCCCTTCAGGCTTTGAGGATAATGCTTCAAAACTTTTTAAAGATTATGTCGATGAGTATTGTGATGAGGTTTATGTTGACACTTTGGGTAATGTAATAGGTGTTATACATGCAGAGCGTTCAACAGATGCAAACATTATGATTACCGGGCATATTGATGAAATTGGGTTAATGGTAAAATACATTGATGATAAAGGCTTTATATATTTTACAGCTATAGGAGGAGTCGATATTAGGCTTCTAATGGGGTTAAGAGTAGTAATCCATACAGCAAAAGGTAAGATAAAGGGTGTGATTGGACAAAAACCTATACATCTTATGGACGCAAAAGAAAGGGATATAGTGCCAAAGTTGAAAGAGCTTTTTATAGACATAGGAGCTAAGGACAAAAAGGAAACTGAAAAGTATGTATCCATTGGAGATCCAATAACTGTGGATTTTGGTTTTGAAAGACTGCTCAATGGCAGGTTGGTTGGGAGAGGCTTTGATGATAGGATGGGTGCATTTTGTGTGGCAGAATTACTAAGAGTTGTTTCATCTGAGAGAAATAAGTTATCAATGAATCTTTATTGTGTTGCTACAGTTCAGGAAGAAATTGGTTTAAGAGGAGCAACTGTCTCTGCATATAATATAAAACCAAAGGTTGGCATTGCAGTTGATGTTGGCTTTGCCACTGATTTTCCTTCTGTTGAGCCAAAGATTGTGGGGGAAGCAAAATTAGATAAAGGTCCTATAATTTCTCGGGGACCTAATATAAATCCTAAACTTTTTGATATTATTATTAACTCCGCAAAGAAAAATAAAATACCCTATCAAATCGATGGTGCGCCAAGGGGGACTGGTACAGACGCAAATGTAATGCAACTTACCCGTGGTGGAGTTGCAACAGCGGTAGTTAGTGTTCCTTTAAGATATATGCATACTCCAGTAGAACTACTCTCTGAAAAAGATTTAGAAAATACAATTAATTTGCTAAAGCATACTGTCCTTGCACTTAAACCAGATATGGATTTTAGGCCCTTTTAAATTAGGGAGGAAGTGTGAAAAAGATTATAAAAGATATTCTGTTGAAACGATTAGATGAATTAAACTCATCACTCCCTGTTCAAGCGCCAGATTTTTTCGAGATTGAGGTTCCAAAGAAGAAGGAGTTCGGGGATTTTTCTACCAATATAGCCCTTGTGCTCTCAAAATCTATGAAAAAGAATCCTCGTGAAATTGCTACTTTAATTGTAAGTGAGTTTAAAAACGATCTGTTTTCGAAAATAGAAATTGCAGGGCCCGGGTTTATAAATTTTTTCCTCAATGATTCTATGGTAAGAAAAATCTTAGAGGATAGGTCCGAAAATTTTGATTACTTTTTATCACCAAAATCAGAAAATAAAAAGAGGATTTTTATTGAATACGTTAGTGCAAACCCTACCGGTCCTTTACATGTAGGACACGGTAGGGGGGCCTGCATTGGCTCTTCCCTTTCAAATATTCTTAAGGAACTGGGACATGAGATACATCAAGAGTTTTACATAAATGATGCAGGTTCACAGATTAAAAACTTAGGATTGTCAATAATACTAAGGGCTAAGGAGCTAAAGGGAGAGAATGTTGAGTATACAAAAGATTGTTATATGGGTGAGTATATAACCGATATTGCTCGTGAATTCATGAAAAAATATGATAATCTTGATATTTCGGAATATTTTATAAATGAAGCAAGCAGATTTGGTAAAAATTTAGTTTTGGGATGGATAAAAAAGGATTTAGAAGATTTTGGTGTTAATTTTGACAATTTCCAGTCTGAATTAGAACTCTTTGAAAGGGGCTATGTTAATGAATGTATAAAGGTGATGAGGAACAAAGGATTGATCTATGAAAAGGATGGCGCCTTATGGTTTAAAAGCACTGATTTCTTGGATGATAAAGATAGAGTTATGGTAAAAGAGAATGGTGAAAAAACCTATTTTGCCTCTGACGTTGCCTACCATAAATTAAAATTTGAAAGGGATTATGATATATATATTAACATTTGGGGGGCAGATCATCATGGCTATGTGCCAAGGGTAAAGTCTGCTATAAAAGCTCTTGGATATGATGAAAGTAAACTAAAAATCTTGATGGTTCAAATGGTAAGTTTATTTAGAGATGGAAAACCAGTAACGATGTCAAAAAGAACCGGTGATTTTGTAACACTTCGTGAGGTCCTTGATGAAGTAGGGAAAGAACCAATGCGATTTACTTTTCTCACAAGAAAACATGATAGTCCCCTTGATTTTGATATTGAATTAGTAAAACAGAAAACCAGTGACAATCCAGTATTTTATGTTCAATATATGTACGCAAGAATTAATAGCGTATTTAAAGTAGCAGAAGAAAGGGGTATCAAGATTCCAGCGAAATTAAGTTTTAATAGATTAACCCTTGAGGAAGAGAGGGAGTTAATAAAGCAGATTCTTGCGTTCCCTGATGTGCTTTTTGATGTTGAGTTCTTTTTAGAACCCCATCTTTTAACCTATTACTTAATAAATTTAGCTCAATTATTTCATAGTTATTACAATGCCCACAGGTTTATAAATGGTAACGATATAGAACTTACTAATTGCAGACTCAGTTTACTATTTTTATTACAAAAACTAATAAAAAAGGGTTTATATCTTTTGGGAATTGAAACTCCAGAGAGAATGTGATGAAACTAAAAAAGAGGGATTTTGATTTTAAAGGTTTTTTCTTTTTCATAATAAGTTTAGGAAGTCTTATGCTTCTAATATTCATTCTAATTCAGGAGATAAAAAATTTAAGACAAAACATGTTAACAGAGGAACCAAAATTAGAAGTTCAACAGAAAAATAATCAAGAAAATAATAATATTGCTATTCAAAATGCCTATACAACTATTCATGAAGAGAAAAAACAACCAACAATACAAAAAGAGGAAAAAACAACAATTATAAAAGTTGGAACCTTTAAAAATAAAAAAAATGTAGATAAAATAGTCTCTCTTTTGAAAAAAGAAAAGCATGAATATAAAATTACAGGCAAAGGTGTATATAAAATTTATGTTTTTGCAAAAAGCGAAAGGGAAAGGGATAAAATTATCTCCTTGCTTAAAAGTAAAAACATCAAGCCAGTTATTGTCAAGGAATTAGAAAACTGATTATGGAACTCTTTAGTGAAAGTAGATTGGCTCTTTTAAGGGATATTAGAAAGTCCTTAATAAGGACAATGATTATCTGTTGTCTTATCTTTTTAGGTATGCTTTTTTTTGTAGAAGATATAATGAAGATTCTGAAAGACATAATCAACATGAAATTAATTCTCTATTCTTTGCCAGAAGCCTTTATGTCCTATCTTAAAGTAGCATTTTTACTTGCCCTATTAATCATAGTTCCCTATATAATCTTTGAGATAACAAGAGTAGTAAGTAAACATACTAATGTAAAAGGTGGCAATATTTATAGTATTGTTTTAATAGGGACCATACTATTTTATGGTGGTTGTTTCTTCTGCTATAGATATGTTTTACCATCGGGCATAAAGTTCTTACTTCAATACCAAACTGAATATTTAAAACCCATGATATCTCTTTCGGCATATATATCTTTCGTTTTTACCTTTCTTTTAGGTTTTGGAATAATGTTTGAACTACCTTTAATAATGGGAATGTTAGGTAAGATTGGCATAATAAATACAAATTTCTTAAATAAGCAGAGAAGATTTTTTGTGCTTATAAATTCGATTGTTTCTGCTATAGTAACTCCCACTCCCGATGTTTTTAATCTACTTCTTATGATGGTGCCTATGCAGGTTTTGTATGAGATAGGTGTAGTTGTGGTTTATTTTACAAATAAGGGTAAGTTGCAAAAAGAAAAAAATAATGTATAATTCATACAAAGGAGAAAAGTATGAGCATGGAAACGATTCTTATATTTCAGACTATAGCTATATATATCATTTTATTTATTTTTATAGTTATACTTGTAGTTTTGAAAAAAGAGACAGAAAATTTGCAAAAACAAATTGACGAGTTTAAAAGAGAGTTAAAACCTACAATAGAAAAGGCAAACAAAGCTATTGACACTGTTAATTCTGCAGCTGAAATTGGGAAAAAAGGGTTGGAAACTGCTCTTTTTGCTGCTGAAAAGGTTAAGGATGCCTCTATAATGATAGAAAATCTTTGCCTTAATATAAAATCAGGGTATGAGATGGCTACGGGAAAGGTTTCTTTACTAAAATTAGGTGTTCAAAAGGGGCTAACTGCTTTTGTAGCAAATTATATAAAAAATATTAGAAAAAAGGAGGAAGAAAAATGAGTTGTGAAGATAAGGGGAGTAGTTTTGGTGTATTTTTAGTAGGATTTTTATCAGGTGCTGCTTTGGGAGCAGGTCTTGCACTTCTTTTTGCCCCTCAGTCAGGTAAAGAAACAAGAGATAAGATAAAAGATGTAGCATCAGATGTGAAGGAAAAAATTTCAGACCTTGTAGATGATACCAAAGATTTTATTAGTGAGCAGAAAAGAGCATTAAAAGATGCTGTTGAGGCTGGAAAGGAAGCCATAAAGAAAGCTTATGAGGGACATGAATAAGGGGATAGATTCCCCTTATTCTTTGTTTATTATACCCAACATTTTTAGTTCTCTCAGATCCTTTAATGCTATAGAGAAGATACCGTATTTTGATTTACCCTTTAGTTTTAAGTTGCCCTTGATCAGTAAACTAATATTCTCACCATTTTTCATATAAACTGATGCAGATAGGTTTTTCTCATCTAAATTTTTAAAGATAATTTTATCAATATTCTTGAAATCGATTACTAAATCTGCCTTGCTATGTTTTCCAGAAAGATAAAGCAAATTGTTTATAGAAACGTTTGTTAATTCTATGGAGTATCCATCTGTGTCAGTGATCTGGATTTTATAGTTTGGTACCACATCTGGTAGTTTATTTTCATCCTCTGGAAATATGCCAAAGCCACATAAGATAAAAAATAGGAGCAATAAAAATAATTTTCTCATTTTCCCTCCCGTAATTTTAGGTAGTTTTCATATGCTCTTATTACGTCTTGTACCAAGGGATGGCGAACTACATCCTTTTCTGTGAAATAAACAAAGTCAATACCTTTGATGTTTTTGAGAACATCTTGGACTTCAACAAGACCTGAAACCTGTCCTTTCGGAAGGTCTATTTGAGTTATATCTCCTGTAATTACTGCTTTTGAATTGAAGCCTAATCTTGTAAGAAACATCTTCATCTGATCAGAAGTTGTATTCTGAGCTTCATCCATGATAATAAAAGAATCATTTAGAGTTCTTCCACGCATAAATGCAATCGGGGCAATTTCAATTATGCCCTTTTCTATAAATCTTGTTACTTTTTCATAATCAAGCATATCATAAAGGGCGTCATAAAGTGGCCTCAAGTAAGGATCAACCTTTTCAGCAAGTCCTCCGGGCAGAAAACCAAGTTTTTCACCCGCTTCTACAGCGGGTCTTGTTAAAATTATCCTTTGTACATCTTGATTCATAAGATGAGCAACACCAACTGCAACTGCCAAATAAGTTTTTCCAGTTCCAGCGGGTCCAATACTAAAAACGATGTCATTTCTTCTCATAGCATCAACATATAATTTCTGGGTTAGATTTTTAGGTGTTATAGGTTTCCTTCGTGGTGTTATTAATATTACATCTTCCATTAACTCTTCAATATTTATATCGTTTGCTTTAAGATTTTTACATAAAAACTCTATCTCTCTGATTGTTAGCTCTCTCCCTTTTTCAATTGTCTTTATCATTTCTTTAATAACTTTGTGGACTGTATCTACAACTGGCTCTTCTCCAGATAACTTTAAAAAATTACCCCTGTGATATATTTTTATGGGGAAATATTTTTCTATAAAGGCAAGATGTGTGTTTCTATGGCCTATGACTTCCCTTAAAACTTCGAGGTCATCAAATTGTATTGAAAGTTCTGCATCGGGAATTTTTTTTCTCATTTTTATTCACCTAAGATTTTTATAATTATTCTTTTTCTCCTGCATCCATCAAACTCAGCATAGAAAATCTCTTGCCATGGTCCTAAATCAAGCTTCCCTTCGGTAATTGGTACAACTACTTGATGGTGAACAAGGATATTTTTTAGATGGGCATCACCATTATCTTCTCCCGTCCTATGATGTTCATACTCTTTTCTATAAGGAGCCAATTGTTCTAACCATTTCCATAGATCACGATGAAATCCCGGTTCATCATCGTTTACAATTATTCCTGCAGTAATATGCATCGCAGAAACCAGAGCAAGCCCTTCCTTTATGTTTGATTTTGATACTGCTTGAGATACTTTGTCAGTTATGTTTATTAGGTCTCTTCTATTTGGAGTGTTCATCCATAAATATTCTGTATAGGATTTCATGTTATATACTATAGAATAAGTTATTTTGTTATGCAAGTATTGTAAAAGCCTTTTCTTAAACTTGCTTTATTTCTATGCGTCGTGTATAAATTAAAACATTATGATTGATAATAAAAAACTTTTAGAGTGCCTATTGGCTCCAATAAATTTAATCGTTGATGATCCTAAGACCGTGCATAATTTAAAGGGGCTGGAAAATTATTATAAATCCCTATGTGAATTATTTGTAGAAATACCATCAATTTATAAGGAGTTGACGAAGTTTGAAGAATACTTTAGGGATATTGATTCAAAAAGTTTTGAAGAGAAAAGGAATATTTTGTTAAGGTTACTTTCTCTTTACCATGGACCGTTTTTTGAGTTTAAGGATGAAGAATTGAAAATCATGGGCGATTTTCTTCAAAAAGAGATTACCGATAATAAGTGGTTTGGAGAAAAGGCTTTAAAGAAGCTAATAGAGAAGGGACTAAAGACATACAGAGATATATTATTTTTTTTCCCCTATAAATATATTGACAAAAGACGCTTGATGAGGATATCGGAATTAAAGCCTGGGATAAAAGCTTATTTTAAAGCAAAAATCATAGAAGTGGGCGACTGGAGTAAAAAGGGCTTTCTTGATTTGAGAGGGAATGGAATGATAGTCAGGGTTTCAGACGGGACGGGGATTATAACACTAAAATGGTTCACAAAACCCCCTGTTTTTATAAAAAATCTGCTTCAGAAGGGCAATGAAATAATTGTTTTTGGAAACGTTGATTTTTTTAGAGGCAATTTGGAGATTCATCATCCAGAAATCGAAAAGTTTGATGAAAATAAGTTAAAAGAGAGTGATTTAACTTTTAACATTCATCCAGTTTATTTTGGTCTTCCTAATGGGGTAAGCGAAAAATTATATAGAAAGCTTGTTTTTAATGTTGCAAGCATGGCAAGAAATATTTTGAAAACTTTAGTACCACAGCCCTTGAAAGAAGAATTAAATCTTCTTGAGTGGGGGGATGCTATTTACCATATCCATTTTCCTAAAGAAGACTTTAACTATGAAAAATATGAAAAATTTAGAAGCCCGTACCATCTCACATTAATATATCAGGAGCTTTTTCTTTTATTTTCCTTATTTTTAAGAAAAAAAAGAGATGTTCAAAAGGCAAAAACATCGAAATTGAACTTTTCCGGAGAATTAGCAAGAAAAGTCCTTATGAAATTTGGCTATAAACTTACTGAGGCTCAAAAAAGGGTTATTAGGGAGATAAAAGAGGATTTAGAGAAACCCTATCCTATGCAAAGGCTTCTTCAGGGAGATGTGGGGTCGGGAAAAACAATTGTTGCCTTTTTATCTTCTTTACTTGTAATAGAGGCGGGTAAGCAGGTAGCAATAATGGCTCCTACAGAAATTCTTGCAGAACAACACTTCATTAATTTTAAAAATCTGGTTTCAGAAACGGATTTAAAAATATGCTTGCTTACTTCTTCGTTAAAGAAGAAAGAAAAAGAAGAGATAGTAAAGGATATAAAAGATGGCAAATATCAACTTATAGTGGGAACACATGCTCTTATTCAGGAAAATGTAGATTTTAACAATTTAGGGCTCGTGATCATTGATGAACAGCACAGATTTGGTGTTGAACAAAGGAATAGGCTAATAAAAAAGGGTGATATAATACCCCATGCATTATTTATGACTGCAACACCAATACCAAGGACTTTAGCCATGACAATTCATGGTGATTTAGATATTTCAGTTATTGATGAACTTCCTCCTGGTAGAAAGGAAATAAAAACGATAGTATTGCCTGAATTACAAAGAGAGAGAGCCTTTGGAATCCTAAATGAGGAACTTAAAAAGGGGAGACAGGCTTATATTGTTTATCCAGTAATAGATGAAGATAATGCTTTAGAACTAAAAGCTGCAACTCAAATGTATGAGTTTATCAAAGGTAAATTTAGCTCCCATAAAGTTGGGCTTCTTCATGGAAGATTAAAGCCAGAAGAAAAAGAAGAGATAATGAGTTTATTTAAAGATAATAAAATTTCAATACTTGTATCTACAACCGTTATAGAAGTTGGGGTTGATGTGCCAAATGCAACAATTATGATAATTGAACATGGAGAAAGATTTGGACTTTCTCAATTACACCAGTTAAGAGGAAGGATCGGTAGAGGTGGTGAGGCGTCAATATGTATAGTTCTTGTGGATACCAAAAAGATAAGCAACAAAGCAAGAGAAAGGCTAATTTTCTTTAGAGATAATTTAGATGGGTTTAAATTAGCAGAGTTTGACTTAAAAATGAGAGGGCCGGGAGAGCTTTTAGGGACGAGACAATCGGGATTACCTGAATTTTCTATTGTTGAACTTGTAAGAGATGCATCCTATGTGGAATTTATGAAAAATAAAACTGAAGGTCTGCTTGGTAAAGTAAGTGATGAATTTGCAAATAACTATATACCAAAGATAACTTCGCTTTACTTCGGTGAGAAAGGGGATTTGTTAAACGCGGGCTAAAATATCTTAAGTACTTAAAATTTTAAATTTTTTTGTTGACAAAGCTTTAAATAATTATAGAAACTTTTATTAATGAAAAAAATTTCATTAATAATAATTGTTATAGTTTTTTTTTATTGTAAGTATGCTTTTTGTGTTGGGCCTCTTTTAGGTTCTAAACATGATTTAAGCTCTCCATCAGTTGGTCGTTCTGAGGTATGCGTGTTCTGTCATACACCTCATTATGCAGGTAATTTCCCCTTGTGGAATAAAAGGCTTTTAACAAGCGATCCTACAGCAGTTTTTGTTGCCTATTCAAGCCCTACAATGGATACTACTCCTTCAAATCCTCCAAATTTAGTTTCGCTGTTATGTCTTAGTTGTCATTATTTTCAGAATCCCGGATTAACTGGTAGTGTAGCACATGGTTTATTAAATGCTCCAGGTTCAGGAAATCCAAGTTATCCACCAAATTGTATTAAATGTCATTTTGGTGGTGGTCCCGCTTATCATGATGCTCTCAAAATAGGACCAAATTTAAAAGATGATCATCCAGTATCAATGAAATATCCTCAACCCAGTGAGGATCCAGATTTTAATCTACCACCAGATTCTATTAGAGGTTGGAGTGATGTTAGACTCTTTTCAGGATATGTTGAATGTTCCTCCTGCCATGATCCCCATAATCCAACCTACAAGCCCTTTCTTGTTCGTTCAAATGCGAGCAGTCAACTTTGCTTAGTTTGTCATAAAAAATAAATACGAAGTGGAAAAGTCTTCCACTTCGTATGCTTTGCTTTTTAGAAGGTATATCCGCTCTCGCCGTGCTGGCTTAAATCAAGTCCTTCAATTTCTTCGTCCTTAGATACCCTTAGGCCCATTAATTTATCAAGAATCTTGAGTATAATATAAGTTACAACAATTGGATAGATCCAGCCGACTATTACAGTTAGTATCTGTGTAAACAATAGAGATGCATTTCCATATAATAATCCATCTGCACCAGCTGGGTTTACTGATTTTGTTGCAAACAGGCCTGTTGCAATAGCGCCCCAAGTACCACCAATACCATGTACACCAACTGCATCAAGTGAGTCGTCGTAGCCTAATTTTGTTTTCATTAAAACTGCAAAAAAACATAATACTCCCGCGACTAAACCGATGAACAAAGCAGATATTGGGGTTACAAAACCAGCAGCAGGAGTGATTGCAACAAGTCCTGCTACAACACCAGAAATTATCCCTAATCCTGTGGGTTTTTTGTTATGTAACCATTCTACAATCATCCAGGATAGACTTGCAGATGAAGCTGCAATATGAGTTGTTATGAATGCATTAACCGCAAGGCTGTTTGAACCTATTGCGCTTCCACCATTAAAACCAAACCATCCAAACCATAAAATTGCGCCCCCAATTATTGTCATAGTCAGGTTATGAGGGGGCATTGGTTCTGTAAGAAAACCCTTCCTCTTACCACAAATAATAGCTGCAATCAATGCACTTGCTCCTGAGCTAATATGTACAACAAGCCCACCAGCAAAGTCTAAGGCACCTAAATTTCTAATCCATCCACCTACTCCCCAAACCCAGTGAGCAAGGGGTAAATAAACAAAAGTATGCCAGAGAACTATAAAAACCAGATAGGTTTTAAATTTAAATCTTTCTGCGAAAGCTCCTGTTATCAGTGCAGGAGTAATAATAGCAAACATTAATTGATAAATCATAAATAGTACATGTGGTACAGTAGCACCGTAATCGGGATTTGGTTCAAAAGAAACACCCTTTAGTCCAAACCATGATAGGTCACCAATTATATGATTTAAATCTGGTCCAAAGGCTAAACTATAACCATAAATAATCCATAAAACAGTTACAATGCCTATGGTAATCAAGCTTTGTACAATAGTAGCAAGAACATTTTTTTTCCTTACCATACCACCGTAAAAAAGTCCTAATGCTGGGGTCATTAACATAACAAGAGCAGTGGAAATCAATAACCAGGAAGTATCTCCAGAATCAATTTTTGGGACACTATTTTGTGCTTCCTCTGCATGGGACAATATAGGAAAAAGAGAGAAGAGGATTAAAAATATTTTTCTCATATATAGGCCTCCTTTTTTGTTGTCACTAATATAATGCAATTCATGTGCCAAAATAATGTATATAAATTATACAAATTTGTAAATTTTATAAACAAAATTGATTTTATTTTTTAAATTTGATTAAAAAGTAATCAAAAAAATGGGGATGTAAAAAACATCCCCAATTGTTGAAGTTATATCAAAATAGGAGGGGCTCGAAATTATATTGCCTCTTCTCCTCTTTCGCCTGTTCTTATCCTAATTACATCTTCAAGTTTTGATACAAAGATTTTTCCATCACCAATATTGCCTGTTCTCGCATTTTTTTCAATAGTCGAAATAGTTTTCTCAAGAAGTTCGTCAGGAATTACAATTTCGAGTTTTACTTTAGGTATAAATGTAATATCGTATTCAGCGCCTCTATATAGCTCCACATGCCCCTTTTGTCTGCCAAATCCTTTAACCTCGGTGACAGTCATTCCCTTGATACCCAGTTCCTGTAAAGCGTCTTTCACTTCTTCTAATTTAAATGGTTTTATTATAGCTTCAATTTTTTTCATAAAAAAGCCTCCAAATAATTTATTTTTCTGTATGTACAAAATCTGGATAGGCAATATTTCCATGTTCTGTAATATCGAGACCTTCCATTTCTTCTTCTTTTGAGACTCTTAATCCAACTGTAAGGGCGATGATTTTGAATAAAATAAAGCACAAAATAAAAGACCATAGAAAAGCACAGATTACACCCAAGGCTTGAACGTATAATAGTTGCATACTGAAACCGGCTTCATTAAATATTGCTGCACAGAGTGTTCCAAAGGCTCCGCAAACTCCATGAACAGAAACAGCACCAACAGGATCATCTACTTTAAGAACCTTCTCGATGAATAAGACAGATATCACAACAATAATCCCTGCCAAAAATCCAATTATTAAGGAACTTAAAGCAGATACATTATTACAGGGAGCAGTAATTGCAACAAGGCCTGCGAGGACACCGTTTAGTGACATTGTTGCTTCAGGTTTTTTGAATAGTATCCATGCAGTAATTAAAGCACCAAGGCCACCAGTAGCTGCTGCAAGATTTGTATTAACAGCAATTTTAGCAGCGTCTCCACCTGCAACAGTAGTAGATCCGGGATTAAAACCAAACCAACCAAACCATAGGATAAAAACGCCGAGAGTAGCGAGGGTTATGCTATGGCCTGGTATTGCTTTAGGTTTTCCAGAAGCGTCAAACTTACCAATTCTTGGCCCTAAAACTATTGCGCCAGCAAGTGCTGCCCATCCACCGATGGAATGAACGACAGTTGAACCAGCAAAATCAATAAATCCCATTTTTTCGAGCCAACCCTTACCATGATAGAGACCACCCCAGCACCAGGATCCAAATATAGGATATATAACTGCACTAATAACAAAACTGTAAATTAGGTAAGCTATAAACTTTGTTCTTTCAGCCATAGCACCAGATACTATAGTTGCTGATGTTGCAGCAAATACTACCTGGAACATCCAAAAAGCAAATAGCCATAGATCTTTGTCTTTTGCATAATCAGATAACATAAATCCATCAGTTCCAATAAAACCAGTAGGATTTGTTCCAAACATTAAACCAAAGCCTATGAAAAAGAAAGCTACGCTACCAAGCACATAGTCCATCAAATTTTTCATCATTATGTTTACAGCATTTTTTGCCCTTGTTAAGCCTGTTTCTACCATTGCAAAACCCGCTTGCATGAAGAATACAAAAAATGCAGCAACAAGTGTCCAGACAAAGTTTGCATTTTTTTGAACAGTTTCTATTTTTTTGACTAAATCAGATATCGTAGGCTCTGGGGGTGGTGTTGTTTGAGCTTCTTGAGCATAAACGATCCCTACTAAATTAAGTAATAGCAAGCAAATAAATATTATCAAATTTCTATTAAACTTTATCTTCATAAAATCCTCCTTAATTACCATCTATACATAAAGCTTATTGCTACTGTATCTTGTGATTTTCCTGTTGGAATGCCTTTTACATAGTTGAATGCCTTTTTAGTTGACCAGTCATGTCTATATTCAGGGCGAATTATTAAACCTGAAGAGAGTCTTAATTCTGGAGTCACAGTAATCTCCTTAACTTCTTGAGAAATACCGGTTCTAACACCATCTGTGTCTTTGAAATATTCTCCTCTAAGTGCTAATCCGAAGGTGTCATTAAAATCGTACTTTACAATACCTGCAATGCCTTTCCAATCCGCATCTTTACCGTTAGGATCAATTCCCTTTTCGTTTCCATAGTCAGCGTTTATTATAAAAGAGAGCTTCTTTGTAGGTTTGATGGTAGAAATAAGATCAACTAAAAATCTGTTATCTGAATTATTATTGTTTTGTTCAGGTCCGTACATTAAGTTTGTTGTTAAACTAAAGATCTCCGATGGAGTATAGCCAAAACTTAAACCAAAGGATTTGCTTTTATTATTGTCTTCTGTATTGTCCCATCCATTTACTAAGTAAAGACTGGTGCTAAGTTTGTCGGTTAGTGGATAACTAATCATAAGCCCTGTATGAGTGAAAGGTATTGCATAATTGAATAACAAAGAGCGGGAGAAGTTTGGATTATCTATAGCTTCAATAACTTCTGCACCTATAAATGTAGCAAACTTACCAGCACGTAGCTTTATACCGTTTCCTTTATCAAAAATATAATCAATGTATGCTTCAGTTAAATCAAAATGTTCACCCGCAGCTCCTAATCCAGCTGAATGGATATACTTAGCTGTTTGTCCCATGGAAGCCTTTATTTTATAACCAACAGAACCTTTTTCTGCATCTTTAGCAAAAATTATCTGGGCCAAGTCAATAAGAAAACTATTTGATTTATTATCAAAAACCCTTAAATCATTTGATTGAGACTGGTAGTTTTCAAAGTTATAAGTATAACTTGCTTGAACATATAAGCTTAATCCAAGATAATTCTTAACATCATTGAGTATGTCTTTTTTAACACTTTGTTTTATTGATTCCTTTAGATTTTCTACATCAACTTTTTCCTGTGCAAAAGAAATAGTAACAAGAACAAAAATAGAACAAAAAGCTAATAATGTTTTTAATCTCTTCATTTAGTATCCTCCTAATTTATTTTTTTCTGATTTTCTAAAGTAATCTTTTTTACTCACCTCCTTTCCTTTAGAAAACCAGTCTGGTAGTTCATTAACAATAAAAATGCCAAAAATATGATAAAAAAATAATCAAAATTGCACAAAAAATGATTATATTTCATTAAAATTCTAAAAAATGATTAAAATTTATTCAAAAAAAATTAATTGTTTTTGTTGATGAATTGGTTTTAAAAGCTTAAAATATTTCTAATTTTTATGTCACAAAGATTCACAGAGGAATTAAAAAATTATATTCATTCTTTGGGGGTTGATTTTACTGGAATAGGAGACTTATCTAAATATGACCTTGATGAGAACCCTCCTATAGATAAGAAAATATTTGCTAAATTTAAGTATGCGGTTTCTATAGTAATTAAATTAAATGACAGGATAATAGATAAAATAAACAATAGACCTACACCTGAATATGCAGACCTTTACAGAGAAGTAAATAAGAAGTTAGATCTATCCGCTGAAAGGGTTAAGGGGTGGATAGAAGAAAAGGGGTTTAACGCTTATATAGTATTAGCATCGAAGATAGTTGATGAAAGGGAATTAAAAGGGGAAATATCCCATAAAACAATAGCTAGAATTTCCGGGGTAGGCTGGCAGGGAAAAAGTCTACTTATAATTAATCCAGAGTTTGGGCCAAGATTTAGGATGGCTACTATATTAACTGATATGCCTTTATCTGTTGACAGAGAGATTGAGAATAGATGTGGCAATTGTAATGAGTGTATGAAATTTTGTCCAGCAAAAGCAATTAGAGGAATTAAAGTAGGAGAAAAGGGATATTTCAAAGATAGAGATGAGGCAGTTGACCTTAATAAATGCTATAATAAGTTATTAGAATTTAAAAAAATTGAGGGCGTTAATGCAACAATTTGTGGTATATGTGTAAAAGTTTGTCCCTGGGGGAAGATAAGTGATCAGAGAGGATTTTGAGCAGTTAATTAAATTCGAAGAGGGGAGGTATATTTCTAAAAAAGAGAACACTGGTTTTCTCAGAGATAAATTACCTACACTTAGATTTTATCCTCCCCTGATAAGAATTATTTTAAGATCAAGCAGGCTTGCAAAAAAGGGCGAGTTTGACGAAAAGACATTTTATAAAGAAAGTTTTGCAGTATTCAGGTTATTAGAAAAGGTAGGGGTGGAATTTCAAATTGAAGGTATTGAAAACGTAAAGAACTGTCCATCCCAAGTAGTTTTTATAGGCAACCATATGAGCACCCTTGAGACCTTTATATTACCGTTGATATTAATCCCTTTTACTCCTATTTCTTTTGTTGTAAAGAAAAGTCTGGTGGAGTATCCAGTTTTTGGTCATATTATGAGAGCAGTAAAGCCAATAACAGTTACAAGAGTTAATCCAAGAGAGGATTTAAAAAAAGTGTTAGATGATGGTTGCAAGATGCTATCTGAAGGGAGGTCTATAATAGTATTTCCCCAAACTACAAGAAAAATAGAGTTCAACGAGTCAGAGTTCAATACAATTGGAATAAAATTAGCAAAAAGAGCGGATGTCCCTGTAATACCCTTTGCTTTAAAAACAGATGCTTGGCAAAATGGTAAATTGATAAAAGACTTTGGACCTATTGATAATAAAAAAAGAGTATACTTTTCCTTTGGAGAGCCAATCTCTATTGAATCAAAGGGAGACATAGAGCATAAAAGGGTCATAGAGTTCATTTCCAACAAACTCAAAGAATTTAAATAATAAAAAATCAAAAAAAATTTGGTACTTGACAACTACAATTTTTCATGATAAAAATAAGACAAAAAATATTCCAATTGGAAAATTTTAATAATGCTTGAAAGTTTTAAAATTTATGATTTATTATTAATAAGGAGGAGAGTATGAAACGTATAATTTATTCACTGTTTTTTTTGTTTTTCTTTAGTAGTTTGGCTTTATCAGCAGATGATGTGAAAATTAAGGAAGTATTCCCATTCTTCCCCTCTCTACTTACTACTAAATCAGGCCAGCCAGTTAATTCATCACATTTCGAGTCTCCTTCTGTTTGTATGGGCTGTCATCCAGATATTTATAATCAATGGAAGGGGTCAATGCATTCAAATGCTTTTAAAGATCCAGTGTTTCAAGCACTTTGGAATTTAGCTGAAAAGGAAGCTGGACCTGAAATGAGGAATCTTTGTGGTGGATGTCACACTGCAATTGGTACGGTAGCACAGGAAGTAAGGAAAGAAGATGGTAAGTTTCTTGCCAGTGAAGTAGCAATGGAAGGAGTTAGCTGTGATTTGTGCCATACTATAGTTGAAACGAGAATGAAAATTTCGCCTACTGGACTTCCCCAAAATGCTTCTTTTGTAGTTGAGCCTGGTGATGTTAAAAGAGGGCCATATAAGGATTCAAAGTCCACATATCACAAATCTGAGTATTCTGAGTTGCATACAAAATCCGAGTTCTGTGGTAGCTGTCATAATGTATTTCATCCTGTAAGTAATTTCCATATTGAGAATACTTATACGGAATGGAAGTTTTCTGTTTATGCACAGAAGGGCATACAATGTCAAGATTGTCATATGGTGCCTGTAGAAGTAGCAATTCAGACTGCAAAAACACTCAAAAAACCAGATAAGTTACCTGGCAGACCAAGCAATGTAGGTCCAATGAGGGACTATATGTATACCCATGAGTTTGTTGGTGGAAATGCGGTTATACCAAAACTAATGGGTTCCGATAAACATTCAGAAATAGCAATTAAAAGATTACAGAATGCAGCAAGCTTGGATGTTAAGTTTACAGGTGGTAAGAAGGGTGATCTATCTGAGATAACTGTTAAGGTAAAAAATGAAACAGCGGGTCATAATCTGCCAACAAGCCTTACAGAGGTCAGAGAAATGTGGTTAGAGATAACAGTTACAGATGATAAAGGTAAGGTTGTTTATAAATCGGGTGGATTAGATAAAGATGGTAATGTTGACCCTTCTGCAGAGATGTTTAATGCCTATGCGGTTGATGAACATGGATATCACACCGTCAAGCCTTGGGAAATAGCACGTTTTGAATACAACAATACCATTCCGCCTAAGGGTTCAAAGACAGTAAAATATACAATACTTACTCCTAAGGACTCTAAGAACCTTAAGGTTGATGTAAAACTTAACTATCGTTCCTATCCACAAGCTGTTGCTAATATGTTACTTGGTCCTAATGCACCTAAAATACCAACGATTTTGATGACAAGCAAGACTATGAATGTAGCTTTAAAATAAAATTTTAGGGGGCTTAGCCCCCTAAAATCTGATAAAGGAGTAGGATATATGGGTATCATGTTTAGTGATGATCTAAAAACTAATATAGTATCTATTGATCTTCAGCACAAAGAGTTATTTAGAATAACAAATGAGCTTCTTGATGCTTGTAGACAAGGAAAGGGTACTGAGTTTGTTAGCAATGTAATTGATTTTCTTGAAAAATATGTAAAAACCCATTTTGCAACTGAAGAAAAATATATGCAAGATTATAATTACACTGAATATAATTTTCATAAAATCCAACATGAAATCTTTATGAGAAAAGTAGATGATTTGAAAAATGAGTTTTATAAAAATGGTCCAAGCTTGAGTTTTACAGTAACTGTTTCAAGCACAATTGTAAACTGGCTTTCAAATCATATAAGAAATGTTGATGGTGAGTTAGCTAAATTTTTGAGAAAACAGAGTAATTTTAAAGAATAATCACATACTGCTTCCGTCTTCTCTATTTTCTCCACTCTTATAATCCTTCTTTTTTAGGGTAGCATAACATTTAGCACAGACTTTGAGTTCCTTGCCTTCGTCACTAAAATATTTGAAATCTGCCTCATCCTCAGTAAATTTGTATCCACAAACATCACAAATTCTTTTCATAATTCCTCCTTTATTTGCTTAAGTTTATCTTAATAAAATTGTATAATATATCTTCAAAAAAGTTAAGGAGAATAGCATGGAAGTACCGTTACTTGATTTAAAAGCTCAGTATAAGAAGTTAAAGGACGAAATCGAGCCAGTTGTTTTAAAAATTATGGAAGAACAAAGGTTTATTTTAGGTAAAGAAACGCAAGACTTTGAGAAGGCAGTTGCTGATTATATTGGTGTTCCAGATGCAGTTGGTGTTTCATCTGGGACTGATGCAATACTTGTTTCTTTGATGGCGTTGGGTATTGGTCATGGAGATAAGGTTGTAACTACAACATTTAGTTTTTTTGCAACAGCTGGGTGTATTGCGAGAGCAGGTGCAACACCGGTTTTTTGTGACATAAACGAAGATACTTTTAATATTGATTGTAATAAGTTAGAAGATATTTTGAAGAGAGAAAAAATAAAGGCAGTCATTCCAGTTCATCTCTATGGACAGGTTTGTGATATGGATGCTTTATTGGCATTACAGAATAAATATGGTTTTTTTATAATTGAAGATTCTGCTCAGTCAATTGGTGCTCAATATAAAGATGGTAGGCAAGCAGGAACATTTGGTGAATATGGTTGTTATTCCTTCTTTCCGAGCAAAAATTTAGGTTGCTTTGGTGACGGTGGGCTTGTGGTATCTAAGGACGTTGAAAGGGCTGAAAAAGTAAGAATTTTAAGAAATCACGGAGGAAAGGTAAAATACTACCACGATTATGTAGGTGGTAATTTCAGGCTCGATAACCTGCAAGCTGCAGTCCTTAAAATTAAGCTCAAATATTTAGATGAATGGCACTCAATGAGACAAAAGAATGCTGAAAAATATGAAACTCTGATAAAGAATAAGGGGCTTGATGAGTTTGTCACTCCACCAAAGAAGGTTTATAAAGAATCTGGTGTAAAGAACTATCACATATTCAATCAGTTTGTTGTTAAGGTAAAGGATAGAGATAATCTAAAAAATTTCCTAACTGAGAACAAAATTGGCTGTGAGATTTATTATCCCCTTTGTTTTCATATGCAAAAGTGCTTCACCTATCTTGGATATAGAGAGGGTGATTTTCCTGTAGCAGAAAAGTGTGCTAAGGAGGTTCTTGCTCTACCTGTCTATCCAGAACTAACAGATGAACAGATTAACTATGTGGTATCCAAAATTGAGGAGTTTTATAGGAAGTGAGAATACTTATAATAAAGATGAGCTCTCTTGGTGATGTGATACACACAATACCAATGGTGGGGGTTTTAAAAAAGAATTTACCAAATGCACAGATAGATTGGGTGGTTAATGAAGAATATTCATGTCTATTAAAAGGAAACCCTAATATAAATGAAGTAATTCCTTTTAAGAGAAGGGATTGGTTAAACTTAATTGGTTTTATAAAGAACAGAAGAGAAATAAAGAAATTCGCAATGAAACTAAAAAGCAAAAGGTATGACGTTGTATTAGATGTTCAAGGGCTCTTTAAAAGTGCTCTTGTTGTAATGATGGCGCATGGCAAGAAAAATATCGGTTTTTCAAATGCGAGAGAGTTTGCATCCTTTTGGTATAACGAGAAGGTTGAGGGAGATTATACTAAACATGCGGTAGAAAGGTATCTCCAGCTTCTTGAGCCATTAAACTTAAAATGGACAAGGGAAGAATTAGAGTTTTTTATACCATCTACTCAAAGAGATCGAGAGTCTCTAAAAGAAAAGCTTGGTGATCTCTATTATAAAAACTTTGTGGTTTTTTGTCCCTTCACGCGATGGGATACGAAAAGGTGGGAGGAAGAAAATTTCTATGAACTTGAAAGATTATTAAACCAAAAAGGCATTGATGTTGTCTGGATAGGAGCAAGAAATGAATTTTTGAAAAAAGATGTAAAAAATAATTTTATAGGTAAGTTTACATTACTTGAATTATATGAGCTTATGAAGCTATCAAAATTTGTTATAACCTGTGATTCAGGTGCAATGCATATCGCAAGTTCTGCAGGTGCAAATATTTTTGCCCTTTTTGGACCTACTTCCCATATTAGAACTGGTCCTTATAACTTAAGGGGTAAAAATTTTATAATTAGAAAGGAAGATCTCTACTGTTCACCCTGTTTTGAGAAGGAATGTAAAAGAAAAGATAAATTTTGCCTTGAAATTTCACCAAAAGAAGTTTTTGATAGAATTGCAAACAGTGGTCTTATATGAAGCCAATAGTAGCAATTGTTGGAAGACCTAATGTAGGTAAATCCAGTCTATTTAACGTGATTATAGGTAAGAAGATAGCAATAGTTCAAGATGAACCTGGTGTAACAAGGGATAGAAACTATGCAGAAGTGGAATATAAAAATAAGCATTTTATGCTTGTTGATACAGGTGGATTTTTTATCCATTCAGAAGAACCTATCTTAAAGGAGATTAAAAAACAGGTTGAGTTAGCTTTAGAAGAAGCAGATATTGTTATCGCAGTATTTGATGGTAAAGAGGGCTTAAATCCTCTCGATAAAGAGCTTGTTGAATATTTAAGGAAGCTTAGAAAACCTGTTTTTTATGTGGTTAATAAGATAGATCATAAATCTCATGAGTTAAGGTTACCAGAATTTTATGCCCTTGGGATAGAAAAGATATATCCCACATCTGCAGAGCATGGACATGGTGTTTATGAACTACTTGATGAATTGATTGAATTTTTGCCAGAAACAAAATTTTATGAGGAAAAAAGATATGACTCAAGAGTTGTAGTACTTGGGAAGCCTAACGTTGGTAAATCCTCATTAATAAATCGCCTGCTTGGTTCGGAAAGAGCAATCGTTAGCGATGTTGCTGGGACTACAAGGGATGCAATAGACTCAGAAGTAATCTTTAATAATAGGACTTATCTTTTTGTTGATACAGCTGGTATTAGAAGAAAATCAAGAATATCTTTAAAATTAGAAAAATTCAGCGTTATGTCTGCGATAAGAGCATTGGAGAGGGTCGATGTAGCAATTCTTGTAATAGATGCATATGAAGGTGTAAGTGAACAGGAACAAAAAATTGCACAATTGATACAGGAAAAGGGAAGGGGATGCATTATCTTAATGAATAAATGGGATAGGGTAGAGAAAACTGATAAAACCGAATCTTTTTATAAGAAGATGTTACAAAATACATTGCCTTTTGTAAACTATGCCCCTGTGATTTTTGGCTCTGCTTTAACAGGTAAAAATATAAACAGAATATTTGGGGAAATTGATAAGGTTATGAATGCTATGAAAAGAAGAGTTTCTACGGGGGTATTAAACAGAATTGTTTCTGAACTTCAAGAAAGAAATCCAATGCCAATTTATAAAGGTAAAAGGGTAAAGATTTATTATGGTACTCAGCAAGATATTAATCCCCCTCTATTCATATTTTTTTCTAATTATCCAGAGGCGGTGCCAAGTTCACATATTAAATATATTGAAAATCAATTAAGAGAAAAATATGAATTCACTGGTGCGCCAATTAAAATTATTTTCAGAAAAAAGAGGTAATTAAGTATGCATGTTCATGTTGATGGTAAAACTTATAGTTTTGAACATTCAATGACGGTGAAAGAGATTCTTAAAAAACTTGGGCTTAACCAAGAAATATATCTGGTCATACTTGAAGATGGTAATTTAGCAACCCCAGATAGGGTTATTGGCAAAGATGACACAATTAAGATTATAAGAGTTGTTTCAGGTGGATAGAGATGAAATGTAAACTCTGTGGCGAAGTGGCTCAAATTGAGCTTAGAAATCATAATATTTCATTGTGTAAAGGCCATTTCTTAGAGTTCATAGAAAAAAGAGTCACTAAAACTATTGAAAAATATAGTCTTTTTAATATTATTGATAAAATTCTTGTTGCAGTATCTGGTGGGAAGGATAGTTTGGCACTTTTACATATCCTAAAAAAAATGGGATTCAATGTTACTGGATTTTATATAAACCTTGGAATTCCAGTATATTCCGATGCATCTCAAGAAAAGTGCATGATTTTTTCTAAAAAATATGATGTTCCAATTTATGTTTTTGATTTAAAAAGTTTTTTTGGTATAGGTGTTTTTGAAATATCAAAAAAGATTAGGAGAAATAGTTGTTCAGTTTGTGGAATAATCAAACGATATGTGATGAATAGATTTGGATTAGAAGAGGGTTATACAGTTCTTGCAACTGGGCACAACCTTGATGATGAGGCATCATTTGCCCTTGGAAGTGTTTTAAATTTTGATATTCAAAGGCTTGACAAAGATAGGATTATTCTTCCCTCAAAAGATAAAGCTTTAAAGAAGGTAAAGCCATTAAGTTTTTTGACCGAAAAGGAAGTGGCTGGATATACCATTTTAAACGGTATCGACTATATTTATGATGAGTGTCCCTACTCAAAAGGTGCAACTTCAATGGTATATAAAAGAGCGCTGAATTTAATAGAGGAAAGAAGTCCCGGGACTAAACTTAGATTTTTTAAAAAGATAATTGAAAACAAGGAACTATTTAAAAAAAGTCAAGAAAATCCATTAGAAGAGGAAAACCAGTTTTGTATAAATTGTGGATATCTTACATATAGAGAGAAATGCAATTTTTGTCTTATTGCTGAAAAGCTTTTATGTGATAACAAAGTTAGGTGCAATTTTTTTGATAATATCTTTCAGCTCTGATTCGATCTCTTTTAAGTCTTTTCTGGTATCTATAACAAAATGGCTTCTTTTAATTTTTTCTTCCAAGGGTAATTGGTTGCTTAATCTTAACAGAAATTCTTCTTTTGAAACATTATCTCTCTCTTTCACTCTTTCATATATTGTGTCTATATCAGCATAGGTGCAAATAATATAGTCAACAGTATTTTCAAGCCCCGCTTCAAAAAGAAGTGGTATATCAAGGGCAACAATGGCATTAGGGTTTTCAGCGCATATCTCTTTAATCATCTTTTCTCTTTCAATCTGTACAAGTGGGTGAATGATACTTTCTAAGAGTTTTTTTTTGTTAATATCATTAAATACGATATTTGCGAGCTTTTTTCTATTTATCTCACCATCTTGATTAAGAATTTCAGCGCCAAAGTGCTTTATAATTTCTATGTATGCAGGACCATCTTTTTTGGTTACTTTTCTACTTATTTCATCGGCATCGATAACTGGTATATTTAATTTCTTTAAGATTCCAGCTACTGTTGTCTTACCACTGCCAATTACTCCTGTAATTCCTATTAAAATCATAAATATCTCTCTAAGTTGTTTATCCTCTTTATATATCCATCCATGTTAAACTTTCTTTTCAAACCCTCAAAGGACATATATCTTATTTTCCCAAATATGGGTCTTTCCTTCCAAGGCCTGTCATGAACTCCTCCAATAGACCAGGCAATTCCAGCATATCCATTTGGGTCTCTACCATCGAGCTCGTATTTGTCATTAAGATATATAGCAATTTTTTGTGCCTCTTCAAAATTTTCTGTCCACTCTAATATTTTTTTAGCCCAATACATACGCATATAACCATGCATTTTACCTGTTAAGACCATTTCTTTTTGAGCACTGTTCCAATATATATCATGGGTTTTTGCATGTTCAAGTTCTTGAATTGAATAAATATAATCCCTCTTGTCTTTGTTATGTTTTCTTAGTGTTTCTATAGCCCACAGGGGAAATGATTCATAACTATCATAGTTATCATCATATAAACAAAAGTTATCTGATAACTCCTTTCTTATTATTAACTCCTCTAAAAATGCCTTTTTATCGATTTCTTGTGCATTAGAGTTCTTGACTTCTAATGCTACCCTTTGAGCAGATAATTGGCCAAAATGAAGGTAGGGAGAAAGTCCAGATTGATAATCTAAAGAGGGATCATTTCTAAAGGTAGCATAACCATAAAGTTTAGTTTTTATAACATCTTTAAGTTTTTTTATGCCCGCATCTTCTCCTGATTCGATAGAAACTGGCTTTACGGTTCTATCTACCTCAAGGAAATCATAAAGTTTTGAAAAATTATTTTCTGGCATCATTGCTTTGTTATAGGGATGTTTTAGAATTTCAGGAAATTCGGTCAAAAATTGAGGCAGAAGTTTAAGTATTTTAGGTCTTAATGTATAAGCACCTAATTCTTTTTTGGAAGAAGCAATAAAACAGGGGACAATATTATGGGCATCGACCTCATGAAAGGGTATTGCAATTTTTTTTGCGATTTCTTTTTTCCAATGCCTTTTTATTTTTAAGGGATCAAAATCTGAGATTAGTATGGATGCCTTAATTTTTGATATAAATTCAGGAATTTCTTCAGAAGGGTCTCCTAAAATTATATGAAAGGGGATATTTTTTTCTTTTAATTTAAATTCAACTTTTTGTAGTCCCCTTATCATGAAATCATATTGTCTAATTGTGGCATCAAGAAACTTTCTAACAAGGTAAAATAGAACTACTAACTCGCTTTTAGTTTCAAGTGCGATTTGTTGGGCATATATAAGAGCCCAATTATCAGATAATCTTTGATCCCTGCTCATCCAGTAAATTACAGGACCTTGAAAAATTTTACCATCCCTTTGAATTCTGACCCTTCTTTTATCTAAATTTTCTATCATGTCATCATTATGAAGCTTAGATTTCTTCCGGTTTCTTCTTTATCTCTTCTATAGGAATAGAAAAGATCTGGATTACAATGGGTACAAAGATCAGAAATTTCGATTTTTTCAATAAGAACTCCAGCTTGTTCAGCAATATGAGCATTAATGCCCTTGAGATCCATCATATAGCTTTTATCTTTTCTTCTTGTAAAGAAGTTTTGTTTTTCTTTGCCTAAGAAACTAAAATGGGTATATACATCTTCCTTGACCTGATAACAGCAAGGCCCTATGGAGGGACCAATATATAAAAATACTTCCTCTGGTTTTGTTCTATAAAAATGTTCCATCTTTTGGATGGCTTTTTTTAAAATTTTCAGACTTGTTCCACGCCAACCAGCATGGACAGCACCTATAATCTTATTTATTGGGTCAAAAAGAAAGATTGGAACACAATCAGCTGTTTTTAAAAAAAGGGCAACATGTTTAAGAGGCGTTATTATGCCATCTGCAGTTGGATAGGACATCTTTTTATTTGTTTTGTTTATTACTTCATCACCGTGTACTTGTTTTAAGAAAATCATCTCCTTTGTATTAATTGGGAAGTAAGATGATATTTTTTGCAACTCTTTCTGAGAGGGCAAAGAATCAGTGTTCAATTCATCTACGTGAATACCCAAGTGTTTCGAAAGGAAGAAAATTTTTACCCCCTCGAAATCTTTTGTGGGTTTTATATAACTATAATCAGGTTTCTTTATTAGCTCCATAATCTTTCATCCAGTCTATAATTTTTTGCATCTCCTTTGGCGGAGAAACTTTAAAATTCATAATCTTATTTGTTATAGGATGCTTAAAAGAGAGAAAATGTGCACACAAAGCCTGCCCCTTTATTTCTTTACATAGTTGAAGTAGATTTTTGTCCTTGATAATATTTTCATAGTTTTTTTTGTTATAATCCATATCGCCAATAATCGGAGCATTTATGTAACTCATGTGTACTCTAATCTGATGAGTTCGTCCCGTTTTAATAGTAATTTCTGCCAAAGAGACGCCTAATAGAAATTTTAGTATATTATATTCAGTAATTGCAGGTCGCCCTTCTTTTGTTACTGCAAATTTTTTTCTATCTTTTGGGTGCCTACCAATATTTGTGATTATAGTATCTCTGTCCTTTTCGGGTTTTCCTAATAAAAGGGCTAAATATTTTTTCGTAACTGCTCTATTTTTGAATTGTTTTTGTAAATTGTAAAGTGCATGTTCATTTTTCGCAAAAAGTAGTATTCCAGAAGTATCTTTATCAAGTCTATGAACGACTCCTGGTCTTTTTGTGCCACCAATATTTAATAAATCCTTACAATGGTATAAAAGAGCATTAACAATTGTATCTTCTTTGTGACCAAAGGATGGATGAACTACTATTCCTTTTGGTTTGTTAATCACTATAATTGATTCGTCTTCATAAATAATATCGAGAGGAAAATTAATCGGCTTAAGTTCTGATTCCTCCTCCTCTTCTGGAATATTTCCAGTTATTAGATCGCCCATCTTTAGGCGAGAAGAGGGTTTGAAAGGATTTGAGTTAAGTAATATAAAACCTTTTTCAATGAGATTTTGGATTCTGCTTCTTGTAATACCAAGTTTTTCAGATAAAAAGAGGTCTGCCCTTTTAGCGAAAGATTCAACCTTTATAGAAATTACCATATTTTGGAATCATATCTGCCCGATGATTTAAAAAGGACATCTACTACAGCTCTATCAAATATTGAGATTGGTATGGATTTATCTACCCTACTTTGAAAAAGCTTTTTCCCTTCATCTAACTCAGCATTCAGCTTTTCGAAAAGGTTATCATTTTCAATGCCAGTTTTAACTTTATCTTGATTGTATAGTAGGATATCAGAAACTATCGCTTTAGCAAGTCTAAAAGCTTGTTCTTCATTTTGTATAAGTGCCATATTTTCCCCCTATAGCTTAACTGCTATATAAAAGGTTCTATTATCTCGCTGTAAAAAGATATTTATAATGCTTCCTCTCTTAAGATTTGAAACAACTTGCTTGAAGTCATTGGTATTTTTTATCTGCTTCTGGTTAATGGTAAATATGATGTCACCTTCCATGATGCCCGCTACATCTGCTGGTGAGTTCGGCATTACTTCTACTACTACAACTCCAAACTTATAAAAGGCATCTTTTTTTTCTTTGGGTAAAAGATCTCGAACTTTTATGCCAAGAATATTTTTTGTTATTTCTGATTTTTCTATTTTTTCATCAGAGGGCATTTTATCTGTTTTTATATCTATAGATAAAATCTTATTATCTCTAAGTATTTTGAGTTTTAAAGTAGTGCCAACAGGTACCCCAATAACTATTTTCTGTAAGTCTGAAGGATCTTCTAATTTTTTGCCATCGCACTCTAAGATAACATCTCCTTCTTTAATTCCTGCCTTTTCAGCTGGAGAGTTTTCGTATACTCTATTAACTAAAATACCTTCTACTTTCTTAATCCCCATAGATTCGGCCAACTCTGGGGTTAGTTTCTGAATTCCTACCCCTAACCAACTTCTTTCAATAGTCCCCTTTTTAATTATTTGTTCGATGATATTTTTTGCCATGTTTGCTGGAATTGCAAAGCCAATTCCCTGTCCTGTAGCCACAATTGCTGTATTTATCCCAATCACTTCTCCATATATGTTTAGCAAAGGTCCACCAGAATTCCCCGGGTTTATTGATGCATCTGTTTGAATAAAGTCTTCATAGGTTTCTATGCCTAAGTTGCTCCTACCAGTAGCACTAATAACACCTACTGTTAGCGTGCCGTTTAACCCAAATGGATTTCCTACAGCAATTGCCCATTGTCCAATTTTAATCTTTCCACTATCACCGAATTTTAGATAGGGTAGATTATCTGCATTAATTTTTATAACTGCCACATCAGTTTTCGCATCTCTTCCAACTACTTTTGCTTTAAAAGTTCTTTTATCGTGAAGTTTAACATTTATCTCATCTGCATTTCTAATAACGTGGTCATTTGTTACAATATAACCATCTTGGGATATTATAAATCCAGAGCCCAGGCTGGTTGATTTATATTCCCGTTCCTTTGGTAATAAATCATTAAAGAATTCTTCAAAAAAATCTCTAAATAGTGGGGAATCATCAAAGGGCATAGGATAAAAGGGTCTAACTTTCACACGCTGGTTTGTATAGATGTTTACTACTGCTGGTAATGCCACTTCAGCAACTTTTTCAAAGGCCTGCTGTATATTTAAAATCTGTTCAGGTGGAGTTATCTTTTGTGGTTGATCTGTAGGTGTTGATTTTTTTGGGGAAAATAGATTTTTAAAGAAATCAGTATCAGCCCTATCACATCCAGTGATGAAAAATAAAAAAAGGAAGAAAACTAAAAATTTACGCATATCTATAATATTATGTCTTATATATTGCAAAAATCAAACAAAAAACTTATTATTTAGATAAATTGGATTTTTTTATGAAGGGACCTTTTAAATTAGGAGATTTTGAGTTATTCTGGCTTAATGGTGGTGAGTTTGAATTAGACGGCGGCGCCATGTTTGGGGTTGTTCCAAAAGCTCTTTGGTCAAAAAAATATCCAGTAACTGAAGATAATTATATACCTATGGTTGCATATCCAATATTGATTAAAACAAATAAGGGGCTTTTACTTATTGAAACAGGGCTTGGAAATAAGCTTACTTTAAAGCAAAAAGAAATTTTCAGGGTTAAGGGTGAGTGGGATCTGGTTGATGAATTAAGAGAACTTGGATACGAAAGGACTGATATAGAGCATGTAATTATTACTCACTTTGATTTTGACCATTCAGGTGGTCTAATAATGGAGAATGGAAAGTCAGACTTGGAACTGACATTTCCAAAGGCAAAGATTTATCTACAAAAAAATGAGTGGGAAGATGTTTTAAATCCCAACAAACGCTCAATAAACACATTCTGGAAGATTAATTATGAAAAATTAGGGGAGTCAAAAAACTTATATTTGCTCGATGGCCAATATGAGGTTTTAGATGGGATTACCGTTATCCCTACAGGAGGACATAATAGGGGACATCAGATTGTTATAATAAGATCCAAAGACAATGTGGCTATTCATTTTGCTGATCTTATGCCAACCCATGCACATTATAATCCACTTTGGGTTATGGCTTATGACAATTATCCTCTTGAGTCCATTAGCAAAAAAGAATATTGGGAGAATTATTGTTTAAAAAATGATGCTTGGATAATTTTTTACCATGACCCCTTTGTATTAGCAGGTAAATTTGATGAAAAAGGAAACTTGAAAGAGAAATGGCCTTTATGAAGAAAAGATATTATTTATTTTTTTTCTTGATTTTATCTACTTTTATATTTAACTGTAGTAAGCTAAAAGAAAATAAAACTTACAAGATATGTGTTATAATACCAAGTAATGGATATGAGCAAATATTAAATGGCCTAAAAGAATCGATAGAGAATAGTCAATATAAAGGAAAGATTGAATTAATTATTAAAGATTTTACAATAGCCAATAATGAGTTTGAATCAGGTATAAAAAATTTAAAGGAACAAGATTTTGACCTTTTTTATACAGTAACCACACCTGCAACAGTTTCGGTATATTCAATTATAAAGAATAAGCCTATAATTTTTACAGCTGTTGAAGATCCTATCACTGCTGGGTTGGCAGAGAGCTTTAAAAAACCCAAAAAAGGAATAACTGGCATTACGGATTTAGGTAAAGTACTTATAACAAAAAGATTAGAGTATCTAAAGTTAGCCTTCCCTCATGTAAAAAAGATATTTACATTTTATAACAGAGAAAATGGTTTTTCTCAATTGGTAATTAAAGATTTAGAAAATATATCCGAAAAGTTAAATGTAAAAATTGAAAGAATAGACTTTGCCTCTGTTGATGAATTAAGGAGAAGATTAAAAGAGGTAAAAATTAGTGGTATAGAAGGGGGGGTGATTGTTCCAGATTCGATAGTAATGTCAGGTATAGATGATATAATTAAATTCTCTGAAAATACTAAATTGCCAATTAGTGTATGTGATGAAAGCTTTGTAAATAAAGGTGCAACAATGAGCTATGGAGTTGACTTGAAAGAGATGGGTAAAATGTCTTTTATAATAATAGATCATATTTTAAAGGGTGGTAATCCAGAAGATCTACATATTTTTGTGCCAGAAAAAATCCGTCTTGTAATCAATAATCGTTGGGCAAAGGATAAAAAATATAATATACCTAATGAACTAATATATTTAGCCGACAAAGTTATTGAATGAAAAAAATATCTCAGAGCAAGATATCAAGAAAGTTTTTTCTAATTCTTTTATTAATAAGTTTTTCAGCAGTTTCCGGTTTATCTATTTTTCAAATTATCACCAGTTATTATGAGGGGAAAAAAAACGTAGGAAATCATCAAAAAGAACAACTCATAAACATTTCAAAAGAGATTTATGATAGATTATATTTAGTTGAAAAGATGATGGAATTAAGTAGTCATTCTAAAGGTGTTTTAGAAGAGGGAATAAATGAACGGTTTAGGTTTTATTTATGGAAGATTTTAAAACACAATCCTTCAATTTTTGAAGTCTCTGCTGTGGGCATTGAAGGCAGGGAAATAATTTATGCATCTAAATTAAGAAGTGAGATTAATGCAGATTTAAAAGATGTCTCCAATGAAGAATTCTTCAAAGAATCTATACAAGGTAAAGCATTTTATTCAAAGGTGCAACATGGTTTTGATAATACAAAACCTTATATGATAATTTCTGTTCCTATTTTTCGGTTTGATGGGACAATAACTGGAGTGTTAGTAAGTAAATTATGGTTTGTAGACATACAAAAAATGTTATTAAATACTGCCTTTGGTGATACTGGTTATGCATTTATAACAGATGATCATTTAGAGATTATTGCTCATTCAAAATTTGAATTGGTTATTAAACATGAAGATATTAGACGTGAATTGTCAGGAATAGAAAGGATACTTTATAGATCTTTAGAGAATGGGGGTGTATTTCAACACGGAGCTTTTAGCGATAAATCTGGTGAAAAATTCATCTGTACTTCAATATATTTGCCAAAGTTTAACTGGATTATTTCAGTAGCACAGAATGAGAAGGATGTCTTTGCTAATACTTATAGGATAATCATGTCTTTTTTGATAGTATCAGGTCTTTTGTTTGTATTTGTTTTTGTGATTAGTAGAAAAGTTAGTGAGACCATAGCTGAACCAATAGTTAAACTCAGGGATTTAACATCAAGGATTTCTGAAGGGAATTTTAATGAAAAGATAACTGTGGAAACTAAAGATGAGATAGAGGATTTGGCAAATAATTTTAATCAGATGTCAGAAAGATTAAAAGAGATATATGGTGATTTAGAGAAAAGGATTGATGAAAGGACCAAGGAACTATTACTATTATATTCTTTTACGTCTGCGGTTTCCAAATCTTTAAATGTTAATGAGACTATAAAAACTGCTGGAGATGAACTAATAACCGTTCTCGAGCTTGATGGCTATATTTGTGTTCTGAAAGATGATGGAGATTTAGATGTTAAAAATACTATTTCATCTCTATCGAATGAAGATGAGGTTAAAAATGTTTTAGAAGAAATAATTGGCAAGGGAATCTTATCATATGTTTCAAAACATCATGTTCCCTACTATATGGAAATAGATGATGATAGTATGACCTTGGAAGATAAAAAATTATTAACAATTCATTCAATCGCAGTTTTTCCCGTCCTTTTTCAGGGTAGTATAATAGCTAATTTTATTTTATTAAGCGAACTTAAAGGTGTATTTAATTCCAATGTTCTATCGGCAATTGAGACTTGTATGATTCAGTTAGGTGTTTCAATAGCAAATGCACAAAGATATGAAATTACAGAAGAACTTTCTTTCAAGGATCCATTAACAAAGCTTTTTAATAGAAGATTTTTTGAGACAAAATTAGAAAATGAATTTGCGAGATGTCAGAGATATAATAGAGTCTCTTCCTTATGTATGGTAGATATAGATCATTTTAAGAAAATTAACGATACCTATGGTCATCAAGCAGGGGATGCTATATTAAGGCAATTGGCAGAAATAATCCTTAGTTCTATCAGGAAAAGTGATGTACCCGCAAGGTATGGTGGTGAGGAGTTTATAATTTTAATGACAGAATCTTCCCCTGATAAAGCTTATATAGCTGCGGAGAGATTAAGAAAGAGAGTTGAAGAACATGCCTTTGTTATAGATGTTGATCCTGGTTACATTTATATAACTATAAGTATTGGCATTGCTGGCTTCGTTTCCTATATGACAACAAAGGAAGAATTTATTGAGCAAGCAGATAGGGCTCTTTATACCGCAAAACAAACTGGTAGAAACAAGGTTTGTATGTAAAATTAAAAAGCTGTTCCACCGATAGTTATACTGGGTATTAACAGTGTTGGTTGCCCGTCACCAACAGGAACTCCTTGCCCCTCTTTTCCACATGTGCCTACTGCTGTGCCAAAATCGTCACATACCGCTTCTACTTCACTAAGAACTTTTGGACCATTTCCAATTATACTTGCCTGTTTAATAGGATGAACTATTTCTCCATTTTCAATATAATAGCCTTCCTGAACATCAAAAATAAAATCACCAGTTAGTGTATTAACTTGTCCTCCACCCATTTTGTTGACTAAAATCCCCCTTTTGAAGCTTTTAATTAGCTCATCAGCTTTTGATGTTCCCTGCAATATTAATGTATTAGTCATTCTTGGAAAGGGTCTATAAGAGTATGATTGTCTTCTACCGTTTCCGGTTGAAGTTTTTTTATGCTTATAGGCGTAGTATTTATCGTATAGGTAATTTTGCAAGATGCCCTTCTCAATGAGGACTGTCTTTTGCGCTGGAGTTCCTTCATCATCACACAAAAAGGCCCCCCAGCCATTATTATATGTACTATCATCAACAACTGTTATTAAAGATGAAGCTACCTTTTCTCCCAATTTATCTTTATAAATAGAAATGCCTTTATCTATAAGATCTGCTTCTAATCCATGTCCAACAGCTTCATGTATCAAGGTACCACCTGATTCAGATGAAAGTATACAAGGCAACATACCGGCAGGGCATGGTTTAGCTAAATACATTTTTTTCGTTCTATTGATTGATTTGTTCAGTAAACTATAAATTTCATCAACCTTTAATGGGTCAAAAGTTTTTCCAGTACTTTCAAAAACTGTAAATTTTTCATTATTAATAATACAAGTTATGTGTATAGAAAGTCGCTCGCCAAAAATTTCACTGGTTGTAATAATGCCATCGGTATTTGAGACTGTAAATTTTTTTTCATAATATTGAAGGGTTATTTTTGAGTTTATCATTTCTTTTAGTTCAATTTTTAGATGATTATAAATTTCATTTATCATTTTGAGTTTATCATGGAAATAAAAATTAGGAAATTCAGAATCACTTTTGAGATGATTTTCAATTAGTTTTATCTCTCTTTTTTCTGTAGTATTTAAGTTATTTAGATGTAAATTAAGCATTTCTTCTGGGGATTTATTGTTTGATGAAGAGAAAAAGATATTCCCCTTAAGAAATGTCCTAATAGAAAATCCAGCGTCATTTATTTTAAAACATTTTTCAATTTTGCCATTTTCATTTTCGATAAAATATAAATTAACATCTTCTTGATAAATTTCGCCAAAATCAGTATTTTCTGATAGTTTTTTTATTATTGAAAGATGGTCTATATTAATCATCCTCTAACACCTCTAATATTTCAAAATTTATCGTCTTTTTTATATAATCAAGGAGTTCTTTCAATTCGTTGATATAATAAGGTGATGCTGAAATTTCAATTAGCGGTTTATTCTTATCTATAGTTCTAATGAAACAAAACCTTTCAGTGGCCTCAATAAGAGCACAAAAAAACATAATATCCCTTTTATCCATGGTAACTAAAATTGTCATAGATTAAATATAAATGAATTTTCGGATCAAGTAAAAATAAATTTATCTACTATGCCTGTTGTTATTCAAAATTTTCTAATTGTTTTATTATGAGTCTTGTATATACTATCTTTTTATGGAAATTAAAAAATTGCTTGATAGATTTTTTGCAACGCCAGCACGCATTTTTTTTACTGTCTACTTGACTATAATGTTTATTGGTGGAGTTATATTATACCTACCCTTTTCTCACACAAAAAAAATAACCTTTATTGATGCATTGTTTACTTCCTTTTCTGCAGTTTCTGATACGGGATTAATTGTTTTAGATACACCAAATGATTTTACTTTATTTGGAAAAGTTATAATTCTTGCTTTACTTCAATTAGGTGGATTAGGATATATGTCTTTTACCACCTTTTTTCTATTAACCTTTGGACAGAAAATAAGTTTTAGGGATAGATTGATACTTGCAGAATCCTTAAATTATCCAGGTGTAAGTGGATTAATTAAGTTTATTAAAAGAGTCTTTTTCTTTGTGATATTATTTGAATTAACCGGAACTTTGCTAATTTTTATATCATTAATTAAAAAATTTGATTTTGTAGAGGCTTTGTGGCTTAGTTTTTTCCATGCGGTTTCTGCATTTAATAATGCGGGATTTTCACTTTTTTCAGATAATCTTGTAAGTTTTAGAGGGGACTATTTAGTTAATTTTACCGTGGCATCACTTATAATTTGCGGAGGGATTGGTTTTTTTGTCTTAAATGAGTTTTACCTTTATTACAAAGGGGAATTGAATAGGATCTCAACACATACAAAACTTGTTCTTGGAACAAGTATTTACCTTATTGTTTTTGGTTCAATCGCTGTTTTAATTTTTGAATACAACAATTATAAAGGTCTATGGCAATGTAATTGGCAAGAGAGAATATTGACCGCATTTTTTACAAGCATTTCAGCAAGAACTGCTGGCTTTAATACCATTGATTTATCAGGTTTTACTGATGCGACACTAAGTCTTATTTCTTCAATTATGTTTATTGGAGCTTCACCGGGATCTACAGGTGGTGGAATTAAAACAACAACTTTTGCTGTAATAATACTGGCTATTTATAACTATATAAAGGGTTCAACTACAATCAACGTTAACTTTAGAAGGATAAATGAAGAGCAAATATATAAAGCCCTTGTAATCTTTAGTATTTCTTTTATCTATATTACCCTTGTTGCTCTTTATTTGAGCAAGCTTGAAAAGATTACCTTTACTCAATCTCTTTTTGAGACAATTTCTGCATTTTCTACTGTTGGCCTATCTGTAGGTAATGGTGGAGTCTTAAGCCTTTCCGCAAATTTTTCAAATTTAGGTAAAATTATTATTATGGCTACAATGTTTATAGGGAAGATTGGTATTTTAAGCTTTGTTATGTCTTTAACTTCTCAAAAAAAGGATATAAGGATTAAATCTCCGGAAACTAAAATTTTAATATAAGGGGTATTATATGGTTAAGAAAACTTTTGGTGTAATAGGTCTTGGTAGGTTTGGTTTCTATGTGGCTAAGACTTTAGCAGAATTGGGGGCTGAAGTAATAGCAATAGATAATTCAGAAGATAGAGTTAGAGAAATTGCTGATTTTGTGACTCAAGCATATATACTTGATGCCATGGACGAGAAAGCTTTGAAAGAGTCTGGCATAAATAATGTCGATATTGTAATAGTTAGTATTGGACAAAATGTGGAAGCAAATCTTATAGTAGTTATGATTCTTATGGAAATGGGGATAAAAAACATTATTGCAAAAGCAGTAACACCACTTCATGGGAAACTACTTGAAAAAATGGGAGTTTCAAGGGTGGTATATCCAGAGAGAGATATGGCAGTTAGGGTTGCCCATTCTTTATTAGTAAAAAATGTAATGGAGGAAATACCTTTAACTGATAAATACGGTATTTTTGAAATAAAGGCGCCTTTGATATTTGCAGATAAGCCTCTTAAGGATTTGCATTTGAGAAAAAAATATAATTTAAATGTTCTTGCCATAAGAAGAGGTACAGATCTAATTGTAAATCCCAAAAGTGAAGATGTTATAAAACAAGATGATATTTTATTACTTTTAGGTGAAACAGACGGTATAGTAAAAATACCTCAAGATAAATAATTATAGTGATTTCTCAAGAGTTAGTAGTGTTTTTTTAATATCGAGTCCTCCTGTAAATCCGTGAAGTTTGCCATCGCTACCAATTACTCTATGGCAGGGAATAATTATTGGTATGGGGTTTTTGCCAAGGGTGTTCCCAACCGCTCTAAAAGCCCTTTCATTGCCAATGTTTTTAGCCAGTTCTTTGTAAGTAACAACACAGCCGTAAGGAATTTGCCTGCAGGCATTTAAAACTTTTATTTCGAAGTTACTTAGGTTTTTTAAAACAACAGGAATGTCATCGAAGCTTACTCTCTCGCCGTTAAAATATTCTATTAATTTGTTTGTTACGTTTTTAAAGTTATGTTTACAAAGTTTTTCTTCTTTTTCTCTTAAAAATTCAATCCCAATTATACCT
This sequence comes from Pseudomonadota bacterium, assembly GCA_026418415.1. Lineage (GTDB taxonomy): Bacteria > CALINM01 > CALINM01 > CALINM01 > CALINM01 > CALINM01. The sequence continues at coordinate 17,576 of JAOABK010000008.1, read as the reverse complement.
TTATCAGAGTAAAAAACTGATAAAGAAAACCCAAATGGCGTTGTAATTATATCATTTACTGAGTTATTCTGATTCGCTTCCATATTTTTTTATGTTCCTCAACCTTGAAAAATTCTAAAAGAATGATAAATAATATCATAAAAATCGTTGCATAAAGTATCAAAATAATAATTTTACTAACAAAGGTATTGCCCATTGGAATTAATAGGGAAATCAATTTTGAGATTCCTATTGAAAATGTTCCTGCAATGAAAATCTTCAAAATTGTTTTTAAAGGGTCTTTTAAATTTAAGCTATAATGATTTTTATTAAAAAAACTGTAAAGTAAATATGTATTTGCAATTCCCGATAGGGTTGTTGCTAAGGCTAAACCAAACTCACCTAAAGGCATTAGTGTTATGTCCATAATAATATTAACAAGCATTGCAAAAAAACCTGCTTTGACCGGTTCTTTGGTCTTTTTATAGGCATAGAAAAGAGGAGTAATTAACCTGTTGAAGGTAAAAAAAGGAAGTCCTAAGCTATATCCAATAAGAGCTCTGAATGAACCTATTTCTGCAATTGCATCAAAAGCTTTCCTTTTGAAGAGCACAGAAATTATTGTTTGTCCAAAGAAGAGCAAAAAAAACATCGAAGGTAAAATGAAAAGCATGCACTGAATAAGTGTTTTATTAAAATCAAACCTAACCCCTTCTATGTCATTATTGGTTGCCTTTGAAGATATTGATGGAAGCAGTGCAGAAGCAAAGGAAACTGTAAAAATTCCTATGGGGAGTTCTAAAAGTCTATCAGCATAATATAGATATGAAACTGTTCCACTTTTTAAGAAGGATGCGACCAATGTATCTACAAGTATATTAATTTGAGTAATAGCCAGGCCAAATATAGAGGGTATAACGATATGTAAAACCTCTTTTACTGCCTTTGATTTGTAATCAAAAGATGGCAAAAGGGGAAGAGAGTTTTGCTTTAAATAGGGTAACTGAATTAGTAATTGTAAAAGCCCTCCAATTAAAACGCCAATTGCAAGTGCAAAAACTGGTAAACTTGTGAAGGGCCTCAAAATTAACAAAGAAGCGATCATGCTTAAGTTTAAAAGGGTAGGAGAAAAAGCGGGTGCAAAGAAATGGTGGTAGGCATTGAGAATGCCCATAAAAACTGCAACGAGTGAAATAAAAAATAAATAGGGGAACATTATTCTTGTTAGTTTAGTGGTTAACTGAAATAAATTCTCATCTTTTGTAAATCCAAAGGCAAGGGCTTTTACTAAATAGGGTGCTATGATAACTCCAAAAATAGTTACAATTGCTACTATTAGAGTTGCAGTGCCTATTATACTTTTTATCTCTCTATTTCTTTGTTCTGCAGGTTTATCAATTAGACCTGATACAACTGGTATAATTGCTGGAGTTAGGGCACCTTCTCCAAAAAGTCTTCTAAACATATTGGGTATACGAAAGGCTACAAAAAAAGCATCTGAGTATATTGAAGCGCCTAAAAAGGCTGCTATAACTGCATCTCTTATATAGCCAGTTATACGGCTAACTAAGGTCATTGAACTTAGGACTGTAAAGGCTCTTAGTATACTCTTTTTTCTAATTTCCCTTGACTTCATAAAAAAATCGAATTAAAATTTAAGTTCATTATCAACAAGGAGGATTAAATTGGCAAGTAAAAAAAATAAGTCTGCCAGAAAAAGGGAAAGACAAAATTTAAAAAGAAGGGCAAGAAATAAATCAGTTATTTCAGCCTTAAGAACTCAGATAAAGAAAGTAAGAACTGCTATTTCTACAAAGGATAAGGAAAAAATACAGGGAGAGCTTATTAAAGCTGAATCAATGCTTGATAAGGCTGCGTCAAAGGGTATAATTCATAAAAATAAGGCCTCAAGGCATATAAGCAGACTAAGTAAACAGGCATTTAAGGCTTCTCAGGCAAAATAGCGATTTTACCAAGTATTATCTCTGCGACTTCAGTTGCTGATTTTTGAATAGCCCTTGATCTTTCAATTTCACTTTCAACAATATCTTTAATGTTATAATTGTTAGATATATTAAACACACCAGAGGAATCTGGTGTGTTTTTGTTTTTATCTTTGATTGAATAGATACCTGAAATCTGAATCATATTAGCACCTATTACATCCTTAACAGTGTAAGCAACTGCTTGGGTTTTTACTGAAGTTAGAACTACCGTAACCTCATAATCTTCACCATAATCTACTATTAAGGCACCTCTTTTAATAAGATGTTCTTCTATAGTTTTTATGAATGTAGTAGAAACTGTGGGTTCATGGGTCTTATTTAAAAGAGAGATTTTGATTCTCTGATTTTTGATATCATTAGTCTTATATTCCCTGATCGTAATACCACAGGAAATAGATAAAAAAATTATTAGTATTAGCAAATAATATTTACAAGTTTTTTCGGAACCCATATAATTTTTTTCACTTCTCCTTTTATGTATTGTTTAATTTTTTCGTCCCTAAGGATTGCTTCTTCCATATTTGCTTGATCTAAATCGGCTGGAAAGTCATATTTACCTCTAACCTTTCCATTTATCTGCACAACAATAGTAATAATCTCATCTCCTATCATGTCAGGGTTATATGCAGGCCATTTTTCAAGATATAAACTATTTTGAAAGCCCAATTTGCTCCATAATTCTTCTGTTACAAAGGGTATAAAAGGATGCATAAGTATAAGTATCTTTTGTAAGGCAAATCTAATAACAGGTGAAAGGTTTTTATCTGTTGTCGTGTTAAAAGAGTATAGAAAATTAACAAGTTCCATAACTGCACTAATTGCTGTATTAAAATGAAATCTCTTTTGGGCATCATCGGTTACTCTTTTTATAGTTTTGTGAACAAATCTGATAATTTCTTTTGCCTTTGGTTCGTCTGTATTGGGTTCAGATGTATCTGTTGGATTTTCTATATGTTCATACCAGTTATGAAAGAGCCTCCAAAGCCTTTGAATAAATCTATGACAGCCCTCGACGCCAGTCTCAGACCATTCTAAGTCTTTCTCTGGTGGTGCAGCAAAAAGACAGAAAAGTCTTGTTGTATCAGCACCGTACTCTTTAACAAGAGTGTCTGGATCTATAACATTCTTTTTAGATTTTGACATTTTTTCCACTCTTCCTATGGTTACTTCTTCTCCACATTTTTTGCATATATTCTTAGTACCTTTATCTACTTCATCGGGAAATAAGTAGCCATGATTAGAACAACGATAACTTTCCATGCATACCATACCCTGGGTTAACAAATTTGTGAAGGGCTCGTCAAAGTTAAGCATTCCCAAATCTCTTAGGACTTTTACGTAGAAACGAGAATAAAGCAAATGCAATATTGCATGCTCAACACCACCGATGTATTGATCTACTGGAAGCCAGTAATCAACTTCTTCTCTGTCAAACATGCCCTTATCGTATTTGGGTGATGCAAATCTGAGAAAATACCAAGAAGATTCTACAAAAGTATCCATGGTATCTGTATCTCTTTTAGCTTTGTCACCACATTTTGGGCATGTAGTGTTTACAAACTCAGGGACTTCAGCAAGAGGAGAAGAGCCCTGACCTGTTATATTAACATTTTCTGGTAAAACTACAGGAAGATCTTTTTCAGGTACTGGAACCATTCCACATTTATCGCAATAAATTACAGGAATTGGAGCGCCCCAGTATCTTTGTCTTGATATGCCCCAATCGCGAAGCCTATAATTTATTTTTTTTCTACCTATGCTTCTTTTTTCTAATTCAAGGGCAATTTTTTCTTTTGCTTCTTCATTAAATAATCCATTGAACTCTCCTGAATTGATCAAATAGCCGCTTTCTGTATATGCTCTATCCATTTCATCGGGCTTTAATGTTTTTTCTTTGGGTTGAATTACTACGATGATTGGAAGATTATATTTTTTTGCAAATTGAAAATCCCTTTCGTCATGGGCTGGGACTGCCATAACAGCACCTGTACCGTATTCCATCAGGACAAAATTTGCTACGTAAATAGGCATTTTCAGACCAGTAAAAGGATTTATACAATAACTCCCGGTAAAGACACCTTCTTTTTCATATTCTGCTGCCTGTCTTTGCAATGCTGTAAGGGTTTTTGATTTTTCTAAATATGCAATTACTTCTCTTTCCTCCTTTTTACCCTTACAAAGCTTTGGAATTATTGGATGTTCTGGAGCCAAACTCATAAAGGTTGCTCCAAACACGGTATCTTGTCTTGTTGTAAATACTGTTATTTTACCTGATCCGTCTTCGAGGGGGAAATCAATCTCACATCCATAACTTTTTCCTATCCAGTTTTTCTGCATTAGTAGTACTTTTTCTGGCCATCCTTTGAGTTTGTCACACCATTCAAGTAGCTCTTCTGTGTATTCAGTAATTTTAAAGAACCATTGTTCTAACTCTTTGATTTCAATAGTAGTTCCACATCTCCAACATGCACCGCCTTCAACTTGTTCATTTGCAAGAACAGTATTACATTTATTGCACCAATTAACAGGTGATTTCTTTTTGTATGCAAGTCCCTTTTCAAACATCTTTATAAAAATTAACTGTTCCCATTTGTAATATTCTGGTTTACAAGTAGCCAATTCTCTGCCCCAGTCATAGGAAAACCCAAGCCTTATAAGTTGTTTCTTCATAAAATCTATGTTCTCATAGGTCCATTTTGCTGGATGAACTCCCTTTTCAATCGCTGCATTTTCAGCAGGAAGTCCAAAGGCATCCCACCCCATGGGATGTAAAATATTATAGCCTTCCATTTTTTTAATTCTTGCTACCACATCACCGATTGTATAGTTTCTTACATGTCCCATATGAATTTTTCCAGATGGATAGGGGAACATTTCAAGGACATAATATTTGGGCTTGGATTTGTCAGCCTTAGATGAATAGATTTTTTGTTCTTCCCATATCTTTAGCCATTTTGGTTCTATCTCATGGGGATTATAACGGCTTTCCATACTAAAAACATGCCTCCTATTGATAAAGATTAGAATATTCTTTTAACACAAAGAGTTTTATTTCTCAAGGAATTTGTTAGTGCATAAGCAGGAGATCTTTTATTCAGAGGGTTTTTAATAAGTTAAAAATATGCCATTTAAAAAATAAAAGGAATATATCTAATGCCTTTGTGATAAAATGATAATAACAATGTATAACGGTAATTTAATTGATTTTCATACCCATGTTTTTCCAGATAAACTATATGAAGCGATTAAGAACTGGTTTGTTAAAAATGTGGGATGGGAGTTTTATTTTAAAGGTTCTTCAAGGGATGTTTTAAATTTTCTTGAAAATAATAGTAGAATTGCCAAATATATTTGTTTTGGTTATGCCCATAAACCTAATATTTCTGATGATTTAAACAAGTTTTATGGTAGTTTAAGTAAAATCTATAAAAAGGCTATTCCTTTAGGATGTTTTCATCAAGAGGATGATAATTTAGTGTCAGTAATAAAAAAAGCCTTTTCTTATGGATTAATAGGTTTTAAACTCCATTGTCAGGTACAGAAGGTTTCTCCAAATGATGAAAGATTATATAAGGTCTATGAAACAGTTATTGAAAATCAGGGTTTTATTTTATTCCATGCTGGTACTGGTCCCTTTCCCAATGAGTTTGTTGGTTTTAAAAAATTTGAAGGGGTTTTGAAAAAATTCCCCAAATTAAAATGTGTTGTCGCTCATTTAGGAGCTTTTGAAGAAAAGGAATTTTTAGAAGCTTCTTTATATTATGAAAACTTATATCTTGATACATCTTATACTTTTATTGCTAATCCGACTAATATTATGAGTGCTCCGATAGAGCTTATTAAAAAGGCTTCTCATAAGATATTTTTTGGAAGTGATTTTCCGGGAATTTGTCATAGCTATGAAAGGAGTGTTCAGGTAATAGAAGAACTCTCTTTAACTGAGGAAGAAAAAAATAATATTTTTTTCAAAAATGCAAACTCCTTTATTAATTGTTTAATGGAATTCAGAATGCTAAAGAGGTTGTAAAGATAAAAATGGTTGATATAATATAGAATTAAATGCTTCTTGAGATTGTACTAATTTTAATTTTTGTTCTTATTAATGGTTTTTTTGCAGCATCAGAGATTGCAGTAGTTACTGTCAGAAAAAGCAGAATAAAGCAACTTTTAGAAGAAGGTAAAACTAATGCCAAATCGCTTTATGAGCTAAGACATAATCCCGATAAATTTCTTGCTACCATTCAGTTTGGTGTAACTTGTGCTGGAGCAGTTGCGTCAGCAATAGGTGGTGCAACCGCTATAGATAAGATAAAACCATTGCTTCAAGAAGTTCCCATATCTATAATTTCAAAGTCGAGTGAAGCGATAGCAATAAGTATTGTTGTTATTTTTGTAACCTATTTTTCCATTATTTTTGGTGAACTTGTGCCAAAATCAATTGCCCTTGCCAACCCAGAAAGCATCGCACTTTTTGTTTCCCCCATAGTTCATTCGTTTTCAAAAGTTGCTGGGTTTTTCGTAAAGATTTTTTCATTAAGTACAAATTTTATTTTAAAGCCCTTTGGAAAAAAAGCTTTTACAGAGAGGGCATTTATATCGGAAGAAGAGGTTAAACTTCTTGTTGAAGAGGGTGGAGAACAAGGTATTTTTGAGCCCGATGAAAGAGAATTAATTCATAGTGTTTTTGAGTTTACAGATACTTTTGTAAAGGAAGTTATGATTCCTGCTCCTCAGATGGTTACGGTTAAGATCGATATGCCTTTAGAAGAAATGAAGCAGATTATAATAGAAGAAAAGTTTTCACGTTATCCTGTTATTGGACAGGAGGTTAATGATATTAAGGGAATACTTTATGCAAAGGATTTTTATAACAGTTTATTAAAGACAGGTACGGTAAATCTAAGAAAAATTATTAAACCTCCACTTTTTATTCCAGAAACAATGAAGATAAGTAACCTTATGAGAGAAATGCAAAGAAGAAGATTCCATATGGCAATAGTGGTTGATGAGTACGGAGCTGTTTCAGGGCTTGTAACAATGGAAGATTTACTTGAAGAAATAGTTGGTGAGATAAGGGATGAGTATGATACTGAAAGCCCAGTAATTCAATTAAATGATGGTAGCTTAATCATAGATGCTGCAACAAGCATCTCAGATTTAAGAGAAGATTATAACATCCCTCTCGAGGAATCGAGCGAATATGAGTCGATAGCAGGCTTCATATTAACCTATTTGCAAAGGATTCCAGTGAAGGGGGATATAATTGAAGTAAATGGGTTAAGGCTTAAGATAATTGAAATGGCTGGACAAAGAATAGTTAAGATAAAACTCGAAAAAGTTAATGAAGATAAAGAAGGCTAAGTATGTCAAAAGTTTTGGAAATAATAAAAAAGAGGCATAGTATTAGGGCATATCAAAATAAAGAGATACCTGAAAATATATTGAAGGATATTGAATCTGCTTTGATATTAGCTCCAAGTGCAGGGAACTTACAGGCAAGAAAATTTTATTTTGTAAAAGATAGGAAGATAAAAATCGAGATAGCAAGGGCATCGCTCTCTCAGATGTTTATAGCGGAAGCACCGGTTGTTATAGTGGGATGTACCGACAGCTCTATTCAACATAGATATGGGGAAAGGGGTGTAAAATTATATTCAATTCAGGATGTTGCAATAAGTGTTTCCTTTGCTATGCTCGTTGCAGAAGAATATGGTCTTGGTACAGTTTGGATTGGTGCCTTTAATGAGAAAGAGGTTTCTCAGATACTTAATTTATCAGAGAATTTAAGACCAGTAGTTATATTGCCAATGGGTTATCCCGATGAAGAACCCTATTTAACTGATAGAAGATCTAAAAAGGAGTTAATTGAATATATATGAAGACAGAAATATTAGCTTTGGAACACAAAAATCTACTATTTAAAAAACTAAAAAAGGATACTAAAATTGCAGAGTATAGTTTTGCAAACATTTATCTTTTTAGAGATACACATAAGTATGAAGTGCTTTTTTTAGATAACCTTATTTTTATAAAAGGATATTCTTATGATGGCATGAGTTATATTATGCCAGTTAGTGATTTAAACGAAATTGGAGATAATGTTTTTAACGATTTATTAAATCATGTGGACTTAATCTTTCCGATAGATGAAAACTGGTTAGGTAAATTTAACAATAAAGGCTATGTAATAGAATATAAAGATGGCGATACAGACTATGTTTATGAAATTGAAAAATTAAGGACCTTTGCTGGGAAAAAATTACATTCTAAAAGGAATCTACTACATCAATTTGAAAAAAACTATATATGTGAAGCTCTGCCACTGTTTGGAGAAAGACTAATTGAAGCAAAAGAGGTATTAGAAAAATGGCAGGAGGAATCAAATCAACCAAAAGAAGATACAGATTATAAAGCCTGTTTAGAAGCGTTAAATCTATATGATGAATTAATTTTGTGTGGCTATATTTATTATATTGATAAAAAACCTGCTGGGTTCATCATAGGAGAAGAGCTTTGTTATGATACTTTTGCCCTACATTTTGCAAAGGGATTGGTTGAATACAAGGGGATTTATCAGTTTATGTTCAATAGTTTTGCTAAAATTTTGCCAGAAAAATATAAGTTTGTTAACTTTGAACAAGACCTGGACAAAGAGAATCTTAGGCTTGCCAAAAAATCTTATGAACCAGATATACTTCTAAAAAAATATAGAATAAAAAAATAGATTATAAATTCGTTTCAATATATTTTAAAAAGATTACAAAATTAATTTTTTATTTCATTAAAAATTTGAAATCTTTAAGTTTTTCTGATATAAGTTATTCTATGTTATATTTTCCTAAAAAGAAGTTCATGCTCTTTATTTTAGATGTTTTATTCCTTTCTCTGGCTTTTGTCTTAAGCAATGCAATTAGATTTCAAAAGTTGGTTTTAAGTGATATTTTATTCTTCCAACTTCTTCTTATTGTAGTAATTTATACTCTTATTTTTTATATTTTTGATTTTTATGATTTGCGTCAGTCTTTTGGTAATGTAAGATTTTTTCTTAAGTTTCAAGCTGGGTGTTTAGTAGGATTTTTATTACTCTCAACCATTTTTTATTTCTTGCCTTATTTAAAAACAGGTAGAAGTGTTTTAATTTTAACAGTTTTTTATATTTATATTTTTTGTTTTTTAGTAAGGTACTTTTTTGAGAAAATAGTTCTAAAGATAATTATTGGTTCTAAAAATGTAATAATAGTTGGAACAGGCAGTGAAGCGAGATTTTTGTATGAGGCATTAAAAGAAAAAGATCATATCCATATAAAGTCCTTTATAGAGCCAGTAGAGGCCTTTAATAATTTTTATTTTCACCCAGTAATGGTAGAAAGTTGTAGTACTCTAATGAATCCTAAATTTTTAGATAATGTCGATTTAGTAGTGATAGCAACAAAAGAAAAGCTAACTGAAGATATTTTAAAATGTATGCTCTATTGTAAATCAAAAAATGTGGACGTCATTGATATGCCAACTTATTATGAGGAGGTTTTTGGAAAGGTTCCTGTTAATTTTATTGATTATGAATGGTTTATTGCAAGTAGACTCTATGGGCTAAAAAAAACAGTTTATAATACAAGACTAAAGGGGGTTATTGATAGTGTAGTAGCTTTTGTTGGTCTTCTGTTAAGTCTTCCAGTACTCTTGTTTGCTATGCTACTAATAATTATTGATGATGGCTTGCCAGTAATTTTTCGACAAAAGAGGGTTGGCAAAGATGGTAAACTTTTTACCTCTTATAAACTTAGAACAATGAAAGTGGGACATGAAAGTTTTAGAGATAAAGCTGGAGAAGTAGATGATCCAAGGGTTACCAGGGTTGGAAGGTTGTTGAGAAAATTCAGAATTGATGAGATACCCCAAATGTGGAATGTTTTGAGAGGAGAAATAAGCTTTATCGGGCCAAGGGCTTTAATTCCAGAAGAAGTTGAGAAATTTACGAAAGAAATTCCCTTTTTTGGTTTCAGACATAATGTAAAGCCTGGTATTACAGGATGGGCTCAGGTAAACTATAAGCACGGAGTGAGTATAGAAGATGCCTTAGAGAAACTCCAGTATGATCTTTATTATATAAAGCATTTATCACCAATTCTTGACCTTTATATTTTTCTAAAAACAATTAAGGTTGTTGTCTTAGGTCGTGGTGCACGCTAAATTTCATAATTTTGATTAAGAAAGTGTAGAGATGAGGTAAATATCCCACATATAAAGCTTTAGCCTTTAAAATTCTTGATTTTTTATGTCTGCTAACACTTAACTCCCAATCCTTGCTTTATCAAAATTTTGTGATATTCTTTAAGAAAAAGAGAGGGCTAAAAATATGAAAAGATTTTTTTTAATATTAATTTTTTTTCTCGTTACATCAGCTCAAGCAGTTGAGCTTAAAGAGGGCTTATGGGAGATGACAACAAAAATGGAAATGAAAGGGATGTCTATGCAGATTCCTGCTCAAACATTTAGACAATGTATTACTAAAGATAAAGCGGTCCCAGTAGAACGAGAAGAGATGAATGCAAAATGCAAAGTTGTAGAGCAGAAAGTTTCTGGCAATACTATTTATTGGAAAATTATATGTAAAGACAAGGGAGGAGAAACTATTATAACTGGAAAAGGAACTTATAATAATGATAAGTTTGAAGGAGAAACAAGGGTTAAAACGCCAGATGGCATGGAAATGCTTCAGCATATGACCGGGAAATGGGTAGGTAAGTGTAAATGATATTTAGTTGTAATTAAAGAGCAAGTTTGATGTAAAAAATAATCAAATTACGCGCCCGGAGGGATTCGAACCCCCGACCTACGGATTCGTAGTCCGGCGCTCTATCCAACTGAGCTACGGGCGCAAGGTTGTTTAGTTATTATAAGATTAAATTATGCATATTGTAAAGAAGTTTGAAAGTTATTACTCATATACTAAGAAATTGGACAATATAGATATTGTTGTTTAGCTTTGGTTGTGGTTGGATGCATGAAATATAATCATTCTTTCATAATTCTAATTGATTTTAAATCATGCATGAGATATAAGTTCATCATATGAGGATCCATCCCTTGGATAGGCGAGAATTTTGGCATGAATTTCAATGTTCTCTCCTGATAAAGTCCTTTTTGTTTTTTCTAAATTCTCTGAGATAGTCTTTGTATCAATTGGAGCATAAATAATAAAATCATCACCACCCGATCTGACGACTATACATGGATGAGTAAAATACATTGTCAAGGCATTTGCAACCTTTATAATTAATTGGTCTCCTGCAATTCTACCAAGCTCTCTATTTACCTTAGATATACCAAGTATATCAACAAAGACTATAAAAAAGGGTTGTTTTTTTGCGATGGTTTCATTAATAAATTTCTTTAAATAGGGGTACCAGAAGAGTCCAGTAAGAAAATCTATATATATCATCGATTCCCTAAATTTTTCAATAAATGGAACAATCTTGCTTTCTTTCTCTCCGCAAATTTCACAATCTTTCAAAACTTTGATTGCTATATCTCTAATATCGGGATTAAATTTTTTCCCAAACTGTGATTCAATATAGTTTATAGCCTCATCTTTTGTTATCTTTTCTCTATAAGGTCTAATTGAAGTTATGGCATCAAAATTATCAGCAATTGCGATCAATTGTGATTCAAGGGGTATTTCTGTCCCTTTAAGACCGTCTGGATATCCATTGCCGTCATAGTGCTCGTGATGATGTTTAATCCAAGATACTATACCTTTTAGAGGATCAATCTCTGAAACTATTAGTGCGCTCATCTTTGAATGTTCTTTCATAATTGTATATTCAAAAGGGGTTAATCTTCCTGGTTTAAGTAGAATTCTATCTGGGATGCCGACCTTGCCTACATCATGCAAAAGTCCAGCTAATTCGAGTTTGGCTAATGTTTCTTCTTCTAATCCTAATTCTCTTCCCATCATCGTTGATATCATTGCTACTCTTTCAGAATGACCTCTTGTATAAGGATCTCTTGCCTCAATAGCATTTGCTAAAGCTTTTACTGATTGTATCGCGAGTTGCTCTAACTTTTCAGTTCTTTCTTTTAGTAGGCTTTCTATGTGGCTATAATATTTTTTATGCTGTTTGGTCATCAAGCAGTAATTCAGAGCATTTTCAATGCGTTCTTTTATTTGTTGAAGGGTAAAAGGTTTTGGGACAAAATCATAAACATTTTTTGTTATTGCTTCTTGTATGAAATCTGGGTTTATTGCACCACTTATTATTATTACTGGAATCTCTATGTAACCGTTGGATTTTAAATAGTCAATAAAGCTTAGTGAATTTTTACCTTTTATAAATACGTCTAAGATAACTAAGTCAATTTCAGGAGTATCTTTTAGAAATTTCTTTGTCTCCTCTAAGTCAGAAAAGGCATAGGCATTATATCCCAAGGTTTCACAAAAGTCTTTGAGCATTTCTCTGGGGGCTTCGTCATCATCTATTATAATGACACTCGGTTGTTTACTCATGCTAATCTCAAAGTATTTATTAGTTCATTGAAACTAAAGGGTTTAATTAAAAATGGTTTCCCAGTCTTTCTTAGCTTTTCTCTTGTATCAAGTGAGACATCGGCAGTTATAAAAACAACGTTTTCTGCCTTCTCCGGATAGTTATCAAGTAGATATTTATATATTTCAAATCCATCGCCATCGGGTAGTTTTATATCTATTATAGTAAGGTCATAATTGTTAGATTTTAAAAGTTGTAGGCTCTCTGATTTATCACGAACCTCATCAACAATGAACTTGAAGGTCATCAATATATCAGATAAATAATCAACAATGGTTGGGTCATCATCAATTATTATGGCCCTTTTATTTTGGATTTTTTCAAGGGTCTCATCTTTTATTATATTCATAGATACTTTTGGTTCATTGATGGGTAAAATTATTATAAATTTTGTTCCCTCTGGTGATGTTTCAAGTTTTATTTCTCCTTTGTGTATCTGAACAATTCTGTGAATTAAAGATAAACCAAGCCCTGTTCCTTTACCTTTGCTCTTTGTAGTAAAAAAGGGTTCGAAAATTTTATCAGTTAACTCAGGTGGTATGCCTGGACCATTATCTTCGACTGTTAGATATAAGTTTTTTTCATCTATCTGAACTTTTAATTCCACATGATCGCCTTTGTTTTTGCTCGTAATAGCATCAAAGGCATTTTGTAGTAGATTCAAAACCGCCTGTTGTATTAAACCACTATTACAAAATACTAAAGGAAGTTCAGTAGGTATTTGATAAGTTAGATTAATATTGTTCTCGTGGAAGGATGCTTCCATAAGAGGAATGATCTCTCTTAAGGAAGCTCCTAAATCGACATAAGCCATATCAGTGATTTGTTGTCTTCGAGAGAATTTAAGTAGGTTTTCTACAATATTTTTTACTCTGTAGCTTTCTTTTAATATCTTATCAAGTATATCGTTTACCTTTTCGGGTAACATAGCTTTATGTAGGCTTAAAAGTTCGCTATATCCAATAATTCCTGTGATGGGATTATTTACTTCATGCGCTATACTTGCAGCAAGTTCTCCAATTGAAACAAGCTTTGCAGACTGAATTAACTCTTCTTGAGTTTTTAGTTCTTTCGTTATATCAGATATTGTTAGAATTAAACCAGAAGAGTTTTCTATATTTATTTTTCTTGATGTAATTTTAAAATATCTATCTTCAATTTGTAAAATGTTACTTGTCTCCCTTTCAGATGATTCGGAGAGTAGATATAGGTCATCTAAACTTAAGCTACCTAATTGTAAAAGGAATCCCTCTTGAATTTTACCAATCTTGTTAAGAATTTCTTTACCCGCAGGGTTTTGTTTAATTATTTTCCCTTCGGGATCTATATATATAAGGGCATCACCCATATTTAGAAGTATATTTTCTAACAACGTATTAATTTTTCCGATCTCTCTTTCTCTTGCTACAATTTCTGTAATATCTTCTTGGATTTCTATGATTTTTGTTACTTGGTTTTTTTCATCAAATATTGGAAATGCTGAGATGTTTATGTATCTTTGTTTACCTGTATTTTGATCTTTGAATTCATATATATTTTTAGCACTAGTTCCACTCAGGGCTAACATTGTTGGGCAAGGCGTGTTTGCATTGAAACACCTTTCTTTTTTAAAAAAAGAAACCTCGTGACAATGCTTTCCAGATACTTCCTTTAATGTCAGATTCCTTCTTTTTAGGAATGCATTATTTACCATGTCAACAGTAAAATCTGGATTAATTATAAGTAAATCGTTACCAACACTATTTATAATTGTATTTAAATAATCTCTTTGATTTTTCAAAGATTTTTCTATTTGTCTAACCTTAATAGCTACATTAATTCTTGCAAAAAGCTCGCCTTCGTCGAAGGGCTTGGTTATATAATCAATGGCCCCTAATGAAAGACCATAAATTAAATCCTTTTTATCTAAGTATCTTGCAGTTAGAAAAATTATCGGAATATCTTGTGTTAATGGGTTCTCTTTTAATCTTTTGCAAACTTCAAACCCATCCATTTCAGGCATCATAATGTCGAGAATTATTAGATCTACACTCTCTTTTTGAGCAACGGATATAGCTTCATTGCCATTTGTTGTTAATATGGTCTCAAAACCCCTTTGTTTAAGATAAAAGTCAAGGATTGTTAAATTATCTTTTTCATCATCAACAACTAAAATTTTACTCACGTTAAAATTTTAAAATAATTTATTAATTTTGTAAATCCTATTGATATTGATTAATCGTAAATTTAAAATATTTCAGATGATTGTTCAAGAAATTAAAGGTCTGTTTAGTGAAGAGGATTTTATATATGCCTTTGGAAAAGAGAAGGGCTTTTTTTTACTCGATAGTGGTGATCTAAATTTAGATACTTCTAATTTTTCTTTCATTGGTATAAGACCATTATATAAAGTTTACTATTCAAGAAGAGGTACAATCCAGGATAATAAGCTTATAAAAGAGCCTTTTTTAAAATTTATTGATAGGGAGTTATCATTAAAGCAAAGAGAAAAAGGGCCATTTCCTTTTTGTAGCGGTTTTATTGGATATTTAACATATGATTTTGGTTGGGAGTTGGACAAGTTCAGAAACTATTATAGCAAAAGAAGAATGTATAATATGCCTCTTGCTTGTTTCTATTATTATGATACTATTTTTGTAGTAGATAAAGGACAGAAAAAACTATTTTATGTTACCGAAGGTAGAAATAGGGATATAGATGATATTGTTAACAAATTAAAAACTGGAAATAAAAGTAAGGAATTGAGTTTTGTCTCTAAAACAAGGTCATCTGTTTCAAGAAAAAGGTATTGTGAAATAATTAAAAAAACTAAAGAATATATCTCTGCAGGTGATATATATCAGGCAAATATATCTCAGAGATTTAGTTGTGATTTTATAAGTGATTCAGAATTTTTCTATGGGCAATTAAGAAAATTAAGCCCAGCACCCTTTGGTGCATATTTCGTGGATAATGATTATACAATAATTTCTAACTCGCCAGAGAGATTTTTGTATAGAGATGGTGATTATATAGAGACAAGACCTATAAAGGGAACAAGAAAGAGGTTAAAAGATCCTAAAGGAGATTTAAAAATAGCTGAAGAATTGAAGAATAGCCAAAAAGATAGGGCAGAGCATGTAATGATTGTAGACCTTGAGAGGAATGATCTGGGTAAGATATGTAAAAGCGGAACTGTTAAAGTTAAAGATCTGATGAGGATAGAGACATATGCTAACGTTCATCACATGGTTTCAACAATATGTGGTAGTTTAAAGCAAGGGATAACCTTTTCGGATTGTATAAATGCAACGTTCCCAGGTGGTTCAATTACAGGTGCGCCCAAACTAAGGTCTATGCAAATAATCGATGAATTAGAGCCCGTAGATAGAGGTATATATTGTGGCTCAATAGGATATATTGATAACTCTGGGAACTTTGATTTTAATATTGCTATTAGAACTGGCATAATACACAAAAATAGGTTATATTTTTACGTTGGCGGTGGCATAGTAGCGGACTCAGATCCTGAATTAGAATATGAAGAAACTATAATTAAAGCGAGGAGTTTTTTGACAGCTCTCGGAATAGGAAGGATAACTGATTAATTATGATGATCTGGCTTAATGGAAAATTCATCAAAGAGGAAAAAGGAATGCTTTCTGTTTTTGACAGAGGCTTTCTATACGGTGAGGGTGTTTTTGAAACGATGAGGAGCTATGATGGAATCCCCTTCGCCTTTAAAGAACATATGCGTAGATTTGAAAAGGGTTGCAAGACATTATATATTCCATTATCGTATTCTAAAAATAAGATCCTATCAGCTATTAGAAAGCTTTTGATTTTAAATGGTCTAAATTTAAAAGACGCATATATCAGGATTACTGCTACAAGAGGTATATCTCAATTTTTTAGAGAAGAGGAGTGCAAAAATCCTACTCTTTTAATCTTTACTCGAGAAATTAATGTAAGAGAACTGGAAGATAAAAGATTTTCTGGAATAAATATTGAGAGTGTAAATTTTTGTAGAGATTTTTTATCTCAGATAAAACATACCAGTTATTTACCCTCAAGTTTTGCTATTACAAGAGCTATAAAATCAAAAAAAGATATCCATGAGGTGCTTTTCTTAGACTCTGAAAGACACGTTTTAGAAGGAGCAACTTCTAACGTATTCTTTTATAGGGGATATGAGATTGTTACGCCTCTATCTGGAAAGATAATATCAGGTATTATGAGAAAATTTGTAATAGATGCATTGAAGAAAAGTGGGTATGATGTTAGAGAGCGTTCCATACATTATGATGAACTAAAACAATGGCAAGGTGCTTTCATTACCAATTCAATTATAGAAATGTTGCCAGTATCGAAAATTGATAGAATCAGCTACAATACTAATGATTTCAAAAAAATTTATGATATTGTTAAGTCCTATATTATTTCTCAGAAGAAACAGTAATAATGGTTTTGACATTGCCCCTTGGATTAAAGTCACCAACTACTTTTAAGTATCGGGGCTTCAGAAAATCAAACAATTCGTTGTAAATAACATTGATAACCTTTTCATGGGAGATATGTTGATTCCGGAATTTATTTAAATAAAGCTTAAGAGATTTAAGTTCCACAATATACCTATCTGGTATATAGCTTATATGAATAGTGGCAAAATCGGGATAACCCGAACGGGGACATAAACATGTAAACTCTGGGAAGCTAATGTCAATTGTATAATCTCTTTCTTCTGAAGGGTTTTCCCATCTCTCAAGTTTTGCCTCTTCTATTGCAATTTCGCCATATCTTTTTTCCATATTTGAAATTATAACAAATTGTTTTAGTTAAATGAAGTTATATATCAAATTATGGGTTTTCAGGATCTAAGGGATTAACTTTAACTTATTCTGCAAGAAATATATTCAAATCTTTCAATTTCTGTGCATAGGAGGGCACTTGGTATAGACATATTGACCACCCTTTGATTTTAACATAGTAGAGTAAATAATAGAAACTCCCTGTGCAAATAGTTGTTCTAACAGGATAGTTGGGAATCTGTCTCTTATACACATCT
>JAOABK010000089.1 GCA_026418415.1 Pseudomonadota bacterium | reverse complement strand
AATCTGAGATTCTTACAAGGTTAAATCTTCATAGCAGATCCTATGCTGTAATGACCATGCACAGAGCAGTAAATGTTGATGATGAGATTAGACTAAAGCAATTGCTTAAGTTTGTAGATAACGTGGAAGTGGAAAAGATAATCTTTCCAGTCCATCCACGAACCAAAAGGATTCTGTCAAAGATTGAGATACCAAAAAAAATTATAACCATAGAACCGATTGGGGACATAGATATGGTGAAACTGACTAAAGAAAGTCTTTTGGTTTTGACCGATTCAGGAGGCCTTCAGAAAGAAGCCTTCTGGCTTTCAGTCCCCTGCATTACGTTAAGGGAAGAGACAGAGTGGCTTGAGACAGTTGAGCTTGGATGGAATGTTTTGTATAAAGATTACAAAGGTATTGAAAGTTTTGCGAAGAAGACCGCATACCCCTTTGGAGATGGCAGAGCGGGAAAGCGGATAGCGCAGGTTATAAGTGATATGTGATATGTTATACGTGATATGTGATAGGTGATATGTGATAGGTGAGGATGAGATTTGAGAAGGGATGAAATAAAGACCCATAAGGATTTGGACGTTTGGAAAGAAGGGATAGAACTTGTTGTCGAAGTTTATAATTTAGTAAAGGGATTCCCTAAAGTTGAGATTTATGGGATAGTTGATCAAATAAAAAGAGCTGTCATATCAATACCATCAAATATTGCTGAAGGCGCCAGCAAAAACTCAAAAAAAGAATTTTTAAGACATTTATTTATTTCTTTAGGTTCTTTATCTGAATTGGAAACTCAACTTATTATTGCAAAAAAACTGGGTTTTTTTGATTCAGAAGAAATCTTTAAATCAATAGATAAGGAAAGGTACAAAATAATAGGACTAATAAAATATTTACAAAGGAGAAACAATGAAAAGAAAACAAAATAACATTTCACCTATCACTCATCACATTTCACAAAGTATCGCCCATTGCGGTCTTGGTTACTGGGGCAAGAAT
>JAOABK010000088.1 GCA_026418415.1 Pseudomonadota bacterium | reverse complement strand
GTTCGCTTAGCCCGTGGTTTTACAAAAAGAGATAAGATAATAAAGTTCGAAGGTTGTTATCATGGTCACGCAGATTATTTTTTAATTAAAGCTGGCTCTGGCGCTTTGACATTTGGAGTACCAACAAGTCCTGGCGTTACAAATGGAAATGCAAAGGATACTTTAATTGCAGATTACAATGACATTAATTCAGTAAAAAAAATCATCGAACAGAATAAAAACGAAATTGCTGCAATTATTCTTGAACCTGTTGCAGGAAATATGGGCGTTGTTCCTGCTGAAAAATCTTTTCTTGAAGAATTAAGACAAATTTGTGATGATGAAAAGATTGTTTTGATTTTTGATGAAGTAATGACAGGATTTAGACTTGCAAAAGGAGGTGCACAAGAATTATATGGCATTAAACCTGATTTGGTAGCTTTTGGAAAAATTATTGGTGGTGGACTTCCAGTTGGTGCTTATGGTGGTAAGTTGGAAATAATGTCATTGGTGGCTCCGTCAGGTCCAGTATATCAAGCAGGAACATTAAGTGGCAATCCATTAGCAATGTCAGCTGGCTACGCAGCATTAAATTACATAAAAAATAATCAACGCATTTATGAAGAACTTGAGAAGAAATCAAAATTTTTAGTTGATGGTTT
Source organism: Pseudomonadota bacterium (assembly GCA_026418415.1). GTDB lineage: Bacteria > CALINM01 > CALINM01 > CALINM01 > CALINM01 > CALINM01. The sequence goes on along the minus strand of JAOABK010000088.1, from coordinate 350 downwards.
TAGAAAAAACTTAAATGACTTTGGAAAAAGTTATACAATTAATCAAGTTGGTTCGATGGTAACTTTGTTTTTCACAGAAAAACCTGTAAAGACATATAGAGATGCAATTGAATCTGATACAAAATTATTTTCAAGATATTTTCACGGAATGCTGAAAAGGGGAATTTATTTACCTCCATCTCAGTTCGAAGCATTCTTTATTTCAACTGCTCACACACAAGATGATTTGCAAAAAACAGTTGATATACAAAGAGAGGTTTTTGAAGAATTGTTTTCTTAATTCTTGTATAAACATTGATTAAGTTTTAATTTTGCAACGCATTTTTGTTCTTTCAGGAGAGGTGCAGGAG
>JAOABK010000087.1 GCA_026418415.1 Pseudomonadota bacterium | reverse complement strand
CTCATTTAGAAGGGATTGCGACTGTGGTTGACTTCTGTATTGTCCCGGTATTCCATGTAGGAATTTAGACCTCATTTAGAAGGGATTGCGACTTTAAGTTTTATTTCCGCTTCTGTAGAGAGCTCTTTGTAGGAATTTAGACCTCATTTAGAAGGGATTGCGACGGCTTTTTCTATTTCGCGCTTCAGCCAATCGGCTTCAGTAGGAATTTAGACCTCATTTAGAAGGGATTGCGACACATTGCGTACTCAACTCTTTTCACAAAGTCACCCGTAGGAATTTAGACCTCATTTAGAAGGGATTGCGACTGTTTTAAAAACTCAAATAAACTTATCTTATGTAGGAATTTAGACCTCATTTAGAAGGGATTGCGACAATACTTTGTCAATACTTTTTTTATTTGTGAATTTTTGTAGGAATTTAGACCTCATTTAGAAGGGATTGCGACAAATCAAGTCTTGTTGTATAATGTTTTGCCAAATCAAGGTAGGAATTTAGACCTCATTTAGAAGGGATTGCGACCTTAATTGTTTCTTTTAATTCTTTGTCAAATTCACTGCGTAGGAATTTAGACCTCATTTAGAAGGGATTGCGACTCAGTCCAACTCCCGATTATTCCCTTTTCTTCCATTGTGTAGGAATTTAGACCTCATTTAGAAGGGATTGCGACTTAAAAGTCCAAATAACTTAATTTTATTTTGAAGGCGCTGTAGGAATTTAGACCTCATTTAGAAGGGATTGCGACCGATATCCTTCCAACATAACGTCTCGCTTGACAGGAGTAGGAATTTAGACCTCATTTAGAAGGGATTGCGACACAAGGTCCCGTGCTTAATCTTGAAATTTGCGTGTTGGGTAGGAATTTAGACCTCATTTAGAAGGGATTGCGACTTTAGTAACTCACTTGCTTTCTCTTCACAAAAAGATGTGTAGGAATTTAGACCTCATTTAGAAGGGATTGGATTAACGCGGGCTATTCTTCCTCGTCATAAAAAAGATTGAATAC
>JAOABK010000086.1 GCA_026418415.1 Pseudomonadota bacterium | reverse complement strand
GGTTGTTACCGTTGCGCTCCGTAGAGGTGAGATTGCAGGGCAAAAAAGGACAATCCTTGATTATTTGTCAGAGCTTAACGTAACAATTTTGCCTAACACTGCAGGATGTTATACCGCAGAAGAGGCAATCAGAACCGCAAGACTGGCGAGGGAGATGGGGCTATCAGATATGGTAAAGTTAGAAGTAATCGGAGATAAAAAAACCCTGTTTCCGGATAATGAAGAGCTTCTTTCCGCAGCAAAGGTTCTTGTAAAAGAAGGCTTCATTGTTTTGCCTTATACAAACGATGATCCTGTAATGGCAAAAAAATTGGAAGATATCGGGTGTTCCGCGGTTATGCCACTTGGTGCACCAATTGGTTCGGGTCTTGGAATCAGAAACCCTTACAATATTAAGATAATTCTGGAAACTGTGAAAATTCCCGTCATAGTTGATGCGGGGGTTGGTACTGCATCAGATGCAGCAATTGCAATGGAGCTTGGCTGTGCAGGTGTTCTTATGAATACCGGCATTGCTTCAGCAAAGGATCCGATTAAAATGGCAAAGGCAATGAGGTTAGCTGTATCCGCAGGCAGACTTGCCTATTTAGCGGGGAGGATGCCCAAAAAACTTTATGCCTCAGCGTCGAGTCCACTGACTGATTTAATAGAATAATGGACAGAATTTATATCGTCACAGACAGAAAGCTTGCAGGGGAAAAATTTTTTGAGATAATTGATGCTTTGCTAAAGGAAGGGTATAGGTTTATACAACTAAGGGAAAACGATTTAAGTGCCGTTGAGCTATGCAGAATGGTTGAAAAAATTTTGGACTTATCAAAAGGCCATATTGACTTGGTTATAAACGATAGGGTTGACATAGCCCACATTTATCAGATTTTTGGGGTTCAGCTGAAAGAAGTCAGTATAGATCCTTTGCTTGTTAAGAAATATTTTCCAAAACTAAAAATTGGGTTATCTCTGCATAATGAAGAGAGTCTCGTTAATAATAATTTTGCTGATTTTTATCTCTTCGGGAATGTCTTTGAGACATCCTGTAA
>JAOABK010000085.1 GCA_026418415.1 Pseudomonadota bacterium | reverse complement strand
CTACGCAAAAAGATCGACGAAGAAATCGATTTTTGTTCCAGGTCGCAATCCCTTCTAAATGAGGTCTAAATTCCTACATTAGGAGGATTTTATGCCATTGAATTTAACAGCAACGTCGCAATCCCTTCTAAATGAGGTCTAAATTCCTACGAGCTATTAAGAAAATACATTTAAATTTCAAGGGGGCGAGTCGCAATCCCTTCTAAATGAGGTCTAAATTCCTACTAATGTAAGTATCAAATAAAAAAAGAAAGGAGGGAGTGTCGCAATCCCTTCTAAATGAGGTCTAAATTCCTACATAAAAAAAAGGAGGACAATATGAGAAAAGAAATCGGTCGCAATCCCTTCTAAATGAGGTCTAAATTCCTACATGTTGGATAAGATAATAACAGTAACGGTTAGCGTTGTCGCAATCCCTTCTAAATGAGGTCTAAATTCCTACAGCCCCAAAAGGAAGGGATTACTTTACATCCCTTCCGTCGCAATCCCTTCTAAATGAGGTCTAAATTCCTACATAAGCTTTTGTCCGAACTCAGTGGCGAGCACACTGGTCGCAATCCCTTCTAAATGAGGTCTAAATTCCTACAAGTTACAAATTATTGGAACCGTTGTAATGTCAGTCGCAATCCCTTCTAAATGAGGTCTAAATTCCTACGGAGAATAACGGAGTGGAGGCAAGGTATCAAAGAAGTCGCAATCCCTTCTAAATGAGGTCTAAATTCCTACTTTAAAAAAGAGTCAAGTCTTTTGAAATTATTGCAGTCGCAATCCCTTCTAAATGAGGTCTAAATTCCTACTTTTAAAGCAGTACATTTGATAATTCAAGGGGGTCGCAATCCCTTCTAAATGAGGTCTAAATTCCTACGGGGCATCTATGTTAAAAGAGTTTGATATTAAAGTGTGTCGCAATCCCTTCTAAATGAGGTCTAAATTCCTACATAATGTAAGTATCAAAAAAAAAAGGAGGAGTAAAGTCGCAATCCCTTCTAAATGAGGTCTAAATTCCTACCTAACAAAAAATACACGAAGAAATTGATTACTGTAGTCGCAATCCCTTCTAAA
>JAOABK010000084.1 GCA_026418415.1 Pseudomonadota bacterium | reverse complement strand
TTTTTTTTGACTGAACTTTTAAAGGGGAATTTTTTTCACTTGGTAGGAATTTTTTTCTCTATTTGAGTTAAAAATTTAGTCACTGAAGCAGCTTTGGATGCTTCCATGCTTGCGAGTATTTCACTGGCATTTTTCTGAGACATTTTCATTAGAATTTTGGCAGTTGTCTCATCGTCCAACTTTTCTAATCTCTGAGCTGCATTTTTAGGACTCATACTCGAATAAAGTTTTGCAAGCTGATTTATGTTGTTATCTTTAAAGCCCTCTATCTTTTTATCAATGCTGGAATTTAAACTCTCAATTTTACTTAATATCTCACTATATTTTTTTATTTTTTCATCAATTTCTTTTTTTAATGTATTTAATCTCTCTTCTTCCCTTTTTAACTCCTCTTCTCTTTTAATTAGTTTTTTCTCCCTATCCAAAAGATTAGAAGAATCTGCATAAGATAGGGATATACAAAACAAGAATATTAGAAAATATATCACTTTCATTTTTTGAATTTCCTTGTGATATAGTCAAAATCTACAGTCTTTTGTTCCTGTACTATCACTTTCTTGATTTCCTCTTTTATAACATTATCTTTCATTATGTTAAAAGCTTTCGTTTCTCTGTAAGCCTGCAATAACTCTTTTTCCCTAAACTTTACTAAATTATCTTTATTTTGTATCTCAATCTCTTCCTGATTTATTTTTTTATTCAATGTATCTAAATATCTATAATAAAGCTCTATATTAGATGTGATTATCTGGTCATTTAAAACTTGTTCCATACTATGAACTTCCTCTTTTAATTGATTTAACTTTTCCTTTTCTATCCTTAATTCTAATACCGCATTTTTTAATTCCCTTTCCTTATCACTTTTTTGCTTTTCCTTGATCTCAAGTATTTTCTCAAGTCTTTTTTTATCCATATTCAACCCCTAAATTAATTTTAATGGAAAATCAAATTTAAACCATGAATACTATCAGCCATATCCATCTTCTCGTTTATATCCTGCTTTAGATACATTTTCATCCTATCGATTAACGATATTGCATAATCAATTTTGGGATCACTTCCCTGTT
>JAOABK010000083.1 GCA_026418415.1 Pseudomonadota bacterium | reverse complement strand
ATGTAAGGAATAAGATACGGATAAGGATGGATAATGGTTATGAGTTTTGTGGAGGTAGTAAGAGTAAGTTAGAGGACTGGAATAATACCCTATCACCCCTTGGTGTTGAGTTATATACAATCCCACCAGGAGCTAAACACCTAATGGCAGTAGTTGAAAACTCCCATAGAGCTGATGATGAGTCGTTCCTCATACCTCACATAGAAAAATGCCACAATACAAAAGAATTCCTCTATAAAGCCAAACAATGGCAGGATACATGGAACTTCGCAAGATATAACTTCGGTAAAGGTATGAATGGTCTCACACCTAACCAAAAACTAAAAGAATCTAAATTAATGATAAATAACCATGTCCTCCTATTCCCAACTATCCTGTTAGAACAACTATTTGCACAGGGAGTTTCTATTATTAACTCTACTATGTTAAAATCAAAGGGTGGTCAATATGTCTATACCACGTGCCAAAATTCAGATGTATTTTATGATATTTGTTTTTAAAAGGCAGGGAGGGGAGTAAGTTTAGATTTTTTTCAGACAGCATATTAAAAAAGATGAAATATTGAACTTAAAAATTAATGAGGATAATTGTCCAGCACTACAAAAAAAGTTAAAAAAGCCGTGTGAGTTTTTCAGTGGTCATAAAGTGTGGCTTGGCGTTTGGAATAAAATCCAAATTTTTGTCTTTATTTGGAGACAGTATCAGAAAATTACTGAAAAGTGGTTTATTTTTCAGAAAGATTTGAATTGGCTAAGGGATTAATATATTTCAGTTGTTTATCCGAATCTGGATCTTAAAATGTTTTTAATAATGAAATTATAGTTATAATTTTACCTGTTGTATCTTTCATTTTTCCAGGGGTCTGCATGCATATGATAACCTCTTTCTTCCCAGTAGCCAGCCCTGTTTTCATTTAGGAATTCAAAACCAGAAACGTATTTAGCACTTTTCCAGGCATATAGTTTGGGGATAATAAGCCTCAATGGAAATCCATGTTTTGCAGGCAAGATATTGCCATTCATCTTGTAAGCAATGATAACATCTTCTTCATAAAGGTATTCCGTTAAGGTATTGGT
>JAOABK010000082.1 GCA_026418415.1 Pseudomonadota bacterium | reverse complement strand
AAGTAATTATCTCAGTCTTTGTTCTGTATATATGAAACTGCGGTATTGCGATTGCCGCAAGAATTGCGATTATCGCAATAACTAAAAAGAGTTCCACAAGGGTAAAGCCGTTTTTGTTATTCATCTTTGTATGTAACGCATTTTTTATACCAATTATTTTTTATACGAAGGTCAGGGATACAAAGGTATTATTTCCAAGCCTTCCTTTTCGTCAATTCCTAACATAAGATTCATATTTTGAACTGCCTGACCACTTGCCCCTTTAGTTAGATTGTCTAAGGCAGAAATAGTAATAACAGTTTTGGTATTTTTATCAATTTTTACTGCCATATCGACAAAGTTACTTCCAACTACTGCTTCAACAGATGGTAATTCATCTTTAAAAATTCTAACAAAAGGTTCCATGGAATAGTATTTTTCATAAATCTCATACAAGTCATTTTCCGAGACATCTTTAACAATTCTCGAATAAGTGGTCGTCAAGATCCCTCTTTTTATTGGTAACAGATGGGGTGTAAATAAAACAGAGACTTTTTCTCCGGCGCTCTCAAGCTGTTCTTCAATCTCTGGCTGGTGTCTGTGTTGAGTTACATTATAAGCCTTAAACCCACCATAGACCTCACAAAAATGTGTCTTAAGGCTTAAGCCTCTGCCAGCACCGGAAACACCGGACTTGCTGTCAACAATTATACCATTTCCATCAATAATTCCCTCTTTTAAAAGTGGGTATAAAGGAATAATCGCAGAAGTTGGATAACAACCGGGGTTGCCTATAAGTCTTGCCTTTTTTATCTCTTCTCTGTAAATCTCTGGCAAGCCATATACTGCTGACTTAGATAACTCAAAAAAGGGATGTTCTCCATACCAGTTTTTATATCTTTCATGGTTTTTAAACCTGAAATCTGCACTTAAATCAATAACCTTTAACCCTTTTTCAAGTAAAGGTTTAACAACCTGATAGGACTCGTGGTGAGGTAAAGCGGTAAATACAACATCTGCATCTATATCAATAATGTTTAATCCTTTTAATTCAACATCGCAGACATTTTTAAAGGCTGGAAACACATCTGAAAATCTTTTGCCGATATATTGCTG
>JAOABK010000081.1:743-1214 GCA_026418415.1 Pseudomonadota bacterium | reverse complement strand
ATAATATACACCTTATATCTCAACTGAGAAGGCAGAAACCTTGTGTTTTCCTTGAGCATCCTAACATCATTAACCGAAGTATTTGATGCACCGTCTATCTCAAGAATATCAAGCGTTCTCCCCTCTAACTGCTGAATACAATTATCACAGACATTACAAGGCTCTGCTACGACACCTTCCTTACAGTTCAAAGCTCTCGCAAAGATCCTTGCAGTTGTTGTTTTACCCGTCCCTCTAATCCCTGTAAAAAGGAAAGAATGGGGTATCTTACCCGTTGAAAGGGCATTTTTTAGAATTTTGACTATCGCTGATTGCCCTATGACTTCAGAAAAAATAAGTGGTCTATACCTTCTCGAAAGGACCTGATATTTATCCATAAAAAATTTTAAGAAAGTTTTAAGTCAAAAAGTAGCCAGGATTACTGCGGCACACAAAGAGGGCCACTACCGTTGCTTCCTTCCGGACCTGGCG
>JAOABK010000081.1:0-733 GCA_026418415.1 Pseudomonadota bacterium | reverse complement strand
CCCTTTAAGGGGTACACACGATTTCCAATCGTGCTCCTTCAGCCACTCGGACACCTCTCCAAAAAACCTAAGCACTTATTTTTACATAGAAGCAATACTTTTTCAACTAATTTTAGTAAAATTGTGGTTACCATAATAAAATGTCACACCTGATTACTAAAAAGACAGGTTAAATATATGTTAGCCTGATTATTTCCGGGACCGAGTTTCAAAATAAATGACATGAAAAAAGACACTAAATAACAATAAACAGCAATTAAACTATTAAACGAGAACTTTTCAAATATTTCAGCCAATAAGCAAACACATTTTTCCCCTGCAAATATCAAATCAGATAAAAAAAATTGAAAAAAATTTATTTATCTGGTAAATATTGAATATAAGTAACCCAAGAGATTTAAAAAGTAATTTTAGTAAAGTATATATTTGTTCATTGAAAGTAAAATAGTGATAAATAAATATGGCTCCTCTGAGACATACATGATTTTTTTGCAAGGTGGCATATAACATACTGAACTAAAAAGCGAAAAATGAGGGAACAGTAGGAATTAAGACCCGATCTTGAGGGGATTGCGACCTTGCCAATTTTATTTATCAAATCTATCCCAACCATATCGGTTAGGATTCTGAATTAATGTTCAGGGTTGGGTAGATACAATTTAGCTCTTCTGAACCTTCTGTAAAGAGGTTCAGACAGCAACCTCTCGTCATTACTTGTGGCAATGACTATAAG
>JAOABK010000080.1 GCA_026418415.1 Pseudomonadota bacterium | reverse complement strand
TTTGTCTACAGAATGGTTATCAACGGCAGACTGGACAGTCTTTTGTGCTTCTTGGTATAAAGTTTCTACTTCTTTTTTCAAATCTTCTTCAATATCAGAAACTGGCTTAACCAGTTCCTTTCTTGCCTCTTCTTCAATACTCTCCTTTACATCCTCTAAGGCACTTTTAATTTGTGCGAAAGTCCTGCCAAGAGTTCTTGCTACTTCCGGTAACTTATCCGGTCCAACAACAACAAGTGCAATAATAAAAATCAAGATTAGTTCAGGCAAACCAATATTAAACATACTTATGATTGTACTATGTAAACAAAGGGTATTCAATCTTTTTTATGACGATGAAGAATAGCCCGCGTTAATCCAATCCCTTCTAAATGAGGTCTAAATTCCTACGTAAAAATGAACGACTATGTAAAATATTTAAAAGTCGCAATCCCTTCTAAATGAGGTCTAAATTCCTACTGTCAAAAAAGATAGTGAAAAAGCTTATCATATCTTTGTCGCAATCCCTTCTAAATGAGGTCTAAATTCCTACATTGACAGAATTATCGGTAGATTTTCTGATTTGTATAGTCGCAATCCCTTCTAAATGAGGTCTAAATTCCTACGCAAAGTCCACCAAAGAAAGACTTAAAGAAAGAGGGTCGCAATCCCTTCTAAATGAGGTCTAAATTCCTACTGAAAAAATAGAGATAAATAGAGATAATCTCAAAGGTCGCAATCCCTTCTAAATGAGGTCTAAATTCCTACGGCCTCAGAGAGTACTTAAACAAAGATACGATTTGTGTCGCAATCCCTTCTAAATGAGGTCTAAATTCCTACTTAATTTCTATAATGACAATTCACATGAATGGTTACGTCGCAATCCCTTCTAAATGAGGTCTAAATTCCTACTGGAGGCGTCGAAGAATGGATTAGCGTCCTCTTAGTCGCAATCCCTTCTAAATGAGGTCTAAATTCCTACAAGGAGGAATATATGAAAAAAGAAGTAATTGCTGTCGCAATCCCTTCTAAATGAGGTCTAAATTCCTACTTATTAGAATTAGGATTATTGGAGTGGTGGTAAAATGTCGCAATCCCTTCTAAATGAGGTCTAAATTCCTACAGTAATTAAGCAAACTGAAACAAGACAAGAAGTAAAAAGTCGCAATCCCTTCTAAATGAGGTCTAAATTCCTACAAATTCAATTGCAAATTCATTAAGAGAGTTGAGTCGCAATTCCTTCTAAATGAGGTCTAAATTC
>JAOABK010000007.1 GCA_026418415.1 Pseudomonadota bacterium | reverse complement strand
GCCCTATAAGCGTCAAAAAAACCGTACTGCCAAGATCTATCTCGTTATTGAAAAATCTCTTTAATTTTGAATCTAAGTTATTATAAGCCTGTTTGATGGTATAATTTATTACTTTCCTTTTTTCTTCATCTATTGTTTTTAATTCAAAAAGATTTTTTTCTCTGGCATATGTTTTAATATTATCCAAATTTTCCTCAGTATATAAAATAAAAGAACTAATCGATGGATTAATAGATACTTCCTTTGCAAAGCCATCGTTAATTAAAGTATTTCTTAGCTCATCGAAAAAACTTTTATTCCCCTTTTTAGATGGTATTTTAATCCTAACTCTTCCTTTTGTTATATGACATACTTCAGCATCAGGCAGTTTCACCTGCATGTCCTCCTTCACCAATATTTTCAGACGCATGTGAATGAGCCATTTCAGATTTTACTTCTGCTACCAAATCTTCAAAAACTTCTGTGACTTCTGATAAAGACTCTTTACCTTTTTCATAAACCAGAATTCCACCCTTAATAGTAGCTTTAACCAATGGTTTTGCAACACTCGCTAACACTGGTAAAACTATTGGAGCAAGTATAGCTCCGCCTATACCTATTGCAAGCCCTCCTAAAATGTTACCTTTCCAACCATTTTCGAAGATACTCATAAGACACCTCCTATTTTGTGTGTTTACTATAAATATAGCACTTAGAAGATTTTTTGCTATAAACGCAATTCATTCTTTTCCTACAATGTGAAAAAAAATTAATAGATTTTTTATAGGAAATTAATCTACAAAAAAAATAATAATATAATTATGTACAAAATTGTTTATCACAAACCAGGAATTATAAAAATTGAAGTCCCATTATTAAAAAAACTTTCTATTTCTAAAATGAATAAAGCTTTCTCAATTCTTTCAGAAAAGTATGCCAATAGTGCAATTAGAGAAATCTCAGCTAATCCACTAACAGGAAAAATTATAATATTATATTCCAAAGGCCAGATAGATATTTTGAATTTTTTAAAAGAAATCTCAAATGATGATTTTTTTAAGAGTCTATAATTTATCTTTTAACAAAGTTTTAAAAATAACTTAAAACACTATTAAAAAAAGATATTTAAATTTGAAGTATGGATAAACTGGTTCAATCAGTGTTTTCAAAAGTTGCAATTCACGGAGATTTTAAAGTCAAAGATTTATATAGTAATTTTATGTCGGGAGCAATAAAAGATTCAGTAGCTGTAGTAGACCAAGATAACTTCCCTATTGGTCTTGTTGTAAAGCAAAAGTTTTTAATGAAACTCTCTGAAAGGTATGCTTTCGATCTCTATTATAAAAAAGATGTTAAAAGTATAATGATAAAAAATCCACTAATCATAGACTGTAATGAAGATATTAATACTATAATTGACAAAGCTTTATCAAGAGAATCAGAAAATGTATATGATGAAATCATAATGGTAGACGGGGAAAAAAAATTTTATGGACTTCTCTCTGTAAAAGAACTGATTATTCAACAAGCAAATAATTTGGCAAATATAATACTTCAGAAAGAGATAGCTCACTCTAAAGCTAAAGAGCTTGAGGAGATTAATAATATAAAAAATCAGTTTCTTGCAAATGTTACTCATGAATTGCGTTCACCTATAAATATTATAATTGGGATAATAGAACTTATTAAGAAAGCTTATGAAAATAAAGAGTTTGATAAAATTCAATTGTATTTGAAAATGATACAAAATTCGGCCAATAATTTAAAAATCATAGTAAATAATATATTGGATCTTTCTAAAATTGAAGCAGGAAAAATGGAAATAATAAATGAAGAGTTCAAAGTTGGAGAACTTTTAAGAGATATTGTTGAATATACAAAAGTCCTTATTAAAGAAAAGAATGTTGATACAGTTATTTCTTTAAGTAATCCAGATCTTGTAATAAAATCTGATTATGTAAAGTTAAGACAAATCTTGATAAATTTAATTAGTAATTCTGCAAAATTTACAGAACAGGGCTATATAAAAATCTCACAAGAGTTAGAAAATGATCATTTAATTATATCTGTAGCAGATACTGGATGTGGTATTAAGGAAGAAGATCTAAAGAAATTATTCAATGCTTTCACTCAATTAGAAGATGCTAAAACTAAGAGATACGAAGGCACAGGACTTGGACTTACAATTGTAAAAAAATTAACAGAGCTACTTAATGGAAAAGTTTATGTTGAAAGTGTGTGGGGTAAGGGTACAACATTTACAATAGTATTACCTAAATTTTAATGGGGGTATATATGAAAAAGAAAGTTATGTTAATTGATGATGATATTAATCATTTAATAACAACAAAGGAAATATTAGAAGATGAAGGATTTGAAGTTAATATACATCAGAGCCCCTTTGGCTCAACAAATGCTATAAGAGAATATAAACCACATCTTATATTATTAGATATTAATATGCCTGGACTATCGGGAGATAAATTAGCTAAGCTTCTGAAAGAGAATGAGTTAATAAGGAATATACCTATAATTTTTTACTCCTCGAATGATGAAGATTCTTTGAGAAAAGCAGTAAAGGATTATTCAGCTCAGGATTATATATGTAAAGGAGATATATTTAAGTTAAGAAGAAAAATTATAGATTTTTTTAAAGAAAATAAATTTTAATTAATGATTTAAGAATTAAGAAAATGGTTGTTTAATTTACTATTTTAATAATTGAGTTTTTTATTAATTGATTCTTTTGTTTAAAATTATTTTTGTTGACAGAGGTACATAAGAGGTCTATACTGAAAGCGTATCATGCGGGTAACCGCGAAGTAAAAGGAGGAATTGCAGTATGGCAGTAGGAAAAGTTAAGTGGTTCAATGAGAAAAAAGGCTTCGGCTTTATTTCTCAAGAGAATGGTCCTGATGTATTCGTACATTACTCAGCCATTCAGACTGACGGTTTTAAAACCCTTAAAGAGGGCGAAAGTGTTTCTTTTGAAATCACTGATGGCCCTAAGGGTCCACAGGCCACCAATGTTAAAAAAAGCTAAGCTTTTTTAACTGGACTTCAAAACCCTGTCCATCTTAGGTGGGCAGGGTTTTTTTATTTCTAAATATGGAAAATTTACATGTTTTTACAGTTTCAGAAATCAACAGTATAATCAAAAATATCCTTGAGGAAACCTTCCCTGAGATATGGGTGGAAGGCGAAATATCTAATTTCAAAAATTATAGTAATCATCTCTTTTTCACGCTAAAAGATGAAGAAAGTCAGATAAAGGCAGTTTTGTTTAGAAGTTATACTAACTCCCTTAAGTTCACACCAAAAGATGGCATGAAAGTTCTTGTAAGAGGTAGGCTAACACTTTACGAAACAAGGGGTGAATATCAACTTGTTGCTAATTATATGGAACCTTTGGGAATTGGGATTCTTAAAATTAGATTTGAAGAGCTAAAGAAAAAACTTGAAGAAAAGGGCTATTTTGATGAAGCTAAGAAAAAACCGATACCCCTCTTTCCACATAAAATAGGAATAATTACGTCTACTAAAGGTGCGGTTATCAAGGATATGCTAAATATACTAAAAAGAAGATTTTTTGGTCTTCATATAATAATATTCCCTGTGAAAGTCCAGGGAGAAGGTGCTAAGGAAGATATAGCATATGCAATTAATTATGCTAACAAACATTTTAAGGATTTTCTTGATGTTATTATTTTAGCAAGAGGTGGTGGCAGTTTCGAAGATTTGTTCGCCTTTAATGAAGAGATTGTTGCAGATGCTATTTATCATTCTCAAATACCTATTATATCTGCAATAGGTCATGAGACTGATTTTACAATCGCTGATTTTGTAGCAGATTTGAGGGCACCAACCCCATCTGCTGCTGCTGAGCTTGTAGTAAATAGTAAAGATGTGCTTGAAGATAAAATCTATAATCTCTTCTTACGTTGCAAAGGCAATATTCAAAAAAAACTGGTCGAAATGAAAAAGAAGATAGACTATGAAAAGCGAAGTCTTAAATCTTATTTACAATCAATTAAAAATAATAGGGAAAAAGTTTTATACCATGAAAGCAGATTTTCTCGTGCTTTTTTTGTTAAATTAGATGCTTTTAAACAAAAGGTAACTAACTTCAATAAAATTATAAATCAGCTTTCTCCTTCAAAAAAATTAATGATCAAAAGGGAAAAATTGATAAGATTTAGTGATAGTCTTATAAATCAAATAAAAAGAATTATTCAGTCCAAGAAAATGCCGGTCTATAATTTTTCGGCATCACTGGATTCATTAAGCCCGCTTAAGGTCTTATCAAGGGGATATAGCATAACTAAAAATCTTAAAACCGGTAAGATTGTCAAGTCACCAAAGGATGTTAACATTGGTGATGAGCTTAACACTACTTTACAATTTGGCGAACTCATTAGCATAGTTAAAGACAAAAGGGACAAAAATTTTTAAAAAAAATTTTGTCCCTCTTGACAACAAAAATTTTAATGTTTAATTTATTAGCACTTAAAGCACGCAAGTGCTAAAAAATTTCAAAAGGAGTGAGGTGCTATGAAAGTAAGACCACTGTATGACAAAGTATTGGTAAAAAGAGTTCAGGAAGAGGAAAAGACAAAAGGAGGGATTATTATCCCAGATACTGCGAAAGAAAAACCACAGGAAGGAGAAGTTATCGCAGTAGGTCACGGAAGGATTCTTGAGAATGGGCAGAAGATTCCTCTTGAGGTGAAAGAAGGAGATAGGGTAATTTTTGGTAAGTATGCTGGAACTGAGATTAAAATTGATGGAGAAGAGTACCTTATAATGAGAGAAGAAGATATTTTAGGCATTATTACAAAAAAATAAAAAAAACAAATAAGGAGGAATGATAAATGGCTGGAAAGATGTTAAAGTTTGGTTATGAAGCACGTGAAGCAATGATAAGGGGAATAAATATTCTCGCAGATGCTGTTAAAGTTACCCTTGGACCACAGGGGCGTAATGTTGTAATAGACAAGTCCTTCGGGGCACCAACAATTACAAAAGATGGTGTGACTGTAGCAAAAGAGATTGAACTTTCAGATAAGTTTGAAAACATGGGTGCACAGCTTCTAAGAGAAGTTGCTAGTAAAACATCTGATGTTGCAGGTGATGGTACAACAACCGCAACAATTCTCGCACAGGCAATAGTTCGTGAGGGTGCAAAATTAGTTGCAGCTGGACATAATCCAATGGAACTTAAGAAAGGTATTGATAAGGCAGTCGAGGTTTGTGTAGAGGAACTGAAAAAGATGAGTAAACCCACAAAAGATCCAAAGGAAATTGCACAGGTTGGTACAATATCAGCAAATAATGATCCAGAGATAGGTAAGATAATTGCTGAAGCAATGGAGAAGGTTGGTAAAGAAGGTGTCATAACAGTGGAAGAAGCCAAAGGAATGGAAACTACAATGGAAGTTGTTGAGGGTATGCAGTTTGACCGTGGTTATCTTTCTCCTTACTTTGTAACAGATGCTGATAGAATGGAATGCGTTCTTGAAGATGCTTATGTGTTAATTCATGACAAAAAGATCAGTTCAATGAAAGACCTACTGCCTATATTAGAGCAAATTGCAAAATCTGGAAAACCCTTTTTGGTTATTGCAGAAGAAGTTGAAGGAGAGGCACTTGCAACATTAGTAGTTAATAAATTAAGGGGAACTTTACAGTGTGTTGCAGTTAAAGCCCCGGGTTTTGGTGATAGAAGGAAGGCTATGTTAGAGGATATTGCTATTCTAACTGGTGGTAGGGTTCTCTCAGAGGAGACAGGGTTCAAACTTGAGAATGCAACATTGAAAGATTTAGGTAGAGCAAAGAAAATAGTTGTGGATAGAGACAATACAACTATTATCGATGGTGCTGGAAAGAAAGAAGATATCGAAGCAAGAGTAAAGCAGATTCGTAATCAAATTCAGGAGACAACCTCAGATTATGATAGAGAAAAGCTTCAGGAAAGGCTTGCAAAATTAGTTGGTGGTGTAGCAGTCATTAGAGTAGGTGCTGCTACAGAAACAGAGATGAAAGAAAAGAAAGCTCGAGTAGAGGATGCTTTACATGCCACAAGAGCAGCAGTAGAAGAGGGAATTGTTCCCGGTGGCGGTGTTGCATTAATCAGAACATTGAAGGCATTGGAAAAGCTTAAATTAGAAGGTGAACAGCAGTTTGGTGTTGAAATTGTCAAGAAAGCAATACTTGAGCCAGCAAAACAAATTGCCCAGAATGCTGGAATTGATGGATCAATTGTTGTTGAGAAGATTAAAGAAGGTGAAGGAGCTTTTGGTTTTAACGCTGCAACTGAAGAGTTTGAAGATTTAATGAAAGCTGGAATTATAGATCCAACAAAGGTCACTCGTTCAGCCCTTCAGAATGCAGCATCAGTAGCAGGGCTACTCATCACAACAGAATGTATGATTACTGAAAAGCCAGAAGAGAAAAAAGCAGGACCTGGAATGCCTCCAATGCCTGAATATTAATACAAAAAAGGGAGCCCTAAAGCTCCCTTTTTTATTGCTCAATATTTTTTATCTTAAATAATTAACTGTTAAATGTAGTGGAATTAAAATTATTTAGCACATCTAAAACCAAGGCAGTTACTTGTGTAATTCGCATCAAAGATAAGGCTATATGATGCCCTTGCGGTGTATTTATTCCCGTTGTAACCCCAACCACCACCTTTTGCTAATTTTTTTAAAGTGTTGCTATTTTTGTCGTTATAAGTATCATTAACCCATTCCCAAACATTACCCGCTAAATCATAAACGCCATAATAACTCTTTGACATATCATAGGTTCCTACTGGGACAGTTTTTCTAGTAATGTAGGACTCTCCTTTTTGATATAGGTTAGCAAATCCATCAAAATACTCATTACCCCATGGGTATATATTTCCGTATGGGCCTCTTGCTGCCTTTTCCCACTCTATTGCTGTGGGTAGCCTTTTACCCTTCCATTCACAATAAGCTTTAGCATCATACCATGTAACATTCACAACAGGATGATTTGCTAATTCTTCAGGGTAGTTACCATTTTGCCATATAGTATATTCTGGATTAACTACATTTGTAGGAGGTTTTCTTCCCGTTGCATCAATAAATTGTTTATATTGGCTATTTGTGACCTCATATTTATCTATATAAAAAGAATTAACATAAACCGTTCTTTGAGGTGCTTCAATAGGTTCACCATTAAAACTTCCGATGATTGCCGGTCCTGCAGGTATAAAAATCATTTCTTCAAACTCATAGGGATTATCATTTTCATTTTTCGGAAAATAAATTATTGAATTTACTTTAGCAATTAGAGCTTTTATAGAATCTTCAAAGGCTTTTTCATTGCCTTCAATCTGGAAATAGTCTTCATATATAATGCCTGCAAAGTCAATTATTAGAAAATTAATGTTCCATTTGCTGTTTTCTTCATTAATAATCGTTATAAAAGCATAATCAATTTCATTTTTAAATAGGGTTTCAGAAATGTCATCTATATATTGCTGTTTATTAAAGTATTTTTTGCCATTCGTTTTTATAGAAAGCGAAGATAAAGTAGTATTTCTATTTATTAATGAAAAGTATGGTAATGATGATACCTCCTCTCTCATAATGTAGGTGAGCTTTGTTTTAAATTCTTGCGGTTGATTATAAAAAATTATATCAGGTATTAAAAGGGAGTATTTTTGAGCATAGGAACTGCTGATAAAAGTAAAAAAAAGAAACAATACTAAAAATTTTTTCATAAAGAAATGTTACCATATAGTGTGGATAACTTGAAGTGAAAAAATTATGGGCGATACTGGATTCGAACCAGTGACTTCTACCGTGTGAAGGTAGCACTCTCCCTCTGAGTTAATCGCCCAGTAGTGTAGTTTAATTGTAATTATATGAATTTCACTTGTCAATCTTTATCAAAATAAAGATAAATTCTTAAAGTGTTTGACATGGATATAATTTATAAGTATTATAAAAAATTGAATATTGTAAAAAGGGAGGTGATAGAGATGAAGAAAATCGCAAGCATTATTGCTGTAGTTTTTACATTGATGGTTATTACAAGTGGTGTTTATGCAGCTGCAAAAGATACCTATGAGTTCAAAGGTGGTGCAGTAGGCAAAGTTACATTCAATCACAAGGCTCACCAAGATTTAGGTATTTCCTGTCAGAAATGTCATCACAAAGATGAGGCTGGAAAAGAGCAGAATTGTTCAAGCTGTCATAATAAGGACTCAAAGGTAAAACCAAAAGATGCATTCCACAACAGCTGTAAGAAATGCCACGAAGAAGGGAAGAAAGGACCAACCAAATGTGGAGACTGTCATAAGAAAAAATAATTTCGAAAGATGGGATGGGGGAGGGACTGGTAGCCCTCCCTGTGAATTAAAAGATTAAGGAGACTTAATGGGGTCAAACAAAAAATTTGATATTTGGGAATTTCTTGCGTCAATTAAATTGGCTGTAATCCTTTTAATAGTTTTGGCGGTAACTTCAATTGCAGGCACAATTATCCCACAAAATGCAAGCTATGAAGAGTATCTTCATAATTATGGTGAGGTATTCACTCGTATTATAGACGTTTTGGAATTATATGATATGTATCATTCTTGGTGGTTTGTTTTTCTTTTAGCTCTTTTCACATTAAATCTTATTGTTTGTTCAATCAAAAGGCTTAAACCACTTTTGAAGCAAATAAAAAATCCAAAGAAAACATTAGATGCTGAATTGGAAAAAAGCATTAGTCTAATTGATGTTATTAAAAAGAGAGGTAATATTGACATCTGGAAAGAGGAAATAAAGAAGATACTAAATCCTAAATATGGTAAGCCCTATGAAGAAATAGGGCAGGATATTTATATTTACTATGACAAAGGAAAATACTCCCGATTAGGGGTTTATATAACACATTTAAGTATTCTATTTATTTTAGTTGGTGGCATGATTGGTGCAATATGGGGATTTAGGGGATTCATTAATCTTCCAGAAGGCTCATCAACTAATCAAGTGTTTTTAAGAGGGGGTAAAGAGCCTTACAAAATGGATTTTTTTATAAGATGCGATGATTTTTCTTTAGGTTACTATCCAAATGGTATGGTAAAAGAATACAGATCCGATGTTACAATAATTGAAAATGGAAAAGAAGTAAAAAAATTTGCTATGAGAGTAAATCATCCATTAAGCTATAAGAATCTAACTTTTTATCAATCAAGTTATGGTGTAATAGATAGAATAGCAAAGATGAGAGTCTTTATAAAATCTGGCAAAAACGCAGGTAAGTCTTATGAAATAGAAGTGACAGAGAAACCTATTAATATTCCCTTTTCTGGAGATTTTGTAAGAGTTTTTGATCATTATCCAAACTTAGAAAATTATGGTCCAGCTGTAATATTAGAAGTTAGTGAAGCTGGTAGAATGCCAGTTAGGTTTCCAGTATATAAAAATCTACCAGAAGCAGACCTTAATCCTAATAGTAACTACTTTTTTAAATATATTGATTATCATGAGTCATATTATACGGGACTTCAGGTAACAAAGGACCCTGGTGTGTGGATTGTGTGGTTGGGATGTTTTATAATGATGGTTGGTCTTTATTATAGTTTCTTTGTTATAAGAAAAAGGATTTGGGTTAGACTTAGCTTTGATGGAGAAAGAAGTGTAATTACCATTGCAGGCCAATCTTCAAGAACAAGGATTTTTGAAGAGGAATTTGCAAAAATTGTTCAGCAAATAAAAGATATGAAGATATAGGAGGCAACATGGAAGGCTCCATTTACATAAGTGGTAAACTTTTATCTATAACTACTTTTATTTATTTTTTTGCAATGTTTTCATATATTGTCTTTGTAGTTAGCAGAAATCATGTAATGGGAGTAATTGGAACAATATTAACAGCTGGTGGTTTTCTTGTAGAGACAGGAGGGCTTATTTTAAGATGGATAGAGTCATATCAAATGGGAATTGGAAGGGCTCCTCTAACAAATCTTTATGAATCTCTTGTATTTTTTGCTTGGTGCACTGCTGGTATTTATTTAGCCTTTGAATTTTATTATAAAAATAGGTTTATGGGAGCTTTTGTATTACCCTTTGTGTCAATGGCGATGGCTTTTGCATCATTTTCTCCTAATATATCTCAGGAAATCCAACCCCTTGTTCCAGCTCTTCAGAGTAACTGGCTTATATATCATGTAATCACTTGCTTTTTTGCTTATGCTGCTTTTGCTATCGCCTGTGGCGTTAGTATAATGTATCTTCTTAAATATAGAAAAGAAGAAAAAAAATTACCCTTTGGTCCAATTCTTTCTGTTTTTCCGACAACTGCAACACTTGATGATATAAATTATAAAGCAATTGCGGTAGGTTTTCCCATGTTAACATTGGGTATAATCACAGGTGCTGCATGGGCAAATTATGCTTGGGGAAGTTATTGGAGTTGGGATCCAAAGGAGACATGGTCATTAATAACCTGGTTTGTATATGCGGCGTTTCTCCATGCTCGTTTTACAAGAGGCTGGAGAGGGAAAAAGGCAGCTTGGCTATCAGTGGTAGGATTTATATCAGTGATAATCACCTATTTAGGAGTAAATTTACTACTTTCAGGACTACATAGCTATGGAGGAAATTAAATCCTTTAAAAAAGGTTTGTTTTTTTTAACTTTAGTTGTTTTTTTGGTTTTCACATTTTCTGTGGCATCCTATGGCGTTGATAGTTGTGTGACACAGGGATGTCATGATAATTTATTAAAAGAAAAATATGTTCATGGACCAGTTAGAGGCAGGAACTGCCAAAGATGTCATGGTGGAAATGATCACCCCTTTCCTTTGATAAAAAAGAAAGAAGAAATTTGCTTAATCTGTCATAAGTCTGTAAAATCTAAAAAAAACGTTCATCCTCCTGTCTCTGAAAACTGTATGAGTTGCCACAATCCCCATTCCTCTAAGCATGAAAATTTGTTATTGGAATCTAAAAACAAGTTATGTTTTAACTGTCATGAGGAAAGGGAGTTTAAAAATAGTGTTATACATCCACCTGTTTCAGAAAATTGTATGAGCTGTCATAGACCACATGATAGCGATTATAAAAAATTACTCGTCGATGAGGGTAGTAAACTTTGTTATAACTGCCATGATGCAAAAAATACTAAAAAACACATTCATCCACCTGTTAAAGATGGAGATTGTGTTGGATGTCATAACCCCCACTCTACGAAGGTTAAGGGTTTGACAAAAGAGGAAGGAAACAATTTATGTTTTATCTGTCATCAAAAGAATAACTATGTTGGCAAAAAGAATATTCACAATCCAGTGGCAGAAAGCTGTAATAATTGTCATCAGCCCCATGAGAGTAATTTTAGCAAGCTTTTAAATGAGGATAATATTTGTATTACCTGCCACGGAGATATGATTAAGAATGGTAAGGTTGTCCATCCACCTGTTGCTGACAAAGATTGTTTGGGCTGTCATGTACCACATACGAGTGATGCAAAAAAGCTTTTGATTAATAAAATGCCAGAGGTGTGTTTTAATTGTCATGATAAAGGGGCATTTACAAAGAAGTATATACATCCTCCAGTTGCAGAGAACTGTGCGATGTGTCATTTACCTCATGCTTCAGGAAATAATAGGTTACTTATTACAAAGCAGGAATATCTATGTAAAGAATGTCATGGTGACTTAGTTAATACTTTTAAAAAATATAAGTATTCTCATCCTCCTGTAAAAGACGAGCAATGCGAACAATGTCATGTTGTACATTCATCAGATTCTAAGAAAATTTTAAAAAATGAGCCAGTATATTTATGTGCAGAATGCCACAATATAGGAGATGCTAAAACAGCAAAATCAATTCATAAGCCTGTTGATGAAGGAAATTGTAATGACTGTCATGGTGTGCATGGAGGCAATGAGGTTAAATTTTTAATTGCAAAATATCCAGAAGAAAATTATCCTCCCTATACCCCACAGACATACGCACTTTGTTTTATATGCCATAATCCAGACATAGCAAGGGATTCAAAGACGTTGACTGCAACTAATTTTAGGAATGGAGATAAAAATTTACATTATGTGCATGTAAATAAGGATAAGAGTAGAAATTGTCGCTTCTGTCATGATCCCCATATGAGTAATCAGGAAAAACTTGTAAAAAGAAATTTTGCTAGTTTTGGTGCCTGGAACATACCTATAATTTTCTCTAAAACCATAACTGGTGGGGGTTGCATTGTTGGTTGTCACAAACCCTTTTATTATGACAGAGCAAAACCTGTGAAAAATAACTGAAAACTATGAATAGAATAGTTTTAATAATATTTTTTGTTATTTTAAGTTTTAAATTATCCTTTGCTTTAAAAATAATAACACCAGAGGACAAGAGCTATATTACTTCACCATACGTATATGTGATTGCAAAACTTGAAAGAGACGATGCAACTCATGTAATGATAACTGTAAATGATATTAAATCACCACTTATATATATAGCATCAGCTGAATATAAATCCCAATTTAGGGACTATATAATAATAGATGTTGAATTAGATAATGGAGAAAATTTGGTAGGGATTTCCTTATTTAAAGACGGAAAACTAATTGATGAGAAAAGGTCTATAATTAATGTTATTAAACCTCCGAAGGTTCTCCCCTCAGGTGCAAATAGATTCTATTTTCATAAAGAGGAAAAAGAGAAGGAGTGCTTGCTCTGTCATGCTTCTATAGAAAATTGTTCTGAATGTCATAAAAGAATTATATCTAAAAAATATGTTCATGGCCCTGCTGGCTCTGGAGATTGCAATGTTTGTCATGTAGAGGAAAAAAAGGATAATGTAAAATATATGGTTTCTGAAAATATAGTTGGAATATGTGTAAATTGTCATGATAATATGAAACTTGAAAACTATAAATATGCACATGGCCCTTTTGCTGCTGGTAGTTGTGAAGTTTGTCATGATTTACATTCATCTGACTATCCCCATCAGCTGAAAATGGAAACTAATGATTTATGTATCAATTGTCATCAAGAGTTTAAAAAACCAGGAATAACACATGTTGTTTCAAAGCATCCGTTGAGTGGAAAGAAAGACCCATCAAGACCTGGAAAAATGTTGCAATGCAGTAGTTGTCATAATCCCCATGGAGAAAATACTCCAGTCTTTTTTGTAAGGGGAGTAAAAAGTCGAATGGAATTGTGTGCCATTTGTCATAAAAAATAAAGGGGTGGAAAAAAAGATGTTAAAAAGGATTTCTTGTTTTCTCTTATCAATTTTATTTTTTGCCTGTGCTCAAAAGCAGGATGTTGTAAAAAAAGAGCGTTTTTTTTGGCCACCACCACCTAATGAACCTAAAGTAGAGTTTATTGGTGCATATAGAGGAAATAGGGATTTGCCTCAAAAAACAAGTTTTTTAAAGAAAATTACAGGCGAGACTGATCCTGAAATAAAACTAAGAAAACCCTTGCATATAGCTTCTGATGGAGAGGGCTTAGTAGTTGTAACAGATTTAATGCCTTACGGAGGGCTTATTTTTGATTTTAATGAAAATAAAGTAGAGTTGGTCACAAATGAGCCATCTTTTCAGTTTGCAACCGGTGTAGTTTTTGATAGAGACAAACTTTATATAGCGGATGGTAAGGCTGGAAACATTAAAGTATTTACAAAAAAAGAAAGAAAGCCTTTATATACTATAGGAGATGGAGAGTTAGAAAGTCCCAATGGTCTTGCTATAAATGAAAAGTTAAACTGGTTATATGTAGTTGATACAAAAGCTCATAAGGTTTATGTTTATGATCTTTTAACGAAAAAACTGATTTTTAGTTTTGGTAGACCTGGGGATCAGGAAGGGGAGTTTAATAGACCATGGGGTATTTGTATAGATAAAAACGGAGATGTTTACATAGCTGATGGTCTAAATGCAAGAGTTCAAATTTTTAATAAAGACGGTAAATTCATCAGTATGTTTGGTAGAAGAGGAGACAAACCTGGAGGTTTTGCTCAAGTTAAGGGAATTGGCATAGATTCTGATAATAATATTTATGTTATTGATCCATTAAAGGCTATTCAGGTCTTTGACAGGCAAGGTCAATTATTGGGATTGGTAGGAGCACCTGGCACTAAAGGAATTGGAGCGATGAGTTTGCCAATGGGGATGTATATAGATAAAAGTGATAGAATTTATGTCGTAGATCAAATGAATAGAAGATTTCAAGTGTTTCAGTATATGAATGAAGAGTATAAGAAAAAATATCCCGTTGACTTTGGTGAAAAGACAAAGTGATGACGCTAAAAAACGGTAACAAAAAATTAATTTTTTTATAAATTTTTAGTTGACAAGATTTATTAATATATGTTAACTTTAAACAAAAATGAAATAAGGAGGTGAGGGACATGAAAAAGTTAGCTTTAGTATTAGCAGTAACAGCAGTCATAGCCTTAGCAGTTGCAGGCGTTTATGCTGCTTCTGACATTAGAAACACAAAACACAATCTTGCTAATTGGTCTGGTAATCAGTATCGCTCAACCAATTACAATGAAGTCTGTGTTTTCTGTCATACCCCACACATGGCAGGTGGATGGCCTCTTTGGAACAGGAATTATACAGCTCCTACATTTATAGCCTACTCATCCGTTATGTTTGATCCCCAGAATTTTGGTGGTAGTGGACAGCCAGATGAAACATCAAAATTGTGTTTCTCCTGTCATGAACAGCAGAATACTGCAACAACTAAGACATTGTTTAACACATCAAACTTGGTTAATGGTGCAGCACCAACATTCAATTTTATTAAAATCCATGCAACAGCTGCTCTTGGTACAGACTTAAGAGATGATCATCCAATAGGCTTTAACTATGCAGCAGCTGCAGCAAATACCACTTACGAGCTTTACAATGCTAACCAGGCAGCAGCAAACATGGGTGAAACAGCAGCAGCAGTATTTCCAGGTGGACAGATGACATGTTCAAGCTGTCACGATGTTCATGGTAAGGTTGGACCAGGTGGTACAGTTATTCCAGTTCTCTTAAGAAGATCCAATGCTTCAAGTATGCTTTGTTGGTCATGTCATAACAAGTAATAAAATTTAAGAAAGGGGGTGCAAACCCCCTTTCAATTTATTTATGAAAAATGTTGGTTTTCTAATTTTATTTTTATTTTTTTTATTCACACCAATAACCCTTCTTGCAGAAGGGTTTTCTGGTTCTATATCCTATACCTATCAAGAAGATAAAATTGATTATCGTATTTTGAATAAAGAAGAAGATAATTCATATTTTTTACAGCGCTATAATTTGGATTATTCAAGACTATTTTTACTGCAAAATGGTGCACTTGGTACTTTTGACATGAAATTGGGGTTAGGATATGATGCGGTTGACAGGGATTTTGGCGGTAAAAGCTCTCATAGCGATAAGTTCAGGAAGAGATGGTATTTAGACCTCGTTATTGCTCCGAGGATGCTACCACTTTTTTTCGAAGTTTTAACAGAAAATGTTGATTCCCAGCATATAAATCCAGATACCTATGAGTTTACAGATTATTCGCAGATGCATAATAAAGTTACCTTTAAATATGTTATGCCAAGATATTTCAATTTTTTTGATCCCCGTGGTAATGGTAATGGCAATGGTAACTTTTTCTCTGGTAATGGTAATGGATTGCTTTTTAGTGGGAATGGCAATGGTATGTTTTTTTTGGGAAGTGGTAATGGTGGATTGCTTGGCAATGGTGGATCTGGAAATGGTTTTTTCTTGGGAAACGGTAATGGTGGCAATGGTAATGGTGGTGGAGTATTTAATAGAAGAGTTGGACCTTTGACTCCCTATGCCTATCTTTTTGAATGGGAAAATTTCATAACAGATGGTGATAATATTGAAAAAACTACTACAAACAGGTATACATTAAACCTTGGATTTCTAAAATTCTGGATTAACGCAAGTTATTATGAAACTGATGATGGAGTTAAAAAGGTCAGAGAAACTGTTGAGATTGGTCAAAGAAGATATGATGGCAGGCTTCTTTGGACATTGGTAAATAACTGGATTGCTTCCTCGAGCTTCTTTGTATATCAACTTGATAAAGATGATAATAAAGTATCAAGAGAAAGCTATGAGGGTAATTTTATATTCAAGACTATAAGAAAGGACTGGAGATCAGATCTTTTAGCAAAGTTTCTGTACGAAAAAAGACCACTTGAAGAAGAAATCAATGTGAAACTGCCCTATTACTTTTATGGAAGCACTTCTCTTACTAACTCGTATAGCGGTACTCTTTCTTATGAGTTTGACAAGATTATGAGAGAAAGGGCAGAAGATACCCAAACAAGCAAAGCTATAAATAACTTTTCAATAACCTTTAGAAAAGGTGATTGGAGTTACACCTCAAGACATGATTTAATTTACTTTACCGATAACACAAACAATTCAACTGGTGCTTTTAACTATGATTATTTAACTTTTAACTACGATTTTAGTTTTATAAAAAATCCGAGCTTAATTTCACCCTACGCCCATGAAGGAGGATATACACTCACAGTTCATGATTATTTGACGAATAGCATTGATAAAAAAATTAAGCAAATTCATACCGCAAGATATAAGATCTCAGGTCCCATTAATCCCAAACTTGGTTTTTCATTGTCAGAACAATTGAGCTATTATGACGAGGGAAGTATACCAGTTACAAATGAGAATTATATTGCCCAAAATAGAGTATATGATATTCAATTAGAGCCCTATAATACAGCGATAAGAAATATAACATCTGCAAGTCTTTCCTATATACCTATTACATCTATGAATTTAACAGCTTCTGGTACAGTAGACGATGTTTTCTATGATAATGGTACTCATGAAAGTAGAAGGACAATTAAAGGTATGGCTTCATACTATTCCTTTGATAGAACAACTTTCATAACCGCCGAGGCTGGTAGGAGTGTTTTACAGAGAGTAAACAATGATGATGAAGCAAACTATTTTGCCAATCTTCAGGTTTTGTATACACCTCGTTATAATTTTTCATCAAAGACAACAGCTTTTATAAACCGTTCCGATAGAGAAAATGGGGTTGATACATTTACTGAAAACAAAGGTATATCTGAAGAGATTACGTACGCTATTTATACAAATGACTATTATAGTAGAAAGATTTTTGATATGAGAGCCTTTGCAAAATATGAAAAATATATGAATCTAACTGGGTTTGTTTCAGATAAGTTTGTGGGGTCAAACCCCTCTAAAGAAAAAACCTTGGTTACTTTAGAGGGCGCAGTTAATGTATATCCTCTAAGATTTTTAACAATTGGTGGTAGGATTAAAGAGGAAAAGTTTAAAGAAGAAGATGATTATAAAGACAATTTAACTTATACTCTACGAGCAGATCTAACATTTCCTCTTCTATCAATAAGTAGCTACTATCAACATAAGAAGATCAGAATTGATGGTAATAGAGACGAAGATAAATTTTATATCAATCTAACAAAGCGTTTTTAATTAACCCTTTTCATGTCTTTGTGTTAAAATCTCTTTACCTATGGGCTTAAAAAAAGTTGAGATTGTATTCTTTTTATTCATATCTTTATTGCTCATTTTTTTTGTTTATCCTTTAGAACCCTTTTCTGATGGTACAGATTTTTTAATGGGTGGCTTCTTTTTGGGGCTTCCCCATCCTCCTTCCTATCCTGCTTTTACTCAAATCGTTCATTTAACAAAATACCTTCCCTTTAGTAATTTGGCATTTAGGGTTAATCTTTTTACTGGTATAACTGCTTTCCTTTTTTTATTAATTTTTTATAAAAATTTAAAGGGCGAATTTTTAGAAAAATTTGCGAGTATATTTATTATACTCTTTAGCACTACATTTTTTGAAAATTCTATAAATGGAGAACTTTATATATTGAATTTATTGTTAATTTTTCTAATGATTTTTTTCTCAGATAAGCAAGATATTAGATTTTTATATTTAAACTCCTTTCTTTTTGGTGTTGCTTTTGGTGTTCACCAGACTGTAATTTTCGCAGGCATCTATATTTTTATTAAATATCTTTTAGAAAAAAGGGAGATTACAATCGTTAATATTTTGACATGTTTTTTCTTTTTTATATTAGGTTTATCAGTTTATTTATATTTACCTCTTAGAGCAATTAAAGAGCCCCTTTGGAATTGGGGGAACCCAAAAAGTTTAATGCTATTTCTAAATAGTATTTTTAGACATGATTTTCAGACCTCAGGTATTATTAGAGATTGGAATACCCTTTTTCAACAATTAATAACTTTCAACCCCCTTTATGAATTTGGAGTAATAAATGGCCTAATTATTTTGATGGGTTTTATAGTTGGTTTATATTATTACAGAAAAAACTTTATTAAATATTCTATATTTATTTTAATTTTTTACATAGGTTTTGTAATTATTGCTGGTAATGATCCACTTAGTTTTGAGGAAAGAATGAAAACTTACGGGGTTTTTTATCTTCCTGCATATGTAATGTTAGTCTTTTTATTTAATATCCTTGTTGCAGGACTAAATTATAAAACTAAAAAATTAATTGTTTTGTTATCCCTTATTGGTGTAAGTTATAATTTTTTCACAAATATAGCCAAAGAATTAACCTATAAAAAAATGGTATTCCCTCATGATTACGGTAGGATGAGTTTGGCTATGTTACCGAGGAATGTTAGCACTTTAATTGTTCTGGGAGGAGAAAAGGACTTTCCGATTATATATCAGCAGAAGATTTGTAAGTTCAGAGAAGATATTAATATAATTCAATTAAATTTTCTGGGAAAGATTTGGAATTTAAAGGATAGCCTAAAACATGGTGTGGCTTATAAACCTTTTGATGATAATGAATCTGATAATAAAAAAATTATTAAAAGCGTAGTTCTTTACCAGAAAGAGATTTTGGGAAAAAGAGTTTTTACAAATATATTCAATAATGATGAGCTTCCTAAAATTATTTGGAATGTGAATGGAGTTTTTCAGGAGGCAAATAAGATAGAAAAGCTTGATTGGGAATATTTTTTAAGATACAGAGGAATGGGCGGAGATGATAAATTTATCGAAAATATTCTGAAATTAAATAACTCCTTCAAAGGAGAATGAATATGGTTATAGGAGTTCCAAGGGAAATAAAAAAACAGGAATACAGAGTATCAATAACCCCAAGTGGTGTTTATAGCCTTGTTTCAGAGGGTAATAAAGTTTTTGTTGAAAAAGGAGCAGGGCTTGGAAGTGGATTTAAAGATAGTGACTATGAAAATGCTGGAGCAGTAATTATGGACAAGGAAAAACTCTTTCAAGAAGCAGAATTAATAATAAAGGTGAAAGAGCCCTTGCCTGAGGAATACGGTTATTTTAGAGAAAATACTGCATTATTTACATTTCTACATTTGGCGAGCAATTTTGATTTAGTTGAGTTTCTTTGCAAGAAAAGAATTACCTCCTTTGCATATGAAACTCTTGAAGTAAATAACACTTTACCTTTGTTGTCGCCAATGAGTGAGATAGCGGGTAAAATGGCTCCTTTAGTCGGTAGTTTTTACTTACAAAAAAGGTATAAAGGGGCTGGGCTTTTACCTATGGGGGTAACTGGTATTGGTTCTGCTAAGGTTTTAATAATAGGAGCTGGTAATGTAGGTTTTAATAGTGCAAGAGTTAGTTATAATTTAGGACTTGAGACAGTTGTTTTAAACAGAGGTATTGAAAGGTTGCAAAAAATAGATGAATATTTTAATGGGAGGGTAAAAACCAAAATTCTTGATAACTATAATCTTGAAGAAGAACTATACAGTTCTGATATTATAATTGGTGCCATTTTAGTCCCCGGTGGTAGAACACCAATTCTAATAAACAGAAAAATGCTTAAGAAGATGAAAAGAGGGGCTGTTATTGTGGACGTTTCTATTGATCAAGGGGGTTGTGTTGAAACCGCTAAACCAACGACACATGACAGGCCTATTTATATTGTTGAAGGAGTAATCCATTATATGGTTGCTAATATGCCGGGGGCATATCCAAGAACATCAACAATAGCACTGACAAATGCAACACTTCCCTATGTTAAGTTAATTGCAAAGTTAGGTATAGATAAGGCTATTAAAGACAAAGTACTTTTAAGTGCTTTGAATATATATAATGGTAAAATAACAAATGATAATTTAGCAAAGACTTTTAATATTAGATGTTGATTTTTTTTGTTATAATTAACTTAATTTTGGGGGCTTGAAATGAAAGGGATAATTTTTTTTCTATTGTTAGTTTTTAACATGATTGGAAATGTCTTCGCTGAAGAAAAAATAAGGGTTGCCTTTTTCCCCAATTTTACACATGCACAGGCTTTAATTGGCATGGAAAATGGGGAATATGAAAGGTTTACAGGTACAAAAATTGAGTGGAAAGCCTTTAATGCTGGGCCTTCAGCTATGGAGGCACTTCTTTCTGGTGAGATTGATATTTCCTTTGTAGGTACCAACCCCGCTGTTAATGCTTTTTTAAGAAGCAAAGGTACTGCTTTAAAAATAATATCGGGTGTGGCAAATGGAGGCGCGAGTTTTGTGATTAGAGGAGATTTAAATATAAAAAATGAAAAAGATTTAATAGGTAAAAACCTTGCATCTCCTGAGCTGGGTAATACTCAAGATGTTGCATTGAAATACTGGCTAAAATCAAAAGGGCTTGTAATAAATAAAGATGTAAAAGTTAATAATGTAAAAAATCCAGATATATTGTTATTATTCAAAAAGGAATCAATAGATGGTGCATGGGTGCCAGAGCCATGGGCAACAAGGTTAATACAGGAAGCTAATGGAAAGATATTTTTAGATGAGAGGAGTTTGTGGCCAAATGGTAACTTTGCAACAGCTGTGTTAGTTGTAAGAAAGGAGTTTTTGGATAAGAATTATAAATTAGTTGAGAATTTTTTAAAGGCTCATGTTAACATTACAGATTGGATTAATAAGAATCACTCAATGGCAAAGAAATTAATAAATCAGTCAATTGCTAAAGTTATTTACAAGCCAATACCAGATAAAGTTTTAGATGAAGCATTCACAAAAGTTACTTTTACATACGATCCAGCTCCATATTCAATTTTTAAATCCGCTGAAAGGGCAAAAGATTTGGGTTATTTACCAAAAAATGATAAAACAAATTTAAATGAAATATTAGACCTTTCTATTTTAAATAAAGTTTTAAAGAATATGGGGAAAAAGCAGATAAACTAAAATGCCTAAGATTGACTTAATAAATGTTAATAAAATATTTTTAGGCAAAACCGGTGTTGTGCACGCTTTAAATAATGTTAATCTAACAATTGAAGATGGAGAGTTTTTATGCATTGTTGGGCCTTCTGGATGTGGAAAATCTACTTTTTTAAATGTAGTTGCTGGCTTGACAAATGTTGACGATGGGGAAGTTCTAATCGATGATATGCCAATAAAGGGGCCTGGAACTGATCGAGTTTTAATATTTCAGGAGCCTGCCCTGTTTCCCTGGTTGAATGTTATTCAAAATGTTGCATTTGGATTGAGAATGGCAGGACTTTTAAAGGAAGAGAGTTATGAGAGGGCAAGAGCCTTACTTAGAATTGTTAAACTTTCTAAATTTGAAAAGTCTTGGATACACGAACTTTCAGGTGGCATGAAACAAAGAGTAGCGCTTGCAAGAGCTTTGGCTCTTGATCCGAATGTTTTGTTAATGGATGAACCTTTTGCAGCACTTGATGCTCAAACAAGGGATATGTTACATGAAGAACTTGAAATACTATGGCTTGAAACGGGCAAAACGATAATTTTTGTAACCCATAATGTTAGAGAAGCTGTAAGACTTGGAAGTAGGGTTATCTTAATGACAGCAAGGGACGGTAAAATAAAAAGGGAGTATAAGATCGATTTGCCAAGACCAAGACATATAGAAGATAATGAACTTATTGATATTGCAAGGATAATAAGAGATGATTTAAAGGAGGAGGTTCTTAAAGTTTCTGAGGAGGTAATATAAGAATTGAGTAACCTTGAACCAAGCAGGGTTGTTAGCAAAGTAGAGAAAGAAAGAGAGAACGACTTAAGAACCCAAAGGTTTAAATCAGTTGCTTTAAAACTACTTTTTTATGGTTTTCTTGTTCTGATTTGGCATCTTTTTGCAAATTTGGAAACACTAAAACATTTTCTTTTTCCTACGCCTTTAGAAGTATTGGTAACCTTATGGAATGGAATAAGTGACAAAAGTTTTGTCTACGCAATTTACGCAAGTATGAAAAGGCTATTAATTGGTTATTTAATATCATTAATTATAGGATTACCCTTGGGGCTTTGTTTAGGAAGAATAAAATGGATGGATGAGACCATAGGCTCACTTTCTTTAGGTTTGCAGGCATTACCAAGTATATGTTGGCTTCCTCTTGCTATTTTATGGTTTGGATTAAATGAAATAGCTATTCAATTTGTAATAATTATGGGATCTATTCTTTCAATCACACTAACGGTGAGAGATGGGGTGATTTCAATTTCACCCATACTACTTAAGGCAGCTCAGGTATTAGGAGCAAGTAAGATTAAACTTTATACCCACGTTCTTGTCCCTGCTTCTCTCCCATATATTTTAACTGGTGCAAGGCTTGGATGGACCTTTGCTTGGAGGTCATTAATGGCAGCTGAACTCCTTTATGTAAGTGCTGGATTGGGGTCTATTCTAACTATGGGGAGGGAATTGCATGACATGGCAATGGTCATATCTGCTATGCTGATAATAATTGGCATAGGATTATTTTTTGATAAGCTTATTTTTGGATATTTAGAACATTTTATTGCGGTAAGATGGGGGACAAAATGAGTAGGTATTCCATTTATTTTTTAATCATTTTTTTTATTTTCAATTCCTATGCAAACTCTAAAGAAAAGGAGAAGAATAAAGTTTTTGATTTAAAAACAAATAGGGGTAGTTTTTATGTTAAGTTTATTTTTTTAGATTCAAGGATTACCACTGGGAATAATAATGCTATTTTAGAAATTTATGATAAAGACAGAAATCCTGTAAAATCAGCTAAAGTAGAAATTCTTTTATGGATGAATGAACACGGTCATTATAGCTCTTCTTCGCCGGTGATAAAAGAAAGAGAAACAGGCATTTATGAAGTGACGAAATTAGATTTTGAAATGAGGGGTAAGTGGGAAGTGATAGTAAATTTAAAAAAGGATAACTTGAAAGATAAGGTTAGCTTTGAAGTTTTAGTAGAATAAATTCTATCTTTAAGCTTTGATTATAATGGCATAATTTAATTTTGGCTTGACATAGACGGTAATGATTGATTAAAGTATTGAGTTATGAATAAAAAAATTATTTGTCTCTTTCTTATGTTTTTCTTTTTCTTTAGTATGAACAATGTTGCTTTTAGTAGGGAGTTAACAAGAAGGGGTACAAGTGGAGAAGTAATTTTTACTGATGCTATTTATGGTGCTGCTATTGGAGCATTGGTTGGTGCTGCTTTAGTAGCGATTGATAGTGACGATGCAGGCTCAAAGATTGGTGGAGGGGTTCTTGTTGGTACCCTTTTAGGAGTTGCTTATGGGCTTCATGAAACTAAAAGTTTTGCTGAATACAGGGATGGGAAATTAGCCTTGAATGTTCCTCAATTGACTTTAGAGAAGGAACATAATAATATAGTATATAAATTACCGCTTTTTAAGGCGGAATTTAAATAATTAAAAAGCCGAAGTGGTGGAATTGGCAGACACGCTATCTTGAGGGGGTAGTGGTGATGAACCGTGCGGGTTCGAGTCCCGCCTTCGGCATTTCCTTTGTATGAGCATTAAATCTAATCTAAATTTTCCTTTTTCAGCAATTGTGGGTCAGGAGAGAATGAAGCTTGCCATTCTCTTAAATGTTATTGACCCAACAATTGGTGGTGTCCTAATAAAAGGGGAAAAGGGTACAGCAAAATCAACAGCTGTAAGAGCGTTAGCATCACTACTTCCACCTATTGAAGTAGTCTCTGGATGTCCCTTTAATTGTAATCCCAAAAATGTATTTGAAATGTGTGATAACTGTAGGGAAAGATATGAAATTTCTGGTCAGTTAAATTCAGAAAGGACACAAATAAAAATTGTTAATGTACCGTTAGGTATAACAGAAGATAGATTGCTTGGAACAATAAATATTGAAAAAATTTTGAAGGATGGCAAAAAGCATTTTGAACCGGGGCTTCTTGCACAGGCGAATAGAGGGATCTTATATATTGATGAGGTTAATCTACTTGAAGACCATATTGTTGATGAACTTCTTGATGTCTCTGCTATGGGAATAAATATAGTTGAAAGAGAGGGCATATCTTTTTCCCATCCCAGCAGGTTCGTACTAATTGGTACGATGAATCCCGAGGAAGGCGAATTAAGACCTCAATTGCTTGATAGGTTTGGCTTATGTGTTGAGGTTGAAACCGTCAAGGACATTGAGATAAGAAAGGAGATAATAAAAAGAAGGATAAGTTTTGAAAGGAATCCAAAGGCATTTATTAAAAAATGGGGAGTCTTAGATAGAAGAATAGGTAAGCAGATTTTGAAGGCAAGAAGGTTATTAAAGAAAGTAGATGAAAAAGAATGGTACTATGAACTTATTAGCAAAATGTGTATTTTAGCAGATGTTGCAGGCCATAGAGCTGATACTATTATTTTAAAAGCTGGTAAAGCTTTTGCATCATGGAATGGTAGGGATTATGTATTGCCAAAGGATTTTCTTGAAGTTTCTTATTTTGTTTTTTTACATAGACTTGTCAAGAATCCACTTGATGAAGAGAAATCTATCAGGGAGCTTGAGGAAAACCTTCATAAAATTATTAAGGATTTTGAGGATAAAGAAGAACGGGATCTAACTTATATAATAGAAAAAAAAAATTTAATAGAAGGTCATCGGAATTAGAAGAAGTAAAAGGTGGTAAAGATTCTGAAATTAAATATTTAAGAGCAAATTTCATTATTAAAAGAAAGAAGCAGGAAAAAGATAAAGGGCGTCATAGAGGTAGCAGGAAATTTACTGGTATACACGATAGTATTGATTTTTTTGCTACTATAAAAAACAAAATAATAGAAAATCAAAAAAAAGAGACAATTAATAAAGATATCCTTCGAGCAAAGAGATTTGTTGGTAAACAGGGTACTTCAATTTTATTTATTGTTGATGCTTCTGGTTCTATGGGTGTTGAAGAATTAATGAGTCAAACTAAGGGGATAGTGTTCAATCTTTTAAAAGATGCCTATTTAAATAGAGAAAGGGTAGGGATGATTACTTTTAGGGGTCTTAATGCTGATATAGTGTTGCCCTTTACTAAAAGTATGAATTTAGCAAGGAAGAAACTGGTGGATATAAAGACTGGTGGTAAGACCCCTCTATCATTCTCTATTAAAAGATCAATTGATGTTATTAAAAAAGAAAGTATAAAATTTAAGGATAATCAAAAAGTAGTAATCTTTTTTACAGATGGAAGAGCAAATATTTCAATGGGAAGTGGAGATCCCTTTGAAGAAGCTCTATTGTTTGCTAAAGAATTAAGAAACAAAGACATAAAAAAAATTGTTATAGACACCGATCCCACCTGGATATCTTATCCCTATGCTAAAGATTTAGCAAAAGAAATGGAGGCTGAATACTACAAGCTCTCCGATGTTTTAAAAGGCGATATAAGGAAATTAATTTACAAATAGGATGCCAGTGAAGCTGGCACCCTATTTGAATTATTTTAATGCTTCGTATACCTTGCCAACAATCTCTGCGGAAGGTTTAAGTGTTTTTTGTCCAGTGTTCCATCTTGCTGGACATGCTTCGTCTGGATGTGTAGAGAGGTAGATATTTGCTTTCATCTTTCTAAGTAATTCTTCAGCATTTCTTCCAACATTATAAAAATTAACTTCAGAAGCAACTAATTTTCCATCTGGATTAATTATAAAAGTACCTCTTAAAGCAAGGCCTGTATTTTCATCATATACACCAAAGAGACGGGATACCTTTCCTGTTGGGTCAGCACCCATAGGATATCTTACATCTTTTAGTAAAAGTTCATCTCTATGCCAGGCTAAATGACTGAATTTTGTGTCTGTGCTAATTGATACTACTTCACATCCCATAGCCTTTAATTCATCGTAAACTTTTGCCAAATCATCAAGTTCAGTGGGGCAGACAAAGGTAAAATCTGCTGGATAAAAAAATAATATTAGCCATTGCCTTTTTGCCTTAATATCATCAAGGGAGATTTTAGAAAAATCCTTTTTTTGTGGATCATAGGTTTCAATTTCAAAATTTGGAACCTGCTGACCAACACTTATACATGCCTGACCAATCCCGCACATAATTATCACCTCCTATTTTGTTGACCAAAGCAAATGAATATTACAATATTCTCTTACTTTTGCTATGTTTTCTGGTATTTCAAATGTTGCTTCAGGTGCCATACCAGGGCATAAGAATTGTCTATAGGATTTGCCATTTTCTGTAATTACTTGAACCCATTCAATATAATGTTTTTCTTCCATTGGGTGTGGGACGGATCCAACTTTTACCGTTACTGTATTTCCATTTTTTTCGTAAACAGGTACATGTTTTTCCTTAGAGGCATCGACAGTGTTCTCAGTCATTAATTTCATTGGTTGTCCACAACAAACAAGCGAACCTGCACCTCCATGTAATACCTCTACGATGTTTCCACAGATTTCACATTTGTAAATTTCAAATTTTTCAGCCATTTTATTCCTCCTTTATTCTATTTTTATAAAAAACTTTTTTAAAGCATTGCAAATAGGACATTTATCTGGGACTTCATTTTCAAAGGTATTCCCGCATACAGGACAGACATAGTAATCAATATTTTCTTTCTTATCTATGTTTTCGAGAGCCTTTTTAAAAAGTTGAGCATGAACCTTTTCTACTTCGTTTGCATAGTTAAAACTCCTCATAGCTCCACTCATGTTTTCTGCTTTGGCCTCTTCAATCATTTTTGGATACATATTCTGAAACTCAAAGGTTTCTCCGTTTATTGCTTCAAGCAAATTTTCCCTTGTGGATTTTATTCCACCGAGTTCTTTTAGATGGTTGTGGGCATGAATTGTCTCTGCTTCAGCTGCTGCTTTGAAAAGCTTAGCTATTGAGATATAACCCTCTTCTTCAGCCTTCTTTGCGAAAGCAAGATATTTCCTGTTTGCCTGTGACTCACCAGCAAAGGCATCTTTTAAATTTTTTTCTGTGTTTCCCATTTTACTCCTCCTTGTTCATTTTTTTGCAATCTTTACAGATTCCTGTATAGTAAATTGAGTAATCCTCAACTAAATGATCATTTAGAGCGTCAATATTAACTTTTTCATTAATATTAGGTATATCATAGATTTTTTTACAAATTTTACAAAAGAAATGGTTATGGGGAGTTAAATCCCTATCAAATCTTTTTCTATCGGGATCTATGGATAATTCTTTTAAATCACCAGTATTTTTAAGTGTCTGAAGTGTATTGTAAACCGTAGCAAAAGAGACCGTTGGAAATTTATCTTTTATATAAACATATACCTCTTCTGCAGAAGGATGTGATTTTGTAGAATTGAGGTATTTAATAATTTCCATTCTCTGTGGTGTTGCTTTCAGACCCTTTTTATTTAATGAATCCTTCATAAATTTAAAATTATTCTAAATTAATAATAATTATTTGTCAATAATTTTTATAATCTTCTGTTTTTAACATCTCTATTTCTTTTTCCAGTTTAGTAATTCTCTTTTCTAAATCTGTTATATTTAAATATTCTTTTAGCTTGCTCAATATCTTATCTTCAGTTGTTTTCCCTGCTTCTGCAAGCTTTGATTT
Organism: Pseudomonadota bacterium; assembly: GCA_026418415.1. GTDB lineage: Bacteria > CALINM01 > CALINM01 > CALINM01 > CALINM01 > CALINM01. The sequence continues at coordinate 51,709 of JAOABK010000007.1, read as the reverse complement.
CATATCGTTTAGTAATTTTTCAGCATCTGCACTTGTGATTTCACCTTGTTTAACTAATTCGTTGATAATTTCTTTAGCCTTTTCTTCGGATAAGGCAAAGATTCCAATCCCTGCATACAGTACTTTTTTGATAATATCAATCATAGTCGACCTCCTATTTTTTTCGTAATAAAATTAGACATCAGAAATGTTGATTTGTCAAAACTATTGATAAGATTTTTTGTTTTGATATAATTCTTTGTCAGCTATTTCAATAAGTTGTTTTGGTGTATCTGCTGATTCTGGAAAACTTGAAATTCCATAGGACAAAGAAATTTGGATTTCTATCCCCAAGTCCAATTCTTTTATCTTTTTGTTTATGTCTTCCATTACCTTTTTTACATTTTCTTTACTTGTATTAAAAAAAATAATTGCAAATTCATCGCCACCAAATCTTCCCGCTAAATCACTACCCCTTATCCTTGTTCTAATAATTTCAGCTACTTTTTTTAAGGCTTCATCTCCTTTTAGGTGACCATATTTATCATTAATTTTTTTAAAATTATTCATATCTGCAATAATCAAGGTAAATGTTCCACCATATCTCTTACATTTTTTAATCTCATTTTCAAGTATGGTATTTACAAAGCGTCTATTATATAAGCCAGTAAGTTCATCAAGAAATGAAAGTTCTTTAAGTATTGAAAACTGTCTTGATCTTTCTAAAGTTTTTGATGTTTCTAATGCTAATTCTAAATAAAAGGGCAGGCTGTGTTCGTTAAAAATATTCTCTTTTTTGCTATGGGCTGTAAGAAGTCCTATTGCCTTTTTTGATTTATTAAATAGAGGCATTGCTAACATACTTTTTATTTGTTTATCCACTTTTATATAGGAACCATAAAATTTTTTTGTTATTTCATCATAATCGTTTAAAATAAAGACCTTTCCAGAAAAAATCACATTCCAAATACTCAAATTGTTATTTTTGTCTATTTGAATATTGGGATTTTGATGTTTATTTGTTACCATAGATATTAGTTTTAGCACTTCATCTTCATATAGAAATAGAAAAAGCTGATCTATTCCTAAAAGCTTATTTGTTTTAATTAAAGCATCCATCATGAAGTCTTCAAAGTCAGTTGTTTTGTTAAAATGTTTGAGTATTTCGTAGTTTGTATGGAGCTGTAATAAAATTTTGGTTAGCTTCTTTATTTTCTCTTCAGTAGGTAAAACTTCTTTTATAGTTTCTTCTAATTGTAATGTTTGAAATTCTGAGGAAATCATTAAAAATATTTTATATTTATTAATTAATGCAATCAAGTATTTTTATTAGTCAATTTGGACTAAAGGATATGCAAAGTGTATTTACTAAATTTTCATTTTTAAACTTATTAACCAAAACTCTAAAAAAAGATGTTAAATCTTTGTAAAAATACAATATGAAATTAGAAAAATTTTTTAGTTTTTTCAGAAAGATATTCTGTTTGAACTTTTTTTATGCAAATTTTTGTCAAGATGATTTTTTATTTTTTTTAAAAAAAATTTTCTATTTTTTAATATTAAATACACATGTTTTTAACAATTTAAAAAAAAATTTTTTTTGGTATATGTCATAAGGTTAATGTGATAATTTAACAGGAGTTTCTACTAAATCAATGATTTTGTTGTGTGGGAAAAAATATTAAGCGTTGAGCATTCCGATTATCCATAAAGAATAAAATATTATTATAATAATGCCAATCTTTATGGCTTTTTTTGCAAAAAACTCTCCTCTTTCATTAAATGCTTTAAATATAAAATATATAGTTGCAAATACCCAACCCAAGAAGCTTAATACCGTTAGTAAAGCAAAACCCTCATTTATCATGAATTACCTCTTAACCTTCTTTATATTGAAAATTCGATCAAAAAACAAGAAAATAACTTTGAATATAGCCTCATATACAATTCTTCTTGATAATTTAGAAGTTCCAGAATGTCTGTCCACAAATATAATTGGAACTTCAAACATTTTAAACCCCAATTTTTGAGCAAAATAGTTCATCTCTATTTGAAAGGCGTAGCCATCAGATGTTATGTACTCAAAGGGAATTTTTTCAAGCACTATTCTTCTAAATCCCTTAAATCCACCTGTACAATCTCTTATTTTTATGCCTGCAAATGTTCTTGCGTACCAATTAGCAAAATAGCTTAAAATTAGCCTTTTGATAGGCCAATTTACAACAGATACGCCATTTAAGTATCTTGAACCTATAACTACATCATATTTTTTTAACTTCTCTATAAATTCAATTAGTTTTTCTGGTTCATGTGAAAAATCTGCATCCATTTGAAATATATAATCAAATTTTGGCTCTTGTTTTAAAGCCCATTTAAAACCCTCTATATATGCACTGCCAAGCCCCATTTTTCCTGCTCTTTTTAAAATATGAATCCTATTATTTTCCGAACTCAAATGTTCTACATAGTTACCAGTGCCATCTGGTGAATTATCATCAACTACGAGAACTTCCATCTCTTCTTTAAGTCCTAATATAATTGGTATGAGTTTTGTTATATTTTCAAGCTCATTATAGGTGGGTATTATAACAAGCATTCTCATTAAAAATTGTACTCCCTCTTTAATCTTTCAATTCTAATTTTAAACTCATTGACTGCTTCTTGAACGAAATCTTTTGATAATCTTTTTTTGCCCGCTGGTGTTTCGAAGAACCTTTCTGGAAATTTGTAGTTGTTAATGTCAAAGCCAGTTTTTTCCTTAAAAATAAATTTTTTGAGATATATTTTTGAGCCTATATGATTTATGTGATCTTCTTTGATTTTATAACCTAATATTTCAGATACCTTGACAAGCAGACCCATATCATAAACTTTTCTTGCAAATAGGCATATGCCAGTGCAATTGAAAAAGGCTCTAAATATTTCTTCCTTTATTAGTAAGTCAATCATTGTTTTCGGGTCGAATTCTTTGCCTTCCTGATCAAGAGAATATCCCGCATTGTCAGTATGGGCATTTCTAATCCCAACTATTGATTGCCCAATTAGGTTAGCATATCCTGTATGATAACCTGCCACTGCATTATTGTTTACAAGAAGGGCGAAATCATAGCCACCATAAATCTTAACTAACTCTGAAAGTCCTGATCTTGCGATTGAATAAAATTTATTATTTGAATAGATAAGGTTTTGAAGGATCTTCATGTAACCTTCAGTATCTCCAAACTGAATTTTATCAAGCTCTATGTCAGTAGAAGTTAAGAGACCTTTTTCAAAGGCTTCAGTAATCCATGAAAGAAAAACACCCGTGTAAATTGCATCAAGTCCTAATTCTTCTGTACATTCAATCATTTTTAAGATTTTTTGCCTATCGTCAATCCCGATCAGACTTCCTAATGCATATATAAGTTCGTAATCGTAGGAGACTTCATTTCTCTCCCATTCTTCTTCATTAGCAAATTTATTTCTTCTCATTGCTATGTGTATACACCCAAGGGGACAGCCTGCACATGCAAATTTCCTTGTCATGTTATTTTCAGCAAAGGCTTCTCCTGAGATATCTTCAGCTTTTTCAAAGCATCCAGATTTTAAATTTCTTGTTGGTAGAGCATTCATTTCGTTCAAAGGAAGTATGTTTAATGCAGTGCCATACTCATGGTATTTTCTCATCGATCCAGAAATAACCTTTTTATGCAATTCTTCAAAAACTTTTTTGTATTCTTCGAAATCTACATCCCTATCTAAGCCGATTCCAGTTCCAGAAACAACAAGGGCTTTAATGTTTTTAGAGCCAAATAAAGCGCCTAATCCTAATCTTCCAAAATGTCTGTAAGTATCAACAATGACCATAGAGAAGCCAACCTTTTTCTCGCCAGCTGTACCGATTCTCAAAATGCTTCTCATCCCTGCCATGCCTTCTTTATCTCTTATATATGTTGCTGACTCTGTAGCTTTAAGACCCCATATGGGATCTGCAGGTTTAATATTTACATTTGAGTCATATATGGATATATAACAGGGTTTTTCACTTTTACCAGTAATAACGATTGCATCAATTCCTGCTAATTTCATAGCAAGACCTAATCTTCCTCCTCCATGACTCTCACCAAGGGAGTTGGTTAGGGGCGAATAGAAAAGGGCAATACTTTTTGTTGCAACAGGAAAATAGGGAGTTAGATAACCTGATGATAAAACTATTGGTTGCCTTGAATCAAGGGGTGGGTAATTTAGGTCCACATTTTCTATGAAAAGATCGGTTGCAAGTCCAGTACCACCTAAAGATTCCTTTAGGTCCTCTCTTTCTTTTAAAAAATATGTTTTATCTGACAAGTTTATATAGAGGATCTTAGGGATTTTCATATTATAACTCCCCTATCTCTAAACAGTTGTGTGGGCAAAAACTGACACAGTTACCACAGTGAATACAAAAGATGGGTAATTTTTTTTCTTCATCCCAGAAAATTGCCTTTACTGGACACCCTTCTATACATTTTTTACATCCATTGCATAAATCAGCTTTCAATATAATTCCACCGTTTTTTCTTTTGACTAAAGCACCAGTAGGACAAAAGGGGATACAGGGTGGTTCTTCACACCCAAGACAGTGATCCGCTACCATGTTCCCACTTGAATATCCACCCTTCGTTTTTATTCTGATTGCAGATTTAGCAACAGATATGCTCTTTCTTACACGTCTTGCACAGGCAAACATGCAGGACATGCATCCCATACATCGAGACATGTATTTAGCAATCAGAACCTTTCTCATAGCTCTTAACAACAACCTTTATCGCAACTTCCACTGCTACAAGATGGCTTGTTTGCTAACTCTTCAAGAGTAGCTAAACGGACATCCCTAATATAGAGGTCAAAAACAAGAGTTTCTCCCGCTAAGGGGTGATTAAAATCAACAACTACGTCATTACCTGAGACGTTTACTATTGTAAATGGTACCTGCCTTCCGTCTTCTGAATCCATTGTAAACATCATTCCCTCTTCTAACTCCATGTCTTGGGGGAATTGTTGCCTTGGAATTACACACTGCCCCTCTTCTTCCCATGGACCGTAGGCTTCTTCAGGTGATAGGGTTACAGTTATCTTGTCACCAGGTTCCTTGTCGAGAATTGCTCTTTCAAGGGCTTCTAAGATTTCTCCTCTCCCATATACAAATTGAAGGGTCTGACCACTCTCAATACTGGATTCTATAAGCTCTCCGTCTGGATATCTTAGCTCATAATCCATTGTTACTACTGTTCTTTCTGCTACTTTCATTCGTTTTCTCCTTTTCTTTGTTTTTTTTCTTCAAGTCCAGAAATACCAAAGCGCCTTTCGAGCTCTTTGAATACTTCATCTATTTTTATATCCCTTTCTGCGAGTAAAATGAGTATATGAAAAAATAAGTCTGCTGTTTCATATATAACTGAATCTCTATTTTTATTTTTGCAAGCTATTATTAGTTCAAAACTCTCTTCAGATATTTTTTTAAGTACCCTTTCTTCACCTAAAGTGTGTAATTTTGCAACATAAGATTTTTCTGGGTCACCAGATTTTATTCTTTCGGTAATAACATTATAAAGGTCTTCTAAAATCATGTTCTTACAATAACTCCTCTTTCAGCTAAATAACGCTTTGTTTCTCCAATTGTTAGTATACCATAATGAAATAGAGATGCTGCAAGTACTGCATCAGCCTTACCTAATACAATACCCTCATAAAAATGCTCTAATTTACCTGCTCCCCCTGAAGCTATTACTGGGATTGATACGCTGTCTGATATGCTTCTGGTCAACTCAATGTCATATCCTTCTTTTGTACCATCTCTATCCATGCTTGTTAGAAGTATCTCACCTGCACCCAGATCTTCTACTTTCTTTGCCCATTCAACAGCATCTATTCCCGTTGGAGTTCTACCACCATGAGTATATACTTGAAAATAAAAGCCATCATCTGTAAGTGTTCTTTTTGCATCAATCGCAACAACTATACATTGGCTTCCAAATTTTTTTGATGCCTCTTTAACAAACTCTGGGTTTTGAACTGCCCAAGTATTAATCGAGACCTTGTCAGCACCAGCTTTCAAAAGCCGTCTTATATCTTCTATAGTTTTAATACCACCACCGACTGTTAGCGGCATGAAAACACAAGCAGCTGTTTTTTTAACAACATCGATGATTATATCTCTGTTCTCATAAGAAGCAGTTATATCAAGAAAAACAAGTTCATCCGCTCCAGCCTCATCATAGGCTTTTGCAGCCTCTACTGGGTCGCCTGCATCTTTGAGTTCTACAAAATTAACCCCTTTAACTACCCTTCCCTCTTTTACGTCTAAACAGGGAATAATTCTCTTTGCTAACACAGAGAAAGCTCCGTTAATTTTTTTATTAATTTTTTTAGATTAACATTACCTTCATAAATTGCTCTGCCAACTATAACACCCTTTATCCCAAATTTGTTATATGGAAGAATTGAAATAATATCCTCTTCTGATGAGATACCACCAGATACTATAACAGGTATAGATAGTTTTTTAGCTATTTTTAGAGTAGCATCAATATTTGGACCAGTTCTCATACCATCTTTGGTTATATCAGTATATATAACTTCTTTTGCCCCCCTTCTTTCAAGTTCTAAAGCGAGGTCTAAAGCATCCCAGTTTGTTAAATCAATCCACCCCTTCACCGCTACTTTGCCGTCTTTTGCGTCAATCCCAGCGATCACTTCTGCTTTTACACTTTTACAAATTTCTTCAAAGTATTCTGGAGATTCACATCCCTTTGTACCAATGATTATTCTCTTAACTCCTAAATTAATATAAGTTTTTGCTTTATCGATATCCCGTATACCACCACCAACTTCAACTGGAATGTTAATACTTTTGACAATCTTTTCTATTTTTTTAAAGTTTGTAGGTTCTCCTTTAAGAGCACCATTTAAATCGACAATATGAATTAACTCAGCTCCATCCTGTTCAAAACTCATGGCAATTTCTTCAGGGTATTTTGAATAAACAGTTACATCCTCAAAACGCCCCTGTTTTAATCTAACACACATACCATCAAACAGATCTATAGCAGGTATAACAAGCATCTACTTTTTCCCCGGAAAGTTTTTTAAAACTTCTTTAAGCCCCCACTGAGCCAATTCATCAGCTGAAAGCCACTTAAAACCTCTCTTAAAATATAACCCTATATTGAATAAATTTTCAAATAGTGCCTGCTGGGTTTCTTTATAACTACCATTCCATATTAGAGATCCATCTATACCGGAATAGAGAAATAATGAAAAAGAAACAGATGCTGGCTTCATTGAACCATATTCTTTACCTTCTCTCTCAGAATATTTTGTTACATATCCCATAAGAACAGCATCAGCTCTAAATATCTTGGCAAGTTTAATTATATCATCCTTATATCCCCTTTTTGCATCAATGAGGACCTTTCCTAAGTCTTCATACTGTAGCCTTTCAATAACTTGTTCCCATGTAATTACCTCAAAACATCCAAAGGATTTTAGCCTCTCTTCTGTAAAGGTTGATAATTTTTCAAGGCTACCTTCTTCTATCTTTCCTTCCTTATAGAGTCCAAAAGGTGCATTTGAAGGCACATCAAAGGGAAGAACAACAACCCGTTTTATAACAGGAACAACTGGACAAAGCTGTTTTTCTTCAATTGTATAGCTTTGCATGCTTCTACAGGAGAAGAGCAATAGTATTAAAAGAACAAAGGTAATCTTTTTCATTTAATATTCCTTCCATAGGCAATATTTGCAAAATTTTCAAGGATTTTTAACCCATATTTCTGACTTTTTTCTGGGTGAAACTGACAAGCAAAAAGTGTATCTTGCCAATATATAGAAGATACAAAATTTATACCATAGTATGTTGTTGTTGCAATAAGGTTATCATCGCATTCGACATAGAAGGAATGGACAAAATAAAAATAGGTATTATCTGGAATACCTTTTAAAAAGGGAGTGTCTGATTTCTTTGAAATTTTGTTCCATCCCATATGTGGTATTTTAAGCTTTTCATTATTAATTTTCATGTTCTCAGGGAATTTCCTTACCCTTCCTTGGAATATACCCAATCCTTCAGCAGGACCAAACTCTTCGCTTTCTTTAAAAAGTAACTGGAGTCCTAAACAGATGCCTAAAAAAGGTTTTTTAAATATAATTTCTTTTATAACATTTGTTAATCCAAGCTTCTTCAAATTATTCATGCAATCGGGGAAAGCACCTACGCCAGGCAGTATTACACCTTTTGATTTATAAATATCTTCTTTCTCAGATGTGACAACTGCATCAAATCCCATAGTCTTTAAAGCATTGTAAACACTGTGTAAATTGCCCATGCCATAATCTATTATGGATATCATAAAACTCCCTTGGTTGATGGTATATCATACCTTGGCTCTTTTTCTATCGCCATAGAAAGAGACTTAGCAAAGGCTTTGAAAATTGCTTCAATACAATGATGTGTGTTTTTGCCGTATATCAGATTAATATGAAGGGTTATACCGCAATGGTCTACAAAACCTTTAAAGAAGGATTCGATCAATTCAATATCGAAATCACCGACCTTCCCGTGGGGGAGAGAGACATTATAAATTAGGGTTGGTCTTCCAGAAATATCACACACCACTTCTGCTAATGCTTCATCCATGGGGAGTTTAAAAAAACCAAACCTTCTTATAGATTTTAGATCTCCCAAAGATTTTTTAAAAGCCTCTCCAAGGACGATTCCTATGTCCTCTACAGTATGGTGAAAATCTACTTCAACATCTCCAACTGCTTTTAATTCCATATCAAAAAATCCATGCCTTGAAAAAAGTGTTAGCATATGATCAAAAAAGGGGATACCAGAGGATATTAATGATTTTCCAGTGCCATAAATATTAATTTTAATCAAAACTTCTGTTTCTTTTGTTGTCCTTTTTATCTCAACCGTATCCATAATCACTCCTGTTTAAAAAAATAATTATATCATACTTTTATTAATTTGTTATTTTTTTATTAGGGCATAAAAAGTTCTTTCATAATTAATGTAAAAGAAATTCTTTAACCGCTGACATAAATATATTATTTTCACTCTTTTTACCAACAGTTACTCTGAAGAAATTTTTCATGTTAAATGAGTGACTTAAATCCTTAATTCTTATACCCTTTTGGAGAAGAAAGTCATAAAAGTTTGGTTTTTCTATTCTAAAGGTTATAAAGTTTGCTTGAGAGGGAATAGCAAAAATTTTTTGGTCTAAAAAGAATTTGTATAACCTCTCCCTCTCTAATATTGTATCTTCAATTATTTTTTTAAAAAAAGATTCATGTTTAAAATAGAAAAGGGCTATTTTTTGAGTAAAACTATTTATGTTATAAGGCGAACGTACCATGCTTATTTTATTAATTAGATGCTCATCTCCAATCATATATCCCAGTCTAATACTGGCAAGTCCAACCTTTGAAAAACTTCTCATAATCAATAAGTTATTGTTTTGATCTAAGAATTTACGAAACGAATTTTGAGAATAATTAAAATATGCTTCGTCGGAAACTACGATTGTATTTTTATTTGACAAAACCATCTCGACAAAATCTTGGGGAAAAACATTGCCTGTAGGGTTATTTGGATTTCCAAGAAAGATTAAGTCAATTCCACTTTTTAATATTCTCTTTAAGTTTTCTTTATCAACTGTATAATCTTCTGAACTCAGTTGATAGGGTTGTAAATTCATTTCAAATATATTCCCTACAATTCTGTACATAGAGAATCCAGGCTCTGGGTAGGAAACTTTCGAGCCTCGTTCTAAACACATATAAAGCATATAGATGAACTCATCCGAACCATTTCCAAAGATCATACAGATCTCTGGGATGTTTTCTTTCTCTGATATTATTTTTCTTAACTCACTTATGTTTGAGTCGGGATATCGATTTATTTCAATATTGGATAAAATATTAGATAATTCTTTTTTTAGTTCTTCAGGAAAATCGTAGGGGCTTTCGTTTGCGTCAAGTCTGATTGGTACTTCTTTGTTTTCTACATAATAGGGTTTGAAAGAGTCTAATATTTTTTTAATTTTCATTTTTTTCCTTTAAGCCTCTCTTCAACAGACTTTGCATGGGCAAACAACCCTTCATATCTTGCAAATGAAGCAACCTTTTTTCCTAAAGTATTAAGCCCCTTTTCTGTGAATGAAATTATACTTGTTCTTTTAATGAAATCTTCCACCCCGAGGGGTGAAAAAAATCTTGCCGTTCCACCAGTAGGAAGAATGTGATTTGGTCCAGCCATATAATCTCCAACAGCTTCGGGAGTATTATTTCCAAGAAAAATAGCGCCAGCATTTATAATGTAGGGTAATAATGAATAAGGATCATTAGTGCAAATTTCTAAATGTTCTGGGGCTATTTCATTGGCGATAGAAACAGCTTCTAATAAATTGTCAACTACAAGAATAGCTGAATTTTTTAATGATTTTTCAATAATATTATATCTTTCTGATTTTTTTGCTTCTTCTATAAGAATATCTTGGAGCCTTTCCCCACTCTTTTTTGAGTTGGTTACTGCTATTGCTAAAGCCTGTTCATCATGTTCTAATTGAGATAGCATATCAAGGGCTATATGTTTTAAATTTGTAGTTTCATCAAAAATAATGAAAACCTCACTTGGTCCCGCAACCATATCTATGTCAACTATACCAAAAAGAAGTTTCTTTGCTGTTGCAACATAAATATTTCCAGGTCCCACAATTTTGTCTACCTTTGGAAGATTCTTCGTGCCGAAAGCAAAGCCAGCAATAGCTTGGGCACCACCAAGCCTATATACCTTTTTAACACCTGCTTTTCTTGCTGAATACAAAACAGCAGGAGATATTTTCCCATCTTTTGATGGTGATGTTAGTATAATTTCTTCAACACCAGCAATTTTGGCAGGAATAGCGCCCATTAAAACGGAAGAGGGGTAAATAGCCTTTCCTCCTGGTGCGTATACAAGGATTTTTTTCAAAGGAGAAATTTTAACACCCAAAAGGTTTCCAAATTCATCATAATGAAACCATGAATTATATATGGTCTTTTTATAAAAATTTTCAAGCCTTTCAATAGTTAGATCTATAACTTCTTTTATTTTTTTATCTAAGGATTTGATCCCAAGCTCCCATTCTTTTTCATTTAGCTCAAATTTATCTGGTTTTAAATCGATACCATCAAACTTTTTTGTAAAATGGGATATCGCTGTATCGCCTTCTTTCATTACTTTTTTAATAATTTTCTTTACTGTGAGATCAAATTCTGAACCGAAACCAATTCTAAAAGCTTTGTCTTTCACATACTTTTCAATGTCTCTTTTTTTAATTTTAAGAATCTTCATATCATTCGACCACTTTCTTTATTTTATTAATAAATTTAGTTGCTTCTTTATATCTTGTCTTAAAAAATGTTCTATTCATGATTAAATAGCTTGATATATCACATATTTTTTCAACTTCTTCGAGTCCATTTTTTCTAAGGGTTTCACCACTTGATACTATGTCTACAATCAAGTCACTAAGACCCATAAGTGGTGCAAGCTCTACAGAGCCTTCAAGTTTAATAACGTCTATATTTAGTCCCTTCTTTTCAAAATAGTCCTTAGCTATTTTAATAAATTTTGTACCCACTTTTAAACCCATCTTTAATTCGAAAAACCTATTTTTAGGTTTTGCTACTGAAATTCTACATAATCCAAGTTTGAGATCAAGAATATTTAGAATATCAGTATTACGCTCCATTAACACATCCAATCCCACTACGCCAATGTCAGCATTACCCCTCTCGACATAAACAGGCACATCAAAGGGCTTAAGCAGAATTAGAACGAATCCCTTGTCAGGCATCTCGAACTTGAGTTTTCTATCATCTTTCAAAACTTCTGAGAAATCATATCCCGCTTTTTCGAATAGGGGCAGTACTTCTTTTAGAATTCGTCCTTTGGGAAGGGCAACTTTTATCATTATTACTTATCTTTTACTCTTTTTATTTTAGCACCTAAAGTTGCTAATTTTTTTTCCATCTTTTCATAACCTCGGTCCAAATGATATATTCTTTGCACCTCCGTTTCTCCCTCAGCCATTAGTCCGGCGATAACCAATGCAGCGCCGGCTCTCAGATCTGAGACCATAACTGGAGCGCCTGTCAAATACTCCACCCCTTTAACAATAGCATTTCTATCTTTAATTGTGATATCAGCTCCCATCCTTTTTAATTCACTTACATGTATGAAGCGATTTTCAAATATAGTCTCTCGAATTACGGACAGACCCTTTGCTGTTGTCATAAGAGCCATAAACTGGGCCTGCAGATCTGTAGGAAAACCTGGATAGGGCATTGTTGTAATGTCTACACTTCTTATGTCCCTTTTTCCTATTACTCTTACAAAGTTTTCCCCCTTTTGAATATCAACACCAGCCTCTTTCAATTTTAGTTCCAAGGCTTCAAAATGCTCGGGGACACAATTTTTTATCAATACATTACCACATGTCGCAGCAGTAGCAATTACAAAAGTTCCAGCCTCGATCCTGTCAGGAATTACTTTATGTTTGGCACCCTTAAGCGCTTTAACGCCTTCTATTCTTATAACTGAAGTACCTTCTCCTTCTATTTTTGCTCCCATTTTTCTCAAGAAATTGACAAGATCAACAATTTCAGGTTCTTTGGCAGCGTTTTCAATGATTGTTTCTCCTTCTGCACATACTGCAGCCATTATCATATTTTCAGTTCCAGTAACCGTAGGAATATCACAATAAATCTTAGCACCCTTCAGCTTTTTAGCAGAGACCTCTACATATCCATGGGATTGAGTGATTGAAGCACCCATTTTTTGTAATGCACTTAGGTGCAAATTTATAGGTCTGTCACCTATTGCACATCCTCCTGGCATGGAAATTCTTGCTTTTCTAAGTCTAGCAACAAGGGGACCTAATACAAGAACAGAGGCTCTCATGGTCTTAACTAACTCATATGGAGCTTCATAGTTTTTTAGTTTTCTTGCACATATATGTAAAAAACCCTTATTATCCCTTTCTACTTCACAGCCTAAAGATTTAAGTAGTTTTTCCATTGTCTCAATATCTCTAAGTTCTGGTATACCCTCAAGTATGCATTCTTCCTCGGTTAGCAAACAAGCAGACATTAAGGGGAGGGCTGAATTTTTTGCACCACTTATGGTTACTTCACCTGTTAATCTATAGCCACCTTTTATAATAAACTTATCCATCGATTACTCCTAATTTATGATTTATAAATGGTATCATTTTTTATTAACATTAACAACTTTTTGTGAAAAATTTTAAAAGTATAAGAGACGAAAAATAGATGAAACTTTTTAATAAGAATAGGTTAACAATTTTTACTTTTTCTGTTTAATAAATTTATTGTTTCATGGTGAAAAGAATGTTAAAATAAAACTAATTTTATGCAAAAAAAGATCTATTTAATACTTCTTTTTAATACTCTCTTTTTTTCTTGTTCTGCAAATGGAATAGTTAATCCAGAAAAATTTTATGAAAAAGATTATAGCCTTGTATGGCCAGCTCCACCTAATAAGCCAAGAATAGAATTAGTGAAAGTTATAACTTCTCCTTTTGATACAAGTAAGGTAGTTGAGGAAACAAAGGTATCTAAGATTGTAAAATGGCTTTTAGGGGAAGAAGTACAGGAAATTAATTCATTTTTTAGGCCCTATAGTGTTTATAAAAATGGAGGAAAGATTTTTGTTGTAGAACAAGGGCTCTTTTCTGTAGTTGTTATGGATATTGAGAAGGGAAAGACAAGTTTTTTGCAGTTAACACCAGCGGGAGATATTTTGTATTATCCAACTTCAGTAACTGCAGACGATGAGGGCAATATTTATGTGTGTGATCCTGAAAAGGAGAGGATAGTTGTCTATAATCCTAATGGTAAGCCAAACAAAATTTATGGATTAGAGTACTCACCGTGGAGGCCCTGTGGGATTGCTTTCAATAAAAAGAATAAAAGGTTTTATGTTGTAGATTCAATCAACCATAGGGTGAAAATTTTTGATAAAAATTTTATTTTACTTAAAACTATTGGTAGATTAGGTGAGGAAAATGGTGAGTTTAACTATCCAACTCACATTTTTGTTGACAGGGATGGCAATTTTTATGTAACAGATAGTATGAATTTTAGGGTACAATTTTTTAGTGAAGATGGTAAGTTTTTAGGTAAAATTGGCAAAATGGGCAAAGGAGATGGCTATTTAGAAAGACCTAAGGGTGTTTGTGTAGATACTTTTGGTCATATATATGTTGTAGATAGTCTTCAGGGTAGTATACAAATTTATGATAAAAATGATAGATTTTTAATGGCATTTGGGGTAGATGGCAATTTGCCAGGGCAGTTTAACTTAGCTTCTGGGATTTTTTGTGATGAAAGAAATTATATATATGTGGCTGATACATTGAACAAAAGAGTCCAAATATTAAGATATATTGGGAGCTTAAATTGAAAAAGGCTCTGGTTATTATAATAGTATTAATCACAATGCCAGTTATTTTAATGGCTATTGATATAAATTCACCCATAGTAAGGAGTCCTCATAACTTAGCAAGTTGGGCACCAAGTGTTAGAAATAACGTTAGAGTAAGAGCAGTTAATGAATCAGAGATTTGTAAGTTCTGTCATCTGGCTCATAGTGCCTCTGTAGAGCCATTGTGGGGTCATCGCTTTTCTTCCGCCACATATAGAATATATAGTTCAGCAACTCTAAAAAGTCCAAGAAATCAACCTGATGGAGGTTCGAAGCAATGTCTTTCATGTCATGATGGGACGGTTGCAATTGGTGGTACTTTGAAGGGAAATATTGCTGTTACGGGTACGGATGTTGATCCTCAGGGCAGGTTGGTTGCAACGAGTGTACTTAATTTAGGCACTGACTTAAAAACTCCCGGTGCCAATACCCATTTAAAGCATCCCATATCAATCGCTGTTACTGACTCTTTAATTGCTGCTACGCAGGTTAATTCTTGGAAGCTAAGACCTTCAAGGACAGTTTCTGGTAAATATGAGATCGATCAATATGGCCCAAATTCATCAGAAGTATATTATCCCTTAAGACCAACTATATATGCCCATAAAGATGGTACGAGAAATCCTAACAGGACAGGCATGCAGTGTACAACCTGTCATGATGCCCATGATAATACCCATGGATATTTTGTAAGGGAACCCGTTAATTTTAATAATTATTCTTGTAGTCATGCAGGACCAATGAAGGGGGGCTTGTGTTATCATTGTCATCAACCACAACCACCTGTTATAAAATAAGGGTTAGTTATGAGAAAATTTAATATTTTATTTTTGATAATATCCATGTTAATTATAAAGAACCTTTTTGCATTAACAAGAGAAGAAAAAATAATTCTTGTATCTTCAAGAGTTCCAACTCATTATCAGACAAAATATAACCCCAATGGTTGCAAAACCTGCCATGCTTCCACTGGCTACGTTGGCGGTGATGAAGAGAAACAATGTTATCTTTGCCACAGCAAAAATAATAGGATAATTATAAATCAAAAGAAGTTAAAAATCAGAACTACGGAAGCAAAAAGTGTGGAAGAGGATTTTTCTAAACCCTATAGACATCCAGTAGAAAAGCAGGGGGTGCTAAATTTATTGGAAAAGTACCCTATAATAGATCCAAAAACTCCAAGGCATGCAGAGTGTATAGACTGTCATCATCCCCACTATTCTATACCTGAAATGCCTTTTTTAGGGGCTTCTGGTATTGGAATTGATGGTAAGTATAAACAGTTTGCAGAAGAAGAATATGAAGTTTGTTTCAAATGTCACGGACCTGCTAACAATAAACCACCCTACCAAAAGGATAAGCTAAAAGAATTTGATCCAAAAAATCCTTCCTTCCATCCAGTTGTGGAAGTAGGTAAGAACAATTACTTGCCCAGTTTAGAGAAAAACTTAAATTATGAGTCTAAAATCAAGTGTTCCGATTGCCATGGCTCAGATGAGAGAAATCCAAATAGAGCATCTGGGGTTCATGGTTCAGAAAACGATTTTTTACTCCTTTTGCCCTATACGAAAAAAGAAGAAGTGATGATTCCAAAGTATGATTTGTGTTATAAATGTCACAGGAAAGAGAGTATTTTAGGAAATCAGAGTTTTAAATATCATAGGGAACATATAGAGGGGGTAAAAGCAAGGAATTGGAAAGGAACAAGTTGTAGTACCTGTCATAATTCTCACGGCTCTATAAAGTATAAATTTTTAATTGATTTTAATCCCGATTATGTACAAAGAGATTCAGTTACAAATAAGCTTGAATTTACATCGGATGGTGTATTTTCTGGTAGTTGTTATTTAAAATGTCACAATGTTGATCACAGCCCGAAAAGGTATGGTAGTAGTAAATAATTTTATGAAGACATTTGCTTCAAATAAATTTTTTAATCTAAAGAAAGAATATGCCCTATTTTAACTGCAAAGTAGTAGATAAATCAGGTAAAGTAACATTTATTAAATACTTTGCAGAATCAATAGAAGAGACGAGAGCTTTAGCTGAACGAGATGGATATCTCCTACTTTCTATCGAAGAAGTATTCACTGCATCAGGTAGAAGGAAGAAACTGAATATTAGAGAATTTCTTACTTTCAATCAAGAGCTTTATGTTCTTATCAAATCAGGACAGCCAGTGGTAAGAGCGCTTGAAATAATTCTCGAAAAAATGACAATAAAAAAAGGATTCCCAAAAGTTTTAAGTCAGATAAAAAATGATGTAGAACAGGGATTGTCTCTTTCAGAAGCACTGGAGAAATTTCCAGATGTTTTTCCTATGCTTTATATTGCGAATATAAAAGCAGGAGAAAGGGGTGGTAATTTAGCTGAAAGATTGAGAGATTATCAAGTTTATATGAAAAAGGTTGACCAATTAAGAAGGAAGATGGTTAGCTCTTCTGTTTATCCAGCAATAATTCTCTGTGTAATAGTCTTAGCGGTGGTCTTTATGTTTACATATGTGATTCCTAATTTTAGTAAGATTTACCTTGATTCACATGTGCAGTTGCCCTTAATCACAAGGGCTCTATTGTTTTTAACAGAAGTATTTCAGAAAATGGCTGTATTTATTGTTCTTGCTATAATTGGTGGTATTTTTGCTTTTAGAAGTTATTCAAAAACATACAAAGGTAGATTTAACATTGACAAAATTAAACTTAATATACCTTATGTCTCACAGATATATAAAAATTATTTAATATCAAACTTTGCAAGAACCCTTTCTGCTATTTTAAAAGGTGGTATTCCCCTTGTAGTTGCCTTAAAAACTGTTGCGGGAGTTACAACCAATGAGTTTTTTGCAGAGGAATTAAAAAAAGTAATTAAGATGGTAGAAGAAGGAAATTCATTGTCTTCATCTTTAGAAAATACAGGTCTTTTTCCGCCTATTAGCCTTAGATTAATTAAAGCTGGTGAAGGTACAGGGGCTTTATGGGAGATGCTTGATGAGGTTGCAGAATATTATGATAACCTTGTAGTTGATACTCTAACTATTGTTTCAAATATTATAGAGCCAGCCTTGATGATTGTTATGGGAGTTATTGTTGCTATAATTGTTATAGCAATGTATTTACCGATATTTAATTTAGCAGGGACGGTTGCAGGATGAGAAAATATATAGGTGAATTATTATTAGAAAAAAAACTGGTTACTGAGGACCAGTTAAAGTTGGCCTTAAATGAAGCATTAAACTCTAAAGAAAGGATTGGAACTGTTTTAATAAGAAAGGGATATGTTACAGAAGAAGATTTCTATCAGACTTTAGCAGATCAGCTTAAAATGCAATATATGAGCCTTGCCGATTACGTAATTCCAGAAAAAATTCCAGAAAATATAACTTTGGAGATTATGCAAAGAAATAAGTGCGTTTTTGTGGATGAAAAGTCTGATAAACTTGAATTTGCCTTTTTAGATCCAACTAATTTGTTTGCGAGGGATGAGTTGTATCTACTTACAGGTAAAGAAATTGAAGTTATATGTGCTCCCCCTTCAAGAATTGAAAAAATATTAAAGAAATTAGAAAGCACTTCACGGGTTCTTGAAGAAGTAACAGAAGATATAAGAGTTCTATTGGTTAAAGAAACTGAAGAGGGAGAGGAAGTTCTTACACTTGAAAAATTATCAGATGAAGAAACAAGTCCCATAGTGAAGCTCGTTGATACCGCCATATATGATGCCTTGCAAAAAAGAGCAAGTGATATTCATATTGAATCTTCTCAAGATGGGGTTTATATACGATTTAGAATTGATGGTATACTTCAAAAGGCGGTTGGACCAATAGATTTAAAATATCAAAATCATATAATTTCAAGAATAAAGGTTATGTCAGACCTTGATATTGCTGAGCAAAGAATCCCACAAGATGGAAGGTTCAAGTTAAGAATAAAGGGTAGATCGATTGACTTTCGTGTTTCCATTTTACCTACTATATTTGGTGAAGATGCTGTTATAAGAATACTTGATAAAGAGAGTATAATTATAGATTTGAAAAATTTAAAATTAGAATCCTTGGGATTTGATGAGAATGTGATTGGTGTAATGAAAAAGAAAATCAGAGAACCCTATGGTATGATACTTGTAACTGGTCCTACTGGTTCAGGTAAAACAACGACGTTATATGCAGCATTATCAGAAATTAATAGTGGAGAGGATAAAATAATCACAATTGAGGATCCTGTTGAATATCAATTAAAAGGTGTTGTCCAGATTCCAGTAAATGAGAAAAAGGGACTTACTTTTGCACGGGGATTGCGTTCTATTTTAAGACATGATCCCGATAAGATAATGGTTGGAGAAATTAGAGATCCTGAAACAGCCCAGATAGCTATTCAATCAGCCCTAACTGGTCATTTAGTGTTAACAACAGTTCATGCTAATAATATATTTGATGTTATTGCACGATTCTTAAACATGGGCATAAGCCCATATAACTTTGTTTCTTCTCTAAATTGTGTATTAGCACAAAGGTTAATAAGAGTAATTTGTAATAACTGCAAGAAAAAAGTAAAATATAGCAAAGATTATCTCACCGTGATGGGATTTGATGCTGAAAAATATGAAAATTTTGATTTCCATGAGGGTGCTGGCTGTAGCGAATGTTCTGGAACAGGGTATAAAGGGAGAATTGCAATAGGAGAAGTTTTGAACCTAAATGATGATATGAAAGAACTAATTATTGATAAAGCCCCAATTCATATTTTAAAGAAAAAAGCAAAAGAGTTGGGTACTATATTTCTGAGAGAGGTTGCAGAAAAGAAGGTTTTAGAAGGTATTACAACAATTAAAGAAATAAATAGAGTTACATTTGCAGAGGTCTGATGAATAGTGTATTGCTTCTTGAAAAGGAAGGGTTTTCATATGTAAATATTGAAAAAAAACAGGGAATTATAACGCTCTCGGGATTTGAAAGGTTTGGTTACGAAGGGATTCAGTTATTTCAAAGGAAGGGTACAGAATTATCAATTGAATGTGAGTATATCACTAAACTTCTTAATTTGTTAAGCAAAAAGACATCGGAGAAAAGAAGGGAATTAAACATAATACTACCCTATTCTATAACCTGGTACTACACACTTAATGTAGAAGATATTCCAAAAAATAGAGATGAACTTTATGATTTTGTTATGTGGAAGATAGGTAAAATCATTCCAATTCCCAAAGAACAGATAGAGATGAGAATTGATATAATTTCAAAAATGAAGGAACAGACAGTTTTGCTGATTGCTATAACTTTTAAAACCTTTATAATCGAACTAGAAAGATGTTTAAGAGAAAGTGGTTTCGTATCACCTTTAATAGTACCTCCATCTATTGCAATTCTAAACACTATCGAACCATTACTTACTGAAAATTGCTTAATTTTGTGGTTAAAGGAAAAAGGTTTTTCTATGATGGTTTTTGCTGATGCTACACCAAGATATATTCGTGAGTTAGATCAAACACTTCCAATAGAGAGGATAGAGGCTGAGCTTTATAGTTTTTTATCCACAATAAGAAGAAATGAAGATTTGATAGCACCAGAAAGAATATTGTATTTTGATGAGGTTGGCAGAGAAGATATTGGAAAGTATTTACCAGAAAAAAGTAATCCAATTTTGTTGTCGGATTTGAAAATACAGACAAACATACAAGAAAATCTATTAAGAAGATTTGTTATTGCCGCAGGAGTGATAAGTTGAGATATAGAATAAACTTTTCTAATTATGACAGAAAAAAGGAAATACAGAAGAGTCTATTTGGTAGAGCTTATTGGATTGTTATTATTATGCTTGCTTGTTTGTTTGTTTATGGAGTAATAAGGTTTTATGGTATTAATTTAGAAATTGATAAGGTCAGGAAAGAGATATCAGAAATAAATATAAAGTTAGAGAAGGCTAAAGAAGAGAGAAAAAGAATCATATCTGAAGGAGAAGAAGTAGTATTGAGGAATAAAATAAAGTTCTATAATGAATTTAAAGGAGCTAAGTTAACCCAAACAGCTTTTTTAAATATTATTGAAGAAAAGACACCGAATAATATAAAACTAATAAGCTTGGATTTTGATATTTCCAGAAAATCCTTCATAATAACTGGTGAAACGCTTCATCCTGAAGCGGTCGTTAATTATTTGAGTCAACTTCAAAGTGTTGAAATTTTTAAGAAAGTGACTCTAACAAGGCAGACTATGCAGAAAGGGACTGATAAAAAGTTAATTATTGGGAATTTTGAAATTAAAGGGGAGTTGATTTGAAAAGAAAAGGCATTATTTTTATACTATTTTTTTTGATAAACCTTCTCTTTTGGTTTGTTTTTCTTCCCTCTAAACAAAATCAACTTGACAGGCTAATTAGTGAATATAGCGCTTTAAGAAACAAGATAAAAAATGAAGGTTTATCAGGTTTTGAATACATTTATAGGATGAAAGAGGAAGTTGGGGAATTTGAAAAAAGACTAAGAACATCGAAAGATTTTCCTAAATTAATATCCTATTTGTTTGAACAGACATATTTTGCGAAAATTGATTTGATGAACATTACTTACTCATTTGAAGAAAAAAAAGATGTTAAACTACAAAAGGTAATGTTAAATATAACTGTAGATGGTACATATGAAGGGATAAGAAAATATATACATACTCTTGAAAGAGGCTCACATTTTGTGGAGATTAATGGTATTAAATTAACAAAGAAACCACCCCTTGTTTCTGCGAATCTACTTATACATACATATTTGAAGGAAGAGAATTAATGGACAAAAAGAAGAAAATTTTATTGTCCCTTGTTGGTCTCTGGATACTAATTTTTATCATTATTAAATATAATGGAAATATTATGAGGGGAAATCAAAGTAGTTTAACTAAAGAAAAACCTATCAATTTTACTGCTAAGGAAAAGGGTGTTGATATTAGGAATGTTAGGTATCCAGAAAACTCTCTAAAAATAACAAATAAGGATTTGTTTGGTGAATTGGTGAGGCCAGATTTAGAGCAAAAAAAACTTGAAGAAGAGAGAAAAAAAGTTGTAACAATACAAGCACCACCATTACCGCCTCTACCAGTAGATCCAAAACCTAAAGTAATAGAAAAAGAGCCAGTAATTGATGAATTAAAAGATATTTCACTAATGGGAATTCTAAAAAAAGAAAACAAAGAATTTGCCTTTTTTAAGAAAGATAGGGATATTAGATCCTTTAAGAGAGGCGATAAAATATTTAATACAAACTATATAGTTACAAGCATTGAACAAAATGATGTAATTTTAGTTGATGATAAGGGTACAAAAAGAATTTTAACGGTAGAAAAAGAGGTGAAAGATGCAAAAAAAAGATAAAATAATTTTTCTTTTATTTTTGATATTTTTAATATCTGCCTGCGCTAGTAAATCTTACAATGTGGCTGAAAAGTTGATGGAAGAAGGCAAATACGATGAAGCCATTGCTTATTATCAAAGAGCCCTGAATGAATCCCCAAAGAATTTTGAGTATAGAATTAAGCTTCTTAGGGCAAAAGAGGCCTCTGCGAAAGAACATTTTAAAAAGGGCATAAAATTTATGGAGGAGAATAACTTTGCTGAGGCAGAAAAAGAGTTTCAAATGACCCTTGTCTTAGATCCAAATTACAAAAATGCTTTAAATTTTTTACAAGAGGTAAAGAGAAAAAAGGACTCTTTGGAAAGTCTTACTAAAGCAAGAGAGTTTTATGCTCTAAACAAGTTTAAAGAAGCCTATGAATCTGCAAAAAGAGCATATGGATTGGATCCAAATTCAAAAGAGGCAAAAGAATTGCTTGATTTGCTTTCTGCTCAGGATCAAAAATCACGTTTCGAGTATGAACTATCCTTTGATTCTTCAAAGCCAGTAACGTTAAAGTTTAAAGATGCAAGCATTAAGGATGTTTTCGAAGTTCTTTCTAAGTTATCGGGTATTAATTTTGTTTTTGATGAAGCAATAAGAGATACTAAGGTTACAATATTTATAGAAGATGCAACTTTTGTTCAAGCTCTTGAGCTTTTGCTTTTTTCAAACAAGTTAGCTGTAAAGATTGTCAATCCGAAAAATGTTATAGTTTATCCAGATAATAAACAGAAAAGAAAAGAATATGATGAGTATTATATAAGAACCTTTTTTCTCAAATACTCTGATGCGAAAAAAATGATAAATACAATAAGAAGCCTTATAGAGGCAAGACAGATATTCGTTAATGAAGATCAAAATGCAATAGTTATTAGAGCTGATGCTGATTCTTTAGAAATAGCAGAAAGGGTTATTGAAGCAAATGACTTACCTAAACCAGAAGTAGTTTTAAACTTAGAATTTCTTGAAGTAAATAGAAATGATTTAGAGAAGCTGGGTATAGATTTTAGTCCTCTAAATATTCAGGCTGGGTTTGCAAAAGGGAATCCTCCAACGTCTGTTACAAGTAGCTCTTCTCTGACAGGAACTAATGCAACCCTTGTTAATATTAGGGATTTAGAAAAATCAATGTTTGAGAGAAATGTATTGTTTACACTGCCAACAGTTACACTAAATTTTCTAAAACAGACAGGTGTAACTAAGACATTAGCAAATCCACAATTAAGAGCTCTCGATGGGGCAAAGTCACAGGTCCATGTGGGTGATAGAGTACCAGTAATTACAGTTACTGTTAGTGGTGTGGATAATCGTTCAGAAAATGTACAATATGTGGATGTGGGTGTTAAGTTCAATGCTGAGCCAAAGATTCTTTCAAATGATGAGGTAGAGATTAAGATAGATGCTGAAGTAAGCAATATTGTTGCAGAAAATAGAACCCCAAATGGAACAACTGTATATCGTATAGGAACAAGAAATGCAAAAACTATATTGAGATTAAAGGATGGAGAAACTACAGTTCTTGGTGGTTTAATTCAGAATAGGACCTCTAGAACAAAATCTGGAATTATATTTCTTAGTGAGATACCAATTATTGGAAGACTTTTTAGCAGTTATGAAGACAAGGTCGACCAGTCAGACATCTTTATTTCTATCACACCACATATTACCAAAGGAGTTGTTCAACCACCATTGACCGCAACAAATATTTGGTCTGGCACTGAAGATAGAATGACTTCAAAACCCATGTTAAGGTCTGTAACAGAACCATCAGCTGAGGGTAGGGGTAAAGGTGTTATTGAAAGACCAAAACCGGTGGAAGAAAAAAAGGAACAGAGCATAGTACCCCAGCGAGAAATTAAAGCTGTTCAGGAGGTTAAAGAAGAACAATTAGTTGGTATCAAACCAGAAGATCTGTTTAGGGATGAGATTGTGTTTGTTGCTCCAATTGTACCTGAAATATTAGGAGTTGGAGAGGAGATAGAAGTGGAAATTGCATTTTCAGAAATTCCACCTATTGTTGAGTTTGAGGTTTCTGGTCAGATAAATCCTCTATTTCTTGAACCAATAAAATTTAGAGAAGCAAGACCTCCCATGAAAGAGGGAGATGTATATCAGTGGAGCTTTGATGAAAAATCTGGAAGCTTTAGTATTTACGCTAAATTAAGCGAAGAAGTTTCAGGAACCTTCACAATTGGCATTGTGGACATAAAAGGCAAAAGAAAAGCACCAGGGATGGAAATGATTTTGCTTAAGAACTGTAGAGTAAAAACTAAGGATGGAAAACAATATACTGTAAGAACGGTTAATGGTTTTATGGAAGTGCAGTAGTCTTATGATAAGTAAAAGGGGAGTTACTTTAGTAGAACTTGTTGTTGCAGTTGCAATTTTAGCAGTTTTGGCAACAGCAGTATTTCCAGTTGCAAGGATGTCTGTTAAAAGAGTTAAGGAGATGGAATTGAGATATAATTTACGAATGATTAGAAAAGCGATTGATGATTATTACGAGCAATATGGCAAAATTGCAAAAACCCTTCCAGTTAAGCCTGGTACTGCAACAGATAGTGGGTATCCACCAAATTTAAATGTTTTAGTTGAGGGAGTAGATGATCTAAAGGGTACTGGTAAAAAAATATATTTCCTTAGGAGAATTCCAAGGGATCCTTTTAATAATGACCCAAATTTAAAACCCGAAGATACATGGGGCAAAAGAAGCTATGCAAGCGATCCAGACAGTCCTCAAGAAGGCGAGGATGTATATGATGTGTACTCTTTAAGTGAGGAGAAAGCCTTAGATGGAACTTATTACAAAGAATGGTAATAGAGGATTTACTTTAATAGAGTTGTTAATAGTAATAACTATTATAGGTATTCTTTTAACTATCGCACAGCCAACCTACAAGAATTCTGTTAAAAGAGCAAGAGAGACCGTTTTGAAAGAGAATCTATTTGCTATGAGAAGTGCAATAGATCAATACTATGCAGATAACGGTACATATCCTGGTAGTTTAGAAGATTTAGTTCAGAAGGGTTATCTAAGGTCTATACCAAGAGATCCAATAACTAATTCAAATACCACTTGGATTATAGTTCCGCCACCTAATCCAGAGGAAACAGGTGTTTATGATGTTAAGAGTGGAAGTAATGAAATTAGTTTATCTGGAACTCCCTATAGTGATTGGTAATGTTAGATTTATGAAGGTTAATGAAAAAGGTTTTACTCTTGCTTTTGTTGTGATAACATTATTATTCATTGGAGCAGGTATGGCAGCTGTGGGTAAAATTTGGAGTAAGGCTATACAAAGAGAGAAAGAAGAGGAACTTCTTTTCAGGGGTGACCAGATTAGAAAAGCAATAGAAAGTTATTACAATGATTCTAAAAACTGCAGACATCCAAATATGTATCCTTCAAGCTTAGAAGATCTTTTAAAAGATAAAAGGTGTCTTTCTGTTCAAAGGCATTTAAGAAAATTATATAAAGACCCTATGACTTTAGATGGTGAGTGGGAACTGATTCCCGTCACCCCCGAAGGTGATGTCAAAGGTGTACCTTCTTCTTCACTTCAGCCAGGTACAGGCATGAGAATTAAAGGTGTTAGAAGCAAAAGCGAAAAAGAACCGTTAAAAAAGAAAGGATTTCCAGAAATTTACAAAAATTTTGAAGGAAAAATGAGATATAGGGATTGGGAGTTTATTTTTACACCGGGACAAACACAGCAAGGAGCAAAAAAATGAATAAGGTCTTGATCGTTGATGATGAAAAACTGATTTGCGATATGCTAAAAACAGAACTTGAGAAAAATAATTATGATGTTACGGTTGTTAATAATTCAAAAGATGCTATAAAAGCTATCGAATATACCCAATTTGATATTGTTCTCTTGGATCTAATGTTGCCAAAGATTACAGGACTCGATCTATTAGCACTTATAAAAGAAAAGTCTCCAGATACAGTAGTAATAATAATAACTGCTTATGGAAGTGCAGAAAGTGCTGTTAAAGCAATGAAATTAGGCGCTTTTGATTATATTAATAAGCCCTTTTCAATGGATGAGATGTTAGTGGTCATTAAAAAGGCGGAAGAATATTCGAGAAAGCTCAAAGAAATTAACTATTATAAAAAAGAAAGGGAAAAGAAGTATAGCTTAGATGCAATAGTAGGTTCAAGTAAAGCAATTAAAGAAATTAAAGAATTAATTACAAGAGTAGCAGAAGCAGACGTAAAGGTTGTGTTAATTGAGGGTGAAAGTGGTGTTGGAAAAGAGCTAATTGCAAAAGCAATTCATGGCTCTGGCAAAAGAGCTGAAGGACCATTTATTGCAATAAATTGTGCATCTGTTCCTGAGACACTCTTAGAAAGTGAATTATTTGGGTATGAAAAAGGTGCTTTTACTGATGCTAAATCGACTAAACAAGGCTTGATTGAGCTTGCTGATGGTGGATCTTTATTCTTAGATGAAATTGGTGACATGCCCATGACCATACAGGCGAAAATGTTGAGATTTTTAGAAGAAAGAAAAGTTCGTAGGGTTGGTGGGTTAACCGATATCCCAGTAGATGTACAGATAATTGCTGCAACTAATAAGATACTGAAGAAGTTGGTTCAAGAAGGTAAATTTAGAGAAGATCTTTATTATAGAATAAAAGTTGTGCCAATTTATATTCCACCCTTAAGGGAGAGAAGAGAAGATATAGTAGAACTTGCTAATTATTTCATCAAGTATTTCAATAGTGAATTTAAAAAGAATGTTAAAGGATTCTCTCCAATAGCGATGAAAATGATAATGCAATATGATTGGCCTGGAAATATTAGGGAACTTAGAAATGTTATTGAGAGGGCCATGATTTTTGAAGATGAAGAAATGATAATGGTAGAAAGATTACCAGCTGAAATAATAGCTTCTTCAAATAGATCTATGGCTTCAGGAAGTTTCGAAATAAGGATTCCCCAAGAGGGCATTGATATTGAAGAGGTAGAAAAGGAACTAATAAGACAAGCCTTAACAATAGCTAAAGGCAATCAATCAAAGGCAGCGAGATTGTTAAATATTGGGGTTGATGCAATGAGATATAGAATGAAAAAGTTTGGATTTTTGAAATAGAAACCTAAACCTTAGAAATTGTGTGTATAGATGTTGCTTTGAAACCAGTGATTACATCGTCTCCAATCTTCAAAGATAATTTATCAATTGATGTTTTTGTAATATAGGCAATTAGGTTGAAACCAGTATCTATTGTTATTCTATAGAAATGTCCAAAGTTTATAATTTCTTTTATCTTCCCTTCAAAAAGGTTTCTTGTACTTATTTCTTCTGCAAGGGTATGTTTTGATATGAAAATATTTTCAGGTCTTATACAAAGTAAAACTTTATCACCTATCTCATAACTACCAACACATTCTAAAAGCTTATCATGGACTTTTGCTATAAAACCACCGTCTTTTTTTGCTATTACTATTCCTTCTAAAATATTTTCTGCACCTATAAAAGAGGCAACAAAACTATTTGCAGGATGTTTTATTATATCCTCTTTATTGCCCTTTTGAATTATTTTACCGCTTTCCATTACGATAATTAAATCAGACAATCTAAAAGCCTCAAACTTATCATGAGTACTGAGTATAGTGGTAACCTTTTTTTTTCTAAGAATTTCTATCATGTCAGATATTATTTCTTCTTTTGATATAGAATCTAAAGAGGTGAACGGCTCATCAAGAAAAAGTATATCTGGTTCTAATACTAAAGCCCTTGCAATACTAACCCTTTTGGCTTCTCCGCCAGATAGTGTATGGGCCTTTCTATCTCTAAGATGGGAGATTTTAAATATTTCGAGCATCTTTTTAACTTTTTCTTTGATTATAAGTTTATTCATTTTACGAAATTTAAGTCCTAATGCTATATTTTCATATACAGTGTCATTAATTAGCATATTTTCCTGAAATACAATCGCGATATTCTGTCTGTATTTTTTTAAAGATAGTTCTGTTCCTATTTTCTTTTGATAAAAATAGATCTCTCCATTAGTTGGTCGTAGAAGACCCGCAAGGGTTAGTATCAATGTTGTTTTTCCTGCACCATTTTCACCTATAATTGATGTAATTGTACCTTCAGATAAAGAAAGATCAGGTATGTCTATTATTATTTTAGAGGACTTTTTAACATATAAGTTTTGGACTCTGAGTATACTATCCATGTCTTTTTACCGAAGTTTGTTGAATTTTTGTTAAAATTAGGTTTATTGTCAAAGTGATAAATAGTAGAATAATGCCATATGCTATTGCAAGGTCGAAATTGCCTTTAGATGTTTCAGTTATAGTAGCAGTGGTTAGAACTCTTGTATATCCTTTAATATTGCCACCCACCATTAAAGATGCCCCTACTTCAGATATAACAGTTCCAAAGCCAGCCATAATTGCAGATAAAATTGAAAGTTTACATTCTTTTAACATAATTAAAAAAAGGTGCACTTTATTTGCGCCTAATCCCAATAATTGTAGTATAAATTTATCAGGAAAACTCTGAAAGGCAGAGACACTGATTCCTAAAATTATAGGTGTAGCAAGGAGAGTCTGTGCGATAATCATTGCATAGGGAGTATAGAGTAGTTCAAAGGAGCCTAAAATTCCATTACGCCAGAGCAGAATTGTTATTAACAAACCTGCTATTACTGGGGGCATTGCCATACCAGTGTTTATGAAGGATAAAAGGATTTTCTTTCCTGGGAAATCTTTAATTGATAAAAAAAACGCGAGAGATATTCCTATTATACCGCTAATTAATGATGATAATATAGAAACTTTAAAAGATAGTATTATGACATCATAGGTCTCTTTATCAAAAGTTAAAAGTAGTTTTAAAGCCTTAGATAATGATTCTATTATTACATCCATAAAAGATTTCCTTTGCTATTGAGAAAATAAGTAAAATATTGGTTCTCCAAATTCTTTTTTGCCAAAAGATTTTATAATATCTTTAACTTCCTTTGATGTTGTCATGAATTCGATAAATAATTTTGCCCCCCTATTATTCAGATTCTTAAATTTATCGGGATTTACTTCTATAAGGGAGTATACATTTTTCAGAGATTCTTCTTTATCTATAATAATTGCTAAATTCTTTAACCTCCTTTTTAAAGTTAAATATGTTCCTCTGTCAGAAAGTATATATCCATCTTTTTCATCTGCTATTATTAAAGTTTGTCCCATACCATTACCAGTTTCCTGATACCACCTTTCACCATTAGGATTAATACCCGCTTTTGACCATATATATAATTCTTTTATATGGGTCCCTGAGTTGTCTCCTCGCGAGATAAATAGGGATTTTGTTTTTGAAATTTTTTTAAATGCCTCTACTATGTTTTCATTATAGATTATCTTTGCTGGATTTGATTTTGGTCCCAAAAGTAAATAGTCATTATAAATAAAGCTTTTCCTATTTATACCGTAGCCTTCCTTTATAAATTTTATTTCCTCTTCGGGTGAATGAACCAATAAAAGATCAGCCTCACCCCTTTTTCCTAAGGCCATTGCCTGTCCAGATCCGACTGCTATTGTTTTTACAAAATATCCAGTTTTTTTTTCAAACAGAGGAATTATTACTTCAAGAAGTCCCGAATCCTGAACACTCGTTGTTGTTGCTAATATGATTGTTTTATTTTGTGCTGAAAAAATTGGAGTTGTAAGAATTAAAATTAATAAAATTGTAACAGTGAACTTGTTAGCCATAATTTAGGTAATTAAAAATAACATTTTTTAAAAATTTTATATATATACTTTTACTAAGAATTTTATTAAACTCTTCTTATTTCATAATCGCCATTTTCAATATAAACTTCAACATGAGTTCCACATCTCTGACAACAGCTTCTATCGCCTTCTTTTGGAGTTTTGCCAAAATTAATATCCCAACCACAAACAGGGCAATAGAATATAACATCCAAAAGCTGTTTCTCAATCTCTTCAATATATTTGCGAAAGATATTTAAATGTCCATTTTCTGCCTTTATGAGAGAGTTATAGTGTTCTTTAAGGATTGGATCACTCGATGCAGATGCAAATCCTTGATATACTTTTATTGCTCTTTCTTCGAAGTCAAGGTTGATCTTCATAAGAGCTAATAAAGTTCTAAAACCAGCGGGAGCATTTTGGTCAGCAAATTTTTTTATCAATGAAATTGCACTTTCAATGTGCTCTTCTTCATTCCTTTTTATTCCCTCTAATGTACGATTAATATTGGGATCTTTAATCAGAGAAATGAATATTTCGTATCTTTTTGCAGCATTGAATTCAAGACCAAGAAAATAAATGAGATTTTTCCAATCTTCTTTTGTGAAGCTTTTAATCTCATTAAAGTTTATATAATCCATTTTAGTCTCCTTTACAAATTTCTTACTTATGGTATATTTTATAACGAGTTAAAGGAGGCTTCTATGAAAAAAATTTTTATCCTTATTTTGTTAATCTTTTCAAATTATGTTTATGCTGATGATTTTAATAATTACTATTTGAAAGCTGAGAAAGTGGCAAATGAATTTTATCCTAAATTGAAAAGCTACAAATGTGACGTTAAAACATCTCAGTTTGAGATTATGATGAACAAGATGACAGCTTCTATGCCCAAAGATATGCCAAGACCTGAAAAGCCAGAGCTTAAGAAATATTGGCATCATAAAAAAGGCATGGTTATTGTTTTAGAAGGGAAAAATGTATTTCCCTATATGCAGGAATTTTCTAAAAAGATGATTTCTCAATATGCTCTTGAATTACATGGTTTTTTCCTTCCAGTAAACAAAAAGAAAGAAAGGGATGCTCTTTTAGCTAATAGCAAGAAAATAATAGAATTTAAGGGGGATGAAGTAGTTTTATCAATAAGTTTTATTAAGCCAATTTTTATAGATGGTCTATTTTTTAAGACAGGTCTTCCCTTACCAACAGATGATGTAAAAGCCTTATCTTTTAACATTGATAAAGATAGGGGATTAGTTAAAAGAATGACCGTTGTTTCAGGGGGAGAAAAAGAGATTAAATATGAAGTTATAGCGGAGTATGAAAATAAAGAGGGGCATAATTTATTGAAGGTATTAAATTTAAAAACCAGTGACAGTTCAGTTGTTGGAAAGTTTGTAACGGAATTTGGTAAGATAAATGGATATTTTCTACCAATAAAGCAGGTTAGAACGTTAGAAGGTAAGGATATTTCAGAAGAAAATAAAAACATAGTTGTGGAGTTTACTAATTATCTATTAAATAAAAAAATTCCAGAGAGAGTTTATAAAGATGTCAAATAGGCCTAATGTAAAGTGGTTTTTAACAAATTTAAAAACACCAATGCCTCTGAAGGAGAAAATTTTTAAACTTTTTAAAAATAACCTAATCAAAATTTTTACATTAAAAAATTGTTGTGGTCATTTGGGTGAACCTGGTTGTTGACAGAAGGAGGAGGGATCACCGGCAGGTGATTCACAAGACATTAAATAAAGTACATATATTTATTTTCAATGTCCCTTGGAATGTTTTTTGATGATGCTATGTTACATAGATCTTCTATAGTTATGCTGTCAAAAATTTTTTCTATATCCTTTGAAATTTTATGCCAAATTGGCATAGTTACACATTCATCGTATTGTTCGCATTTATTACCCTTTCTGGTCTTGCAAGGAACTAAGTCGAAGCTTTTTTCAACTGCCCTGTATATGTCTCCCAGGGTAATATTTTTTGGTTGTTTCGTAAGTATATAACCACCTTTAGGTCCTCTTTCACTTTTAACAATACCAGCTTTTTTAAGTCTATGAAATATCTGCTCCAGATAACGTTGAGATATGTTTTGCCTTTTTGAAATATCCTTCACCTGCGCTGAAGTACCACTACAATGATATGCTAAATCAAAAATTGCTCTAACTCCATATCTTGTTTTAGTAGAGATTCTCATTTTAACACCCCCTAAAGCATAAGAGAATTAAAAAATATTTTAACATAAATAGTCAAGAAAAATTTTTATTTTTTTTACTAATTTTTGGCGATCATGAATTAAGTGGATTTTTGAGGAAGGCATATCTAAGATTATTTTCAACCGCTAATAACTAACTCTTAGAATTACTAACAGTATGTAAAACTAAAATAATTTTTTTATGGAATAAGAGGTCTAATTATGTTAAAAAAATGATATGAAATTCGGACTATTAGTTAAAAAAAGCAGAAAAGCAAAGGTATTTTCTGAAAAACTAATAAATTGGTTAAACAAAAAGAGGATTAATTCTAAGGTTATAGTTCCTGAATCTGAAGACCTTAGAGATCTGGATGTCATAGTTGTTATAGGAGGGGATGGCACTTTACTATATGCATCAAGACTGCTCAAGGGAGCCAAAAAACCCATTATAGGAATCAATATGGGGGGACTTGGTTTTCTTACTGAAATAGCTCCAGATGAAGCCTTTGATTCGATAGAATGCTTTTTAAGCAATAGGTGTAGCATTAGTGAAAGAATGATGTGTGATGTAAAGCTTGTTAGGAGGGGAAAATTAATTAAGTCAGCATGTGTACTTAATGATGCTGTGATTACAAAGGGTAACCTTGCAAGGATGATAGAGCTTGAGACTTATGTAAATGATAATTTTTTAAGTAAATATCGTGCAGATGGTTTGATAGTTTCAACACCCACAGGTTCTACTGCTTACGTTCTTTCTGCAGGTGGACCAATAATTACTCCTGATGTAGATTGTGTGATAATATGCCCAATATGCCCTCATACATTAACTCATAGACCAATTGTAATATCCTCAAATTCAAAAATTGAAGTTATTATAAAGTCTGAAACTGATGTATACTTGACACTTGATGGCCAAGAGGGAAGCCCATTATTAAAAAACGATAAGATTGTTATATCTAAGTCAAATAAAAAAACATATATAGTCAATTCTCCTTATAAAAATTATTTTGAAATTCTTACTAATAAGCTTCACTGGGGAGAAAGATAATGCTCCTCGAGTTGATGGTTAAAAATTTTGCTATCATTGAAAATGTAAGATTAAACTTTAGTAAGTCATTCAATGTGCTAACTGGGGAGACAGGGGCGGGGAAATCACTCATTATAGACGCTATTCTCACTCTAATGGGTAGAGGTGGTGTTGATTTCGTAAGAGCTGGGTGTGAGAAAGCAGAAATAGAGGCAGTCTTTTCTTTTGACAGTATTAGGCAAGGCTTAGAAGAATCTATTAAAGATGAAGAGTTTTTGATTATAAGAAAGGTTATTAGCTCGAGTGGTAAATCAAAACAGTATATAAATGACAATTTTGTTACTCAATCAAAGGTTAAAGAAATTATGCAAAAATTGATCCATGTTTATGGTCAAAGTGAAGCAAAGGAATTATATGAAACAAGTTATCACACTGAACTTTATGACATATATTGTAATAATACTGAGTTAAAAGAAAATTTAAAAAAAATTATTCTGGAGGGGCGTGAAGTTAAAAGGGAGTTACTTGCTATTGAAGAGCAAGAGCAGAAAAGGCTTCAAGAAATTGATTTCTTAAAATT
The DNA here is from genome assembly GCA_026418415.1 of Pseudomonadota bacterium. Taxonomy (GTDB): domain Bacteria; phylum CALINM01; class CALINM01; order CALINM01; family CALINM01; genus CALINM01. Next base: position 18,314 of record JAOABK010000007.1, on the reverse strand, counting down.
TCAAATAGAGGAGATTGAAAAAGCAAATATTACGAACCTCGATGAAGACATCCAGTTAGAGCATAGAAAAAATATTCTCCAAAATAGAGAAAAAATAATTAAAGGGATAGTAGAAGTATCTAATTTATTATATGAATCAGAAAACTCAGCTTATGATATTCTATCCAAAGGGCTTAGAATACTTTCAAATATGCCTGAAAAGGAAAAAGTAATTGAGGAATCTGAAAAGGAATTAGGTTCTATTATTGATATAGTGAAGAACGTATCAAGAAATTTAAGCGATTATATTAACAAGCTTGAATTTGATAATGATGATATAGATACTGTGGAAACAAGACTTGATCTTTTAACGAAGCTTAAAAAGAAGTATGGTGGTTCACTTGAGAAAATTATTAATTATTTGAAGGATTCTAAAGAAAGACTCCAAGAGCTTGAAAATTTAGATATTGAAAAGAGAGAGTTATTGGAAAAACTTAAAAATATTAGGGAGAATATAAAAAAAATATCAATAGACATTTCTGACAGAAGGCAGAAAAATGCAAAAAATTTTGAAAAAGAAATAAAAGAACAATTAAAAGACCTTGGAATGAGCAAGAGTGAGTTTAAAGTGCTTTTTAAAGAAGTTAATTTAGAGAACGCTGAAGATATGCCTTTATATGGAAAAGAATCTGTGGAATTTTATTTTGCCTCTCATATTGGAGAGCCAGTAAAGCCATTAAGCAATGTAGCATCTGGTGGTGAACTATCCAGAATAATGTTAGCCATAAAAAATGTTATACCAAAAGAGAGGGAGATGACTGTTATCTTCGATGAAGTGGACAGTGGGGTTGGAGGTAAGACCGGTGAGATGTTGGGTAAAAAATTGAGAGAGATTGCAAAGCATCACCAAGTAATATGTATAACCCATTTACCTCAGGTTGCGGTGTGGGCTGATAAACATATAAAAATTTCTAAAGATGAATCTGGACAAAGGGTTAAAGTATTTGTATCTGAGTTAGATGAAGAGGCAAGGGTTTCTGAAATTGCAAGAATGCTTGGTGGTAATTTATCAGAAAAGGGTTTAGAATATTCAAGAGAGATGATAAGCAAAGCGAGAGAGGTAAAATAATGGAATTAAGAAAGGCTATTGTAAAAGATGCTAAAGCAATTCATCAGTTATTATTAGAAGGTTCAAAAAATGGTGAATTATTGCCAAGGTCTTTGAATGAAATTTACGATAACATACGAGATTTTTTTGTTTTATATGAAGATGGTGAATTAGTAGGGGTCTCAGCACTCCATATATGCTGGGAAGATTTAGCTGAAGTTAGGTCTCTAATGGTTAGAAATGACATGAGAGATAGGGGGTTTGGAAGTATATTACTTAATAGTTGCCTCGAAGAGGCTAAGAAAATGGGGATTAAGAGGATTTTCGCTTTAACATATAAAGTCAATTTTTTTAAGAAACATGGATTTAGGGAAATCGACAAAAGAGAACTGCCTCATAAAATCTGGTCTGATTGTATAAAATGCTCGAAGTTTCCTGATTGTGATGAAGAAGCGGTTATAATTGAGTTTAAGGATTAACTATGGAAAAGATAATCAATGTATTAAGAAAAAGATATAAAAATTTTGAAATATGGCGTGAGCAGAAAGATATGATTAGCCTTGAAGAAAATGATGATGGTATTAGAAAAGAGAGCCATTCAAAGGTGGAAGTAGCAGTTAGGGTCTTTAAAGATGGAATAATAGGCTTTGGTTATATAAGTGGAGAAGAAAATATAGATGACTTAATTGAAAACGTTGAATTATCTCTGAAATATTCTGAAAGAGATGAATATAATACACTTCCTGATCCCGATTATATTGATGGCACATGCTTTGGCAAAGAAAAGGATGTAAATGTAGAACTTTTATATAAAAAAATGGTTGAGATGAAAGAATGCCTCAAAGAAAAGCAGTATTTGAAAAGTATAGAGAGGTTATCGGGGAATTATGAACAAAGGAAGATATCTTTATTTAACTCATCAAGGGGGGTACAAGAGCAAATTATTCAGAAATATGCTTTAGGTGTAGTTGTTGTTGTAAAAAAAGAAGGAGATGAAAAAATTGAATGGGATTTTGAAATAGACAATGATTTGGAGAATATGGATCCTAAAGTGATAGCAAATAAATCCTATAATAGAGCAGTAAATTTATTGAATTCTTCTCCCACATATACTGGTGAGTATACAATACTCTTTGAGCCAAGGGCATCTTGTGATTTTTTAGAAGTTTTTGCACAAAGTTTTATAGGTGAGAATGTTTACAAAAAGCGTTCGCTTTTAACTGATTCTATTAATTTTTCTGAAAAGTTAACTATTTATGATAACCCGATGGTTCAAAAGGGAAGTATTAGCTATTTTTTTGATGGAGAAGGTTTTCAGGGAGGCAATAAAAAATTGGTAGATAGGGGTAAAGTTGATACCATTCTTTATGATAGTTTTTATGGTAAAAAAATGGGAAAAAAATCAACAGGAAACTCAATAAGGAGTAAAATCTCTTCTCCACCAAGAAACTGGTTTTCAACAGTAATTATTGATAAAGGGGATGATGATATTAATACGTTTATAAAGGGTAAAAGGGTCATAAGAGTTATCTCCTTGATAGGTATGCATCTGGTAAATACTATAACAGGCGATTTCTCAGTTGGATTCGAAGGTTATTTAATGGAAGATGGGAATTATGTAAAAGCATTATCTGGTGTTTCAATAGCGGGCAATCTAAAGGATTTATATAAGAATATAGTTGCAGTTGGCAATGATTTAGAAATATATGGACAAGCTGGAAGCCCATCAATATTAGTAGAAGGTATAGTTGTTTCTGGAATTTAATGAGAATCAATTTAAAGCATAAAGTAGTTATAGCCTTTCTTTCTCTATCACTCTTTCCAATTCTTTTATTAGCCTTTTTTAGCTTCTCTACTATAAGAGAAGCAGGAAAAAATTTAATAGTCCAGATGATAACTGAGCTTGAAGGGGAAGAAAGCAAAAGATTAATTAGAGAAGCAGAAAATTACGCCCATAGGGTAACTATGTTTTTGAAGGAGAGAGAAAAAGAGCTTAGAGAATTATCAAATACGCCTCTTGATGAGGAAAATATTATTAGATTTTGGTCGCAAAAAAGAGGAAGAATCTGGTATGCAAAAATTGTTAATGGAAGGTTAGTCGATACTTATGAAACATTACCATTATATAAAGAAATAGCGATAATTGATAAATGGGGAAAAGAAAAGGTGCTCCTTAAAAACGGAAAGATTGTTGATAAAAAAGGGTTAAGAAATGTAAAAGATCCATCAAACACTACATATAAAAATGAGGATTATTTTCTCAAAGCTTCTCGTTTAAAAAAGGGTGAAATTTATGTTTCTTCGTTAAAAGGTTTTGCAATGACTAAAAAAGATCAAATAGGCAATGCAAAAAGGCCCGACGATATAGGTGGAGGTAATAGATATGATGGAGTTATAAGGTTTTCAATGCCTATATATAGAAATGATGAGTTTAATGGTGTTCTTACAATTGCTCTTGATCATATACATTTTCAAGAGTTAACAATTCATATCGTCCCAAGGTATGGGGAAAATGTTGTTTTTGCAAGTTATGATAGTGGTAATTATGCTTTTATATTTGATGATAGTGGATGGATAATTACTCACCCAAAATATTGGGATTTTCCTGGAGTTTGGAAGGATGGTAAAGAAAAAAGATATATGACAGAAAACAGTACTAAAAGAGATATTGAGGAAGGGATAGTGGGGTTTAATTTAGATCATGTAGGGTTTTTGTCTGAAGGGTATCCAAAGGCTGCAAGGGATGTGAGAAATAAGAAATCAGGCATTGTTACAGTTACTAACGTAGGTGGTATAAAAAAGGTTATGGCTTATGCCCCAATTTTTTATGACACTAAGCCCTATGATAAACTTGGTATTTTTGGAGGATTTACTATAGGAGCAAAATTTGAGGATTTTTATAGTTCTGCAGTAAAGGCTGAAAACACATTGATTAAGAATCTACAAGATTATGAAAGGCGTACAGGTTTGATTTTTCTATTCATATTTTTTTCAGTAACTTTTATTGGTTATTTTTTTAGCAGACATATTACAGAGCCGATAACGAAGCTTGTTGAAAAGATTCGTTTTATGGGAGACACAGATTTTCAAAACTGGGAGAAGATCGAAAGAAAGGATGAAATAGGAGAATTAGCTCAAGCATTTTATGAAATGAACAAAAAGATTAATGAACAGAAAAGCCAATTGCTCAATTCAATGAGGGAATTGGAAAACGCAAAAAAACAGTTAGAAGAGTATAACTTATATCTAAAGCAAAAAATTGATTTATTAAAGGATGAAGAGTTGAGGAAGATTGATAGATTCTCATCAATAGGTCAATTAGCTTCTGGGATTGCCCATGAAATTAGAAATCCACTTACTGGTATAACACTTCTTTTGGATGATTTACATGATAGAATTAAAGATAATGAAAGTAAAGCTCTTATAGTTTCGGCATTAAGTGAGATTGAGAGGCTTGAAAGACTTGTTGCTATGTTACTTGATTATGCAACACCTAAAAGCAAGACAAAAGAAAGGATAAATATAGATATAATCATAGACGATATTTTTGTTTTTCTTAAAAAGATGTGTGATAAAAAAGAGATTAGCGTTGAAAGAAAAAGGCTGTTATTGCCAGCATACATAAACGGTGATGGCGATAAAATAAAGCAGGCATTCCTGAATATTATATTAAATGCGATACAACACATGAATGAAGGAGGCAAGTTAATAATAGATGAAAGGAAAGAAACAATGCAGGGTAAAAGTTTCATAATAATCTCCATTTTTGATACAGGACCGGGCATAAAAGAGACAGATATTGATAAAATTTTTGAGCCCTTCTATTCTTTAAGAGAGGGTGGTACAGGATTAGGCTTAGCCATAAGTAAGAGTATAATAAATGAACATTCAGGAACAATATTTGCGAAGAATACAGATATGGGAGCATGTTTTGAGATCTGGATACCGGAAGATTCTTTATGAAACATATATTGATTATAGATGATGAAAATTTTATAAGGGAGAATTTAGAAAGAATCCTAAGACAGGATAGTTATATAGTTTTTACGGCAAAGGATGGTAATACAGGCATTGATATAATTAATAAAGAAAATATTGATATAGTTCTTCTTGATTTAAATCTTCCAGACATAAATGGCATTGAAGTACTAAAAAGAATTAAATCAATAGCTCCTGATGTATTAGTAATAATAATTACAGGTTATGCCACAGTTGATTCAGCAGTAGAAGCATTGAAATTAGGTGCCTATGATTATATAAAGAAGCCTTTTAAAGCAGATGCAATAAAATTAATTGTAAAATTGGCTTTAGAAGCTCAATCTCTGAAAAGAGAGGTACACGTATTAAGAAAACTTGGTAGGAAAGAGGAATTTATTGTTGCTGAAAGTGAATCAATGAAATCAGCGTTAAAACAGGCTTTAGAAGTAGCAAAATATAAGGATACAAATGTTTTAATAACTGGAGAAAGTGGAACTGGGAAGGAAGTTATTGCAAGACTTATTCATGAAAACAGTAGTAGAAATTTATATCCTTTCGTTGATATTAATTGTGCAAGTTTACCAGAGAATTTATTAGAAAGTGAGCTTTTTGGTTATGAAAAAGGCGCCTTTACTGATGCGAAGACAAGCAAAAATGGCTTATTACAAGAAGCCGAAGGAGGGACCATTTTTCTTGATGAAATAGGAGAGATGCCCCTATCGCTACAGTCAAAAATTTTGAGAGTCATTGAGACAAGACAGATAAGAAAGATTGGAAGTATAAAAAATATATCGATTGATGTTCGGATAATCTCTGCAACTAATAGGGATTTGAAGAAGGCTGTTGAGGAAAAGAGATTCAGAGAGGATCTTTATTATAGGTTGAATGTATTTCCTATTCATTTAAAACCCTTAAGAGAAAGAAAGGAAGATATAATACCTTTGGCAAAATATTTTTTAGAAAGATTTTCAAAACTTTTTAATAGAAAGTTTAAAGATATTGATGAAGATGTTCAATCCATTTTTCTTAAATGTAAGTGGTATGGCAATGTTAGAGAATTGAGGAATGTTATTGAAAGAATTTGCATTATGCATGATGGAGAAATTTTGGATGTGAATCATCTTCCTTCAGATTTGATTGAATCATGTGATGATTTGGAATCAGTTGAGGGAGTAAGGTCGCTCGCTGATGAAGTTTCGGCATTTGAAAAAAAGATAATACTCGATGCTCTAAATAAAACAGGTGGTAATATTCTTAGAGCTGCAAAACTTTTAAACATTCCGAGGGGTACTTTAAGACATAAAATAGATAAATACAAGATAAAATAATGGCTAAAAATCGCCACCCATTCTTAATTTTGGCCATTTTTCAGATGTTTGACTGAGTAAAATGTAGTTTAATTTTTTGGAACCATAAAGTTTATAAATTAAGGTACTTGAAAAAAAATGAAAATGGGTTATAGTTTTTACATGGCATATTTATTGCATATAAGTAAAACTAAATTTTAAAGGGAGGAGTAAGGGTATGAAGAGATTAATGTTAACTATTTTCCTTGCGTTGACTATCATTTCGGGTGCCTATGCTGATGATAAAATAGTATTTGGTGCAGCTCTTTCATTAACTGGAAAATTGGCAAAGGAAGGAAATCTCGTAAAAGATGGTTATGAATTATGGAAAGAAGTGGTTAATAAGAAAGGTGGTATAAATGTAGGCGGTAAAAAATATTTAGTAGATATTAAATATTATGATGATGAAAGTGATCCAAATAGGGGAGCAAAGCTTGTAGAAAAACTTATTACTGAAGACAAGATAAAATTAATTCTTGGACCTTATGGTAGTGAGTCAGTTTTTGCTACCTCAGCAATAACTGAAAAATACGGTGCCTTAATGGTTCAGGGTGGTGCAGCTGCAGATAAGCTTTATACACGTGGTTTTAAAAATCTTTTTGGTATATATACAGTTGCTACAGAATATATGGACGACATACTTGAAATGCTAAAAGATAAAAATCCGAAGCCAAGTACTGTTGCAATAGTATATTCCAATGATCTTTTTTCTACACAAGTTGCACAAGGAGCGAAATCAGCAGCTCAGAAGTATGGTTATAATGTAGTGCTCTTTCAGGATTACCCTAAGGGAACTCAAGACCTCTCTACTGTGATAGCTCAGATAAAAGGAAAGAACCCCGATATTATTATTGGTTGTGGCCATTTTCAGGATACTATTGTCATAGTAAAACAGTGTAAAGATTATAAGGTTAATCCTAAGGCACTTGCCTTTTCAGTAGGTCCTACTTTACCAGATTTTGTTGATTCTCTTAAAGGTGATTCTGAAAATGTATTTGGTTCTGCTCAGTGGACGAAAAGTTTAAAGTATAAAGATCCAGTATTTGGTAGCAATACAGAGTTTGTAAAAATGTTCAAAGCTAAATATAAAGAAGATCCTAACTACCATTCGGCAGGTGGTGCAGCAGCAGCAGTAATATTTCAAAGGGCAATAGAAAAGGCTGGCACATTTACAGATATTGCGAAGATAAGAGAAGCATTGTCAAATTTCAATGAAGAAACACTTTTTGGAAAAATTAAATTCGATAGTACTGGTAAGGTTGTTGGTAAAGGTATGGCAGTTATCCAGATACTAAATGGAACGCAAGTTACTGTATATCCTGAAGCGGTAGCAGAAGGAAAAATGGTATATCCAAAACCAGCTTGGAAATAAGTCTTAATATTTAAGATAGGGGGGCAACCCCCTATTAAATAACATAGGAGTTAGATAATGATATTGCAGATTTTGGTTAATGGTATTTTATTAGGTGGCTTCTATGCACTAATTGGTGTAGGGTTTTCGTTGGTTTGGGGTGTGACAAATATTATTAACTTGGCCCATGGAGCAATCGCACTACTTGGCTCATATATAACCTATTACATGTTTCAAAACCTTCACATAGACCCATTTATCACTTTGCCTGTAAGTTTTATAGTTCTTTATATTTTCGGCTATTTAGTTCAAAGGTACCTCATGAATATGGTAGTCAAAGCTCAAATATTTATGCTTCTCATATTAACATTTGGCATGGAAATCTTTCTTGTAAATTTTATGACCACTTTTTTTTCTGCTGATTTTAGATCTGTAACTCCTGATTATGCAGGAAAAAGCATTGAAATTGCAGGTGTTGTTGTTCCATATATTAGATTGGCTGTTTTTGCAATATGTATGATTGTTACAGCTATAATGGGATTTTTTCTCGAGAAGACATGGACTGGAAAAGCAATTAGAGCAACTTCTCTGGATCTTGAGGCTGCAATGATGACAGGTATTAGTCCAAGAAAGATTTACTCAATAACCTTTGCTTTAGGATCAGCTTTAGCAGGCCTTTCAGGAAGTCTCCTTTCTCTTACACAAGCTTTTTCCCCGAATATAGCTGGAGGATTAACACTAAGGGCTTTCATTGTTGCTATACTTGGAGGATTGGGACGAGTTGAAGGTGCTTTTTTAGGAGGACTACTTCTTGGTGTTATAGAGACAGTTAGTTCTTTTTACATTGGTGAAAGTTATAAAAATGCTATTGCCTTTGGTCTTATGGTATTTATGTTAATTGTAAAGCCCTCAGGTTTATTAGGAAGAAAATACTATGCGGAGGTAAAACATTGATAAACAAAAAGCTGATTTTGTTTTTTGCATTCATAATTATTCTTATATTACTACCATTTGTAATAAGTGGCTACTGGTTAAGAGTTTTAACCCAGACATTCCTATTTGGAGCAATTGCAACTGGAAGTAATATTATCATTGGTTTTACTGGTTATCCAGCTTTTGGTAATATCGCTTTTTTTGGGGTAGGAGCATATGTGACTGGAGTTTTAACCACAAAATACAATATGCCTTTTTTTGCTACTCTTCCTTTTTGTGCACTATCGGGAATAATAATTTCTTCCCTTTTAGGGATTCCGATTTTAAGATTAAAAGGACACTATTTTGCAATTGCTACAGTTGGTGTAATGGAGACAATAAAAGAGCTCGTTGATAATATGACTGAATTGACAGGTGGTGGGCTTGGGCTTACGCTACCTATCATGCATGGAGAGCCAGAGTACATATATAAGTTCTTCTATTTTGTCATGTTAGGTGTGATGTTATTTTCTCTTCTAATCTTGTTTATAGTATCAAAAATTAAACAAGGTTATGCACTTCGTGCAATCAGGGTTGATGAAGATGCCGCCAGTGTAATGGGTATCAATACACCCTTATATAAAACTTTTGCATGGGCTGTATCTGCTGCACTTGTTGGAATTACTGGTGGAGTTTATGCCTATTGGCTAAGTTATATAGACCCCCATACAGTATTTGGAGGTACCTATCCAGTAAAAATGTTTGCAATGATACTTTTGGGTGGCGGTACTACTGTAATAGGTCCGATGTTAGGAGCCTTTATATTAGAACTAATTTCTGAAATCGTTTGGAGTAAATTTATAGCCATTCATGGTATGGTACTTGGACTTTTGATAATTTTCATCATTTTATTTTTGCCTAAGGGAATATTTGAAACCTTTAAAGGTGGTTTTTCGTTTAAAAAGCTTTTTAGTAATTTAAGAGAAAATAGATTATAAGAGGAAGGAAAATGGCTATATTAGAGGCTAAAAATGTTGCAAAAAGCTATGGTGGATTAAAGGTTTTAACAGATGTAAATTTTGAAGTTAATGAGGGAGAGATTGTAGGCATAATAGGCCCAAATGGAGCCGGAAAAACCACGTTTATGAACTTAATTTCAAGATTAACTCCTATAACAGGTGGTGTTATTACCTATAAAGGCGAGATTATAAATGAAAAGAAACCACATGAAATAGCAAAAATGGGTATTGCAAGAACTTTTCAGGTTGTAAAGCCCTTTGGTGGATTGACCGTTTTAGAAAATGTGATGGTTGGTGCCTTCTATGGTAAAAATAATGCAAAATCTAAAAGTGAGGCAGTCACAATAGCAGAAGAAGCCCTTCAGATTGTTGGCCTTGTTGATGTTAAGGACAAAGATCCAAGAATTTTACCTTTAGCAAAAAGGAAAAAACTTGAGGTAGCAAGAGCTCTTGCGATGGGTCCAGACTTACTATTATTGGATGAAGTTATGGCTGGTCTAAGTACAAGAGAGTTGGATGATATGATGGCTGAAATTATAAAGCTAAAGCAAAAGGGTATTACTATTATTGCTATTGAGCACGTTATGAAGGCAATTATGGGGATATCTGATAGGATTGTTGTTCTCCATTTAGGCAAAAAAATTGCCGAAGGAAAACCTGAATTAATAGTTCAAAATCCAGATGTTATAGAAGCCTATTTGGGCAGTAAATATGCAAAAAAGGAGTAACTAATGAGTGTTCTTCTTGAGGTTAAAAATTTAAATACAGGATATGGGGATTTACAAATATTAAGGAATATAACCATGGAGGTTAATGAAGGAGAGATTGTAGCGCTTTTGGGCTCAAATGGTGCTGGCAAATCAACATTCATGAGGACATTAGTCGGTTTGAATAGGGCATGGAGTGGTGAAGTAATATTCAATGGTATTAAATTAACAAATGCAAGTTCTGAAAAGATTGTTAAATCTGGTATAAGCATAGTTCCTGAAGGAAGGAGATTATTTGCTGGTATGACAGTAACAGAAAATTTATATATGGGAGCATTCGCTAATAGGAAAAATATACATGAAAGGATAGAAAAGATTTTTCAGATCTTCCCAAGATTATTTGAAAGAAAAGATCATCTTGCGGGTGATTTATCAGGTGGTGAACAGCAAATGGTTGCGATTGGAAGGGCACTTATGAATGAACCAAAACTTCTCCTAATAGACGAATTTTCTTTAGGGCTTGCACCAGCAGTAGTTGAAAGTTTAGTTAAAGTTGTTCAGGATATTAATAAAAGTGGCGTGAGTATTCTTATAGTTGAACAGGATGTCCAGATGGTGCTTGAAATGTCTCAAAGAGCTTATGTCATGGAAGTCGGAACAATAACTATATCAGGAAAGTCTTCAGACTTAATAAATGATCCAAAAATTAAACAGGCATATCTTGGAATTTAATGTTTTTTGTTGCCCAACCCCTTAATAAAAAAGTATAATTAGAAAAAATTAAAAAAAGGGGGATGCTATGATATTTATAGCTGTTTTGGTTCTTTTAGGAATAATTGTTATTGGTAGTATGATTCGCATTGTCCCCGAGTATGAAAGAGGCGTTGTATTTAGATTGGGTAGATGTATAGGAAGTAAGGGGCCGGGTATTATTTTTCTTTTACCCCTTGGTATTGACAAAATGGTTAAAGTAAGCCTTAGGACTATCACCCTTGATGTACCAGCTCAGGATGTTATAACAAAAGATAATGTTTCAGTTAAAGTTAATGCAGTTGTATATTTTAGAGTAATTGACCCAACTAAGGCAATTATAAGTGTAGAAAACTTTTTTTATGCAACTTCCCAGTTAGCACAAACGACTTTAAGAAGTGTTTGTGGACAGGCAGAACTTGATAAGTTGCTGTCTGAAAGAGAAAAAATAAATGAAGAACTTCAGGAAATTCTTGACAAACACACTGAACCTTGGGGTGTAAAGGTGAGTAATGTTGAACTGAAACAAATAGATTTGCCCCAGGAAATGCAAAGGGCTATGGCTCGTCAAGCTGAAGCAGAAAGAGAAAGAAGGGCAAAGATTATTAATGCAGAAGGTGAGTTGCAAGCAGCCAATACTTTGTCAGAGGCTTCAAGAATTATGGCTTCAAATCCAATTACTTTACAATTGAGATACTTACAGACCCTTGCTGAAATTTCTACAGAAAATAGCTCAACTGTGGTTTTTCCAATACCCATTGAGCTGTTTAGAGCATTTATGTCTGGAGACGACAGGAAAAGTAGTAATCCCTCTTAATGAAGAGTTATTTTTATACAAGTTGTGCTTTTATAATATGGAGTTCCTGGGTTATTCCTGTTAGATTTTTAGAGGTAAATACTTATACATTAAGTTTTTACCTCTGTTTTTTTTCCTCAATTATCTGGGGTAGTTATAATTTAATTAGAAGAAAAAATTTAGGGTTAAATGGTAAAGAATTCTTTTTTTTAATAATTCTCTCTTCACTATTTGTTGGTAATCTTATAACTTATCTTTTATCCTTACAACTAACATCCTCTTCAATAGCGGTTTTAACACACTATACCGCCCCTATATTTGTAGCTTTATTAGCACCTATTATTTTAAAAGAACGAGTTACCAAAACAACCATCCTTGCCTTATCTATCGCCTTTACTGGTTTTTTAGTAATTTTTGTAAAAGCCGATATGAGTTTTACCTTTGATAGGGGGGCTTTTTTTGGGCTATTATCCGGGGTGTTTTATGGATTAAGTGTTATAACTGCAAGAAAAATTTTAAAAACCCTTGATAGCGAAATATTAATCTTTTATCAGAACACTTTTAGCAGTATCATCCTTCTTATTTTTGCATCAAAAATAAGTTTCGAGTTTGAACCCAATTTTTTTATTAAAATGTTTATGTTATCACTGCTTTATTCTGGCATCGCATCATATCTTTACTTATATGGTCTATATCGTTTAGGTGGTGTTAGAACATCAATCATTGGTTATTTTGAACCATTGGGCACAATGTTTTGGGGATGGTTTATATTTAGCGAAAGTCTGACAATAAAAATAGTAGTCGGTGGCTTTCTTATACTTTTTTCAGGTTACATAATAACGAGATATGATAGAATAATTATCGATTAATATGGAGAGCTTTCTTACCTCATTTTTAATGGTCTTTACTGCAGAAATGGGCGATAAGACACAGTTTCTCGTCTTTTCTTTAAGCCTTAAGTATGGTGGTTTACCAGTTTTTTTAGGGGCTTCACTTGCCTTTGCTATTCTTAATGGGCCAGGTGTGTATATTGGTAGTATGGTCTCAAACGTGCTGTCGGAAAGTTTAGTTGGGATAACCTCAGGGGCAGTTTTTTTGGTTTATGGTATTTATATGTTTCTTGTCAATAGTAAAGAAGATGGAGAAAATACAAAATCAGGGAAAAACGGATTTTTAATTTCCTTCACCACAATTTTTTTGGGAGAGTTAGGAGATAAGACACAGGTATGTTCATTGGTGCTTGGTGCAAAATTTAAGTCCTTTGGAATGGTTTTTTCAGGATGCTTTTTGGCACTAATTTTAGCTACTTTTGTTGGTGTATTTTTAGGAAGCAGGGTTCAAAAATGGCTACCTAAAGTGCCTTTCAAAAAAATTGCTGGTATAATAATGATTTTGACTGGTGCAGTTATAATATTGAGAACATTTATTTAAAGAGCTATCCTCTAAATATCAAATAAATCAGATAAAAGATATATAGCGCTAAAAGTAATCCCCCTTCTTTTCGAAAAAGGGTGTTTCTTTTCCCTGTAAACATAAAGGTGAAGAGAACTGAAGTGGCTAAAACTAAGATTATTATGTCGAAGTTATATATAGCTGAGTAAGGGATTGGCCTTATTAAGGAAGAAACCCCTAATATCCAGAAAATATTGAAAATATTAGATCCCACAATATTACCTATTGCAATATCTGAATTTTTTTTATAAGCAGCAATAGCGCTGGCAAATAATTCTGGCAAACTGGTCCCTATGGCAATGAGCGTGAATCCTATGAATGCTTCTGAAACACCAAGGTTACGGGCGATATTTGACCCAGAATCGACAACCATTCTTCCACCTAATATTAAGCCGAACAGCCCGATCAGAAAAAAAATAAAAGAGGTAAATTTTCCATACTTTGCTGGAATGATTTGTTCCTCTATTGTTTGCTTGGATAAACTAACTATATAGGATAAAAAAACTGTGAAAAAACAAAGAAGTATCAAACCATCAGATCGGTCTAAAAAATTATATGGTTTCCCATCAAGTAAATAATCATTTGAAAGAATAAAAAATACAATAACTGCTAACATGCTAAAGGGTATTTCTTTCCAGATAGTTGAAGCTTGTACATATATTGGGGATATAACAGATGCTACTCCTAAAATTAATAAGATATTTGCGATATTGCTACCTATGATATTTCCTATTGTTATATCTCCTTTGTTTTGTATTGATGCCATTATGTTGACCATCAGCTCTGGTGCAGATGTGCCAAAGGATACAATAGTAAGTCCGATTACTAAATCACTTATTTTGAAATGTTTTGCTAAGGATGATGCTCCATCAACAAGAAAGCTACCACCATAAATCAAAAAGACAAATCCCAAAATAAAAATTAAAAACTGGAAAAGCATATTAGAAATATAATATTATAAATATAATGAAACTTTCAATTAAAGAAAACCTAACATGGCTATTTAAATTAAAGAAACAGCTTATTTATTCAGTTCTATTAATTATTTTCTTTACCTTTCTTTTAATTATCCTATTTCTAAGCTTTAATGTTAAAAAGACTTTTTTAAAGAATGCTGAGAGGGCCTCTTTTGAACTTGTCAAAACAATACAGATGAGTATACGAGGTCTAATGATTATGAGGAATCCAGATTTTATTCAAAGTACCATTGAAAATATAAAAACTGAAGAAGTTGATATAAATGATATTGTTGGGATACATATACTTGATGTAAGTGGTAAGATAATCTATTCATCTGAAAAAGATCTAATAAATAAGAGGTATGATAAATTACAGGATAGGTCCTGTTCAATATGTCATAAAAAAATAGGAGAAGCTCCTTCTATAAGCAGTATAGAATTTGACAAGAATAATCAGAGAATTTTAAGAGTCATTTCTACGATGCCAAATGAACCTGAATGTTATGGGTGTCATCCTAAAGAGCAAAGGATTACTGGAAAACTAATTATTGATAAGTCTATGAAACATATAGAGTCAGAGATATTTAAAATTCAAAGTTTTATAGTGGGAATTGGGATTTTTTGTTTTGCCCTATTGTCCATCACTGTTGGTGGAACTATAGGTAATAAAATAGAAAAGTATATTAATGAAATTGTTTTAAAAAACAGAGAGTTATCTATTCTCTATAACATGATGGGAAAGTTAAGCAAAACTATAGATTTTGATGAATTAAAAACAGCAGTTTTTGAAATTATAAAAGATACCTTCGATGCAGATGAAGTAAATATAATAGTAAAAAAAGAAGAGTTAGGGTATAGATGTTTTACCTGGAATAATAAAGAAAATACAATTAATAGAAAAAAAATTGATGAGGATAGCTCTCTTTATATTATCACCAGGCAGTGGTACGAGAATAATTTCAATGAATGTGTGATCTCCCATGATAGAAAAGAAATATACATACCAATAGAGAAAAATAAAATAAAGATGGCTTTAATAGTTTTAAGAAATGAACAAAAAATGTTTACTCATGCCCAATTTTCACTAAGTCAGGTAGTTAAGGAACACATATCTGTAGCTTTTGAAAACGCAAGACTTTATTATATTGCGATTACTGATGAATTAACAAAGCTTTATACCCAAAGACACTTTAGATTTTGCATAGAGAGAGAATATTTAAACTATGAAAAATTTGGTGCAAAATTTAGCTTACTTATTTGTGATATCGATAATTTTAAAAAGATAAATGATACGTTTGGACACCTTGTTGGTGATACAGTCTTACTCGGTGTGGCAAAAACAATCTTAAATTCTATAAGAGATAACGATTTAGCTTTTAGGTATGGGGGAGAAGAATTTGCAGTGATATTACCTGCGACTGATCTTGAATCTGGTAAAATGGTTGCAGAAAGGATTAGAGAAAATGTAGAAAGCATGATTTATGATAAAGGAAACAATAATATTAAGGTTACTATTAGTATTGGTTGTGCATCATGTCCTTCTAATGCTGATACTATAAGAAATCTAATTTTATTAGCCGATGAAGCCCTTTATTGTGCAAAAAGAACAGGAAAAAATAAAGTTATTACTGCGGATGAAATGGAGAACATTTGTAAAAGACTATAATCAACTGGGCTTTAAAATTTCAAGTTCTTTAAAAAAACTCTCTATATGTTTAATACCTTTAGATCCACCATCAGAGCCAACGTTAATCTTAATACCCAATCCTTTTGCAAAGTAAATTTTATCAAGATGTTCTTTTACAATCGATTCTATGTAATTCTTTTCTTCTTCCTTTAAGAATTTTGTAATACTTAACAGAGCGTTTACAGTTGGAGTCCACTCAACATTAAGCTCTTTCATCATAATCAAAGATTCATGGGAAATAAAAAAACCATGTTCAATAGAATCTGCACCTAAAAGAATTGCTTCTTGAATTTTCTTATCACCATTTACATGACAATAAACTTTCAATCCTAAGTTATTTGCTTCTTCTATTATTATTTTCAATTCTTCTTTACTGAAACCACCATTTGAAATTGGTTTCCGTGGATCTGTTGTAACTATACCAGAGTTTATAACTTTAATGAAATCAACCCCTTTTTTGTATAATGAATGTATAATTGTTTTTATTTCCTTTTTATCTTTTATTGGCAAACCTATGAAGGATCCATACCCACCTTCTTTATAAAGGGCATAGCCACAGGTTTGTATATTTATTTTATCTTTATATTGAAATTTCAAGTATATACCAATTCCCTTTTTATGTCCCATGTCCTTTATTGTATTGATAGAAGCTGATAAATACATGTTTATAATTTTTTCTAATCTCTCAAATGATACTACTTGACCATCTTCATAAAAATGAATGTGAGAATCTGTATAGTCTTTTTTTTCTCTCATTTTGAAATATAGTATCACTATAAGGTTTAATTTTTAAATGTTCAAATATAATTTAATAAAAAAATAACCCCCTTTTAACAAAAATTTAACAAATTAACCTTAAACTTCTATATAAAAAAAAGAGGAGGAGTTTAGGGTATGTTAAGAAAATTATTATCCCTTAGTGCAATTTGTTTAGTTTTGTTGTTTGTTGTTAAAAATGTTGATGCAGTAGAGAAAGTTATTAAAATTGATGGCTCAAGTACAGTCTACCCAATTACTGAAGCGGTAGCAGAAGAGTTTCAGAAACTAAAGAAAGGTTCAGTGAATGTAACTGTTGGTATTTCTGGAACAGGTGGAGGATTTAAAAAATTCTGTAGAGGCGAAACAGATATTTCAAATGCATCAAGACCAATATTAAAGAAAGAAATCGATGCTTGTAAAGAAGGGGGTATAGAGTTTATTGAATTACCTATAGCATACGATGGTCTTGCAGTAATGGTTAATCCCAAGAATAATTGGGTAAAAAGCCTAACTGTAGAGGACTTAAAAAAGATTTGGGAGCCATCAGCTCAGGGTACTATTACAAAATGGAATCAGGTAAGACCTGAGTGGCCTGATGCCCCTTTGAAATTATATGGTCCAGGTGTTGATTCAGGTACCTTTGATTATTTCACTGAGGCAATTGTTGGTAAAGCTAAAGCATCAAGAGGTGATTATACTTCAAGTGAAGACGATAATGTTTTGGTTCAGGGAATTTCAGGAGATAGAAACGCCCTCGGGTACTTTGGCCTTGCCTATTATGAGGAAAACAAAGATAAATTAAAACTCGTTCCCATAGTAAATCCAACAACAAAAAAAGAAGTTCTGCCATCTATGAAAACTGTTATGGATGGTGAGTATCAGCCCCTTTCAAGGCCAATTTTTATCTATGTAAATAAAAAATCAGCTGAAAAGCCCGAAGTAAAAGAGTTTGTAGAGTTTTATTTGAAAAATGCGAGCAAACTTGTGAAACAGGTAAAGTATATCCCCCTTCCAGACAAGGCTTATAAGTTAGCAGAAGACAGATTTGCAAAGAAAATCGTGGGTAGCATGTTTGGTGGAACAGCAGAAGTGGGAGTCAAGATAGAAGACCTTTTAAAGAGAGAAGAAAAGGGTAAATAAAGAGTAATAAATAACTGAGATTTAGAAAGAGCCCTGCCTTTAAGCAGGGCTTTTTTATTTTTTTAGATTGTAAAAAATAATAATGTTATTCAAAAAAAACAAGAAATAGCATGGTTTTAAGAAAATTAGTTACTTAACATATTACAAAGACTCCTTTTACATTTATCTTGAAATAGTTTTATAATATAAAACAGTTGAGCATATGTTCAATTGTTTAAAAGAGGGTTTGGTATGAAAAATATTAAGGATGAAATTTGCGAAGTTAATTTTATCGATGAAAAGAAGGTCCTCTCGGTAAGAGAAAAGATGAAATCTGATTATATTATAAGCAGGCTTGCCGAAACCTTTAAGGTCCTCGGAGATCCCACGAG
>JAOABK010000079.1 GCA_026418415.1 Pseudomonadota bacterium | reverse complement strand
TGTGCACTTACATTTTGACCCTTTTTAATGGACATTAGGAAAAATGTCCCAAAAAGTTATTTATTTTCAATAACTTACAAAGGTAGACGTCGGAAAATAAGACCTCCTATAAAAGGGATTGCGACGATTTTACCGAAAGCCTGTTTTTGTTGAGAAGTAAGCTTTGTCGGAAAATAAGACCTCCTATAAAAGGGATTGCGACCTTTCTTACAACCTCTTCATCTAAGGCAAGTAACCTGCGTCGGAAAATAAGACCTCCTATAAAAGGGATTGCGACTCATTAATTCTTTGAATAGTCCCTTCCCCTTTTGAACATTGTCGGAAAATAAGACCTCCTATAAAAGGGATTGCGACACAAATTAACTTACAAAAGTAACTTGAGCCAATTTCTTCGTCGGAAAATAAGACCTCCTATAAAAGGGATTGCGACCTAAAAGCATATTTTTCAAAAAATCATATTGATCTAAGTCGGAAAATAAGACCTCCTATAAAAGGGATTGCGACATTGGTCCTTGTCATTAATCACGTTTTTGCCATGGTCGTGTCGGAAAATAAGACCTCCTATAAAAGGGATTGCGACTGTTCCGTGAGGATTAGACTTCTGCTCAGCCAAAATTAAGTCGGAAAATAAGACCTCCTATAAAAGGGATTGCGATGTCAGTGAATTAAATACAATGATGTTTTGGATATGATTGCTTAAGTGTGATTAATTAAGTGAAAAAACTTAAATATTTAACTCACACTCAGAAATTCCGAACCCCAATTACACAAGAATGAAAATATCTACTCAAAACCAATTTCCTTCAGACTCCTTGGAAACTGAAGTCCTTCATCTGTATTTACTCCAATTTTCTTTAAACCCTCAAGGATAAACTCTCTGAATATTCTCTGAACCTCTTCAAATTCTTCTTTAAGTATTGGTTTTTCTCCATGAGCAAGAATTGAATTGTTTCTTCGCTCAAGTGCATTGAGAAGATACTTTTTTCTATCAAGATAAAACTTACCAAGAATATCATCAAATGCTGCTAATAGCTCGTAATCACCTACAAGTCCTATCTTAACTTTCCCCTTTTCATCCCTTGCCTTTTCACAAATACCTCTCAGATAATTAAGGACTTTCTCAGGTAGTACATCTATTTCATTACAATTAATTTCTGAAGAATCTATTTTGTATTCATTTTTCAATCTAATCTGTGCCATCATTTCAATGGCTCTATAATATCTTGCCACTGCATCGTCATACCT
>JAOABK010000078.1 GCA_026418415.1 Pseudomonadota bacterium | reverse complement strand
CTGTAGCAACGTGCGAAAAGACTTTCTTTAAAATACTCGCTCTTAATTCATCTAATTCATTAAGATATATCTCGTTAATATTATCATGAGCAAACACTAAAAACCCAGTCCCAGCAGTAGGGTCATATACCGTTAAATTATCCTTATGCAAATCCAATACAACTTGCATTATATAGGCAATATCAAGAGGTGTAGAATACTGTTGATTAACCCTTCTATAAGTCGCAATCCCTTCTAAATGAGGTCTAAATTCCTACCAAAAAGAGTTGCAAACTTGCTTGTGCAAAATAGTCGCAATCCCTTCTAAATGAGGTCTAAATTCCTACTCAAAATAAAAGAAAGGAGGTGAAAAAAATGAAAGTCGCAATCCCTTCTAAATGAGGTCTAAATTCCTACTAACATGTAAGTTAGGTAAAGATGACCGTCTTGTAAGTCGCAATCCCTTCTAAATGAGGTCTAAATTCCTACAAAAAATTTATGAAAGAAACGGTTACACAATAGTAACGTCGCAATCCCTTCTAAATGAGGTCTAAATTCCTACTGAAACACTGTGCTGGAGGGATATTGTTATAACCGTAGTCGCAATCCCTTCTAAATGAGGTCTAAATTCCTACCCAATAAGCCTTGCAGGATATGCAAGATGCTTATTATGTCGCAATCCCTTCTAAATGAGGTCTAAATTCCTACAGTTGCTAAAGCAGTATGTTTGATACAAAAGGGGGCTTTGTCGCAATCCCTTCTAAATGAGGTCTAAATTCCTACAGTCTCTTGTCAATAAAATAAGGAGGAAAATTATGAAGTCGCAATCCCTTCTAAATGAGGTCTAAATTCCTACGTAAATGAAATTCTATATGATATAACAGACGGGTTTGGTGTCGCAATCCCTTCTAAATGAGGTCTAAATTCCTACACAGTAAGTGACTTCCTTGTAACTGCGAAGTCACATGCGTCGCAATCCCTTCTAAATGAGGTCTAAATTCCTACTGTAGAGGCCCTCAAAGAGTATCTAAACAAGGATGTCGCAATCCCTTCTAAATGAGGTCTAAATTCCTACTATTGTGGCGGAAGAGAAAAAAATGCTGAGACTATACCGTCGCAATCCCTTCTAAATGAGGTCTAAATTCCTACAAGTATGCAATAAACTTTTCATCTGAAGATTTAGTCGCAATCCCTTCTAAATGAGGTCTAAATTCCTACGTTACTATGCTTACATTGCTTGAAAACCACAGAGTCGCAATCCCTTCTAAATGAGGTCTAAATTCCTACTCATGCACGAAGAGCGTAAGTTTTTGCTCTAATTGTCGCAATCCCTTCTAAATGAGGTCTAAATTCCTACCAGTATGTTTGATACAAAAG
>JAOABK010000077.1 GCA_026418415.1 Pseudomonadota bacterium | reverse complement strand
TAGACCTCATTTAGAAGGGATTGCGACTAATAGCCCCTCTTCTACCATTTCCTTGATGGGCTCGTAGGAATTTAGACCTCATTTAGAAGGGATTGCGACCTGTTTCGTTAATATTGAAGTATTCATTATCAGTATGGTAGGAATTTAGACCTCATTTAGAAGGGATTGCGACTTTTCTTTTCTTATCTTCCATTGCTTAAGAATATCTGTAGGAATTTAGACCTCATTTAGAAGGGATTGCGACCATCCTATAGCATCAGGATGCACCTGGCTTAATAGGTAGGAATTTAGACCTCATTTAGAAGGGATTGCGACTTTAACTAAAATCTCTTTTTTCATAACTACCTCCTTTGTAGGAATTTAGACCTCATTTAGAAGGGATTGCGACGTTTCCTCAAGTTCTTAAATTCTGTTTTAATGATAAGTAGGAATTTAGACCTCATTTAGAAGGGATTGCGACATAATTCATTGCTTTTATCCATAATTACCTCCTATGTAGGAATTTAGACCTCATTTAGAAGGGATTGCGACGAGAGATTTGGTATGGGAATCCAGCCTTTAATAGTAGTAGGAATTTAGACCTCATTTAGAAGGGATTGCGACGTAATCTTTAGGGGCAATTGCCATGAACTCATCGTCAAGTAGGAATTTAGACCTCATTTAGAAGGGATTGCGACGTAACCGTTTTTCTTATTAATTTTTTCAAGCAAAGCGTAGGAATTTAGACCTCATTTAGAAGGGATTGCGACGGAGAAATATTATGTGGATGTAGATGATATCGGTAGGAATTTAGACCTCATTTAGAAGGGATTGCGACATTATCTAATAATTCCTTTGCCTTATCATGGCAAAATGTAGGAATTTAGACCTCATTTAGAAGGGATTGCGACAGAAGTCTTTGTAACACTCCCGTCTTCATTAACTGTAGGAATTTAGACCTCATTTAGAAGGGATTGCGACATCATGCTTTTTAGTGAACTTGCGTAGGAATTCGAGGTAGGAATTTAGACCTCATTTAGAAGGGATTGCGACCCATTGAATATGACGCCATTATCCCGCCTTTTACTGTAGGAATTTAGACCTCATTTAGAAGGGATTGCGACTTAACTTCCTGTTTTTGCATATTGCAATGATACACAGTAGGAATTTAGACCTCATTTAGAAGGGATTGCGACGCTTTTGAAGTAAGCTAATCCTTTGATTAATGTTTAGGTAGGAATTTAGACCTCATTTAGAAGGGATTGCGACGCTTCCCTGATTTCATTCTCAATCCACTCTGCCGGTAGGAATTTAGACCTCATTTAGAAGGGATTGCGACTTCATGGCTTGCCTCCTTTTCTTTTTTTTGTTTTGGTAGGAATTTAGACCTCATTTAGAA
>JAOABK010000076.1 GCA_026418415.1 Pseudomonadota bacterium | reverse complement strand
ACAGGTACTTCAGTGTTCTCATCATTATTTCGTCGTCGCAATCCCTTCTAAATGAGGTCTAAATTCCTACGAGTTGATTAAAGATGTCATAGGGTATAATGAAAGTCGCAATCCCTTCTAAATGAGGTCTAAATTCCTACGATTATATATATAACAACTTTTTTCATAAACTGTCGCAATCCCTTCTAAATGAGGTCTAAATTCCTACTCTTCCCGGGAAGAGTATCGCCCTTCCACATACACGTCGCAATCCCTTCTAAATGAGGTCTAAATTCCTACATATCAGAGATTTAGCAATCGAAGGGATATTGTTGTCGCAATCCCTTCTAAATGAGGTCTAAATTCCTACAAAAATTTTGAATTCCTAAAAAGATATATTTAATCAGTCGCAATCCCTTCTAAATGAGGTCTAAATTCCTACCTTGACCGTTTCAAAAAAGAGGCAAGCCTTTTGAAGTGTCGCAATCCCTTCTAAATGAGGTCTAAATTCCTACATGATAACTCAGCCGAATGGCTGAGTAAGAAATGTCGCAATCCCTTCTAAATGAGGTCTAAATTCCTACTTTATGCAGGGCGTTGAAAATGTGGAAGATTTATTAGTCGCAATCCCTTCTAAATGAGGTCTAAATTCCTACGTCCTCTTACAAGAGGGAAATCTGTTTTTACCCGGTCGCAATCCCTTCTAAATGAGGTCTAAATTCCTACCTTACGGATCAAAGAATACATCAAATCATATAGACAAAGTCGCAATCCCTTCTAAATGAGGTCTAAATTCCTACAAGGCGTCCTATGCGAAGAGTATTGATTTTTGCTCAAGTCGCAATCCCTTCTAAATGAGGTCTAAATTCCTACGCCTTTTAAAATTATTAGGAAGTTTAGACAAGGTCGCAATCCCTTCTAAATGAGGTCTAAATTCCTACGAATTCAAAAATGTGAGGGATTTAAAAAATTTTGTCGCAATCCCTTCTAAATGAGGTCTAAATTCCTACGAAGAATAACGGTGAGAGTGGAAGTAGAAAAGGGGTCGCAATCCCTTCTAAATGAGGTCTAAATTCCTACCAAAACTTAATCTAAAAAATACAAAAATCAACACAATAGGTCGCAATCCCTTCTAAATGAGGTCTAAATTCCTACAAATTTTGCGAAGAGAAGGCGGAACAATTATGTCGCAATCCCTTCTAAATGAGGTCTAAATTCCTACGTAGACAAATTAATAATATGACTTTAATATTTTCCACTTTGTCGCAATCCCTTCTAAATGAGGTCTAAATTCCTACACCATGTGTTGGAAAACAATTGTGGTTAAGGTTAAGGTCGCAATCCCTTCTAAATGAGGTCTAAATTCCTACAAGTTTGTGTCAGCAAGGAAGGAATTGAGGCATCTCAGTCGCAATCCCTTCTAAATGAGGTCTAAATTCCTACGGTTAAAGTTGAAG
>JAOABK010000075.1 GCA_026418415.1 Pseudomonadota bacterium | reverse complement strand
CTCATTTAGAACCCTGCCCTTTTATATGTGAGCTAACTTATGAAACCTGTCGGGCAAAAAAAATGGGGATAGTTAAGTGGTCAACTATGAAAAACTAATGATTCTTGCAATTAAGGAGGCAGAAAAGGCCTATGAAGAAGGGGAGGTCCCCATTGGAGCCGTCGGCGTAATAGATAATCTCATCTTTAAAGCAAGGAATAATGTTATTAAGAAAAATGACCCCACTGCTCATGCAGAAATGGAGCTAATAAGGAAAATTTCAAAAAAAACCGGAAATTATAGACTTGCAGGTGCAAAGATAATTGTTACCGTCGAGCCCTGTCCGATGTGCATAAGTGCGTTAATTCATTCAAGAATAGATGCTTTGTTTTATGGTGCAAAAAGCCACAAATGGGGATTCTATACGAAACATAAATTAGACCTGTCTCTTTTTAATCATAAAATAAATGTTCATACTGGCATATTTGAAGAAAGGTGTGGTAAAATTTTATCTGATTTTTTTAAGAGGCTAAGGTCTCAAAAAAGATAATTTTGATTCATCGGGAGGGGTACCGAAGTGGTCATAACGGGCCCGACTCGAAATCGGGTTGTCCCCAAAGGACACGTGGGTTCGAATCCCACCCCCTCCGTAAATAACACTTGTTTAGAGACTATAACCATATCTTTAAAGTTATGTTGGTTTCTATAAACTGATTGGCTTAAGAAGTTTTTTAAGATTGGCTCCCGAGGTAGGACTCGAACCTACGACCTAGTGGTTAACAGCCACCCGCTCTGCCGATTGAGCTACTCGGGAGTTGTTTTTCTGCCTGCAAATTATAATTTATCTCCAAAACCTTGTCAAGATTACTGTTCCTTCTCTTCCTTCTCAGGAACAACATAATCTATCCATTCAAGTAATGCTACCGGTGCTGAATCTCCAAGTCTGTTCCCTAACTTTAGTATTCTTGTATAACCACCCTTCCTGTTATTAAACTTAGGTGCTATCTCAGAAAAAAGTTTTGTTAAGGCATCATCATCTCTTAAAAAGGCAAAGGCAAGTCTTCTTGAGTGTAAATCACCCCTCTTGCCAAGTGTTACCATCTTCTCCGCAAATCTCCTCGCCTCTCTCGCCCTCGCTTCAGTAGTCTCTATCCTGCCATTCTTTATAAGTGACACAACCATATTCTTTATCATCGCTATTCTATGAGAAGTATTTCTCCCTAATGTTCTCGTCTTCCTTTGGTGTCTCATAAACTATTCCTCCGTCGTCTTCTTCTCTGCCAAATGTTTTGCAAGCTGTTCTTCCCAGTTAGGTATCTTCATCCCAAATGTTAACCCCATCTCTGCCAGAACTACCTTGATATCGTTAAGTGATTTTCTTCCAAAATTTTTATAGGCAAGTAACTCGTTCTCCTGTTTCTGAACAAGCTCTCCAATCCATTTTATGTTTGCATTTTTTAAGCAATTATAAGCTCTTACCGGCAACTCAATCTCTTCAACGCTTTTAAATATATTTTCGTTCAACTGTGGTTCCGAAGTAATATGTACCTCTTTAATCTCCTCTTCCTCCACATCTTCATCAAAATGTATAAATATATCAAGATGCTCCTTCAATATCTTCGCCGCTACACCCAACGCATCCTC
>JAOABK010000074.1 GCA_026418415.1 Pseudomonadota bacterium | reverse complement strand
CCTTTTATTTTTGATACTTATATTATGTAGGAATTTAGACCTCATTTAGAAGGGATTGCGACGGCATTCATTCTTGAGGATATTTTAATTAAATTGAGTAGGAATTTAGACCTCATTTAGAAGGGATTGCGACGCTCCCTCAAGTTCTTAAATCCTGTTTTGATGACAAGTAGGAATTTAGACCTCATTTAGAAGGGATTGCGACAAATCTGTGTCGGGGTAGAGTTTGACCATTTCAAGTAGGAATTTAGACCTCATTTAGAAGGGATTGCGACTCTCTTCTTAAAAAATTGACGTTGATTTTCTCTATTGTGTAGGAATTTAGACCTCATTTAGAAGGGATTGCGACATCTTGATTATAAACAACCAGCCTTCCACCATATAAGTAGGAATTTAGACCTCATTTAGAAGGGATTGCGACTTTCGTTTTGTTTTGGTACCGCTGAAGTGCCTTTTGTAGGAATTTAGACCTCATTTAGAAGGGATTGCGACTCCACTATCACATTCACAAATAAATATTTGTCCAACAGGTAGGAATTTAGACCTCATTTAGAAGGGATTGCGACGACTTGACTCTTTTTTAAAACGGTCAAGCCTTTTAAGTAGGAATTTAGACCTCATTTAGAAGGGATTGCGACTGCCAATTCGTTCAAAAATATGAAGGTCCTTGCGTAGGAATTTAGACCTCATTTAGAAGGGATTGCGACTTCAAACACTGACGTTTTTGTCACACTACCGTCTTCGTAGGAATTTAGACCTCATTTAGAAGGGATTGCGACTCTTTTAAGTAGTTCATAATGGCTTTTAAAACTTGTAGGAATTTAGACCTCATTTAGAAGGGATTGCGACGAACTTTTTTAGTTCCTGTCTGTTTTTAAACCCTGTGTAGGAATTTAGACCTCATTTAGAAGGGATTGCGACATGTTTTTCTAACTCAACTCTCACTGTTATTACCCGTAGGAATTTAGACCTCATTTAGAAGGGATTGCGACAAAATGCTTTTATTCCCGTCTTTTCAACTTCAACGTAGGAATTTAGACCTCATTTAGAAGGGATTGCGACTACTTTTCAATTTTTCTTCCGCTTTTTTCCCGTAGGAATTTAGACCTCATTTAGAAGGGATTGCGACTTTCAATTGCAATCCCTTTGATGCCATGTTTTTCGTAGGAATTTAGACCTCATTTAGAAGGGATTGCGACAATTTTGTTAGAGCTAATTTCTCTCCTTCTTCTAAGTAGGAATTTAGACCTCATTTAGAAGGGATTGCGACTAGATATACTTTTTTAAAATTTCAAAGTTTTTCAGTAGGAATTTAGACCTCATTTAGAAGGGATTGCGACATAATTTAATTTTGTTTTCTAATTTTTCTCTGGCTTGTAGGAATTTAGACCTCATTTAGAAGGGATTGCGACCCTTTAAATATATTGTTTTAATAACTCAAGTAACCCGTAGGAATTTAGACCTCATTTAGAAGGGATTGCGACTTAATATGTCTTCCCAAACCCCGTATAAATTTTTCGTAGGAATTTAGACCTCATTTAGAAGGGATTGCGACCTCTCTTTTCATAACTTCCTCCTTTCGTTTTTTGTAGGAATTTAGACCTCATTTAGAAGGGATTGCGACTCGTATATGAGCCCTCTAAACCTTCTTTTGTTACCTGTAGGAATTTAGACCTCATTTAGAAGGGATTGCGACAATAATTCAAATAATCGAAGCTTGTTTTCTAACAACTCGTAGGAATTTAGACCCTGTC
>JAOABK010000073.1 GCA_026418415.1 Pseudomonadota bacterium | reverse complement strand
GATGTGTATAAGAGACAGGTAGGAAACCAGACCTCATTTAGAAGGGATTGCGACTTTAATATATTAAACTTTGAGTTTTAAAATTGCTAAAAGTAGGAAACCAGACCTCATTTAGAAGGGATTGCGACTTCCTTTTTCTCTAACTAATGCCGATACTTCCTTCACCTTCGTAGGAAACCAGACCTCATTTAGAAGGGATTGCGACTTTCCTTTTTCTCTAACTAATGCTGTCACCTCTCTAACCTGTAGGAAACCAGACCTCATTTAGAAGGGATTGCGACTTTTAGTAGGTGGGGGGTTTTACCCCCCACCTACTATGTAGGAAACCAGACCTCATTTAGAAGGGATTGCGACTCTTGAAGGAAACAAAAACCACGTTCCTTCTTTCTTTAAGTAGGAAACCAGACCTCATTTAGAAGGGATTGCGACTTCTGTGAATAACTCCCTACCTCTTAAATCAACTTTTTCTGTAGGAAACCAGACCTCATTTAGAAGGGATTGCGACAAACCCTATAGCTGGTTAAGCTATAGGGTTTATAATAAAAGTAGGAAACCAGACCTCATTTAGAAGGGATTGCGACTGACCTTGGTTTCTTTAAAATCCCCAGTAACCATTTGTAGTGTAGGAAACCAGACCTCATTTAGAAGGGATTGCGACATGACCTTGGTTTCTTTAAAATCCTTTGTAGTAACTTCTAATGGGTAGGAAACCAGACCTCATTTAGAAGGGATTGCGACTTGCAATAATTATGTCAGTTTGCTTTTCATTCAATGGGTGTAGGAAACCAGACCTCATTTAGAAGGGATTGCGACTAAATTTTTTAACTCAATCCTGTTGAAGCAATTAAAAAGTAGGAAACCAGACCTCATTTAGAAGGGATTGCGACTAAATACAGGAAACTGATACGAAGTGTCTATATTTAGCGAATTGTAGGAAACCAGACCTCATTTAGAAGGGATTGCGACCACCTTTTCTACAATCGATGTTTTCAATCTCTTTCTCTTGTAGGAAACCAGACCTCATTTAGAAGGGATTGCGACTGAAGAGGAACGAAAACCACCTTTTTCTTCTCCCAGTTATGTAGGAAACCAGACCTCATTTAGAAGGGATTGCGACCAGGTGGAGTTCTATATTCAAAGCCCCACGGCTTAGTTTCATGTAGGAAACCAGACCTCATTTAGAAGGGATTGCGACCCTTTTTCAATAACAATTTTATTATTATCTTTGTAAGGTAGGAGTAGGAAACCAGACCTCATTTAGAAGGGATTGCGACTATGTCTATACACAAACAATCCCAGCTTAATTTGTTCAGTAGGAAACCAGACCTCATTTAGAAGGGATTGCGACAATGTATCGCAAAATTTCGCAATAATTATATCAATTTGGTAGGAAACCAGACCTCATTTAGAAGGGATTGCGACATCAATAATATTGTCATTATAGTCATCTAAGAAATCATCTAGGTAGGAAACCAGACCTCATTTAGAAGGGATTGCGACTTAATATAATCCTTTTTTGTCATAATCACACCCCCTTTCAGTAGGAAACCAGACCTCATTTAGAAGGGATTGCGACTCATAATCATCCACACAATCTTCACAATAAATTTCATCACGTAGGAAACCAGACCTCATTTAGAAGGGATTGCGACTTCAATTATGGCAATATTCTTTCCAATTTTTTAGCCAATTTGTAGGAAACCAGACCTCATTTAGAAGGGATTGCGACTGGAGAGGAACAAACACTACCTTTTTTCTCCCCCAATGTAGGAAACCAGACCTCATTTAGAAGGGATTGCGACCTTGTCAATTTTTTTAACCAATGCTACTGTTTCTTTACTTTGTAGGAAACCAGACCTCATTTAGAAGGGATTGCGACCTGCCTTAAGAT
>JAOABK010000072.1 GCA_026418415.1 Pseudomonadota bacterium | reverse complement strand
ATTAATGCAATAATTATTATTCATCTTACCTCTTACCGTAGGAAACCAGACCTCATTTAGAAGGGATTGCGACTTCAATGGGTTATTTTCAATTTCACATTCACCAATTATATGTAGGAAACCAGACCTCATTTAGAAGGGATTGCGACTGTAATGGGACGAAAACAATTTTTTTTCGTCCCCAATTATTGTAGGAAACCAGACCTCATTTAGAAGGGATTGCGACTTTATCAGTCTTTTTCTCAATCTTATTAGCATCAATTGATAGGTAGGAAACCAGACCTCATTTAGAAGGGATTGCGACTTCTAGTATATTACTAGAATCAATACCAAGAGTATTAATGTAGGAAACCAGACCTCATTTAGAAGGGATTGCGACAGCAATTAAAAACAATTGATTTTTCTTTTTGTTTCATGTGTGTAGGAAACCAGACCTCATTTAGAAGGGATTGCGACCTCCGCGTACTGTTCCGGGTCCTGATTTGCGTACTCTTGTAGGAAACCAGACCTCATTTAGAAGGGATTGCGACCCCTAACTGGTATTTGGAGTTTTGCTTTTGTAAATCCCTGTGTAGGAAACCAGACCTCATTTAGAAGGGATTGCGACAAACAAGATGGAGCTTTCTGGTAAAGAAAAAATAGGTAGGAAACCAGACCTCATTTAGAAGGGATTGCGACCCGAGTCTTTTAGCGAACTCAACACTCTTGCCAGCGTAGGAAACCAGACCTCATTTAGAAGGGATTGCGACATGCAAATCAATTCTTTTATTGAATGAAATAAATATGTAGGAAACCAGACCTCATTTAGAAGGGATTGCGACTTCAATTATTTCAGAACAATCACTACAATCATTTATGTAGGAAACCAGACCTCATTTAGAAGGGATTGCGACTATAGCAATTAGTACACAATTCAACATCTTCAATAGTAGGAAACCAGACCTCATTTAGAAGGGATTGCGACCTAGCGATGTAGGCTCCGCCCTTTCGGGCCTCCCCCTGTAGGAAACCAGACCTCATTTAGAAGGGATTGCGACATTGTCAGCCACAATTCGAGTCGCAGTTTCAAGTAACTGTAGGAAACCAGACCTCATTTAGAAGGGATTGCGACGTTTGAACCCAGAGGACAGGGTAACCAGCTTTTAGAGTAGGAAACCAGACCTCATTTAGAAGGGATTGCGACAAGACCCAATTGCCATATTGGATTTAATCAAGCCATTAAGAGTAGGAAACCAGACCTCATTTAGAAGGGATTGCGACAAAGATATCACGTGCAAGTCTCTTTACAGTCACTTCGTAGGAAACCAGACCTCATTTAGAAGGGATTGCGACATGTTACTGCCATCAGAGGCTTCAAAGGGTCAGGCATTTGTAGGAAACCAGACCTCATTTAGAAGGGATTGCGACGCCAAACCAACTACGTATCCTTTTTCAATATAATAGTAGGAAACCAGACCTCATTTAGAAGGGATTGCGACTTATCTCTATATCTCATATAAAATTTCAATCCAAAAAGTAGGAAACCAGACCTCATTTAGAAGGGATTGCGACTAAAGTCAGTGGTTGTTAATTGTAGAGGAACGAAAACAGTAGGAAACCAGACCTCATTTAGAAGGGATTGCGACTGCTTTATATTTATCAATTTTGTTTGGGAAAGATACTGTAGGAAACCAGACCTCATTTAGAAGGGATTGCGACGCAAGTCTTTTAATAGTTATTTCGCTGAACTCCCATGTGTAGGAAACCAGACCTCATTTAGAAGGGATTGCGACGGTCATTTCTTGTGAATTTTCTCAAGGCCCTGACAGGTAGGAAACCAGACCTCATTTAGAAGGGATTGCGACCCATCTTTGGTACGCCTTCCTCAGAGGCAAGGATATTGTAGGAAACCAGACCTCATTTAGAAGGGATTGCGACCTGGTTTTTCCGAGACCTGGTTCCCCATAGATGAGTGCCATGTAGGAAACCAGACCTCATTTAGAAGGGATTGTCCGCCTCAGGCGGATAGGAAACCAGACCTCATTTAGAAGGGATTG
>JAOABK010000071.1 GCA_026418415.1 Pseudomonadota bacterium | reverse complement strand
CGACTATTCAATACAATGGATCTATTTTTAACTATAGCCAAGTAGGAAACCAGACCTCATTTAGAAGGGATTGCGACCAAAGAAAATATCGTCAAAACGCCTTAATAAAGCGCCTTGTAGGAAACCAGACCTCATTTAGAAGGGATTGCGACAAACTACGAGCATATTTATATTTCGGGTCAGTCCCGAGTAGGAAACCAGACCTCATTTAGAAGGGATTGCGACTTAGCAAGGTGCTCTCTCAATGCTTTTTCGTCTATAGTTGTGTAGGAAACCAGACCTCATTTAGAAGGGATTGCGACTCAAGGAATTTTACGAACAATTCACCTTTTGTGTTTACCGTAGGAAACCAGACCTCATTTAGAAGGGATTGCGACTACAGTC
This sequence comes from Pseudomonadota bacterium, assembly GCA_026418415.1. Classification (GTDB taxonomy): domain Bacteria; phylum CALINM01; class CALINM01; order CALINM01; family CALINM01; genus CALINM01. The sequence goes on along the minus strand of JAOABK010000071.1, from coordinate 2,001 downwards.
ACTTCGCTGAACTTCCATGTCACAGCATCAAGTAGGAAACCAGACCTCATTTAGAAGGGATTGCGACTATTATAATGGTCCCATTCCAGCACCGCAACCGCTGCGTAGGAAACCAGACCTCATTTAGAAGGGATTGCGACTTCACATTGTGTTACTTTCATATTCTCTTGTTTGTTTCGTAGGAAACCAGACCTCATTTAGAAGGGATTGCGACTCCTCTTCCTCGTCATTAACATATTTCCAAAATACTGTAGGAAACCAGACCTCATTTAGAAGGGATTGCGACGAGATGATAAGCCATTTACCATGATTTAGTTTGTGAGGTAGGAAACCAGACCTCATTTAGAAGGGATTGCGACTCATTCGTTTCACCTCCCTTCTCAAAAAATTAATTATATGTAGGAAACCAGACCTCATTTAGAAGGGATTGCGACGCAAAGGAACAAAAACAATCTTTTTTCTTTCATAACCGTAGGAAACCAGACCTCATTTAGAAGGGATTGCGACACTTTTTAAATAACAATCCTTTTAAATCAACTCGTTTATTAGTAGGAAACCAGACCTCATTTAGAAGGGATTGCGACGTTAATGATAATGTTTGTTTCTTTTTTCATTTTTGTAGGAAACCAGACCTCATTTAGAAGGGATTGCGACTGTCACTTTTTTGCTCGGAATAAATACTACTTTCTTTTGTAGGAAACCAGACCTCATTTAGAAGGGATTGCGACCCCTATAACCATTTTTGATTTAATGCATAACCATTATCAGTAGGAAACCAGACCTCATTTAGAAGGGATTGCGACACTTTTTCTAAGAATGACACAAAAATCCTGTTATTTACGTAGGAAACCAGACCTCATTTAGAAGGGATTGCGACACATTTTGTCTTTCCTTAATCATTGCTTCGATTTGTAGGAAACCAGACCTCATTTAGAAGGGATTGCGACAAAATTCCCAATTTGGTGTATACCCATACCTGTGAACGTAGGAAACCAGACCTCATTTAGAAGGGATTGCGACATCTCTTAAAAAGGAAACTAGTTCTTTATTGCAAACTACTGGTAGGAAACCAGACCTCATTTAGAAGGGATTGCGACTCCCAACCCCACCAAGCCTGATACAAAACTAACAGGCGTAGGAAACCAGACCTCATTTAGAAGGGATTGCGACTGCAAAGAAATATGTTCCATCATCTAGTCTGATGATGGAGTAGGAAACCAGACCTCATTTAGAAGGGATTGCGACACTAAGTTTTTTTCCATCATGCTAACCTCCCTTATTTTTGTAGGAAACCAGACCTCATTTAGAAGGGATTGCGACTCACTTACATAATCTCTTTTACCTTCATTTGTTATCACTGTAGGAAACCAGACCTCATTTAGAAGGGATTGCGACTAAAGCAATTCATAACAATTTCACTTTTGTCTTTTGGTAGGAAACCAGACCTCATTTAGAAGGGATTGCGACTCTATCTAAAAGTGGAATAGTCAATGTTACTGGTTTAAAGTAGGAAACCAGACCTCATTTAGAAGGGATTGCGACTAACAATAATAGAAACTGCCACTTGTTTCAATACGTAGGAAACCAGACCTCATTTAGAAGGGATTGTCCGCCTCAGGTCCGCCTTAGGCGGAGAAACTTGACCTTATTTAAAAGGATCGAGACCTTTTGCTTTGTTGACTAAAATGCAACAAGTTTCATACCTACTGATATGGCTATCTTGACATTTTACTCAACTCAATGGGAATTATAATGTTTATATTCATAAACAAAATACTGGGGGTCTTTTCTATCCTTTTTGGTGTATATTTATTCCGTAACTTCTTTTCTAAGTAATCCTCTCAAGGCATAAAACCAGACCTCATTTAGAAGGGATTGTCCGCCTAATTGGCTCTTGACAGGCGAAGGAAAAATGTTTGACAATGAAAACAAATTTGATATAATACCCGTAAAGTTAATCCCTGTATTAGGTGGGGTTCCTGCTGGGAAGCCAGATATGGT
>JAOABK010000070.1 GCA_026418415.1 Pseudomonadota bacterium | reverse complement strand
TAGGAAAACCTGATAAAATACGTGGGGAAATAATAAAAGCCTTCATTATCCTTAAAAGTGGATATGAAAAATCTGAAGAGCTTGCAAAAGAAATACAGGATTTTGTTAAGAAAAAGTTATCTGCTCATGAGTACCCAAAGGAGATAGAGTTTACAAATGATTTACCCATGACAATTACAGGCAAGATAATGAGGAGAGAATTAAGAAGAAGGGAATTAGAAAAACTCAATAAATAGTTATGACTTACAATCGCCACCTCTCAATAACTGATTAAATATTAGATTCATTTATGTTAAAATAATTTCGTGAGAAAGTTTTTAATATTTTTAATTGTTTTTTTAGCTTTTGCTTGTTCTAAAAACATCTTCTTTGAAAAATATGAACATGCTCAAACTGGAATAATGGGCAGGGTTTTAGATGAAAAAAATTTGCCTGTACCAAATGCCTATGTTTATTTATACCGTTCTTTATCTTCTGGTCTTATGGGACCAGCTGATTTTATGGAAAAAACTGATGAAAGGGGAAACTTTTTCTTTGACGTACCAGAAGGGAAATATTATTTAGTTGTAAGAAAAAGGGTTTCTGGCCTTGATTCTGGTCCTTTAAGACAGGGTGATAGAGTTAGTATTTATTCTAAAAACCCCATAATTTTAAATCCCAAGGAGATTAAAAGCATCAATATTACCCTTCCATCTAAAACTCAGGTTCTACAAAAAAAGTCACCAACGGGAGATTCTACAATAGTAGTCCGATTAAAAGGAGAGAGTTCTGAGAAAAAAAGGTTTTATTTGCTCATATACGAGGGAGATAAAGAAAAGAAAAGTCCTGATTTTATTCAGGAAATCACTGGGGATACCACTACAATAAATCTTCCCTCAAATAAAACTTTTAATATTGTTGTTAGAGAAAGCATGAAAGATAAAATTGAAAAAAATGAATTATATGGCAGATTTGGTCCCTTTGTTTCAGAAAATGTTAGAGAAATTACTATAGAGATTGAAAAACATCCATGATTTATATAGACTCTCCCAAAAATGAGCATATAAAAAAAATTAAGAAATTAAGATCCGAGGAAGATTTTTATTGGTGGGAGGGAACTAAGTTTTTTTATGAGATTTTAAAAGAAAAAGAGACTGTATCACTTCTGGTTTTAACTAATAAATTGTATGAGACTTTAAAAAATAAACTAAATATAATTGGAATTGATAAAATCTATATTGTCAAAGAAGACATTTTTAAAAAAATTAGTTATACCATTACCCCTCAAGGAATAGGTGGAATAATGAAAAAAAAGATTTACACTCTTTCCCAGATACTCTCAAAAGAAGGTCCTATCTTTTTTCTTGATGGTCTTCAGGACCCGGGTAATGTGGGAACAATTGTAAGAATCGCAGATGCATTCAATTTCTCTGGAATTTTATATAGAAAAACTGGGGTATCCCCCTATCACGAAAAAGCTGTAAGAAGTAGCACTGGCAGTATACTAAGGGTACCTTGTTACTCAATGAATGATGATGAACTAAAAAATTTAAAGGGTAACAATAGACCTCTTTTCTTTTTAGAGCCTGATTTAGAGTCAACACAAAAAATTCAAGATTTATCTAAAGAAGAGTTAAAAAAGGGAATCTTTTTTCTTGGTAGGGAAGGTTCTGGATTTGAAATTCAAATTGAGGGTGCGAAAAAAATTTATATTCCCATGTCAAAGAGGGTTGACTCTCTAAATGTTGCAGTAACTGCTGGTATTGTTGGATTTCTTGCAGGAGATAATAATTGAAAAAGCTATTATTTTTAATAATCCTTTTGACTTTAAGTATTTATTTATACTCAAAATACGAAGAGGATATAAAATTTTTGATGATTGATAAACTAATTGTTTCTGATACCATCGAAAGAGCAGATTGTATAGTTGCTCTGGGTGGAGAAAGTAGCAGAAAAAAAGAAGCGGTAAAACTTTTTCGAGAAGGCTATGCAAAGAAAATTTTATTTACAGGGTTTGAAATCACAAAAGAGGACTACGAAAGGTATGGACTTAAACCCCATGATTATATTTATCCAGTTAAGAGCGCATTTAATACCTATGAAGAATCCCAAGTAGTTCTGGGAATCATTAAAAAATATAATTTTAAATCTATCATACTTGTCACATCTTTTTATCACTCTCGTAGAGCATCTGAGACTTTTAAAAGGTTTCTTGGCAAAGAAAATATCAAGGTGATGGTATATCCAGTATTCTGGCAAAACTTTGATATAAGAAACTGGCATAAAAATAGTTATCTAAAAAAGGCAGTAATTATAGAGTGGCTTGGACTTTTGTATTATAAAATTGAGTATTTTTAGGAGTAATTTATGAAGCATAAAATCTATTTTATTGGAGCAGGTCCAGGAAGTGCAGAACATTTAACCATCTATGGACTGGAAAAACTTAAGAAATCTAAATATGTCTTTGCCCCAAATATATATAAAAAAACCTTTCAGAAATTTTTGAAAGGCAAAGAAGTGTTTGACCCCTTCGATTATCTATTTAATGAGCTGGTTAGTCTAATAGAGAACTTTCGGGAAAAGTCATCAGTTGCTTTTCTTCTTCCCGGAGATGAAACAGTTTTTTCTCCATTTCAGCCCTTTATCGACTATTATAAAGAAGAATGTGAAGTTATTCCTGGAGTTGGTGTTGTAAACTCAGCATCCGCAATTCTTAAAAAAACCCTTGACCTTCCAAATATAGCAAATACAATCGTTCTTACAAGCACCCGCTCTTTAAAATCAGCCTTTGAAGATCATGATTTTATGCAGTTTGTAAAGAGGGATGTGACCCTTGTTCTATACATGAACCACATCCCCTTAGAAGAACTTACAAAAAGATTGATCCCTATTCTTGGAAAAGAGTGTCCTATCGCAATATTATATAAAATATCACTACCTGAACAAGAAGTTGTATCAGGCACATTAGGGAACATATGTAGAAGGGTGAAAAAAGACTATTTTGAAAGCAGTAAAGAACCATCAATGGCAATGATTATAATAGGCTATGTACTAAAAGAAAGGGCAAAAAAATCTTCCTGGGATTATAGGAAAAAACATATATGGGACAAAAGAAAAAAATAGATATTCTTTCCCCAGCCGATTCAGCTTATGAAGCTGAAACATTAATAGAAAGTGGAGCAACTTCTATCTATTGCGGTGTATTCCCATCATATTTTGAAAAATATCCCTATTTTCTCTCTCCAAATCAAAGGACCTTTAGAGAAGCTCAGATGGATGAAAGAGAGTTTATAAAGGTGTCTCAAATCTGTAAGAAAAATAATGTCACTTTATTTCTTACAATAAATCAGAATTATTTCCTTGAAGAGCAAATTCCTCTAATTATTCGTCTTGCAAGGGAGGCAGAATCAGTTGGCGTTGACGGCTTGATTATGGGAAGTATTCCCCTTATGCTACATATAAGAGATGGGGGCATTAAAACCCCAATCGTGGCGAGCACAATGGCGGTTGTTCTTAATAGATATTCTGCCCAATTTTACAAAGAAAAGTTCAATATACAAAAAATAACACTTCCAAGGTCTTTAACTATAAGGGAAATCAAAAATATCGTACAAAATAATCAAGACATATATTTTGATACCTTTATTCTCGTTGGAAAATGTCCAAATATTGAAGGCTTTTGTGGATTCTTACATACAAACCCAGATAAAATATGGCCCTGTGAACAAACTTATGAGATTACACCAATGTCAAATGAAACTGAAGATTTTATAAAGGCAAAGATAGTTCAAAAAAACTGGCAAGGCTTCTCAAGGAGTCATGGATGTGGACTTTGCGCTATCCC
>JAOABK010000006.1 GCA_026418415.1 Pseudomonadota bacterium | reverse complement strand
GATTATGTAGGTGCAGAAGATTTAGTTGAAAAAATTCAACAAGGCTGGCTTGAATTTGATAAAACTGTTGCCACACCAGATATAATGGGATTAGTAGGAAAGTTAGGTAAGATATTAGGTCCAAGAGGATTAATGCCAAATCCTAAAGTTGGAACCGTAACATTTGATGTTGCAAAGGCTGTAAAAGAGTTAAAGGCTGGAAAAATAGAGTTTAAGGTTGATAAAGCTGGTATAATTCACGCACCCATTGGAAAGGTTTCCTTTGGAAAGGAAAAAATAAAAGAAAATTTTTTAGCTCTGTTAGATACGGTTATTAAGTTAAAACCGTCCACAAGTAAAGGTATTTATCTTAGAAAATGTGCAATCAGTAGCACAATGGGGCCAGGTATTAAAATAGACACAGTTTCATTAAGGACTATGTTTAAATAACTTTGGTCTTTGTCAGAGATAGCAGGTACACCATTTAGGTGTTTAATCGAAAGGGCCTGCTGAGACGGGATTGAAAGTACATAAATTTCCTCCCGTCTTCAAAAAATTTATAAAGGGAGGTGAAATCAGATTGAAGAAGGAAATCAAACCAATAATTGTTCAGAATTTAAAATCTCGCTATGAAAAAGCAACCCTTTCAATCTTATTGAAAAATAAGGGCTTGACAGTAGCTGAGATGACTGATTTGAGAAAAAAAATGAAATCAGTTAATGTTGAAGTAAAAGTAGCTAAGAATACTTTATCTAAAATTGCTGTAAAAGAAACTCCTTACTCAAATCTTACTAACTATTTTGAAGGACCAATTGTGACTCTATGGGCTTATAATGATCCCGTCGTGCCTGCTAAGATGTTGAGTTCCTTTCTTAAGGAACAGCAGAAAGCAGAGTTTGTTGCAGGAGCTATTAAGGAAAAAATTATCTCTGATAAGGATTTAAATGTTTTAGCTACTTTACCTTCAAGAGAAGAGTTGCTTGCTAAAATGCTTGGTAGTTTAAAATCACCGATGAACGGATTGGTTAATGTTTTAGCAGGAGTACCGAGAAGTTTTCTAAACGTTCTTAATGCAATTAAAGAAAAAAAATCAAGTTAAAAATAGGAGGAGATGTTAAATGTCAATTACAAAAGAAGATGTAATTAAGTTTATTGAAAACATGTCAGTTTTAGAATTAGCGGAGTTTGTAAAAGAATTAGAAGAGAAGTTTGGTGTATCTGCAGCAGCGCCTGTTGCTGTTGCAGCTGTTACTGCTGCTCCCGGAGCAGCTGCACCTGCTGCCCAGGAAGAAGAAAAAACAGAGTTTGATTTGATACTTACAGATGCAGGTGCTGATAAGATCAAAGTAATTAAGGTAGTTAGAGAGTTAACAAACTTGGGTCTAAAAGAAGCAAAAGACTTAGTTGAAGGAGCACCTAAGGTTGTTAAAACTGGCGTTCCAAAAGATGAAGCATTAGCTGGAAAGAAAAAGTTAGAAGAAGTTGGTGCTAAAGCTGAAGTTAAATAGTATTCTTAAATTAGTTTCGGGAGCTTCAAAACTCCCGAAGCTTTTTCATATGATTAGAAATATCGTAATAAACAATATAAACCTCCAAAAAATCACAAGGAGAATCCTCGCTTATGATTAAACAAACAAACTTTTATGGGAGATTAAGAAAGGATTTTTCAAAAATCCCAGTAGTTTTAGATGTACCTTATTTATTGGATATACAAAAAACATCTTATAAAAATTTTCTTGAGAAAGATACTTCTAATTCAGCAAGAAAAAAGGGGTTACTTGGAGCCTTTCTAAGTGTCTTTCCAATACACGATATTACTGGTAAATATACTATTGAATTTGTAGACTACAAATTAGAAGAACCTAAATACTCAGAAGAAGAAGCAAGAATAAAGGGACTTTCTTATTCAGCTACGTTAAAAATTACAGTAAGGTTGCTTATCAGAGAAGACAATGATGGAAAACCGGGTGATATAAAAACTTTTAAAGAACAAGAAATTTATTTTGGTGAAATTCCTTTAATGACAGAGAATGGAACTTTTATAATAAATGGTACAGAAAGGGTAATTATAAATCAACTTCATCGTTCTCCCGGTGTTTTTTTCGAAGAGGAGAAACAAAAAAATCAAGTAACAGGAAGGAAACAATATACTGCTAGGGTAATTCCTATTAGGGGATCATGGCTTGACTTTGAGTTCGATCAGAAAGACCTTCTTTTTGTTAGAATAGATAGGAAAAAAAGATTTTATGTAACTACATTTTTAAAAGCTCTTGGATTATCAAACGAAAACATTTTAAACACCTTTTACAAAGCTGAGAAAATAACAATAAGAGATGGAAAGATTTATAAAGAAATTCAGCCAGACGTATTAGAAGGTCAAAGAGTATTGCAAGATATTGTCTCTCCAAAAGGTGAAATAATCATTAAAAAGGGTGGAAAATTTACTAAGGGAAATCTTAAAAGAATTATAACATCTGGTTTGAAAGAAATTGAAATAACAAAAGAAGAATTACTAAATAAAGTTGTTGCTTATGACATAAAGAATCCCAAAACAGGCGAAATAATAGCATTATGTAATGAAATGTTAACTGAAGATATCTATGATAAAATAATACAATCGGGTATAAACGAGTTCTCAATTATATACATCGATGGAGTAAATGTTAGTGCTTCAATAAGAGATACTTTGCTTCAAGATAAAAACTTAACACAAAAGGATGCTTTAGTTGAAATTTATAGAAAACTTAAACCTAACGAGCCTGTCACTGAAGAAGTTGCTAAACAATATTTCCAATCACTTTTTTTTGATCCCGATAGATATGATTTATCTCCCGTTGGTAGACTGAAATTTAATTATAAGTTTAAACTTGATGTTCCTCTTGATCATTGTGTTTTAACAAATGATGATATTATTAAAATAGTAGAGCATTTATTAAATCTAAAGAATGGAAAGGGTTCAGCAGATGATATTGATCATTTAGGAAATAGACGTGTCAAAACTGTAGGAGAGCTGGTTGAAAATCAATTTAGAATGGGATTGGTAAGATTAGAAAAACAAGTAAAGGAAAAAATGAGTCTCCATCCAGATATAGAAACTGCTATGCCTCAAGAATTAATAAATGCAAAACCAGTTACAGCAATCTTAAAGGAATTTTTTGGTAGCAGTCAGCTTTCACAGTTTATGGATCAAACCAATCCTCTGTCAGAGGTAACACATAAAAGAAGATTAAGTGCTCTTGGTCCAGGTGGTCTATCAAGAGAACGAGCAGGATTTGAGGTTAGAGATGTTCATCCTACTCATTATGGTAGAATCTGTCCGATTGAAACTCCAGAAGGTCCTAATATTGGATTAATAACATCACTTAGCACGTATGCAAGGGTTAATGACTTTGGCTTTATCGAAACTCCCTATAGGGTTGTGAAGGATGGAGTAGTTACAAATGAAGTTAAGTATTTATCTGCATTAGAAGAAGAGAAACATGTAATAGCACAAGCAAATGCACCACTTGATGAAGAGGGTAGATTTGCAACAGATCTTGTATTAGCAAGACTTTCCGGAGAATTTGTTACTAAAAAACCTGAAGAAATATCTTATATGGACGTTTCTCCTAAACAGGTTGTAAGTGTTGCTGCCTCACTAATACCCTTTTTAGAGCACGATGATGCAAATAGGGCGTTAATGGGTTCTAATATGCAAAGACAAGCTGTACCATTAATAAATCCAGAAGCGCCATTAGTAGGAACAGGAATGGAATATATTGTTGCAAAAGACTCTGGTGCAGTGGTTATTGCAAAAAGAGATGGCATAGTAGAAAGTGTTGATGCTACAAGAATTGTTATAAAGTCTACTGAGAATGCTAATAACAGTGATTCTAATATCGATATTTATAACTTAATAAAGTTTAGAAAAACAAATCAAAATACATGTATAAACCAGAGACCCATGGTAAACAAGGGACAAAAAGTTAAAAAGGGTCAAGTTATCGCTTATGGATTTGCAACAGATGGTCCTGAGCTTGCATTAGGAAGAAATATATTGGTTGCTTTCATGCCCTGGGAAGGGTATAACTTTGAAGACTCAATTGTTATTAGTGAAAGACTTGTTAAAGATGATGTTTATACTTCTATACATATAGAAGAATTTGAGGTAAGTGCAAGAGATGTTAAAGTAGGTAAAGAAGAGATAACAAGAGATATCCCCAATGCTGGTGAAGATGCTTTAAAAAATCTTGATAATGATGGAATTATTAAAATAGGTGCTGAAGTTAAACCAGGTGATATTCTTGTTGGTAAGGTAACTCCTAAAGGCGAGACTCAATTGTCTCCAGAAGAAAAGCTTCTTAAGGCGATATTTGGTGAAAAAGCTAATGACATGAAAGATACATCTTTGAGGGTTCCTCCAGGAATAGAGGGAATTGTGATTGATACCAAAGTCTTTTCAAGAAAGAATGTAGAAAAAGACGAAAGAACAAAAGATATAGAAGATAAAGAATTAGAAAGATTAATGAGAGATAAAGAAGATGAAATAAGGGTTTTAAAAGAGCAGTGTTATGAAAAGGTAAAGAAGTTATTGATTGGTAAGAAAGTGGCTCATAAATTAACAGATGCAAATGATAATGTAATACTTCAAAAGGGTAAGGAGATAACCGAGGAGGTATTAAATAAGCTTGCTCCAGAAGAATGGGAAAATATTTCACTTCAACAAAACGCAGAATACGAAAGATTGGTAAAAGAGTTGTTTGACAAGTTAAAGGATAAAATTGAATCCGTTGAGATGATGTTTAGAGAAAAAATTAATAAGATGAAAAAAAGTGATGAATTACCACCTGGTGTGCTAAAACAAGTAAAAGTATATGTTGCAATAAAAAGAAAATTAGCCCCAGGTGATAAAATGGCGGGAAGACATGGAAATAAGGGTGTTGTTTCTATTATTGTGCCTGAAGAAGATATGCCTTTCCTTAGTGATGGTACACCTATAGATATGGTTCTAAACCCCCTTGGTGTTCCTTCTCGTATGAATGTGGGACAGATCCTTGAGTGCCATTTAGGTTGGGCTGCTAAAGAGTTAGGTAAAAAAATAAAAGATTTCCTGACAGAAACTCCAAAGAAACTAAGAGAAGAATTGAAAAAGCTTTATGATTCACCAAGAATGTCAAAAATTATTGATGAGATTGATGAGGATTCCCTTTACAATGTGGCGAGAGAACTAACTGAAAAAGGTTTTTTTGTATCAACGCCAGTATTCGAAGGTGCAAACGAAAATGAAATAAAAAGTATGTTAGTTAATGCTGGATTACCTGAATCAGGACAGATAACCCTTTATGACGGTAAGACAGGAGAACCCTTTCATCAGAAAGTCACAGTAGGTTATATGTACATGTTAAAGCTCCACCATCTTGTAGATGATAAAGTACATGCTCGTTCTATTGGACCCTACTCACTCGTTACTCAGCAACCACTTGGTGGTAAGGCTCACTTTGGTGGACAGAGATTGGGAGAAATGGAAGTATGGGCATTAGAGGCATATGGAGCAGCATATACATTACAGGAGTTCTTAACTGTTAAGTCAGATGATATTACGGGTAGAGCAAACGTCTATAATGCTATTGTGAAAGGCGACAATATTCCTGAGCCTAATATACCTGAATCTTTTAATGTGTTGATTAAAGAACTAAGAAGCCTCGCTCTTGATGTTGAATTATTAAAGATAGAAGATAAAGAAGAAGATTAATAAGGAGGCAATCTGTGGATACAATTTATAGTTTTACTGATAGCAAAGAAGAAAGAAAAGATTTTAATGCAATAAAGATATCGTTAGCTTCTCCGGATAAGATTAGAGAATGGTCATATGGAGAGGTTAAAAAGCCAGAAACTTTAAATTATCGAACCTTAAAACCAGAAAAGGATGGGCTTTTTTGCGCTAAGATTTTTGGCCCAATAAAGGATTATGAATGCATTTGCGGTAAGTACAAAAGAAGAAAACATCATAATCTTGTTTGCGAAAGATGTGGTGTAGAAGTTATTCAATCAAGGGTTAGACGTGAAAGGATGGGACATATTGAGCTCGCAGCACCTGTAGCACATATATGGTTTTTAAGAAGTCTTCCCAGTAGAATTGGTTTGTTGCTTGATATGCAGTTAAAACAACTCGAAAAGATTTTATATTTCGAGTCCTATGTTGTTATAGACCCTAAAAATACAGATCTTGTAAAAGGTGAATTGTTAACAGAAGAACAGTATAGGATGAAGATTGAAGATTATGGCGAGGGGGCATTTGATGCTCGTATGGGTGCGGAAGCTATAAAAGAACTATTAAAAAGAATAGATCTTGAAGAATTAGCAAAACAATTAAGAGCAGAGATGGAAGATCCATCTGAACTAAAAAGAAAAAAAATTGCAAAAAGATTAAAGTTGGTAGAAGCTTTTATTAATTCTGGCAATAAACCAGAATGGATGATACTTGACGTTATACCAGTTTTGCCACCTGATTTAAGACCACTTGTACAACTTGATGGTGGTAGATTTGGTTCTTCTGATTTAAATGAGCTTTATAGAAGGGTAATCAATAGAAACAATAGACTAAAGAAGTTAATTGAAATAGATGCTCCAGAGATTGTTATTAGAAATGACAAAAGGATCCTTCAAGAAGCAGTAGATACTCTGTTTGATAATGGTAAGAGGGGTAGAGCAGCTCAGGGCAGTAATAAAAGACCCCTAAAATCTTTAAGTGATATGATAAGAGGAAAGCAGGGTAGATTTAGACAAAATCTACTTGGTAAAAGAGTTGATTATTCAGGACGTTCTGTTATTGTTGTTGGTCCACATTTAAGGATGCACCAGTGTGGATTGCCAAAAGTAATGGCTCTTGAATTATTCAAACCCTTTATCTTTTGGAAATTAGAGCAAAAGGGTGTTGCTTCAACAATCAAGGCAATAAGAAAAATCGTTGAGAAGGAAAGACCTGAAGTCTGGGATGCCTTAGAAGAAGTTACCCGCGAACATCCAGTTTTATTAAACAGAGCACCAACCCTCCATCGCTTGGGAATTCAGGCTTTTGAACCCATATTAATTGAAGGTAAAGCAATTCAGCTACATCCTCTTGTCTGTACCGCTTTTAATGCAGATTTTGATGGGGACCAGATGGCAGTTCATATTCCTCTATCAATTGAAGCTCAAACGGAAGCCCGTTGTTTAATGATGTCTACCAATAATATACTTTCACCAGCAAATGGTAAACCAATAATTGGTCCGACTCAGGATATAGTTCTTGGTCTTTATTACATGACAAGGGAAAGGCCTCTTGAAAGAGGAGAAGGTAAGATATTTGCTAACGTAGAAGAAGTAAGAATTGCTTACGATTCAGGTGAAGTTGACTTACATGCTAAAATAAAACTTAGAATAAACAATGAATTAATTGATACTACAGTAGGAAGAGTTTTGGTATATGAAATTGTTCCTAACGAGATTCCATTCTCACAAGTGAATAAGGTATTAGGCAAGAAAGAGTTGAACAATCTTATTGATTATTGTTATAGACACTGCGGACAGAAAGCTACAGTACTTCTTGCAGATAGATTAAAAGATTTAGGTTTCAAAATGGCAAAAAGGGCTGGAATATCAATATGTATTGATGATTTAAAGATACCAAGCAAAAAAAGTAAAATTATAGAAGATGGAATGAAAAAGGATTTAGAAATTGACTCTCAGTACGCGCATGGTCATATTACTGCAGGTGAAAAATACAATAAAAAACTCGACCTGTGGCAGAGTGTGACAGAGAAAATAACTAAAGAGATGATGAATGAATTAAGAAAAGAGACGATTGAAAGAAATGGTAAAAGGGTCGAGACAGAAAGCTTTAATTCAATTTATATAATGGCAGATTCAGGAGCAAGAGGAAGTACACAGCAGATAAGACAGCTTGCTGGTATGAGAGGTTTGATGTCAAAACCATCTGGTCAGGTTATTGAAACACCTATTACTGCGAACTTTAAAGAGGGACTATCAGTTTTACAATACTTTATTTCTACTCACGGTGCTAGAAAAGGTTTAGCAGATACAGCTTTGAAAACCTCTAACGCAGGTTATCTTACAAGGAGGCTTGTTGATGTTGCTCAAGATGTTACTATAACGATGGAAGATTGTGGAACGTTAGACGGAATATATGTAACACATTTAATAAACGCTGCTGGAGAAATTGAAGAGAGACTTTCTGAACGTATCCTTGGAAGAGTTATTATTGAAGACCTTTACGATCCATACGATGGTACAATTATTGTTAAATCTGGTCAAGAAATAACTGAAAGTATAGCACAAAAGATAGAAGAGGCTGGTTTTGATAGAGTTAAGGTTAGATCACCTCTTACTTGCAATGCTAAGAGGGGGTTATGTGTAAAATGTTATGGACGCGATTTAGCAAGGGGGCATTTAGTTAATATTGGTGAAGCTGTAGGAATTATAGCAGCACAATCTATTGGTGAGCCTGGTACTCAGCTTACAATGAGAACATTCCACCTTGGTGGTACTGCAGGTGCTAAAGCTGAGAAAAATACATTAGAAGTAAGAAATGAGGGTAAAATAAAGTTTTATAACGTATCTACAGTAACAGATAGTGAAGGGAATCTTGTTGTAATTAATCGACATGGTGAAATAGCGGTTTTAGATAAGTTTGGTAGAGAACGTGAGAAATACTCTATAATCTATGGAGCTAAACTCCTTGTAAAAGATGGAGACAGTGTTTCTGCAAATCAGAAGGTAGCAGAATGGGATCCCTATTTCATACCAATAATTACTGAGGTATCAGGTATTGTTAAGTTTGGTGATATAATTGAAGGCGTTACAATGAAAGAGCAGGTTGATGAAGTTACAGGTATGTCACAAAAAATAATTCTCGAACACAAAGATACTAATTTAAGACCAAGAATTTCTATAAAAGGCCCGGGTGGCAAAACATTAAAAATACCTGGCAGTAACATGGAAGCGAGGTATCATCTGCCAGTTGAGGCAATGATAACTGTTGTTGAGGGCCAGGAAGTAAAAGCGGGTGATATAATTGCTAAATTTCCAAGAGAAATCTCTAAACAGCATGACATCACAGGAGGTCTACCAAGGGTTGCCGAACTTTTTGAGGCAAGAAAACCAAAGAAATATGCGATTATCTCTGAGATCGATGGATTTGTTTCCTTTGGAAAGGATAGCAAAGGTAAAAGAAAGGTCATTATAACACCAGAGGTAGGAGAACCAAGGGAATATATTATACCAAAGGGTAAATATATTATAGTTCGTGAAGGAGAATTTATAAAGGCTGGTGAAAAGTTGATAGAAGGATCTCCAAACCCTCATGATATTTTAAGAGTTTTGGGTATTGAAGCTTTAGCAAAGTTTTTAGTTGATGAGATACAGAATGTTTATAGATTACAGGGTGTTAAAATTAATGACAAACATTTTGAAATAATTGTACGTCAAATGTTAAGAAAAGTTAAAATTAAAAATCCTGGCGATACTAAGTTCCTTGAGGGAGATATTGTTGATAAATTTGTGTTTAAAGAAGAAAACTTTAAAGTTATTGAGAAAGGTGGTAAACCTGCAACAGCTGAACCTGTATTTTATGGTATTACTAAAGCATCTTTAAGTACAGACAGCTTTATTTCCGCCGCCTCATTCCAGGAAACAACTAAAGTATTAACACAGGCAGCAGTAGAAGGGAAAATTGATTTCTTAAGAGGTTTAAAAGAAAATGTTATAGTTGGAAGATTAATACCTGCTGGTACTGGTTTACCAAGATATAGAAATATTGATTTTGAAATAGAAGGTGAGGAACATAATAGTAGTAATCTAAAAACTGCATAAAAATTAGGAGCCCTCATTCGAGGGCTCTTTTTATATTAGAGGTGTTTAAAATGAAAATTGCAATAACAGGTAAAGGCGGAGTTGGAAAAACAACATTAGCGGGTACTTTAGCAAGATTTTTGGCAGATAGGAATTTCAAAGTTTTAGCAATAGATGCAGATCCTGATGCAAACTTAGCTTCTGCTATAGGTGCTCCAAAAGAGCTGATTGATCAATTGAAACCTATATCAGAAATGAAAGATTTAATCGCTGAAAGAACAGGTGTACAACCAGGAACTTATGGAGGAATGTTCATATTAAATCCAAAGGTTGATGATATACCAGAAAAATTTAGCATCGAATATAAAGGTGTTAAATTTATGTTATTAGGAACCTTTCAATCAGCTGGCAGTGGATGTTTTTGTCCAGAAAATGCATTATTAAAAGCTTTGCTTAGGCATTTATTTGTAGCGAGGAATGAAGTTGTAATTGTAGATATGGAAGCTGGTCTTGAACATTTAGGTCGTGGTACTACTGGTTATGTTAATAAGTTTATAGTTGTTGTGGAACCAGGATTAAGAAGTTTTCAAACTGCGAGACAGATAAAAGAATTAGCCAACGAATTATTAATTAAAGATGTCTGGGTTGTTGGTAATAAAATACAAAATGAAAATGATAAAGAGTTAATTAAAAAGGAACTTGCGGATTTTAAAATTCTTGGATTTATGCCCTATGATCCTCTTATAATAGAGTCAGATAAAGTAGGTAAATCTGCATACGACATGTCTGAATCTTTAAGATTAGCCCTTGAAGAAATTTGGAAAAATATGCAATCCTAAACTACTATTATTTCTTCCTTTTATGACACAATAAGCACCTTTCTTTATTTGGATGTTTTGGAGGTAAAGGTCTATCTGTTCCAGGACCGTGGCAATTTTTACAGGTCTTCTCATCAGTAAGATTTGAATGAATTTCATCTAATGGTATACGTGGTGTTGTCTGTCTCGGAGCAACTGCTAACACAAAAACCACTAAAACACCAATAATTATAAATAATAAGTCCCATTTTTTTAATTTCATTATTCATCCTTTACAAAAAAATAAAATATTAAAAGTACTAAGGAAATAAGGGAAGAAAATGCAAAAATAGCAATACTTACCGTCTCATTTTCAAGAGGATGTACTATGCCATAAAAATAGCCAAATAAAAATATAAACAAAATAAAAATTACATTAAGAAATTTTTTAAACTTTCTTCTTAAAAGAAGATACAACAGAATAATAGCTATAAAAGGTGGTAATGGATTTTCTTTTAACTGCTCTGTATTTGTTGGAAATTTGAATAGAATACTTTTTATAAACTCTATGAAATCAGCAATGTTAAAATTCATGTTATAATTCTAAACTCAAGATGCAAAAATCTCAAGTATATGTTTGTTTACATAATATATCTTATGCGACGTAAAGTTCAGAATATATTTTATAGAAAGCAATGGCTGATGCTGAAGATACATTTAACGATGAGACTTTTTTATCGGTTTCAATATAAACTAAATAATCACAAAGTTTTTTTGTAAGATTATGGATACCTTTTCCTTCACTTCCTAAAACTATTACTACTTTACCATCAAACTTTATATCCTTTAATGCTATACTACCTTGAGATTCTAATCCATATATCCAGAAACCATTATTTTTAAGATCCCTTATAGCATTATTTATATTAGGAACCATTGAAACTGGAACTATTGCAGATGCTCCAGCAGATGTTTTAATTACTGTACTATTTACCTCACAGGCTCTCTTATTAGGTATAACTAATAAATCTATATTAAAAGCAAGGGCATTCCTAATTATCGCTCCTAAATTTCTCGGATCTTCAATATGATCTAAAATACATATAATTTTAGATTTTTTAGATGCCTCTTCAAAATTAACATAAGGAAAGTGACTAATATCAGCAACTATACCTTGGTGTTCATCAATGTTTAGAAGCTTTCTTAATTCTCTATTTTCAAGGATTATTGGTTGTGACCAAAGATCTCTTACATATTTTTTATAGACATCACTATTGCAGTAAACTTTTTTTACAACATTTTTTTTATATTTCAAAAAATTAATTACAGGATGCAGACCATATATAAGCATAAATTATATATTTTCAAAAAAATTTTTTGGATTGTCTGATTTTAAAATGGGCCTACCGACAACAATATAGTCCGCACCAGCTTCAAAAGCTTCATTTGGAGACAAAGTTCTTTTTTGATCATCTTGTCCTTTATCAAATCTTATACCCGGTGTAATAATTAATAAATTCTTACCGATCTCCTGTCTTAAATCTTTTATCTCCATAGGAGAGCATATTATTCCATCCATTCCCCACATTTTTGCTTTAACTGCAAAAAATTTAACCATTTCCTTAAGAGGTAATCTATAATTTAATTCTTTAAAACCGATATCATCGAAGGATGTTAAAACTGTTACACCTAAAAGCTTTATATCACTTTTGAACTGTTGCTTTGCTGAAATTGCCTTTTCTATCATTTCCCTTCCACCAGAGACGTGGAGAGTAACCATATGAATTCTGTGCTTAATGCATGATTCTATAGCCTTTTCGATGGTGTTTGGTATGTCATGTAGTTTCAAGTCTAAAAAAACTTTAAATCCAGCACCTATTGCCTTTTGTACAATATCTGGTCCAAAATGGATAAAAGATTGATAACCTATTTTTATAATTTCGATGATACCGCTAAGCTCTTTAAATAGAAAATTAATTTTTTGAGTATCCGTTGTATCTAATGCTAAGATAACTTTTTTTGAATATTTTTTCATTTTGTCCTTAAATTTTAATTACTTATAAAATATTTTTAAAATTTATTTTTAAAAAACTCTATAACTTCTTGAAAATTCATCAAATTTTTCTCTTTAGTTTTTCTATAAAACACTTCTAATTTGTTTTCCTTTTTGTAAGTATTACCTATATTTATTCTAAAAGGAACTCCAATAAGGTCTGCATCTTTAAATTTAACCCCAGGTCTTTCATCTCGATCATCAATTAGAACTTCGATACCAATTTCTCTAAATTTTTTATATAAGTTATTTGAAACTTCAATAATTTCATGATTTTTAATGTCTAAAGGTACAATTATAACTTGAAAAGGAGCCAAGGGAATTGGAAAAATAATTCCATCTTGATCATGATTTTGTTCAATTGATGCTGCAACCGTTCTTCCTACCCCTATTCCATAACAACCCATAATCATTGGTTTTTCTTGCCCCTTTTCATCAAGATAGAAAGCATTCATAGCAAGGCTATATTTTGTACCTAACTTGAATATATGTCCAACTTCAATTCCTTTTTTGCTATATAACTCCCCATTATCACATCTTGGGCAGGGGTCTCCATCTTTTGCTTCTGAAATATCAGCATACTCATTAACATGAATATCCCTTTCAAAGTTTGCATTAACTAAATGGTAATCAGTCTCATTTGCTCCTGTAACAAAATTTTTTAAACCTTTAAGTGATATATCAGCAATAATTCGAATATTTTTTAATTTATAGGGTCCCATAAAACCGACAGGTATACCCAAGGTATTTTCAATCTCCTCATTTGTAGCCAGTCTAATTTCATTTGCTTTAAGATAATTTTTCACTTTTATCTCATTTGCTTCTCTATCTCCTCGTATTAGTACCATGTGCAAGACTGAGTCAACTAAATAAATAACTGTTTTAACTAATTTTGTAGGTGGTACATTTAGAAAACCCGATACTTCTTCTATTGTTTTTTTATTGGGTGTGTGAATTTTTTCTAAGGGTTTTAATTCTTCATTAATATTTATATTACAGACCTTTTCTCCTACCTCAGTTTTTTCTTTGTTTGCAGAGTAGTTGCAATGTCTACATAAAAATATTGTATCTTCGCCACTTTCGGCAATAACCATAAACTCATGGGAAAAACTACCACCAATATTACCAGTATCTGCTTCCACAGCCCTAAAGTCAAGATCACACCTTTTAAAAATATTACAATAGGCTTCATACATTTTCATGTATGTTCTCTCTGCACTTTCTTCGTCAATGTCAAAGCTATAACCGTCTTTCATTATAAATTCTCTTGCTCTCATAACTCCAAAACGCGGTCTTATTTCGTCTCTAAATTTTGTTTGTATTTGAAATAGATTTTTAGGTAAGTCACGGTAAGACCTTATATTATTTCTTACCAGATCAGTTATTACTTCTTCATGGGTAGGACCATAACAAAACTCTCGCCCTGCCCTATCAACAAACCTCAGTAATTCTTTGCCATAATAGTTCCATCTGCCACTTTCTTCCCATAATTCCTTAGGTTGAACTGATGGCATTAGTACTTCTATTGCCCCTGCTTTCTCCATTTCTTCTCTTATTATTTTTTCAACTTTCTGTATAGCCTTTAGTCCATAAGGTAAGTAGCTATATATCCCACTGGCAAGTTTTCTTATCATGCCAGCTCTAATCATCAATTTATGACTAACAACTTCTGCATCAGAAGGATCTTCTTTTAATGTGGGCAAAAAATATTCAGATAATTTCATAGTTACGACTCCTCCTTATTTTGCCATTCCTTATCTAACATTTTGATCTCCTTTAAAAATTCTTTTAAAAGTTCGTTATCATTTTTTATTTTTTTAAATACCCTGCCTTTTTTAAAGATTATACCGCCTTCCTTTGATCCTGCTATGCCAATATCTGCATCCATCGCTTCACCAGGTCCGTTTACTGCACATCCCATAACAGCAACCTTAATAGGGGATTTAACAAATGATAATAGTTTTTCTACTTTATGGGCAAGCAAAATTACATCTATATCTCTTCTAGCACAAGTAGGACATGATATTAATATTGGACCTAATTTTCTAAGACCAACATTTTTTAGTATTTCTTTTGCCACTATTATCTCTTTTGATGGAGGAGCGGTTAAGGATACTCTTATTGTATCACCAATACCTTTTAATAAAAGATAACCTATACCAATTGATGAACGAATTGTACCAGGTAGTTCAGTACCTGCTTCAGTTATACCTAAATGTAAGGGGTAGTCACTTATTTCGGAAAATTTTTCGTATGCAAGTATAGTTGTTATAACATCAGCTGATTTTAATGAAACTTTTATATTAGTGAAATCATTATCTTCAAAAAATTTAATGTAATTGATAGCACTTTCAACAAGTCCCAAATGGATATTTTCTTTATATTTTCTTCTTAAATCATAATCTAATGAACCAGAATTAACACCAATTCTTATACATGTATTATATTCTTTTGCAATATTTAGTATTTCTTTAATTTTTTCTCTATTTTTTATGTTGCCAGGGTTTATTCTAATACCATGGGCGCCTTGTTTTATTGATTCTATGGCTAATTTGTAATCAAAATGAATGTCAGCAATGACAGGCATAGGGCTTTTTTTTGTAATTTCTTTTAAACTGTATGTTGATTCTTCATCAGGTATGGCTACTCTAATTACTTCACAACCTAACTTCCAAAGAGCTTTTATCTGTCTTATCGTAGATTTTACATCCTTTGTCAATGTGTTAGTCATTGACTGAATAATTACAGGTTCACCTCCACCAATTGCAACATTACCCAACCATATCTTTTTTGTAATTTTTCTTTTTATCATGATTAACTATCCAAAAACTTTAATTTTATTAATTAACTAAGCGTCAGATTTCAATTGCTTCTCCAAATTTTGGTATACAAACATTAACTTCAGAAAAACTTTCCTTTAAATACTGTGAAAATTTTTCCATAATATCCTTTTCTCCGTGTATCAGATATATATTCTTCAATGATTTTATTTGTGATAACCAGTTTTTTAGTATTAACTTATCAGCGTGAGAAGAAAAACCATTTATTGTAAATACACGGGCATTTACTTTGATTTGCTCACCATAAATGTTCACAAACCTTTCACCGTCAACAATCTTACGTCCTAAAGTTCCTTTTGCTTGAAACCCTATAAAAACAATACTATTATTTGGATTCCATAGGTTGTGTTTTAGATGATGTAATATTCTTCCACCATTACACATTCCTGAGCCAGCAATTATTATAGAATTTCCTCTATAGTAGTTAATCGATTTTGATTCTTCAACACTTCTTGTATATATAAGATAGGGAAAAGAAAATGGATCCCTACCCTTCTTAATCATATCACAGGCTTCTTTATCAAAATATTCTATGTGTCTTTTAAAAAGTTCTGTTGCAGATATTGCAAGAGGGCTATCTAAAAAAACCTTACAAGGGGGTAATAGTTTTTCTTCGTACATTTCTCTTAAGAGATATAAAAGCTCTTGAGCCCTTTCAAGCGCAAAAGTAGGAATTATCACATTTCCATTATTTTTAAAAGCATAATCTATAGCTTCCTTAAGCTCTCTTTTAGATTCGTCAAATTTCTTATGTTCTCTATCTCCATAAGTTGCTTCGATAAAAACTGTTTCTCCATCATCAGGTGGTGAAGGATTTCTAACAATGGGTTTATTTCTGTTACCAAGATCACCTGAGAAAATTATTTTCTTTTCTTTACCTCCTTCATGGATTGAAAACTGAATATAAGATGAACCAAGTATATGTCCAGCATCTTTCAATGTAAAGGTAATGTTTTTATTTAAGCGCATGGTTTCTTTATACTCAACAGTTTTAAAATAATCGTAACTTTCAATAATATCATCTTCTGTATATAAAGGTGGATTGACAGATTCCCCTCTTCTTTCAGCTTTTCTTGATTTTACCAAATAATCTTCATACATTACTTTTGCAGCATCAATTAGCATAAGCCTGCCTAACTCAAAAGTTGCTTTTGTACAGATTATTTTACCTTTAAAGCCTCTTTTAATGAGAAGGGGTATTCTGCCAATATGGTCTAAATGTGCGTGTGTGATAATAACAAAATCTATTTTACTGGCATTAAAAGGAAATTCTTGATCTGTACTATCAAAATCTCCCTGAAAAAGGCCGCAATCTACGAGAATCTTACATTCTTCATGCTCTAATAAAAAGCAAGAACCAGTTACACCTTCGACTGCACCGTATGCAATTATCCTCATGTTTGTGTTGTTTGTGTTTTTAAAAAAATGTATCATAAAACTACAATGTTAGAAAACAAAAAAATATATGAAGAAAGAAAAAGAAAAAGGGAAAGAATATATATTTTAATAGTAGCGGTTCTGCTAATAATCTTATTCTCTTTACAGTTGGTAATTTCGCGACAAACTGGTGTTCTACCCTTTCCTGCTGAAATTGTAGTAGTGGTGCTAATTAACATTAACCTAATTCTTTTACTAGTGCTTGTTTATTTAATAATTCGAAATTTTTTGAAAGTTCTTTTCGAATATAAAGGCATTGGTTCTAAAATAAAATATAAGCTTGTTCTTTCAAACTTAATTCTTTCAATACTTCCAGGATTCCTCCTCTTTACAATAGCATCGACATTTATTACTACAAGTATTGAAAGGTGGTTTAATATTCAATTAGAAAAATCACTTGATGAATCTTTAAAAGTAGCAAAAACTTTTTATAAAAATTCTTCAGATAATGCACTTTTTTATGCAAGAAGTTTAAGCAATTTTATTAAAGAAAACAAATTGCTTAATCAAGAAAATTTAAGGTTTCTTGCTAAATATGTGGGTAATAAAAAAAGAGAATACAACTTAGAATCTGTTGAAGTTTTTTCTTCACTAAAAGAGCCATTAGTTAAAGAGATACCAGATTTTGCAAAACCAACAGATCCACAATCAAGCATAATTCAAGATGCTTTAAACAATAAGGAAACAATAATGGTTGAGGAATCCGCTACTGGAGACATAATAAGGGCATCTGTACCTATATATTCCACATTTATGACGAACGAACCAGTAGGAGTAGTGGTAGTTAGTTATTACATTCCCCATAGTATGGTTAGTAAGATGCAATTTATTACAGAAACCTATGAAAAGTATTCTAAATTGCTTATGTTTAAAAAACCTCTTAAATCTGGCTTAGTCGTGATGCTATTAATTACAACTTTAATTGTAATTTTTATTTCTATTTCCTTTGGTATACATATGGCAAACCGTATCATAGAACCCCTTGATTATATGACAGAAGCTTCTATTAATGTCTCCTCGGGAAATTTAAGTATACAAGTTCCAGTTACAACAAAAGATGAAATTGGACAATTGGCAATGGCATTTAATAAAATGCTTGCAGACCTTAAGCAAAAAAATGAAATTATAGAGTCTCAATCAAATTATTTGAGAATATTGATGAATAAAGTTTCCACCGGTATAATTTCATTCTCTCCTGATTTCAAAGTGTTAACTATTAATGAGGCTTTTAAAAATATTTTCGAAATCAAAGATAATGTTCCTTCAGATCTAAAAACTATTTTCTCAAACATAGATAATTCTCTTGAATTAATAAAAATATTTTCAGAGGCGTTGAAAGGTCACTATTTTGAAAGGATACTTACTTTTAACCTTAAGGGAAAAGAAAAATATCTCAAGGTGGATATATACCCAATGTATGATGAACAACAAAGACTTTTGAGTATCGTTGGAGTATTTGATGATATTACTGAAAATATAAGATTTCAAAAAATGTTAGCATGGAGAGAGGTAGCAAGAAAAGTTGCCCATGAGATTAAAAACCCTTTAACACCAATCCAACTATCAGCAAATAGATTAAAGAAAAAATATGAAAAATTAATTCCCAATGAAGAGGAAAGAAAAACCTTTAATGATTGTATTGACGTGATAATTACCCAAGTTGAAGATATTAAAAACCTTATAAATGAGTTCTCTAATTTTGGTAGAATGCCAGTTTTGAAATTTAACAATGAAAATATAAACAACATACTAAATGAAGTCTATTTGCTTTTCAAGGAAGCTCATAAAAATGTAGATATAAAGTTTTTTCCTGATGAGGCCTTGCCAGAGGTTTATTGTGATAGAGAACAATTAAAAAGGGCATTTATTAACATAATGAAAAATGCTGTTGAAGCCATTGAACAATCTAATGATGGAAAAATTGTAATAAAAACATATTTTGATGAGAACGAAAAGCGAGTTTTAATTTCAATATCAGACAATGGAAAGGGTATAAAAGATGAGTATAAGGAAAGACTTTTCGAACCCTATTTTTCAAGAAAACAGGGTGGCACTGGATTAGGTCTTTATATTGTCAATAATATAGTAACCGAACACGGTGGCTTCATTAAAGTAAGCGATGTCAAACCAAAAGGAAGCGAGTTTATTATATATTTACCTATAGAAAGGGGAAAGGATGTATAAAGTTTTGGTTATTGATGATGAAAAACCAATTAGGGATTCTTTAAAGGGCGTTCTCGAAGATGAAGGCTATCAGGTATATACTGCTGAAGATGGGATAAGTGGAGTTAAATTAGTTAGAGAAGTTATCCCTGATGTAGTTCTTTTGGATATTTGGATGCCTGGCAAGGATGGGGTTGAAGCTTTAAAAGAAATAAAGGATGAACTACCTCAGATACCTGTAATTATGATGTCAGGGCATGGCACGATTGAAACAGCTGTTAAAACAACAAAGATTGGGTCATATGATTTTATCGAAAAACCAATTTCTTTAGACAGGCTAACATTATTAATAGAAAATGCAATTAAATATCAAAAACTGCTTTACGAAAACAGGTATTTAAAAGAACAATTAAAGAAAGATTTCATCATAATAGCCGAATCTCCAAAGATGAAAAAACTTTTAGATGAATTAAATTCCATAATTAACACAAACTTGACCATTGTATTTTTAGGAGAAGAAGGAACAGGCAAGGAATTCTTGGCTAAAATGGTTCATAATGCTTCTAAAAGAGAGGGGAATTTTGTAGAAATAAATTGTTTTAATCAGTGGCATCTTAAACCAAATAATCTTATGGAAAAGATATATCTTGCTAAAAATGGAACATTATATATAAAAGATTTCAAAAATTTAACACAAGAGGCTCAAGAGATAATACTTAATCATATAGATGATTTAAGGCTGATTCTTTCTTGTACAGATTTTCATGTAAATCCTAAAAATACTCCAATAAAAATACTACATAATGTTAGTAATATTATTCTAAACATACCTCCTCTAAGGGAAAGAAAAGAAGATATAAAACCGCTATTGATCCATTTTGTTGAATACTTTTCAGAAAATTATAATAAGAGGCTCAATTTTTCAAGACAAAGTCTTGAAACTCTTGAGAAATACAGCTGGCCTGGAAACATTAAAGAACTAAAAAATTTCGTTGAACAAATGTATATGACTTCTAAAACAAATACAATATTACAGAAAGATCTACCTGAATATATTTTAATGAATGGTAAATTGAGCATAATATTAGATCAACTTTTTCATCATAATCTCTTAAAAGAAGCAAAAAGGACATTTGAGAGAGAATTCATAAAATACAAGCTAATTGAGACATCAGGAAACATAAAAAAAACTTCTGAAATCATAGGTGTGTCTGAAAGGTATCTCTCAAAAATGATTAAAATGTTTTCTTTAGATAAGTATGTTAAGTAACATAAAAGATGAAGGCATAATTTTAAAAGTCGAAAACTTTAGAGAATATGATAAGAAATTGATTATATTTCTTGCGAATAATGGAGTCATTTCAGTTGTTGCTTTTGGCGCAAAAAGAAGTAAAAGAAGATTTGGTGGGAATTTGGACCCCTTCAATATTTCATTTTTTGAAATTCAAGAAAATAGAAATGGATATTATTTAAAAGAAGTATCGGTGAGAAATATTTTTTCAGAGATAAAAAAAAATATACAAACCATAAATATACTATTAAATATTTCCATGTTATTAACCAAGACTTCGATGAATATTTCTAAAAATATATATAGAGCTCTTTATAAACTATTGTTTAAATTAGAAGAACACGTAAATTCAGATTTTTTTAAATATTATATTTTTTTTCTTTTATATTTTTTAAAAAAAGAAGGATTATTAGCACCATTTAAATGTTTTTCATGTGATAACAGAAATATAAAATTCATGATGATTAAAGAGCTAATCTATTTTTTATGTCAAAAATGTGAAGATGATAATTCTATTCCACTTATGGATGAAGAAGCAGAATTTGTGAGAATATGTATTGAAGGAAGCAAGGGGTTCGAAAAAACAAATTATGACAATTCTATATATAAACAAATAGAGAAGAAATTGCTCCTCTATATTATCGATAATTTTAGAATCCCTTTAAAGGAAATATAAACAAAATTTAAACTAATTTTAAGCAAATACTTGACTTTTCTTGTTTTTTTATGGTATTTTTCTTACACTTTTCAGGGGGTTATATGACATTTCAGGATTTAATTTTAAAACTACAAAATTTCTGGGCAGAAAGGGGTTGTGTGATTGGTCAACCCTATGACATTGAAGTGGGTGCGGGAACTTCAAATCCTCATACTTTTCTTAGAGTTTTAGGGCCTGAACCATGGAATGTTGCTTATGTTGAACCATCGAGGAGGCCAACTGATGGCAGATATGGTGAAAATCCTAATCGTTTACAACATTATTATCAATTTCAAGTAATTCTTAAACCATCTCCAATTGATATTCAGGATATTTATTTGGATAGTTTAAGATACATTGGTATTAATCCCTTAGAACATGATATAAGGTTTGTTGAAGATGATTGGGAATCGCCTACTTTAGGTGCCTGGGGACTTGGGTGGGAGGTTTGGCTTGATGGGATGGAGATAACACAATTTACATACTTCCAGCAAGCTGGTGGAATAGATTTAAAGCCTATCTCCGGTGAAATCACTTATGGATTGGAAAGAATAGCAATGTATCTTCAAGGTGTAGAAAGTGTCTATGATTTAAAATGGAACGAGACAGTCACATATGGTGATGTTCATTACAAAGGAGAAGTCGAATGGTCACACTACAATTTTGAAATTGCAGATATCGATTCTTTATATAAAATGTTTGACCTTTATGAAAAAGAATCATTAAGACTAATAGAAAAAGGTTTGGTTTTGCCTGCTTATGATTATTGTCTAAAATGCTCTCATACTTTTAATCTACTTGACGCAAGAAATGCTATCTCAGTTGCAGAAAGAGCAGGATTAATATCAAGAATAAGAGTTTTAGCAAAGGGGTGTGCAGAAATTTACCTTAAACAACGCGAAGAGTTAGGGTATCCACTACTTAAAAAGGAAAAAATATGATGAAAAAAGAGCTTTTAATTGAAATAGGTACAGAAGAGATTCCTGCTGGATTCTTAAGACCTGCTTTAGAAGCCTTAAAAGATAGGCTTGTAACACTTTTTGGAGAATTAAAGATAGAACATTCGGAAGTGAAAGTTTTTGGAACCCCACGAAGAATGACAATATATATAGAAGCAGTCGATGTCAAGCAACCTGATATTGATGAAGAAGTATTAGGTCCTCCAAAAAAGGTTGCTATTGATGAAAATGGAAACTATACGAAGTCTGCTATAGGGTTTGCAACTTCACAAAATGTTTCAATTGATGAATTAAAGATTATAACGAAAGATAAAAAAGAATATATTGGTTTTAACAGAAAAAAGGATGGTGAAAAAACAGCGACTCTATTAAGTAACTATTTGCCAGATCTAATTCTTTCACTTCCCTTCCCGAAGAGCATGAGATGGGCATCTGGTGAAATTAAATTTGTTAGACCTATTCATTGGATATTAGCATTGTTTGGAAGTGAGGTAATTCCTTTTAGTATTACAGGTATTAATTCTTCTAATTATACTGTTGGGCACCGCTTCATGGCTTATAATAAAATAATTGTTAATTCGTTTGATGAATATAAAAAGAAACTAACAGATAGCTTTGTAATGATCGATATTGATCAAAGGATTGAGCTAATTTTAAGAGAAGCAAAAAAAATTGCCGATGAAGTGAATGGAATTATTGATGAAGATATGGAACTTATAGAAACAGTAGCAAATCTATGTGAATATCCATTCCCAATGCTTGGTTCTTTTGACAGTAAATTTCTATCACTTCCAAAAGAAATCCTTATAACAACAATGAAAAAACATCAAAAATATATTCCTATTTTTAATAATAAAGGGGAGCTTTTACCTCATTTTATTATAGTATCTAATACAATGGTGAATAATCCAAAAACAATTATAGATGGTAATAGTAAAGTTATAAAAGCAAGATTTTCAGATGCTGAGTATTACTTTGAAAAGGATAAAAAAATCCCATTAGTTTCAAGAGTAGAAAGTTTAAAAAATGTTATGTTCCAAGAAAAATTAGGCACCTATTTTGAGAAAACACAAAGACTGATAGAGTTATGTGATTTTCTTACATCAATGATAGATCCAAGTTTAAAAGATAAAGCAAAAAGATCAGCATTATTAAGCAAAGCTGATTTAGTAACCGGTATGGTTTATGAGTTCCCTGCGTTACAAGGCATAATTGGAGGTGAGCTTGCAAGACTTCAAAATGAAGATCCCGATGTGGCAGTAGCAATATATGAGCATTATCTACCACAGTCACCAGATGATCCAATACCTTTAAACCCAGTAGGCAGAATTTTAAGTTTAGCAGATAAAGTCGATAGTCTAACAGGTTTTTTTGGTTTGGGAATAATGCCCAAAGGAGCATCAGATCCCTATGGGTTAAGAAGAATGGCTATTGGAATAATCAGATTAATCACAGAAATGGATGTCAATATTGACTACACACAAATAATCAGGTTCGCATATGAAAATCTAAAAAGTAAGTTAACAAAGGGTTATGATGAAATAATAAAAAATCTCATTGAGTTTATCGAAAATAGATTTTATTACCAAATGCAACTTTCTGGTTATAGAGTTGATATCGTAGAGAGTGTAATTTCTACACATCCTGTAGATCTTTGTAATGCAAAGAAAATTATTGAAGTAATGGATAAAGAATCCCGCTCCGAGCTTTTTAATGACCTAATTTTAGGTTTTAAAAGAGTCGCAAACATTACAAGGGGTATGGAAAACGAAAAATTTGATGTTTCTTTATTCAAAGAAGAGGTAGAAAACAAATTATATAACAGTTACTTAAAGGCTAAGGAATCAATAAATAAAATTATAGAAAAGAAATTATTTGACGAAATTCCAGTTGTCTTAGCTAATTTAAAACCAGTCATTGATGAGTATTTTGAAAGTGTTCTTGTAATGGATAAAGACGAGATTGTTAAAAACAATAGGCTTGCATTCTTAGTGGCATTAAGAAAAGTTTTTAGTGAACTTATGGATTTTACTAAAATTCAGCAATAATAGATGGAGGTAAAATGAGCAAGAAATATGTTTATTTTTTTGGTGAAGGCAAAGCAGATGGAAAAGCTGACATGAAAGAGCTTTTGGGAGGTAAAGGAGCCAACTTAGCAGAGATGTGCCACTTAAAGATTCCTGTTCCACCTGGATTTACAATTACTACAGAGGTATGTACATACTATTACAAACATGGACGTACCTATCCTAAAGAATTGGAGAAGCAAGTTAAAGAGGCTTTATCAAAGGTTGAAAAGATCATGAAGATGAAATTTGGTGATCCAGAAAATCCACTACTTGTATCAGTTCGTTCAGGTGCAAGAAGCTCCATGCCAGGTATGATGGAGACAGTTTTAAACATAGGTCTATGTTCTAAAACCATTCCTGGTTTAATAAAGAAAACTAACAATCCCCGCTTTGTTTATGATGCATACAGAAGATTAATAATGATGTATTCAGATGTGGTAATGGAGAAGGCTGCTGGTATAGAACCAAAAGATGGCCATGGGATAAGAATGCAACTTGATAGAATGCTTGAAGAGTTGAAACATAAAAAAAATTACAAAAGCGATGCTGATCTCACTGCAGAAGAATTGAAGGAACTTTGTGAAAAGTTTAAGAAAAAAGTAAAAGATGTATTAAAGAAGCCATTTCCAGACGATGCCTATGAACAATTATGGGGTGGTATAGGTGCAGTTTTTGCATCTTGGAATGGAAAAAGAGCGGTATCTTATAGAAGAATAGAGGGAATTCCCGATGACTGGGGAACGGCAGTTAATGTTCAAGCAATGGTATTTGGGAATATGGGAGATACTTCTGCCACTGGTGTAGCATTTACAAGAAATCCAGCTACTGGAGAAAATGTATTTTATGGTGAGTGGCTACCCAATGCACAGGGTGAAGATGTTGTTGCTGGAATTCGTACACCCAATCCCCTTAATGAAGCCACAAAAAATGAACATAATAAACACCTACCCTCTTTAGAAAAGGCAATGCCTAAGGTTTATAAAGAACTATTAAAAATAAGAGAAACTTTAGAAAAACACTATAGAGATATGCAGGACATTGAATTTACGATTCAAGAAGGTAGGTTATGGATGCTTCAATGTCGAGTAGGAAAAAGAACAGGTACAGCTGCACTAAATATGGCAATGGACATGCTCAAAGAGAAACTTATTACAGAAAAAGAGGCAATTTTAAGAGTTTCTCCAACCCAGTTAGATGAACTCCTCCATCCTATAGTTGATCCAGATGCTGAGAAAAATTTGACTCCCTTAGCTAAAGGACTTCCTGCTGGACCTGGTGGAGCATGTGGCTCTATCGTATTTACTGCTAAAGATGCGGTTGAAGAAACCAAGAAGGGTAAACATGTAATTCTTGTAAGGGAAGAGACAAATCCTGAAGATGTTGAGGGTATGAGAGCAGCAGTTGGAATACTGACTGCTCGTGGTGGTATGACAAGCCATGCAGCGCTGGTAGCAAGGGGCTGGGGAAAATGCTGTATAGTAGGTTGTAGCGCACTTAAGATTGATGTAGCAAAAAAACAGCTTAAAGTAGGCGATAAAATATTTAAAGAAGGTGATTATTTAACGCTAAATGGAACCAAAGGTTACGTTTATGAAGGTAAGGTAAAAATGGTAGATTCTACTGAAAACCCAAGATTCAAATCCTTCATGAAGCTTGTTGATAAATATAGGACTCTAAAAGTCAGGACAAATGCTGATACTCCAGAAGATGCTAAAACAGCTCTTGAGTTTGGAGCGGAAGGAATTGGACTTTTTAGAACAGAACATATGTTTTATGGTAAAAACTCAGAAAAACCCCTATTTTATTTAAGAAAAATGATTGTTGCTACTAATGAAACTGAGAGAAGAAAAGCACTAAATGAGTTATTCCCCTATGTTAAAAAAGATATAAAAGATACTCTATCAGTAATGAAGGGATTACCAGTTACGATAAGGCTTCTTGATCCACCCTTGCATGAGTTTGTTCCAAATAATCCTGAAGAAAGAAAAAAATTAGCAAAAAGCTTAAATATCTCTTTGGAAGAATTTAATAAAAGAGCAGATGAACTACATGAAACTAATCCCATGATGGGTCATAGAGGTGTACGCTTAGGAATTACCTATCCTGAAATAACAGAAATGCAGGTTAGAGCAATTCTTGAAGCAACAGCTGAGCTTAATAAAGTAGGTAAAAATGTTATCCCTGAAATTATGATTCCCGTAGTAGTTACAAAAAATGAATTAGATCAACAAAAGACCATTGTTGATAGGGTTTATAATGAGGTTTGCAAAAAGTATAAGATTAAAAAGATCGATTATCTGTTTGGCACTATGATTGAAATACCAAGAGCAGCATTGACAGCTAATAAGTTGGCTGAGACCGCTGAATTTTTCTCCTTTGGTACTAATGACCTAACTCAGATGGGATTTGGCTTCTCAAGAGATGATATAGGTTCTTTCTTAGCAGATTATCTTGATAATAAGATACTACCAGCTGACCCTTTTCAGACCTTGGATCAAGAAGGTATTGGTGAATTGATAACAATAGGTATAGAAAGGGGTAGAAAAACAAGGCCAAATCTTAAAGTTGGCATTTGCGGTGAACATGGCGGAGAGCCAAAATCTATAGAATTCTGCCATAAGGCAGGTATGGATTATGTAAGTTGCTCACCCTATAGAGTTCCAGTTGCAAGACTTGCTGCAGCACAGGCTGCAATAAAATTCCCAAGAAAAAAATAGAGATAATGTAATAGGGGTAAGAGATTAAGTTAATCTTAACTCTTGCCCCTATAAAAATTTTTTTATTTGTGAGTTTTTCTCATACTTGAAGAGAGAATGCCCAGACTTTCTCTGTATTTTGTTACTGTTCTTCGAGCAATATTATATCCCTTTGCTTTTAGAATATCTGATATTTCCTGATCACTTAATGGTGACTTTGGATCTTCATTGTCAATAAGCTCTTTTATAATCTGTTTTACACTTATTGATGCAACATCTTCTGAGCCAACTTTTCTAATACCAGTACTAAAAAAGTATTTCATCTCAAATAATCCATTAGGTGTTAACATATATTTATTGCTTGTTACTCTACTAATTGTTGATTCATGCAGGTCTAACATTGATGAAAGATCTTTTAAAGTAAGAGGTTTCATATAGTTTATACCTTTATCAAAGAAATCTCTTTGATATTCAACTATGGCTTTAGCAACCCTTAGAATCGTGCTCCCCCTTTGGTGAATACTCTTTACAAACCAGTGGGCGTTTTTTATCTTTTCCTGGAGAAAATTCCTTGTATTTTCATCTAATTGTTTATTTTTTAGCATTATTTCATATTGCCTATTTATTTTTAAAGAAGGGATCCCTTCCCTATTTAAGACTACCTTATATTCATCTCCATCTTTGAAAACAAATACATCTGGTTCTATGTACTGATTATCATATTCAGAAAACCCAAATCCCTGTCCAGGCTTAGGATTAAGAGTTTTAATAATTTCAAATGCATATTCTACTTCTTCAATTGATACAGATAAACACTGAGCTATTTTTTTAAAATTTTTCTTAGATAGGTCTTCTAAATGATTTGTTATAATGCTTCTTAGTAAATCCTTTTTTTCTCCATCAAAAACCTCTACTTGAACAAGTAAACATTCAGATAAAGTTCTTGAACCAACACCTATTGGATCAAACTGTTGAATTTGCTTCAAGACACTCTCTACTTTATCTGTTGTAACATTTAGTTTTTGAGCAATTTCCTCAATAGTTACTCTTAAATAACCGTCAGGATCTATATCTCCAATTATTTCTTCACCAATTCTAAGCTCTTCTGGTGATAGATGACTCAGATTAAGTTGCCACAAAAGATGATCATAAAGTCCTGGTTTTTTTGTGGCAAAGTTTTCCCAAAGATTCTCATCGTCTTCATCATATTTTTTTTGTTGGTAAGTTCTATTTTTAGACTCAAAGTCTTCTCTTAATTTTGAATAATTTTCTAATATTTTTTCTACATCTACATCATTTGATGTTTCAAACAATTCATTCTCAGTATTTTTTTCATCAATTTCTAAAACCGGATTTTCTTGAACCTCAAGCTCTATTGATTCTTTGAGTTCAAGGTGATTTAACTGAAGTACTTTTATAGAAAGCTGTAGTTGTGGTGTTAAAACAAGCTGTTGTGTCAATTTAGTTTGTAATTTCAGATTAATCGACATTATATAACATACCTCTCACCAAGATATGATTTTATTACTAATTCGTCTTTAGCTATTTCATCTGGAGTCCCTTGAGATAGTATTTTACCATTGCTTATTACATAAGCTCTATCGCATATTCTTAATGCTTCTCGAACATTATGGTCTGTAATTATAATACCTATACCCTTTTCTTTAAGCTTTATAATCATGTTTTGTATATCGGCAACAAGTATTGGATCAACACCTGCAAATGGTTCATCTAATAAAATAAACCTTGGAGATAAACTGAGAGTCCGTGCTATTTCAAGCCTCCTTTTTTCACCACCAGATAACAAAGATGCCCGTTGATTTCTTAAATTTTCAATCTGAAATTCTTTAAGCAGTTGGTTTGTTATTGTTTCAATCTCATCTCTCGAATAATTATTTTCTTCAAGTACCAGCTTAATATTATCCTCTACCGTAAGATGTCTAAAGATTGATTGTTCTTGTGAAAGATAGGCAATTCCTTTTTTTGCACGCATATGTATTGGAAATTTTGTTATTTCTTCTTGATCTAATAAAACCTTTCCGCTATCTGCATTTATAATTCCTGCGATTATATAAAAAGTTGTTGTTTTCCCTGCGCCATTTGGTCCTAATAATCCGACTATTTCTCCTGAATTGACATATAAAGTTATGTTATCAACTGCTTTTTTTTTGCCATAATTTTTTTCGATATTCTCAATTTTTAACAATTACTCCCCCAACTTAAAAATAACTCTTGGTCTATTACCTTCAACTACACTTTTATTTTCTTTCATGTAAAAGGTTATTTTATTTGCTGTAATTTGATTTTCTCCCCTTTCTGTGACAGTTACGGGATTACCCTCCAAAATAACTATATCTTCTCTATGCAAGTATTTACCTATGTCTCCCTTAGCAACTCTATCCTTTTGCACAACCTTTACATCGCCTTTGGCAATCATATAATCAATGTCTTTTTTCTTTGTCTTTTCATCCTCTTTATAAAAAACTTCTAACTTTGAGCAGTATAAAGTCATATCAGCTTTTTTTGCAACAACATCACCAGTGAAAATTATCATTTTTTTGTCTTCCATCAACTCCATTAAATTTGCATTAATGTCAACAATGTTTTTATCCTGTGAGAAGGAATTATTTGTTAATAATAAACAAAAAATAAGAATTAAAAGATGTTTGATAGCCATAATCTTCCTCTAATGTTTTTTAAGACTGCCCTTTTCTCTTCTAAATCATAAACTAAATCTATTCCTTCAATTAAACTGTCATTAAAATTGATTCTGATTCTATCAGGAGAAAATAATTTCTTTTGTTTTCTATTATAAATTATTCTTTTAGCTTCAATATAAGTATTATTCTGAGAGATTTTAATATTGTCAGTCAATTCAATTGATTCGTCAGCTGAGCTACTAATTGCTGTATTAGCCATAAAAGATATCTTTCTGTTTTCTTTATTAATATGATAACCTTTAGGATTTTCAATAGTTATTTTATCAATTTGCTTTATCAAGCTATCTCCCTCAAAAAAAATCTCATCTCCATTGTCGCTAATGATTTTATAAGAAAAGCCATTTATAATCACCGGGAAATACGCAAGGTTATTCTGTTTAGATTTGTTATAAGAATAGACCGATATTGGATATATCAAAAAAATTATGAGAATAAAAGCAATAAAAACATTAGCATTTTTCATACCAATAAAAATATATCATAGAATTATTGAAAATACAATCTTCTTTGAGTTTTTATTTCTTTATGATAATATATCCAAATTGTATATGTTTATTAAAAATGCTGATGTAATTTTTTTACATGCCCCAAGTATTTATGATTTCAGAAAGAAGCCTGTTATCCACGGGCCCATAAGTGATGTTGTCCCTTCTGGACCGATTTTTGAAATGTATCCAGTTGGTTTTCTTAGCTTATCGGGCCATTTAGAAAAAGCGGGGGTTTCAACAAGAATTATCAACATAGCAAATAAAATGTTAAATTCGCTATCATACAATCCCGAAGAAGAGATAAAAAGGCTTAAACCCCTTGCTTTTGCAATTGATCTGCATTGGCTTCCACATGTTCAAGGTAGCCTTAAAATAGCTGAGATTGTGAAAAAACATCATCCTAATATACCTGTAATTTTTGGTGGTTATTCATCAACCTATTTCCACGAAGAGCTTATTAATTATCCTTTCGTTGATTTTGTTTTAAAGGGAGATTCCACAGAACTTCCAATGGTAATGTTAATAAAGGCTATAAAAGAAAATGGTAATTTTGACAATATTCCCAATTTGACCTATAAAGATAAAAATGGTAAGGTTAACGTTAACCCAATTACCTATGTTCCTGATACTACTGATCATGTTTTGACCGAATACACATTACCAATAAAGAAAACTGTAAAATATTTTGATTTGAATGGATATATACCTTTTCAAACCTGGATGAAGTATCCTGTAACAGCAATTTTTCTTTATAGAGGATGCATCCATAGCTGTAGGACCTGCGGTGGTTCGAAATTTACATGTGAAAATACCTTTAACAGAAAAAAATTAGCTTGTAAGTCTCCACAAAAAGTGGCTGAAGAGTTGAGGAATATTGATAAATATATAAATGGTCCAGCATTCATAATAGGTGATATTTTACAAAACGGAAAAGAATATGCTTACCATGTTGTTGATGAGATGAGTAAAGTTAATTTTAAAAATGATATAGCCTTTGAATTTTTTGTTCCACCAAGTGAAGATTTTATAAAAAAGTTAAAAAATTCTTTTAATAAATATAATGTTGAGATGTCCCCTGAATCACATGACGAGGTTGTTAGAAGAGCCTTTGGAAGGCCCTTTGACAATGAACAGTTAGAAAGAGCGATTGATGCATGTGTAAAAAATAACTGCCGTAGAGTAGATTTATTCTTTATGACAGGTCTTCCTAAGCAAACATATAAATCGGTTATGGAAACAATAGAATACTGTGATTATATCTTGAAAAAATTTGGTAAAGATAAAACTGTATATCCATTTATATCTCCATTGGCACCTTTCGTTGATCCTGGCAGTGAGGTATTTGAAAATCCAGATGCACATGGATATAAACTTTTTGCAAGAACCCTCGAAGAGCATCGACAAATGATGGAAAATGCCTTAAGTTGGAAATATTTTCTTGATTATGAAACAAATTGGATGTCCCGACATGAAATAGTTATGAGTACATATGAAGCTGGCATACGTCTTAATGAATTAAAGCTTAAATATGGTTTAATACCAGAAAAAACTGCAAAACTCGTCGAAAAAAGAGCAAAAACTGCAATTAAGTACATGGAAAAAATTGATGAGATTTTAAAGTTAGGTGAGGAAGGAAAAAAAGAATTAGAAAAAATAACCCCTGAAATATCTGATATCAATATTCATACTATTTGTTATAAAGAAGAGCTGAACTGGCCTGTAAGTTTTTATAAGTTTAAATTTTTTAAAATTCTATTCTTTATTTTTAAGGCTGCAGTTAATAAAATATATAAAAAATTTTAAAGTAGGAGGTAAATATGAAAAAGATATCTTTGATTTTATGTTTCCTACTTCTTTACTCAACTCAATTATTTTCAAAGGAAGTTGTTAAAATTGGACTAATAACCCCTTTGACCGGCGACATTAAAACTTTTGGTGAATCTACAAAAAATTCATTTTTCATTGCTTTAGAAGAATATGCAAAAAAAGGTAAATATGAAATTAAGCCTATAATAGCTGATGACAAAAATGATCCTACAGAAGGAACAAATGCCGCATTAAAGCTTGTAACTCAAGATAAGGTTGTTGCAATTATCGGTCCTCTAACATCAAAGGTAGCTATTCCAGTAAGTGAATTAGTAAATACAAATAAAATTCCAATGATAACTGGAACTGCTACAAATCCAAAAGTAACTGTCAGTGATGGCAAAAGAAAAAAATATGTATTTAGGGCATGTTTTATAGATCCCTTTCAAGGTCAAGTTGCAGCCAATTTTGCTTTAAAAGATCTCAAGGCAAAAACTGCAGCAGTTCTTTATGATGTGGGGAATGACTATTCAAAAGGTTTGGCTGAATTTTTCAAAAACACCTTCGAAAAAAATAAAGGAACAATAGTCGCTTTCGAATCCTATCAGAAAGATGATGTAGACTTTTCTGCTTTAATAACAAAAATTGCAATTAAAAAGCCTGATGTAATCTTTATTCCCGATTACTATAATAAGGTTGCTTTGATAGCTAAACAAATTAGAGAGAAAGGTTTAAAATCTACATTACTTGGTGGAGATGGCTGGGATTCTCCAGAACTTTTAAAGATTGGTGGTGATGCAGTAGTAGGTAGCTATTTCACAAACCACTATTCTCCAGATAGAAAAGATCCCATTGCTGATTCATTTATTCAAAAGTATAAGCAAAAACACGGAAACGTTCCCGATGCTTTAGGAGCTCTTGCTTATGATGCAACATGGATTTTATTAAATGCTCTTGATAGAGCTGTAAAGCCTACTCCCGAAGAAATTTTAAAAGAAATAGAAAAAACAAAAAATCACAAGGGAGCAACAGGAACAATTAGCTTTGACAATAATGGAGATGCAGTAAAATCAACAGTCATTATAAAGATCGAAAAAACTGGCCCAAAATACATTACTACTGTTAATCCATGAAAATTGGGAAGGGTCTATCCCCTTCCCTTTTTAATTTTAAATATGGAAATTTTAATATATCTAACCCAACAATTTATAAATGGGATACAATTAGGCGCTGTTTATGCCCTTATTGCTTTGGGTTATACTATGGTTTATGGTGTCTTAAGAATGATTAACTTTGCCCATGGCGATATTTTCATGTTAGGTGCATTTATATCTTATTATGGTATTACAAAATTTAATCTTCCCTTTCCTATCCTAATTTTAAGCACCTCCCTTTTAACTGCTGTTATAGCAATACTGATTGAGAAGATAGCTTATAAGCCGTTAAGAAATGCACCAAAAATTTCTCTTCTTATTACTGCTGTAGGTGTTTCACTTTTTCTTGAATATACTTTGAGCCTAAATGCTTTTTTCACTCCCAATTATATAGGATTTCCGCGTCCCTTTGAGATTAGAAGCTATGATATTGGTATGTTTTCAATAAATAATATTCATCTTATAATATTTTCTGTTACTATAATCTCACTTGCCCTTCTTTATCTGTTAATTTATAAATCAAAGTATGGAATAGCCATGAGAGCTGCATCTCACGACTTAGAAATTACACGCCTGATGGGAATTAGGACGGATAATATAATTTCTTTCACTTTTGGTATCGGCGGTGCATTAGCTGGAATAGGTGGGCTACTTTATTCAATGGCTTATCCTCAAATAAATGTTTTTATGGGCATCATGCCAGGGATAAAATCTTTTATTGCCGCAGTATTAGGTGGCATTGGTATCATACATGGTGCTGTACTTGGGGGATTTATTATTGGAATATCAGAGGTATTTGTTTCTGCTTTTTTATCTTCTACTTATCGTGATGGAGTTATTTTTATAATTTTATTTATTTTTCTATTATTCCGACCAAATGGAATATTTGGGAAAAATATAGAGAAAGTATGAGATTTTTTTTAGAATTAAGAAAATTAATTTTTCTGGCTCTTTTTATTTATTTAATTATAAAACTTGTTATTTTTTCTGGGCTACCAACCGATTACATGATTCAAATAACTCTATACTCTTTTATAATTGTTCTAAGTTCTTTAGGACTAAATGTAATATATGGCTTTACAGGGCAGTTTTCATTAGGGCATGCAGCTTTTTATGGCATAGGTGCATACACTTCTGCTTACCTATCAAAAGTTTTAGAAATTGAAAGTTATTATGGTTTGATACCAGTTATATTCTTAGCTGGAATTTTTACTGCATTTATTGCTTATATTATTGGTGGTCCTATTTTAAGGCTTAAGGATGATTTTTTAGCCATTGCGACTTTAGGTTTTGGAATACTTGTAAGGGTTATATTAGATAATTCTGACAGAATTTCTGAAGTACTCGGTGGCTCTCGGGGATTTGTAGGAATAAACAAAATCACGAATTTAGAATTATCTTTTTTCATAACAGTTTTTTTTATAATTATTACAAAAAATCTTATAGACTCTCGTTTTGGGCTTTTTTGGAGAGCCATTAAAAATGATGAGCTCGCTGCAAGTAGTATTGGAGTTAATACATTTATTGCAAAACTAATTGCCTTTATTTATGGCTGTTTTCTTGCAGGTATTGCAGGTGGTTTGTATGCTCATCTTTATACTTTTTTACATCCCTCTAATTTTGATATTTTAAAGTCAATAGATTTTTTGATAATAGTTATTATAGGTGGCATGGGTAGTATTAGTGGTACTATCATAGCAGGACTTTTTTGGGTTTTCTTCATAGAAGGTTTAAGGATAATTCTGCCTTCAGAAATTCTCGAATATAGATGGGTCTTAATACCAATAATTTTGATTTTAATTATGATGATAAGACCATATGGTTTAATGGTAAAAAAAGAAGGATACTAATGTGAATTTATTAGAGCTAAAAAATGTCTCAAAGTATTTCGGTGGTATTAAGGCAGTAAATAATTTATCTTTTATTGTAAAAAAAGGAGAAATTCTAAGTATTATAGGTCCAAATGGCGCAGGTAAAACAACAGTTTTTAACCTGATTTCTGGATTTTATATACCCAATGAGGGAAAAATATTTTTTAATAGTCAAGATATAACTGGTTTTAAGTCTCATAAATTAAGCAGATTAGGCATTGGTAGGACCTTTCAAAATTTAAGACTTTTTAAAAATTTAACAGTTTTAGAAAATGTAATAGTTGCCTTTTTGAGCAAGCATGAATATGGAATCATTGATAGCGTATTTAGAACAAGAAAATACGCAGAAATCACAAAAAAAGCAAAAGAAAGCGCCAGAGGTTTTCTTGATTTTTTTGGCCTATTAAATAAAGAACATTTTTATGCTGGTAATCTACCCTATGGTGAACAAAGAAAATTAGAACTTGCAAGAGCACTTGCAACTGAACCAAAAATATTACTTATTGATGAACCAGCGGCGGGTATGAATCTAACAGAAATAAACGATCTAATGGAGACTTTAAAGAAAATAAGAAATACTTTTGACATTACTATATTGCTTATTGAACATCAAATGGAACTTGTTATGAATATTTCAGAAAGGATTATTGTTATGGACTTTGGTGAGAAAATTGCAGAGGGTACTCCTAAAGAAATTAAAAGTAACCCTAAAGTAATAGAAGCTTACTTAGGAGCTCTATAATGTCTGAGAAATTCTTTGAAGTAAGAAATCTATACGTTAATTATGGAGCAATAAAAGCACTTGAAGATATATCCTTAAGCGCAACAGAGGGAGAGATTATTTCCCTTATTGGTGCAAATGGTGCAGGGAAAAGTACATTATTAAAAACTATATGTGGTTTTATAAAACCTTTGAAAGGGAAAATTAATTTTAAAGGTATTAATTTGCTTAGACTATCTACTGATTTAATAGTTAAGCATGGAATAACTATGGTTCCCGAAGGTAGAAGAATCTTTCCCAATCTCACGGTTAAAGAAAATTTGGATATTGGTGGATATTCATTGAAAAATAAAAAAATATTTTCTGAACTTTATGACTTTGTTTTAAAACTTTTTCCAAGGTTAAAAGAACGCATAAAACAATTTGCAGGTACACTTTCTGGTGGTGAGCAGCAGATGTTAGCAATAGGACGTGCACTTATGAGTAATCCTAAATTACTTCTTCTTGACGAACCATCCATGGGGCTATCTCCTAAAATAACTAATGAAATCTTTGAATTAATAAAAAACATAAATAATGATAAAAAGATTACCATTATTCTAGTTGAACAAAATGCAAAATTAGCTCTTAAATATTCAAATAAAGCATTCGTCATGGAAACAGGAAAAATAGTTTTAAGTGGTGAATCAGAACAGATAGAAAATGATCCTCAAATTATAAAAGCCTACCTTGGCGGTTAATTTTTTGCTGTTTCTTTGATAATTCTAGGAGTCAAGAAAATCATTAACTCCTCATTTCTTTTTTCTTTGCTTTTAGATTTAAATAACCAACCAATAAAAGGCAAATCAGAAAGGAATGGGATTCCTGTAACTGTTTCTCCTTCTATAACTCTATATAGTCCACCTATTACTACTGTTTCTCCATCTTTAAGGAGTATAGATGTTGAGGCTCTTTGATCCTGGACCTCTGGAATATTTTCAACCTTTCTATCAAAATTGGGTTCGCTTTGTCCTACATCAACTGTTAGAGTAATGTTATCATCTCCTGTTATTTGTGGAGTAACACCTAACTCTACACCAGTATTAATTGTCTCAACTGTAGCTGTTACACCTGATGTTACGGAAGATCCGAGTGGTATAGAACGAATTCTAAGGGTTGCCCCACTTCGGATAGTTGCTCTTTTATTATCAAGCGTTAGTATCTTTGGCGAAGATACAATCTTTGCCTGTCCTTTTTGTTCCGCTAACTGTAGAGCCAGGTCTATTCTTAAGTTTTTATGTAGGCTTCCTATAATAATCCCTAAGTTTCCTATTGGAGTTGTTTGTATTGGAGCATTTATAACGAAATTATCTCCCGGATTCGAAGTTCCAAAGGTTGTTGTGGTGCCTGAGGTGTTCGGACTTATCCCAAAAATTTTATTTGACTGAGAGCTATTACTAAAAAAACCACCCCACTGAATCCCCAAATCTCTACTAAAGGATTCAGTAGCATTTACTATCTTTGCTTCTATTAGAACCTGTTTTGTTCTAACATCAAGTCTTTGTATAATTTTTTTTATCTCAGAAACAACACTCTCCTCATCTTTAATTATTAAGGAGTTTGTAGAGACATCATGTTGTATGGAAGCTGAGCTAAACATTTTTGAAAGGGTTCCTGCTATTGTATTAGCATTTGCATACTGCAAATTAATAACTTCCATGACAACTTTTGGTTTATATTCATCTTTATAAACTCTCAAGATGTTGTTTTCTATTTTGTAATTATAACCTCTTGACAAAAGAATTGACTCAATAGCGCTTTTTAAAGTTACATTGTTAAGAGAAATACTAATATTTTCTGGCATGTTATCTGGTAATATGATATTTAATGACGCTTGCTTTGCCAATGCTCTCAAAACCTCTGATATGGGTTGAGTTTTGAAGTTGAGTGTGTATTTTTTTTCTGTTTCATTAAGTATAGTATTGGTATCTGTGTTAGCTAATGATTGGTTTATGCTTGTTATAATTAAAAAAATTATAATTAACCTTTTCATGAAAAAGCCCCTTTTATTCAATTTTAAGTTCAAATTGGGTATTATTTTTAATCATTATAACTTTGTCTGGAAGTATCTTATTAACCCTATAACCCTCTACTATTTCACCTTCTTTATAAAGCTCTTCATTAATAAAAGCTCTTTTTTCCTTTGGATTATATAATATCCCCTTTAAATCGAGATTATCTGGCTTAATGGGTTCCTTTTCTATACCAATTTTTATCTTGGGTTCCTCCGTTGGATCTAACCGAAAACTCTTTTTCGCCTCTCCTCTCTCATAGGGTTTTAAGTAACCAATATACATAACTCTATTCTCGCTCCTAAGTAAATAGGGATATAAAATCATTATTATGATAAGGAAAGATAATTTTTTTATCTGCATAACACCTCCAGTGTTATTTGAGCAGAATTTATTGGCTTTTGGGGGTTTTTGCTCATTTCTAATCTGTTAATAATAATTAAATAGGGAAGTTTATTTAAATAATCAATGTAATTTTTTATTTCTCTATAGCTACCTCTTATACTTATATTAATTGTCCACTTGAATAAATTTGGAGAACTTTTATCTATGTTTCCTGG
The DNA here is from genome assembly GCA_026418415.1 of Pseudomonadota bacterium. Classification (GTDB taxonomy): domain Bacteria; phylum CALINM01; class CALINM01; order CALINM01; family CALINM01; genus CALINM01. The sequence goes on along the minus strand of JAOABK010000006.1, from coordinate 41,976 downwards.
CACTATGCTTTCGAGTAATATACCATTAAAATTACTTATGTGATTAAAAAAAATAGCCTTGTTTTTCATATCTAAAATTTTTGTTTTAAATAGTAAAATATCCTTTAATGTTATATTTTCTTTTTCTAATGCTTCATTTTCTTTTTTCAAACTGGCAATTAAATTAAGTAATTCATTTTTTTGTTTAATTAGATTTTCTCTTTCTGTAAGCATTTTAATATTCTTTTCTTCAATTTTATTGATATAAAATTTGTTTATTGCAAAAAATAAAAAACCTCCTAACAAGATTGAGTAAATTAATATTCTATGATTTTTTATAAAATCTAAATATTTTTTCATCAGATGTCGAGCCTCAATTGGAAATTGTATATACTATTCTCTGTATTCTGCATACTAATTAAATTAACATCCCTGTATATCTTTTTTAAATTATCCATAAAGATAAAAATATCACCTTTGATTTTACTCTTCCCTGAAATCCTGATAAACTTTTCATCTCCATATTTCAATTCTAAAGAAGTAATCCAAATGTTTTCTGGGGTAATTTGTGAAAGAGAGTTAAATAATTGGGATATAAATGAATTATTGGTAATCATATTTTTATCTATGTTAATAGAAAATTCTTTTTCAATACTTTTTTTTAATTCTAAAACCTGTTGTCTTTGACTAATCATTTCTCTAATTTGTATTAACTCTTTATTAATTAAATCTATATCTTTTGCCAGCTCTTTTTGTTTATAGTTTAGGAATAAAATTTTTAAAGAGAAATATACAATCAGTAGCAAAAAAATCAATACAGAAAGCCTTGATTGAATTTTTTGGGTTAAGGGATATAATTTTGGTTTAGTTGCAAGATTTATAGGTCTCATAAAATAGAAACACCTAATGCTAAATGAAAAATATATCCAAAATTTTTATATTCACCTTCGTAATTTGCAAGTTTTAAAACATTATTCAAAATTACTGGATAAGGCAAATTATCTTTAAAAAACTGAAAAATGCCTGGTATTGAAAAAAAACCACCATTACAAAATATCGAAGTTGGTCCAGGATATTTAAGTCCATTTATGAAATAATCTATAGTTTTTGATATTTCAAATAAAACCTCTGTAATATAATTTTTTATGTTTTCATTATCATAACCTGATATTCCTTTTATCTTCATATTTCTAATTTCTTCTTCAGTTAGTTGATTTATTATATTTATTAATCCCAATCCAAGTTCGCGCATGAACAAAATTTTATCTTTGGATAGAAAAATAATAATACTTTTTTGGTATCCTATATCAAGTAAAACTTTTATATTCTCATCCTGTGTATACAAATTGTTAAAACATATAGCATATGCTACATGATCGATATTTATATACTTGATATTTATGTTAAATTTTTGGGCCTCCTTTTGAATTTCTTCAATAGATTTCTTGTCTACAAAATATATTTGATACTCTATCTTTTGATCTTCAGATATATCATTAATAAAGTAATCAAAATTTATTTCTGTAGGTTCCATTCCATATCTATCTTTTAATTCCCACAATATGGCAGATTTAATATCTTGTTGTTTTTTCATTTTTGGTAATACTAAATTTACTGAGGTATACAAGTTATTAGGACAACAAATAGCAACATTATTCAGAGAAATACCTTTTCTACGAGCAGATTCATTTACTAAACTAAAGTTTACTTTATAATCTTTTTCATTTCCAATTTGCTTTGGTTTTTCAATTATTAGGGCTTTATCTACAGAAATTCTATTTTTAATAAATTTAGTGGAAACAATTTTTATGGTCTTGCTTCCAAAATCAATTCCAGTTACTTTTCTTTTCATGAAAAATTTCATATTCCCTTTGAAATTTTTTGTTTAATTCTTCTTTCATTATTTGAATTATATTTATCACCTTTTGAAAGATAATATAAATACTGCTCTTTAGCTAAATCATATTTGCCTTCTCTTTCATAAAGATTGCCTAAATTATAGTAAAAAACACCTTCATCACCCTTTAAGTTTATTGCTTTTTTAAATGATTTCTCAGCATCATCAAATAGATTTAGATAGGTTAAAATAATACCGAAGGTGTTCCAAAAATAGGGATTATTGGGTTCTGTAATAATTAATTTTTCAGCGTAGGTAAGAGCTTCATTATAGTTTCCTAATTCAGCTAAAATCAAAGCTATATTGTTATTTGTTAAATTATCTTTGTTTTTTATACTAATTAGTTCTTCTAATTTTTTTTCTAACTCTCTCTTTGTCCCTTCAATAGCTATAAATTCAAATTTAGTTATATGCTTCATTTCTTCATCTTTTTTAAAATTAGTTATTAAGCCAGATTCTTGTTTGATTGAAATATTGGCTCTCTTTTTATAAAGCCCGCCCAAATAATAACCCACATAAATTGCGGCAATTAATGCAATTAATAAAATAAGGACCTTAACTGTTTTAGAATATAAGGGTTTTTTTTCTTCTTTACCATCAATTATATCAATCTCATCTAATTCTTCTTCGCCATTCTTATTATGATTAATTTCTATATCTTTGATTTCTTCATAGGTTTTGCTCATAACCAACCTCTAATTGCTTTAGCTAAAGAAAAAGGCAAAACCCTAAGGGGAAGAGGAAGAGTATTTTTATAGGCTTCCTTGACTAAATTTACGTCAATAATATGTTGTTCTTTTTCAGCTGCTTTAGAAAGTATGTGATACATTAAAATATTCAAAGTTCTTGGAAAGCCCTTTGTTAGCTTATAAATATTATAAATTGCAAGTTTGCTAAATTCTACCTTACCAAGCCCACCAGCTATTTTCAGACGATGAAGAATATAATTATGGGTTTCTATATGATTTAATGGCGTTAACTCACACTTAATCGACACTCTTTGAGCGATCTGCCTCAAATTTCTTTTTGATAGTTTTTTTATTAATTCCTGTTGACCAATTAGAATGAACTGTAAAAGTTTTGTCTGTTTCGTTTCTAAATTAGAAAGCATTCTAACCATTTCTAATGTATCATCAGATAAATGTTGCGCTTCATCTATAAAAACAAGCGCTCCCCTACCCTTTTTTAACTGTTCAATTAAAAACATGTGTATATCAGTTATTAATGCATCATATCTCTTATTTGTTGATGGAATTTTGAATTCTTCTGCTATCTGTTTTACGATGCCTTCTTTTGATAAGAAGGGATTCACTATATAAGCAATATTATAATAATTTATCAGCTTTTCTATTAGGACCCTACTTGTAATTGTTTTTCCAGTACCCACTTCACCTGTAAGGACAAAAACTCCTTTGTTATTAATTATGCCTCCATATAGAGATTTTAAAACCTCAATATGTTTTTTAGAACCATAAAAAAAATGAAAATTAGGTGTTAAACTAAAGGGATCAGTTCTTAATTTAAAGTATTCTATAAAATTGCTCATATTTTGCTTAGAATAAAATATCTAAAAATAAACCTCTTAGTCAATATTTATTTATTCATGCCTTTCTCTGATCCCCCCTTTAGATGGTGTTGGTTTATTAGTAATCCCTGCTGGTGTTGGACTTACATTAAGCTGTACATTACTCCCACTATAATTTATAAGACCACCTTTAACGTTTTCTATAGTAGTTTGGAAGGTATAAATTGTATTTGTTGAAACTACAGGAGTACTCGTTATAAACAAAGAAAAATAACCATCTCTTTTAACGGGCAAATCATAGGTTGAATTATTTGACACAAAAGATATTTGACCAGAATTATCCAATATATTCCAATTATCGGTGTAATATTCATAATTAGGATCATTGATATCTGTTATGTTATTTCCAATTATATAGGAGAAATTACTTAAAGAGTAACTAAATCCCGAAGGCATAGTGATTGTAACTCTTTTTATATTATAGTTATTATCTGTAGCACAAACATTATTGACTCTATTATTTAATGTAAATTTTAAGTAGTAACTTTTCACTCCACTTAATACAAAATCAGGAGAAATATCTAAAGAATATTCCCTAACATATCTCATTGGTGTATTATAAGTAGGCGTTTGTCTTGTACCAACTGGAGGCGTGTTTTTAGTTCCTATAGCATAACCAGAAAAATAGAAATTTGAATCAAAAGCACCAGTTATTTGATAAGTGTAAGTAAATGAAGCGCTACTACCACTATTTAAAGTAGCAACTGATGCTGGAGTAGGTCCAGACAATTTTACTAATGTTGCAGTACCAGAAGGTGTTAAAGTAGGTGTTACATTTGTAAGGCTAAAGACATTATTATTTGTTACTGTCATGGTTACATTTATTGTTTCTCCGCTTAATGGACATTCTGGAGAGTAACTTATACTTGCAGTGAATCTTCCGATATAAACAGTATTAGAATTTACTGAAATGCCTGATGTATTGCTTGCTCCATTTCTTACATTACAAGAAAAATATACACTACCTTCATCGGTTGTTAGGGTTGTATAGTTGTACACGAGTGTTCCTGTTTGGAGGAATCCTAAAGTTCCAATTACGGGATTACTTGTTGTAGATGGATTGAAACCACCAGTTGAAGTCTCACTTGGTGGGTTTGGGTTCGCAGTAATATTTGTCTGAGTTGCAGAGGAAACATTTTGAACGGTAATTGTAAGAGTAAAAGGATCTCCTGAGACAAGAAGATCTGGAGAGGCAACTATACTTTGAATCTTGAGTCCTCGCCTATTCCAAGAAACACCCAAATTATTTAATGTCGTCCTATTTGATGAAGCATACACCACTCGAACTGATGATAAATTCTCAGACATAATATCATTAGTTGAAGGTTGAACTGTCAAACTAATAATAAAATCCCTATAATTATTAGCAGTAAAGTAATAAGAACTATTGTTTGCATCAAAAGTTATCCTATTTCTTACTGAGTCTACATTTGATACAGTCCAGCCTGATGGTGCAATATTACCTGTTGTGTTAACTTTCATTCCAGCGGGAAAAGTAAATCTGACCTGTCTTATACCATCATTAATATCAGCACCTGTGTTCGTATTTGTAACACGTAGGGTCATAGCTACAGTATCGCGCATATAAAAATCAACTGTAGCTCCAGCTAAATTAGCAACTGTAAAACTTCTCGCAGCATATGAAGTTGTTGATGATAAAAAGATTATAAATAACACTATAAATAATTTTTTCATAAACAACCCCTTACCTAAATATTGTGCTATTAATTTTCTTTACTATGCCCTTATATCTACCTTCTGAGATAATTTCAATCTGTTCTCTTAAATCCAATCCAGAGTTTATAACATAATAAGTTCCCGGTGTATACCAGCTTAGATCATCACATCCCCAAAAAATATTGTTACTTTTATCAGTATAAGTTACTTCAACTGGATCTGGGAAAGTGGGATCTGAATCTATCAAAAGTAATCCAGATGTTATAAATTTCTCATTATTATTAACTGTGATTGTTCTTTTTGCATTGTCAACAGAAATCAAGGTGGCAACCTGAAATACAAAGGAACCTGCATCATGTTTGTCTTTGGTTGTACCATTATATCCTCTTTGACAATTTGTAAATGTAGAACTGGTCTTCCCAGAACAAAGAATTTGCTCACTATTGATTAGAAGAAGTATATTTGAGGATGGAAACCTTGATGTGTCAAAAACATCAATTGTTGTTTTATTTTTATTTATATCCTTTTTTAATGCAGTTGCGGGTAGATATACGTTAGTAATATATGATGCTCCATCCAAATTGTCGCTTCTGCTTTCTAAAATTCCCTCTTGCATATAATACCAATTATAGTTTAATGATAAAATTCTTTGAGCATTCTCTATACCAGATTGGGCAGAATAGTAAGCTTTAGTACTGAAAAATTTATCCATTGCAATGTTTGATTCGATAGAGATTAAATTAGTAAAAAGTAGAGCAACTAATGAGATAATTATTAAAGCTACAACCACATTTACTAAGGCAAAGCCTCTATTATTCACCTTTGATTCCTCAAATAAATCTCAGTTTCCTGGTTAATTAAAGTATTATTAACATTTGAAATAAGCTTTACTTTTATTAAATCCCTTTTAGGTATCCATCTAATAGATGTTATATTGAAAAAAGCAATTTGTTCCCCTATGATACTGGCTGGTTTACTATCAGTTGAGAAATATAGTTTATTACTACTTAGATAAATTCTAACTGACGTGTATCCTTTAAAAGTATTATAAGGAACTTTAAACCTTACATTATTTCCTGAATTATAACTATTTTTATATGCATCTTTTGCTTCTTTTATAATTCTCTCAAAAACAAGCTTGTTTTCTACTTTTACTTCTTTCCGAGGTAATATTAATCTATAAAAATTTATTTCTTGAAATAATATTCTACCAACAAAGCCAGCAATTATACCTATTAAAACTACTGCTAATACTATTTCAATAAGTGTAAAACCTCTTTCAGCTTTCTTCATAGTGAGGAATATCTAGTAAACCATGTTGTAATTTTAATTGATCCCACATTTTGCTTACTAACAGTCACGGTAAAAACCCCTCTCCAGCTGGAATATGGGAAATAAGTAACTTTTCTATTAAATCCAACCAAAGTATCATCAAATTTATTGGTTAATGTTCTATTAATTGTTCTATCAAGACCCGAAATATTTTTAAATCGTGTTATCTCTTCCATTTTTCCTTCTGCTAGAAACAAGCCGTTAAGATATTCTTCACTTCGATAGCTTTGTTTCGAAGATTCAAAAACAGGAAAAATAATAGCTGGTACTGCTATTGCTATTAGAAGTATTACAATTACAACTTCTATTAATGTAAATCCTTTTGTAATACTAATATACATAAACTCTGCCATGTTCAGGGTTTATTTTAATTATCTTTTGATTAGTACTGGTCTTGATTATAATCGAAGTCTGAGTTCTAAAAATATTCCTCCCTAAACCATCAAAAGCAACAGAATAATTTTTGAAAAATGAGACTTTAGGATATTTATCTCCCAATTTATATCTTAATTTAGATTGATCATCGGGATTAATAATTAGCGTATAATTGCCAAACCCAGCCATAAATATATCTGGAGTTTGTAAATAAATTTTATATCTTTTATTTGTAGAAATTGCTTTCTCTCTTATAAATGAAAGGTCACCATAAACTTTTTTTGTTGCTAAGTCTAAATTTACATCAAGAGGTTTTCTCATGCCTAAAATGACTACTACGAATATGATTGACAGTACAATAAGTGTCATCACAAACTCAATTAATGTAAGTCCCTTCATCTACTTTATTTTAACATAAAATAAAGGTAATTCAATAAAGGAGCTACCCTCTTTTTTTTATAAACAATATGTAAAGAATACCAAAAATAGCCAACATTAGACCTGTGTACTTAATTACACTTTTAATTGCTTGCTTAAATACCTCAATGAATTCAGTCTTTAAATCATCTTTTACTTCGCCTTTACTTTTTTGAATAATTAAATATCTAAATAGATGGTAAAAGGAACTAACAAAATCATTTCTTTCTCTATAAATTAAAGCTAAATTGTAATATGCTATATCAAAATCTTGGTTAAAAAAGATCGCTTTTTTAAACATTTTAATAGCATTACTTATATCATTGTTTTCAAGATATAATATTCCAAGATTATTATAAGCCTCTGCTTTGCCAATAGGACTTTCCCTTTTAATTACTTGTTTGAATATTTCTTTAGCTTTATCTTTTCTTCCCATATTAAGTTGAATATTACCAAACATAATATTGCTTCTCACACTATTTGTTTCCTTAATATTTCTTTGTATTTCTTCAATTACCCTTTCCATATCATGTTTTTTCTCAATATCTATGCCCATTACATATTGAGGAGAAATATGCTTATACTCATGATTTCTTATAATATCCTCAAACTTATTTGATTTTTCCAAAAAAATCATTGAATTATCATCAAAATATACAAGCTTATATCTATCTCTCATAATATCAAGAAAAATTATTATATTAGGGTGGTTATAATCGAGAAGAAAAATCTCTGGTTTATACTTAATCAAAAGATTTTTAAATGCATAAGGATCTTCAAGAGAATCTGAATATAATTTTATAAAATCCAAGGGGTAACAAAGCCTGCCATCAATGATTGGTTTAGAATCGGGAAAAAGATTATAAATAATATATCCACCAAAGGGATAACTGTTATAAATATTTCCCTTTATTTTATTTTTTTTCATAAAATCTATAGCATTTTGGGGATAAAAGAAGTCAGCCATGCCTAAACCATAGGGTATAAGAGGATTATTAAAATAACTAATAATACACCATAAAAATATCACGAAAAACAAAGCATATTTTAAAATTACAAATTTAAGACTTTCTTCTATCTCACTATTATTGTTAAGTAAAATAATCATAGTAAAAAAAGCTGACAATGCAAAATAGTCTATAAATCTGACAAATTTTATAGATATAAATAAATAAAATGCAAAAAAGGGGATTATTTTGTAGAACCTTGTTTTTAAAATTAGCAAAATAGAAAAAATTACAAGTAATCCATAAAAAGATAAAATTAAATTTAAATCTATTGTTTGCCATTCATGTATTGGTAGAATTTTAAAGAGTTCTTTCGTTTCTCCTAAAAAGGGGTTAAAAATTTCTATAAAGGGTTTTAAGAAATGTATTGAAAATAAACTTCCTAAGGTACTTGTTGCAAAGACTAACAATAAACTTTTGTAACTTCTATTCGGTATAAAGGGATACAATAAAAAGGGATTAATTATTCCTAATATAAAACTATTATGAGTATTTACCCAAAAGATCTGATTTAAAAACAAAAATAACAATCTACCTTTCAGGTCATTAACTAACAGATATAGATTTATTGCAAAAAATAAATAACTTAAATTATGGGGTCTAAATAAAAGTCTCTCTCTCAAAGTAAAAAGGGAGAGCAGGAAAAAGATCATAATAAAAATGTAATTATTTTTCTTTTTATATATGAGCGTTAGCAATCCAAAGCTTACCGAGATTATAAGGGATTGAAAAAAAATAAGAGAGCTAATTCCAAACAAATTATTAAGTAAATTAGCTATCTCAGAAAAAATGATTGAATAATTTGTGTAGCCATAATTGGAATGGGAAAAGGAAAAAAGATTAGTTTTTATAGGATTTAAGAAACTATCAAAATCAGCAACTTTAAGATAAATAAATAAATCATAACTTCTAATCTTGATGATTGAAAATAGGAATGAAAATGTTAATATGAAGGATAATAAAACTTTTTTATTTTTTATATCCTATTCCTTGGAAAAATAGATTAATAAAACAAATTGAAGTTTAAAGGCTGCCGATTTGGCAGCCTTTAAAAAATTAGTAAGTATTAGCTTTAAATCCACCACCCCAGTTTGACCAGAACTGCCCTGTATTAGAATTATATCTCCATGCTGGTTTTGTTGCAGTTGTACTGTCTGCTGCTGTAACCGCTGGTGGTGTTGCAGTTGTAGTTACATCTATTGCCTTCTTGTCTGCACCTGGATTTATTACTGCTGCATTATCTGGGATAGGACCATTCAATATATTCTTTAATACAGTTTCACTTGGTGGGAATACGGTTGTTTTTCCCTTCAAATTAGCATTAGCATAATAAATATTAATAGCACTTCTTACACTTGCAACAGCACCTTTAACACCAGACTTCTTTGCTTCCTCTTGAAGATTCATAAATTTAGGTACAGCAACAGCGGCTAAAATACCAAGAAGAATTAAAACAATAACCAACTCAATTAGAGTAAAACCTTTTTGATTTTTCATAGTTTACCTCCAACTTTTTATAATAATATTAAATCATATAATTAACTAATGTCAACATTTGTATTAACTTTTTTATTCAAATAAAAAAACATTCCAACAAGGCCTGTCATGAGCATAGTAAAAAACCACATTAAAGAGAGTCCTACTGCTTTCTCCTTTGATATACCAAAGATGCTTAAGAGATATAAAAAACCATACTCTCTAACACCGAAGCCTGAAAGGGATATAGGTATCATGGATATGACAGTTATTATGGGTATAAAAATCAGATAAAACTTAAATTGGAGAGGAATAGATAAGCCAATTCCAAGGAAATAAACTACTAAAACACCAATACCTTGAACAATTAATGATAATATGTAGGTCCTAAAAAATATTGAGGGATTAAACATATAATTTTTAATAGATTCTCGAGCTCTATCTAATTTATGATAAAATTTTTCATAGGGAAAAAATAAAACGAAAAGTGTCCCGAGAATAAATAATGCACATATTAGATAAAATAATTTGTCGATTAAGCTGTCTTTAATGTAATCATAACCAAAAAAGAATCCAATTAAAGCTATGGTTATTAGAGCACAAAGCCCCATATATCTTTCCATAAAAACAGAGACAAGGGGATTAGTTTTTTTTCTATCTTCTTTGTATAAATAATATGCTTTTATAACATCTCCTCCAACAGTACCAGGCATAAAGAGATTAAAGAAGGTGCCAATCATATATAGTTGGAATAATTCTTTTATAGATTTTTTTGTTTTCACAAAATAAGACCATCTAATTGTAGAAAAAATCATTGTGCTTAGATAAAGTATAATAGATAAAAAAAGCATTATTATGTTTATTTGTTTAAGTTCAATGATGATGGTATTAAAATCAAGTTTTTTAAAAACAAGAAATAGAAAAAAAAAGCTTATTAATGCCTTTCCTAAAAATTTGATATATCTTTTCAATTAGTTTTCCCTTTTAGAAGTATATATTTCTCTTATATAATAAATAGGCTTTTTCTGCGTTTCATAATAAATCCTTACAAGATATTCACCTAAAATCCCCATAGCAAGCATCTGAACGCCAACTATAATTAGCATTACACCTAATATTAATAAAGGTCTTCCCCCAATGTCCTTATGGTAATAGAACTTCTCAAAAGTAAGTTTTAGTGATATTATTAATCCTGCAAAAAAACTTGCTAACCCAATTGGGCCAAAAGCCCTCAATGGCTTGGAAAAGAAGGATTGAAAGAATTTTATCATTATTAAATCGAGAATTACTTTAAAAGTTCTTGAAATTCCATACTTTGATTTACCGTATTTTCTTGGATGGTGCTTTGTTTCAACTTCAGTAATTTTAACTCCATACTGACTGGCAACCGCTGGAATAAATCTATGCATCTCTCCATATAAATTTATATTTTGCAAAACATCTCTTCTATAAGCTTTCAAACTACATCCATAATCATGTAATTTAACTCCTGTTACTTTAGAAATAAGCCAGTTAGCAATAATTGATGGTAATCTTCTTGATATAAACGGATCTTTCCTATTCTTTCTCCATCCACTTACAATATCATATTCTTTGGAAAGTTCAATCAACTTTGGAATATCATCCGGATCATTTTGTAGATCACCATCCATTGTTATTATCACATCACCTGTTGCATAATCAAACCCTGCAGCAAAGGCAGAGGTTTGGCCAAAGTTTTTTCTTAAAGATATTACTATAATTTTTTCATCATTTTCTTGTATCTTCTTAAGTATATTCAAACTATTATCTTTACTTCCATCGTCTACGAATATTATTTCATAAGGATTTTTAGTATTATCCATGACGAATTTTATTCTCTCATATAACAGATTAATATTTTCTTCTTCATTAAAAATAGGAATGACAATAGATACTTTCATCAATAACTCCTAATTGGCAATTCTACAATCCTTTTTAGTCCAAAGCATCTGTAAAAAGATATTTCTCTTACCTTTATTTTCCTATTATAAAACACTTCCTTATTTTTTTCATAGGAATTACAACTAAGACGTATAAGGAACTCAATAAATGGTGTGTCATTTTTAGTTATAAAAATTGCATTGTAGTTTCGGTAATTATTGATATTAAATTTTTCATTATATGCCCATATGTCATATTGATTCATTCTTCTTCCAGTAAAATTAACACAAAAGACAAAAGGCTTATCTTTACTGTAAAAGGAAATTAAGCTTGATAACTGATAGTCGTCAGTAAATATAATTGTTTTTTTAGGATTTTCCATACTATTTTTTAATAAATCAACCTTTTTCCCAAGTTCCTGCCAGCCCAAAATTCTTAAAGAGGGGTTATATTTTTCAGGAACATTTAAATAGGGGGTTAAATATCCAAAAAGGGTAATTATTCCAGCAACCAAGAAAGAGATTATTAAAAAGTTCGGTTTTCTCTCATTCCAAAAAACATTCATAGATAAAATGCCTGAAGGATATGCAACAAGTGGCCAGTTTGCCTCTACTTTGCCCTGTATACTTTTTAAGGTAAAAAAGCTAAATAGAACTATGAAAAAACTGATTGTAAAGTTTCTTTGGAAACCCGTTAATTTAATAAAGGAATAAATCATTAGTAAAAATATAAAAGGCGTGAGTAATCCTATTTGAGATATTATAAATTCAAAAAAATCATACCATGATAATGTTAATCCCTTATCTATTCTTGCATGATAAGCTGTATGCTTAAGAGTGACCCACCCATATGTATCATTCCATATCAATACAGGAAGAAATATCAAAAGTGAAGTTAAAATACAAATATAAAATCCTGGTTTTTTAAAAACATAAAATTTTTTTTCTAAAAATATAAAGAGTACTAAGGAAGGATAAAAGAATACCATTGTATATTTTGAAAGCATTCCTAAACCAACTACCACTCCCAGATATAACCAGTTTTTTAAAAAATTAAACTCATCAAAAACAGTCATTTTACAAACTAAATAGAGCCCTAAAAGCCAAAAGTAAAGAAACGGGCTATCTATTGTCATGAGTATGCCAAGATATGAGAAGAGAGGTAATACTTGTAAAGTAAGTCCACTAAAAAAAGATGTTTTTTTATTTTTAGTAAGCATATCAGTAATTTCGTACATTAATAGGCTTGAGAAAAAGGAAAAAAATACAGCAAAAAATTTGACCCCTAATTCCGTATCTCCAAATATTTTTGTTCCTATGAAGATAATATAAGAAATTAAAGGCCCCTTGGAATAATAACTCATATCAAGATTTCTTGACCATTCCCAATAATGGGCTTCATCTCCACTAAGATCAATAGGAGAGTATTTGATATATAAAATTCTGAATATAGACAGGAAGACTAAAATAATAATCAGGATAGCCTTATTTTTATCCTTTATTACCAGGTTATTAAAACTCAATAGAAATTTATTAAAAGTAATTCCTACAATGGCACCTAAAAGAATTCCCATTAAAACATCAGAGGGATAATGAACTCCTATAATAACTCTGCTAATAGCAATTAAAGAAGCAAGTATGAATAGAGGAAAGATTTTTTTAATATAATTTTTAAGAAAGAAAGCTACAGCAAAGGCATTAGTAGCATGATTAGATGGCATAGAATAAGAAAGCCCTCTCCCTTCCAAATTTATAATTGCATGTTCTACAAAAGGTCTGGGTCTCATTATTATGTTTTTGAGAGTATTAGAGATAAAATCTGAAAAAATAAAGGTTAAAACAAAAAAAATAAAAATATTGAGATCTTTTCTTTTTTCATTGAAAGCTAATAATAAAAAGGGAATAAAAAATAAATAACCATATCTTGATAAAAGGGGCATCAAAAAATCAGTTATTGGATTTTTAAGGGTTATATTAAAAAAATATAGTAACTTCAAATCAATTTTATTTATCAAATCTAAAATCTCTAACATCTATATTAGCCCTTTTTCTTCTAATTTATTTATTACGTCTGTAACAGTAATCAGTTCCATACACTTCATCCTATTTACTTTCAATTTACATTCTCTATCTAAACAATAGGAGCACTCTAACTCTTTATGTATGACAAGATCTCTATAACCAAAGGGGTATGTAGTTTTTGGATTGGTAGACCCAAAGATACCAATTACTGGAGTACCTACTGCTGCTGAGACATGCATTGGCCCTGAATCATTTGAGATTGTGAAATTACAGCTTTTTAAAACAACCGGTAGCTCATCAATTTTAGTTTTTCCTGCTAAACTAATTACGCAATCCTGTATCCCTATTTTTATGTCCTCACAAATTACTTCATCATCTTTACCTCCAACAAGAATAATTGTATACCCCCTTTGGACTAATTTTTTGCCTAATTCCATATACCTCTCTTTAAACCAACATTTAGCTGGTCCATAAGCAGCACCTGGAACAAAGCAACATGTTTTCTTATCTAAAAGGCTAAATCCCTTTTTAAATTCATAAACCTCCTCATCAGATACATTTAGTTTTGGCATATCATTAAAATCCATATTCTTTATTCCCCTAACCAATCCAAGATAATAATAAACATGGTGAAGTTCATGTATATGGTGGGGCAACTCAATAGAGTTAGTAAATAAAATTCCTCTACCTCTCACATTATAACCATATCTTTCAGGAATTTGTGCTAAAAAGGGTATTAATGCTGATGTCCAAGAATTTGGAAAGACTATCGCTTTTTCAAAGTTGTATTTTTTAATATTATTAACATTATTATAAATTTCTGATAGAACAGTTTTTTTTTCAAAGCCAATAATTTCAGTAACATTTTCAACTCTTTTTAGAATTGAGACATATTCTTTTCTAGCATAACAATAAAGTTTATGATCTGGAAAAATTTTTTTTATAGCACTTATTGCTGGAATTGACATTATAATGTCACCCAACCAGTTGGGACATCTTATAAAAATTCTATTACTCATCTAATTTTTCAGCCTCTTCCACAAGCATTACTGGAATGTCTTCTCTAATTGGATACTTAAGTTTACAAAAGTTACAAATTAACCATTTTTCATCATCTGATATCTTTATTTCCTGTTTGCACTTTGGACAGGCTAAAATTTCTAATAATTCCTTTGATAAACTCATAGATATTTACACCTCCTTTAGGCTTAAAGCAAATTTGTATAGATTATCAAAAATTTGGATTTTGTCTTTCACTAAAACTTTTTTTTCCTCCTCAATGCCATAACCAGTTCGCACTAAAACTGGTTTGGCGCCTATATTTAACGCCAACTCTATATCTATTTTCTTATCTCCCACAACATATGAATTAGATAAGTCAATATTATTATCAGATATTGCTTTGTAAATGAGCCCAGCTTTAGGTTTTCTACAATCACAATCTATTGCAAACTCCTTTATAATTCCCTCTGGATGATGGGGACAATAATAATATCCATCTATTTTAATTCCCTTTTTTAGAAAATAATCGATAAAGTATCTTTTTTGATTTTCTGCTTCCTCTATAGAAAATTTACCTCTTGCAACCCCAGACTGGTTTGTAATTATAATCACTAAATATCCTTTCTGTTTTATCATTTTCAATGCTTTCTCTACACCATCAATAAATTCCATCTTTTTATAATCATCTAAATACTCTTTTTCTACACAAACAGTTCCATCTCTATCAAGAAAAACATATTTTTTCATTTAAAATCCTTTCAAAACCATCTCTATCATTAATAGTAAATTCTGGAATTAAAACATAAAGTTCTTTTTTTTCAGGCCAAAGATATGAAACTTTGACCCAGTCCTTCTGTGTTGTTATATATGCATCACAGTCAGTACCCAAAAGGGTATCAATATCTTTTTTAGTATAATTGTAATGGTCTGGAAAGGCAAAAAAATTTTCAATAGATAATTCAGTCATTATAATTGTCTTCTTGAAACCTTCTGGATTTGCAATTCCACAAAAGGCTGTAATTTTTTTGTTTTTTAGTAGCTCCTTTGATATTTTTATATCTTCTTTATTTTTAATTATTACGTCCTGAATATTAAAGTAAAACATCGGTTTTTCAAAAATTAATTTATCTTCTCCATCAAGTCTTTTAATTATTATTATGTCTGCTCTTTTCATAGATTTTCTAGGTTCCCTAAGAGGACCAGCGGGAAATAAATATCCATTACCAAAATTTAAATAACCGTCAATCATTAAAATATCTAAATCTCTAAACAACCTTCTATGCTGAAAACCATCATCTAAAATTACAATTTGAGGTAACTTCTTATTAGAATAATAATTCAAAAAAGCTTCATGCCTTTTAGGATTAGCTAAAACAACTATTTCTGGAAATAATTTTTTTAACAATCTTGCCTCATCTGGCTCGCCCTCTTTATCTTCTATAACACCTAACTTCTTCCCTTTGTATCCTCTTGTAAGTATGGTTAAATCCTTAATTCCTTTATTTAAAAAATATTGAATTAAAAAAATTATAAAAGGGGTCTTACCAGTCCCTCCAAGAGATATATTACCTACACTGATTACTGGACAGTTAAGCTTTTTCGGCTTATGTAAAAAGTTATAATAAAGATCGGCAATTTTCCAAAAAATGTAATAAATCAAAGATAGAGGCAATAAAATTATAGATAAGAAAAAGTATTCTTTCTTATACCAAATTTTATTGATTATTCTCTCTAACATCTAACTTATCCAAAATAAAGTTCAAAGTTTTTTCTAAACTTCCAGAATTTTTTAAAACTATTTCCTTCGCCTTTTTTCCCATAGCCTTTCTTAATTCAGAATTTGATAAAAGTTCTAATAATTTTTTTGAAATTGTTTCCTCATTAACTTGAAGGGCTCCACCATTTTTAAGGAAAGATTCAGAAATGTCTCTAAAATTATGCATATAGGGTCCAAAAATTACAGGTTTTTCAAATACAGCTGGCTCAATTATATTATGACCACCAATATTCACAAGACTACCACCAACAAAAGCGATATCGCATAAAGAATAGAAAATTTTAAGTTCACCAATAGTATTTAATAACATAACCTCTTCTGTAAATTTATTTTCAATTCTTAATGTATATTTAAAGCCTTTCTCTTTCATCAGATTCTCTACTATTCCAAATCTTTCTGGATGACGAGGAGCTATAATCAATTTCAGGTTTTTGAAATTATTTTTAAGCTCTTTAAAAGTCTGTAATATGATCTCTTCTTCACCATTATGAGTGCTTCCTGCTATAACTACCAAATCGTTGTTAGACAATCCAAAATCTTCCCTTTTAAACTTTTGATCTTCAAGCATAAAATCATATTTAATATTACCAGTAACTATGACTTTCTCTTGAATAGCGCCTATCTCAATAATTCTCTCTTTGTCTAATTCTCCTTGCATTAAAAAGAATGGATAATCAAGAAATTTTCTAAAAAACCACCTTAATTTTTTATATCTTGGAAATGATCTGTCAGATATCCTTCCATTAATTACAAAAAGTGGTATTTTTTTTAATTTAGAAAAAAAAATTACATTTGGCCATAACTCAGTTTCTGTAATTATAATGCACCTAGGCGAATATATATTAATAAAACTTAAAACAGCAAAGGGAAAATCAAAAGGGAAAAATTCTATTTTCTTTACAGTGTTTTTCAATTTTTCATTAGCGATCTTCCAACCTGTTTGCGTAGTGGTTGTTAAAATAATATTTTTTTTAAACATTTGTGAAATTTTGTTTATAAAAGGGATAGCAGATAAAATTTCACCAACCGATACACAATGAATAACTATGGTATTTTCAAACTGATCATTTTTTGAATAAAAGCCTAATTTTCTAAGCAATCCTCCGCGTCTTTTGTTAATAAATATAGATTGAAATAAGAAGTAAATAACAACCAAGGGACATAAAAATAACAAAAGAAAATTATATAAAAAAATTATGATCATATTTTTTTTACCAATTCATCTGCCAAAGTATTTAATCCCTTTAACCTATCTTCAAGCATTTGAGACATATATTTAAATTTTTCATCACTAATATCTTTTGGAACATAAATTGGTTCACCACAAATAAATAACCCTTTTGTGAAAGGTTTTGGCACAATAAAACTGTCCCAGGTATTTAAGATCTTCTTTTTTTTAACACTATATGTAACAGGAAGAATGGGAAAGCCTGTTAACTTACTTATAAATATAACCCCATCTTTTACTTTTTCTGCTGGTCCTTTAGGTCCATCAGGGGTAATACCTATGTCAAAATCTTTTAGTCCTATTATTTCTTTTAGAAGTTTTACTCCACCCCTTGTACTTGAACCTTTCAGGGTACCAATTCCATGATAAGAGACTATTTTGCCTACTAAGTCTCCATCAAAATGACTGCTGACTATCATTTTTATCTTTCTATTCGGTCTTAAGAGTTTATAGAAAAAGGGTAACATCATCATTCTACCATGAAAAAATGCAATTATTACAGGTGTCTCGATTTTATTGCCCTCTTCTAACCCTTCAGTTTTCCAGGATATGGTTTTAAATAAAAGTTTTTGAAATTTACTTAGAATATTTGGCAAAAACCTAATAATTAAAGCCCTTTTTTTTTCCTTACTCAGAAACTTCAAAATTTACTCCTTGATGTTGAAGTTTACATAGTTTGAAATATTCTCCCTTTTTTTCGTATAGTTCTTTTGGTGAACCCATCTCGACTATTTTACCCCTCTTAAGAACTATTAATTTATCTACATTTGATAATGTTGATAAACGATGGGCAACAATAAAACAGGTTCTTCCTTCCATCAGTTCATTTAGAGCATTTTGAACTTCCCTTTCCGATTTAGAGTCCAGTGCAGATGTTGCCTCATCAAGTAATAAAATAGGAGCATCTTTTATAAATGCTCTCGCTATAGCAATTCTCTGCCTTTCCCCACCAGAAAGCAGTTCTCCCATTTCTCCAACATTAGTTTCATATCCTTCTGGTGTTTTCATAATAAAATCGTGTGCATAGGCATGTCTTGCTGCTTCTATTATTTCATTTTCAGTTGCATTTTGTTTTCCATATCTTATGTTTTCTTTTATAGTTGAATTAAAAAGTATTACTTCTTGAGTTACCATAGCAATATGAGATCTTAACGACTCTAAGGTAAAATTTCTTATATCAATTCCATCAATCATTATTGAACCTTCATTTATTTCATAGAATCTTGGAATAAGGTTTAATAAAGTGCTTTTACCCTCTCCACTATGTCCAACTATTCCTACCTTCTCTCCCTTTTTAACAGTAAAACTTATATCCTTTAAAACATATTTTGTATTATATTTAAAGGAAACATTTTTAAAGGTAATTTCATTAAATAGCCCCTTCATTTCTATTAGTTGTCCCTCTTTTGGCTCTTCTACTGGTAGGCTTAAAATCTCAAATATTCTTTTTGAGGCACCAATTCCTTCTTGTATAGAGTTTAATGATGCGTTTATCTTTTTTATCGGTTCATACATCAAAACAAGTGCTGTAATAAAAGAAAAGAAATCTCCAGGAGTTTTATTACCTGAAATTACCTGTTTCCCACCATACCAGATTATGAAAGATATTGCTACTGCTGCAAGTAAATCTATGACAGGAGCAGATATTGCTCTCACCTTAATTTGTTTCATATAATTTTTGAAATATCTTTGATTTTCTTCAAAAAATCTCTTTTTTCCCATATTTTCAAGACTGAAGATTTTTACTATTCTCATACTTGAAAAATATTCCTTTAAAAAGGAGAGCATATTTCCCATTATTCCTTGACCACGATAACTATATTTTTTTGCCTTTAGTCCAAACCTCAATATGGGTACAAATATAAAAGGTATACCTATAAATGCTATGATTGCCAGCTTATAGTCGTTGTAAAACACAACTCCTATTAAACCTAAAGCAGTAAAAAAGTCTTTTATCAAGCTTGTAATAGATCTTGATACAGAAGATTGTAATATAAAAACATCGTTTGTAGCCCTTGATACAAGATCACCTACTGGAAGTGTTAAAAAATGTGAAAGTGGAAGTTTTTGAATATGCTCAAAGAGCTTTTGTCTTATATCCATTATAACCTTCTGACCAACATAATTCATTAAATAATCCTGAGAAAAATTAAAAATTCCTCTAAAAACATAAGTAAAAAGAATCGCAAGGGGAAGGAGATTTAATAACTCTGCATTTTTCTGGAAAAAAATACCGTTTAGTGCAGGTTTAACTAAGTAGGCTAAAAGAGATGTACAACCTGCTACTCCCAACATAAATAGCATTGAAATTAGTAATAATTTCCAATAGGGTCTTACAAAATGCAATACCTTTTTATATATCTCTATTGATTCACCTTTCATTAAGCCATTCCTCTATTTTTTTTGCAGCTCTTAAGAAAAACCCCTGTTCACCAAGAACACTTTTTATCTTTTGAAGTCTTTCAATAGTAGAAATATAAAAATCTGTATCTTCGATTAATCTTTCCACTGATGATGTAATATTACCAACATTAAAATCATTCTGAATAAATTCAGGATAAACACACTCATTCATTAAAATATTTGGAAGGGATATAAATTTTACATCAACCAACAGTTTGGCAAAGAGGTAGCTTAACTTACTTACCTTATAAAAAACTACCGCTGGTTTTTCAAGTATTGCTGTTTCTAATGTCACTGTTCCAGATTTAGCAATTATTAGATAAGAAGCATTGATTGCATTATAATTTTGACCTGCTATAACATGAACCCTAGATTTATTTGTAAGAGAACTATTTACATAATCAATAAAATGTTCATTTGCAAGAACGAATAAAAACTCTATGTCGGCATACTTCTTTTTTAAATAATTAATTGATTCGTTTAAGACGCTCATATGATTTTTAATTTCTTTTATCCTACTACCGGGGAAGATAGTAATAAGCTTTTTATCAGATTTAATCCCTATTTCTGATTTAAAATCTTGAGGGGATTTATCTACTCTAACAACGTCAACAAGTGGATGCCCCAAATAATCTACTTCATAGCCGATTTCTTTGTAAATATCCTTTTCAAATGGCAAAATTACAATCATTTTATCCACATTTTTTTTAATGAAATACTTCCTTTTTTTCCTCCATGCCCATATTTGAGGGCTAATTATGTAAACAATCTTCCCTTTGTAAAATTTTCTAATCCTTTTAATTAATAAAAAATTAAAATCGGGAAAATCAAATAGTAATACCATCTCTGGTGAGTTATCTTTAATCCATTTTATTGATTTTTTCAATACTTGCTTAATCTTAAAAAAATGATTTAATACCTCGATCGCGCCAACGACAGCAATTTCCCTTGCTCTTCCAATAAGTGTTACACCAATTTCCTCAAGTTTAGCATCTCCTATTCCTGTAACTTCTATATCTGTTGTTTTTTTAAGTTCTTTAATAATGAAACTTGCATACATTTCAGCTGATGGTTCAGCAGAAACAACAAAAATTTTTTTCATTTATCTATTGCCTTTCAGCTGTTTTAAGGATGTTTTCGGCACATTTTAATGCCCGCAATCCATCTTTTAAAGTTACGGGGGGATTTTTTCTTTCAATTATACAATTTATAAAAACCTTTAATTCATCATTTAAAGCATCTACTTTATTATCAATCCGAATTAATTCTTCTTTATTAAATTCCCTTTGGAATACTGAAAAATTTATTAAATCACCCTCAAACACCCGACCTTTTTCTATTATAGTAATTTTCCTTTCCTTTTCTGATGAAACCCTTGAGCATTCATAATTTATAATAACATCATCAATATTAATTGTAGCAAACATATAATCATTTTTATTTGTAACAATCTTTGCTCCAACGGAAATAATATTTTCAATTTTTACAGGTTCAGGAAAAAAACTAAGCGATAAATCAATGTCATGTATCATTAAATCAAATACAATGTCCACATCAGTTCCTCTATTGGTAAAAGGAGATTTCCTAATGAAGTTCATCATAATTGGTTTATTTGCTCTTCCTTTAATCCAATTAAACACTGGATTAAATCTTTCAATATGCCCAACTTGTACAATTAAATTCTGTGGTTGAATGTTTAACAGTTTTTCACATTCAAGAGATGTTGAAGTTGCTGGTTTTTCAAGAAAAATATGAACCCCATTTCGCAAAAAAAACTCAGCTATTTCATAATGATAAGTCGTAGGAACTACAATAGAGACAGCATCAACCAAACCCAATAATTCTCTATAATTGGTTGTTAAAAAAATACCATGATCTTTATATGTACTTAATATATCCTCACTTACTTCACAAATTGCTGTTAATTTACAATTAGGGATATTTGTAAGTTTTTGTATATGAAATTTACCTAAATAACCAGCACCAATCACCCCAACCCTTACCAACGTATTACACCTCTTGAGCTTTTTAAAATGAAGTTCAGAAGTATTTCAACCTCATCCTTTAATAAACCTTGTTTTTCTATGGCTTCCTTTGCTTCTGCAATTGTTAATTTACTTTTGAAAATTAATCTATAAGCTTTTTTTAGTGCTTCAAGTCTTTCCCCTTCAATTCCTCTCCTCTTTATCCCTACAAGATTTAGCCCATAGAGTTTCGCTCTGTTTCCCGAAACTATTGTATATGGAGCAACATCTTGAGCAACAGCGGATGCACCACCAACCATTGCAAGAGTCCCAATCCTAACAAATTGATGCACCGCAGTAAAACCTCCTATTACTGCATAATCCTCTACTTCCACATGACCTGCAAGCGTTGCCAAATTAGCCATAACTATACCATTCGCCAGATGACAATCATGCGCCACATGGCACGAGGTCATTATAAAATTATCATTACCGATTACCGTTTTTCCTTTACCCGAAACAGTCCCTCTGTTGATTGTAACGTATTCTCTTATAGTGTTTCTATCACCTATTATCAATTCTGTTTTCTCATTTTTATATTTAACATCTTGAGGTGCCATACCTATTGAAGCAAAGGGAAAAATACTACAATCATTACCTATTGTTGTCCACCCATCAATCACTGCATGAGGATATATTTTACACCTATCCCCGATAATTACATTTTCCCCTATATAAGCATAAGCACCAATTTCAACGTCATTACCGATCTGTGCTCCCTTACATATCACTGCTCTATCATCAATTTTAACCATTTTCACCTCACATTTGCGTTGTTGCCATAAACTCTGCTTCTACAGCAATCACATTATCGACTGTTATCTTGCCTCTAAATAGGTAAATATTCCTTTTTTGTTTTAATAATTCTACTTCCATTACAAGTTGATCACCAGGTACCACTACTTTTCTAAATCTAACATCTTTAATACTCGCAAAAAAAATATCATTTACTCCATATTTTTCTGCAGATTTTAAAACGAGAACACCAGCGACCTGCGCAAGGGCCTCTACCATTAAAACACCGGGCATAACAGGATTCATAGGAAAATGCCCTACAAAGAATGGCTCATTAATAGTAACATTTTTAATTCCAACCGCCCTTTTATTTTTCTCGAAAGAAATTACTCTATCAACTAATAAAAAAGGAAAACGGTGGGGTAATATTTTCTGAATTTCTACACTATCAATCACCATTTTGACTCCCCTTTAAAATTTGTTCTATCTTTTTCTTTAATTCAGGAAGATCATTTAATATCGCTTGTATTTTCAACCATTTTTTAAAATCAATTGCATAGGTTCCTGCTAATTTTGCACCATCTTCTACTTTACCAGAAACACCAGATTGCGCAGCTATCATAACATTATTCCCTATCTCAGCATGATCTGCTATACCAACCTGCCCACCAAAAATAGCATTATTTCCAATCTTTGCACTCCCAGCAATACCAACCTGACCTACTATAATACAGTTTTCTCCAATATTCACATTATGAGCGATCATGACGAGATTATCAATCTTTGTACCCTTACCAATTTGAGTTTGATCTATAGTTGCCCTATCAATCGTAGTATTGGCACCTACTTCAACATCATCCTCTATAACTACCCTGCCTACCTGTGGAATTTTAATATACTTAGTTCCATCAAAGGCATAACCAAAACCATCAGATCCTATAACTGCACCAGGTGAAATTATTACGTTATCTCCAAGAATAGTATCATCCATTAATACAGCATGTGGATAAATCCTTACATTTTTGCCAATTCTAACATTCCTACCCACATAAACAAATGGATAAATAACGCTTCCATTCTCTATAGTTGCGTTTTCATCAATATAAGCAAAATCCATTATTGTAACTTTCTCATCAATTTTTGCAGACTCAGCTACAAAAGCTTTATTAGATATTTGTGGGGTATATTCTCTTAGGTGATAAAACAAATTTAGTATTACAGCCTGTGCATAGGATGGATTTTTGACAACTATTGTGTTTTTATTTTCAAGTTTGATACCCTCAGAAACAACAAAAGCTGAAGCATCTGATTTTACAGCCAACTCAGTGAATTTTTTATTAAAAAGGAATGTAATATCTCCCCTTCTTGCATTATGTATAGAAGCCACTCCTGTTATTTCAATATCTTCACCAAATAAGCTCCCCTTTAATAAATTAGCAATGTATGAAAGCTTGTATTTTTTCATTTCTTTGTGGTTTCCTCATTTGCCTTTTTAATTAATATTTCTGTTAGGTCAATAGTTTTATCAAAATAAAATATACCACCTGAATTTTTTTCCAATATAATTGTATATTTTTCATCCTCTCCTATTTTCTGTAAAATCTTCTCAAGACGTTGAACAATTTTTTTAGTTAATTCAGCATCTTTTTGTTGTAACTCCTCTTGTGCTTCTTTATATTTGTTTTGAAAATCCCTGAGTTTTTTCTGAAAAACCTTTTCTTTTTCCGCTTTTGCTTCCTCGCTCATAAAAGAGCTTTGTTTTTCGATTTCTGATTTTAATTTATCAAGCTCTTGCTGTAATTGTTTAAGCTCATTTTGCATGTTTTCTGCTTTCTTAGAAATTTCCTTTTTAGCTTCCATTCCCTCTTTAGATTCATTAAGTGCCCTTTGCATATCGACTATACCAATTTTTACAGATTGAGCAAAGGCACTACCAATTAATAAAAGAACAAAGGTTAAAAAAAGTAAAATTTTTTTCATTCTATCTCCTCCAATTTTTTTTTATTATATCAGAATATTGTACCTATTGAAAATTCCCATTTACTGCTCTTTTCATCACGTTTGGGATTAAGGTTCTTACCCCATTCTAATCTTAGTGGTCCCATAGGTGAATACCATCTTATTCCAGCGCCAACACTATATCTTAACTCTGGCGGTAAAATATTTGAATTGTAGGCATTTCCAAAATCAAAGAATAAAACACCTCTAACTCCTGCTTCCTTTATAAGAGGAAATATATATTCTATATTTCCAAATAATTCTCTATCTCCACCTAAAACATCGCCAGTCTTTGGGTCTTTTGGTCCAATGCTTCTACTTTCAAAACCACGAAGGGTATACATACCCCCAAGAAAGAATCTTTCATATATAGGAAGTTTTTTACTACCATAAGATTCAACAATTCCATATTGACCGTGAATAGAAATTGTATGTTGCCAGGGCAATAAAAAATATTTGGCGTAATCAACCACACTTTTTACATAATCATTATCACCGCCCAAAGGTCCACCTGCAAACTCAAGATAGAAGGTAAAACTTGAACCATCTGTAGGATAAAAGGCATCGTTTCTCGTATCTCTAATAAGATTTCCATAAATAGAGCTTGTAGTTCTTTTTCCAATTTGATCTTTAATAATTTGAGAAGCAGTTACTTTTACATCCGTTACATCTGCAATTTCAAATCTATATCCTCCAGTAACACTCCAATCATCACTAATTCTATAACCACTTCTTAATCCAAAGCCAGTACTCTCTTTTGTATAATCGGTATATTTTCTCTTGACTTTAAAAATATCAATCCCACCTGATACTGGTTTTCCAAATAGCCAGGGCTCTAAAAAACTGACATCATATTCCTGAGTTTTACTACCTATCTGGAGCTTTGCAGATAACTTTTGTCCCTTGCCAAATAAATTATTTTGTGAGACCTGTAAAGAGCCCATAAACTGATCAACTGAGCTATATCCTACACCAAAGGTAAGGAAACCTGTGGGTCTCTCTTTTACTCTTATTAACACATCCATTAAATCTTGATCTTCACTTTCTGGTTTTTCGTATTCTATTCTTTGGGGAACGAAGTTCAGGTCTTCAAAATACCCCAATCTGTTAAGCTTGATTCTACTTTTCTTTAGACTACTTGCATTATAGAGATCTCCTTCTATAATGTTTAATTCCCTTCTTATCACATTGTCTCTCGTCTTTGTGTTACCCTCAATTATAATCCTATTTATTTGAACTAGTTTACCTTTAGTAACATGATAATCTATTCTGACTGTATGATTTTTTTCATCCACATCAAAAAGCGGTTCAGTGTTTGCATAGGCATATCCTTTATTACCCATATACTCTACAAGAAATGAAATGTCATCTCTAATATTGGAAACTTTATAGACTTCATTTTTCTTTAGTTTTAATAGAGGCAATAATTCCTTTTCATATTCCTTTGCATCACCACTTATCCCTACATCAACAACAAAATATTTTTCTCCCTCATAAACCTCTATTTCCACAATTAATCCATCTTTTTTCTTATTAAGATAAACATTATGGTTTATAACTTTTGCTTCTAAATATCCTTCGTTACTATAAAATTCTTTGATTCTTTCATAATCATCTTTCATTACATCTTCTTTATAAGTTCCACTTCCAGTTATCCATGAGAAAAGCCATGACTCCTTTGTCTCCATTACCTTCTTTAATTTACTGGCGGGAAATTTATTGAGACCTTTAAAAACTATCTTATCTATTCGGACTTTTTTGCCTTCATTTATGTCAAATGTGACAACAATATCTCCCGGTCTATCCTTATAGGTATCAATAGAATATTTTACTTCAACAAAATAGTACCCCTTTTCTTTATATTGTTTGATGATTTTTTCAACGTCATCTTTTAACTTTTTTTCATCCATAAAACTAAATCTTTTAGTAGATATCTGGGTTTTTAAATCATCTTCTGAAAACTCTTTATTTCCCTTGAATCTAATTTCTCTTATATACGGTTTTTCTTTTACAATAAATTTTAAATGTAATCCCTCATCACCGTAGACCTTCTCTACATAAACATCTGAAAAAAATCCCATTTTGTAGATTCTTTTTAAGTCATCACTTATTTTATCCTCATCAAGAACTTCATTTATTTTAGTATCAAGCTTGTTTAAAACAGCACTTTTTTCAATAATTCTAACCCCTTCTATACTAATTTTCTTTATAACCTCAGTTTGTGCATAGGTGTTTAAAAAGGTTATAAACATTAAACAAATAGTTAACAAGATTTTCTTTCTCATATAGTCATTAGCACTCCATCATCTATTTTATACTTCTCTTGCATCATTCCTGCTAATTCATCATTATGAGTTACAAGTATTATGGAGGTATTATAAATTTTATTCAACTTTAAAAAAAGTTCTGTGACAATCATAGCATTTTTTTTATCTAAATTACCAGTAGGTTCATCTGCAAGTATCACTTTGGGTTTAGTTATAAAAGCTCGTATAAGTGCAACTCTTTGTTGCTCTCCACCGGAAAGCTGTCCAGGCTTATGGTTTAATCTATGTGTTAAACTTACTGTTTCAAAAAGCTCTAAAGCCTGAGTATAGGCTTCTTTAATTGATACTCCTCTGATTAACAGGGGCATTATTGCATTTTCTAATGCAGTGAACTCGGGAAGTAAATAATGCATTTGAAATACAAACCCTATGTTTTTATTTCTAAAATCAGCCTTTTCATCGGAGGAGAATAAACTAACATCACTACCAAAGTAAAGAATTTCTCCTCCTGTGGGACTATCAAGAAGGCCCAATATATGAAGAAATGTAGTTTTTCCCGCACCAGAAGCACCCACAATTGAACAAGTGTGCCCAGCTTTTAGTGAAAAGTTAATATTTTTAAGTATTTCTAAATCCTCACCTGAGGGAGAAAGAAAAATTTTTCTTAGATTTTTAACTTCAATCACAGTATCATTCATATCTTAAAACCTCAGCTGGATCCATTTTAGAAGCCTGTCTTGCTGGATAAAGTGTTGCTAAAAAACATATTAGAAATGAAAAAAGGCATACCAAAAACACATCAAGGCTATCTACTTGTGATGGAAATTTATCTATGAAATAAACATCCCTTGCAAGCAATTCTACTTTAAAGGTCCTTTCTATAAAACTTACAATACCATGGAGATTTAAAGATATCAATACTCCTAAAAAACCACCAATAAATGTGCCCACAATTCCTATAATAACTCCCTGAAGAATAAATATTTTACCAATACTCTTATGAGTTGCCCCCATGGATTTCAATATTGCTATATCTTTGTTTTTTTCCATTACAAGCATTACAAGCGTTGTAATGATATTAAAAGCTGCAACAAGTACAATCAAAAGAAGAATAATAAACAGGGCTGTTTTCTCTAACTTTAAAGCAGAAAATAGATTTTTATTCATTTCTTTCCAGTTTCTAACTTTAAATGGAAAGCCAAGCATTTTTTGAATTTCTAAGCCTATAATATCTGCCTTTAAAATGTCTTTTACCTTCACTTCTATACCAGTAACAGTATCTCCTATTTCTAACAATTTCTGAACGGAGTGAAGATTTGCATAAACAAGATTCGAATCATATTCAAACATACCAGTCTCAAAGATTCCTACAACCTTGAATGTCAACATCTTCGGTATCATCCCCATCGGAGTCATCTGACCCATTGGTAATATAACAGTTATATTATCCCCTAAATAGAGGTTAAGGTTTCGCGCGAGTTCTTTGCCTATAAGTAAGTTATTTTCCCTCCCATTATCATTTAAATCTGCTAATCTTCCGCTTTTAATCTGCTTTTCTAAATTTGTTACTTTAGCTTGTTTTTCAACATCAATTCCTCTTAAAACTACACCGTAAGCCCTTTCTTTGCTTGATAATAGAACTTGAGTAATTATAAAAGGAGCTGCATCAACAACATCTTCTTTTTTCTTAATACTATCAATTAACTCATTATAATTTTTAAAGTATCCTTCATAGTTTAAAACTATTACGTGGGCATTTGTTCCAAGTATCTTTTCTCGCAAGGCAGTCTGAAAACCAGACATAACCGAAAGTACAACTATCAACGCCATAACACCAAGAATTACGCCAAGAATTGAAATAAAAGTGATAAAGGATATAAAAGTTTGCTTCCTTTTGGCTCTTAAGTATCGTAGAGCAATAAAAAATTCAAAGGGCATTTTCATGGATGTTTTTCCGGTTTCAATAGAGGAAATAAAATCACGTCTCTTATTGAATGAGAATTTGTTAAAAGCATTGCTAATCTATCAATTCCTATCCCTTCGCCAGCTGTAGGTGGCATACCATATTCAAGTGCCCTAATATAATCATAGTCATACTCCCCTGCTTCCTCATCTCCTTTCATCTTATTCTCAAGTTGATGTAAAAAGCGGTTTTTTTGATCCTCTGGATCATTTAGCTCTGAAAAGGCATTTGCTATTTCTCTTCCCGCTATATATAACTCGAACCTATCTGTTACCTCCGGATTTTCAGCATTTCTCCTTGCAAGAGGTGAGACCTCTACAGGAAAATGGGTTATAAAAGTTGGCTGTATTAGTTTATCTTCAACAGTTTTTTCAAAGATTTCAGTAATAATTTTTCCTCTTCCTTCGAATCCTTTTAGTTCAATATTAAGTGATTTTGCAATCTTTTTACAAACCTCTAAATCTTTTAAATCATTAATATCAACACCTCCCAGTTCTTTTAAGGCTTCTTCCATTGTGTATCTTTTAAATGGAGGCGTAAAATCAATAATTTTATCACCATATTCTACTTTAAGTTGACCATTTAATTCTAATGCGAGGTAAGATAAAAGTTCTTCAGTTAGCATCATTAAATCTTCATATGTAGCATAGGCCATGTAAAACTCTAACATTGTAAATTCAGGATTATGTTGAGTTGAAATTCCTTCATTTCTGAAGTTTCTATTTATCTCATATACCCTTTCAAAACCTCCAACAATAAGCCTCTTTAGATAAAGTTCTGGCGCTATTCTTAAATATAATTCCATATCAAGAGCATTGTGATAGGTTTTAAAGGGCTTTGCAGTAGCACCACCAACTATTTGATGCATCATTGGTGTTTCTACTTCAAAAAATCCTTTATCATCAAAAAACTTTCTTATGAGTTTTATCATTTTAATTCTTTTTTCAAAAACTTTTTTAACCTCTTCATTTACAATAAAATCTAGGTACCTCTGTCTATATCTTGTCTCAATGTCAACAAGACCATGCCATTTTTCTGGCAAAGGTCTTATTGATTTACAAAGAAACTTACAAAACTCAACATTGAGAGTTAGTTCGCCAGTTTTAGTTTTAAAAGGTCTGCCCTTAATGCCTAAAATATCACCAACATCTAAAAGCTCTAAAACTTTATCATACTCTTCACCTAAAGTAGCTTTTTGAAAGAAAATTTGAATTTTGCCCGAAGCATCTTTTATATGTGCAAAAGTTGATTTACCAAAACTCCTCAAACCCATTACCCTTCCAGCAATTGAAAATTCTGGAAAATCTGATGGGTTATGCATTTCTTCTTTACTCTTAGACTCGTACATATCTTTTATCTTCGCTGTATGAATATTGGGTTTAAAATCATTGGGATAGGGATTTAAACCTAATGCAAGCATCTTCTTTAACTTATTTTTTTTAGATTCGATGAGGATATTTTCTTCCATTCCTGCTCCTTAATATATAAGTTTTCCAATTCTATTAAAGCGTATTTTCTTATCCAATCTAAATATGGGGTATTCATTATTAGAATCAAAGGACCAATAGATTATTAGTGCCTTCCCTCGTAGATCATTTAAATGAACAAAACCCCAAAATCTACTATCTAAACTTGAGTCTCTATTGTCACCCATTACAAAAAGACTATCCTTAGGCACTTTAACAGGACCATAATTATCTCTTGGCGCTAACTCCTTTGGAATAATAACTGAATCTCTATAAACAGCTTGAGGGATCTCAAACAATTGATTATTTATATAGAGCTTTTTATTTCTTATTTCAACTGTATCCCCCTCTATTGCAACAACTCTCTTTATAAAATCTTTATCAGGATCAACAGGATACTTGAATACAACAACATCTCCCCTGTCTGGTTTTTTGAAAGATAGAACCCTTTTATTAATAAAAGGGAATTTATAACCATAAATAAATTTATTTACTAACAAATAATCTCCAACTAATAAAGTTGGTTCCATTGAACCAGATGGTATTTTAAAAGCCTGGACTACAAAAGTTCTTATTAATAATGCAAAAAAAAGGGCAACTAAAATAGATTCAATAGTTTCTCTTAATTTACCTTTTTTTTGTGTGGATTTGGTTTTTTCTTCTTGCTCTTTCAATTCAACCTCCTATTTATCAACCTTCAATACCGCTAAAAAAGCCTCTTGTGGGATTTCTACATTCCCTACCTGTTTCATTCTTTTTTTACCTTCTTTTTGCTTTTCTAATAACTTTCTCTTACGCGTGATATCTCCACCATAACATTTAGCCAAAACATTCTTTTTAAGAGGTCTTATACTTTCTCTTGCTATAATCTTATTTCCAATAGCAGCCTGAATAACTACTTCAAAAAGCTGTTTAGGTATAAGCTCTTTTAACTTTTCAACTAACTGCCTACCTCTTTGGTAAGCCTTATCTCTATGTACAATAATAGAAAGGGCATCTACCACTTCACCGTTAACAAGAATATTTAATTTTATTAAATCAGATGCTTTAAAATCAAGAAATTCATAATCTAATGAGGCATATCCTTTGCTCACTGATTTTAATCTATCATAAAAATCGAGAACTATCTCATTAAGAGGCAACTCATATTCTACAATTACCCTATCTTTAGTAATAAATTTTATATCCCTTTGAATTCCCCTTTTTTCCTGACAAAGTGTTAAAATGTTTCCAAGATACTGTTCTGGTGTGTGTATATGAGCTAAAATGTAAGGTTCTTCAATCCTTTCAATATATTGAGTTTCAGGAAACTTATTTGGATTGTCCACCTCTATAACTTCATTTTTAGTTGTAATAACTCTATACTTAACAGTTGGGGCGGTAGTTATTAAACTTAGTCCATACTCTCTCTCTAATCTCTCCTGAATAATTTCCATATGAAGTAGCCCTAAAAATCCACATCTAAAACCAAACCCCAAAGCAAGAGATGTCTCTGGTTCAAAGACAAAGGAAGAATCATTAAGACTAAGCTTTAACAAGGCATCTCTTAACTCTTCAAAATCATCACTAACTGTAGGATATAAACCACAAAAAACCATTGGTTTCATAACCTTAAACCCGGGAAAGGGATCCTTTGTTCTTCTATCAACCTCTGTAATTGTATCACCTATACGACAATCCCTTATATTTTTCATGCCAGTGATTAAAAAACCAACCTCTCCTACTCCCAATTTATCTACTTCAACAGGATGTGGGGTAAAAACTCCAATCTTTTCCACTTCATAAACTGTTTGGGTGTGGATTAAATATATTTTCATCCCCTTTTTTATTACGCCATCGATGACCCTAACAAGAGTAACGACACCTTGATAAGAATCATACCAACTATCAAAAACCAGTGCTTTTAAAGGATTATCTTCTGACCCTTTTGGAGGCGGTATCTTTTTAACTATTTCCTCTAATAGTTTATCTATACCAATCCCTTCTTTTGCACTGATTAGAACTGCTTCATCTGCTGGAAGACCTATGATCTCTTCTATTTCTCTTTTAATTCTTTCGGGTTCTGCAGAAGGAAGATCTATCTTATTTATCACTGGAAGTATTTCCAAGTTATTCTCAAGAGCCAAATAAACATTAGCAAGTGTCTGTGCCTCTACTCCTTGAGAAGCATCAACAACTAAAATTGCACCCTCACAAGCAGCTAAACTTCTTGAAACTTCATAACTAAAATCAACATGTCCAGGTGTATCAATAAGATTCAGTATGTAGGTATTACCATCATTTGCCTTATAATTTAACCTCACAGTCTGGGCTTTTATTGTAATACCTCTTTCTCTCTCTAATTCCATTTTATCAAGAAACTGCTCCTGCATCTCCCTTTTAGTAATCGCTCCAGTAAATTCAAGCAGTCTATCTGCTAAAGTAGATTTCCCATGATCTATATGGGCTATAATTGAAAAATTTCTAATAAATTCTTTATTCATGCATCTATCTGCCTATATTTAAAAATTTTTCTTCCCACGTTAATAGAAGACAACGAAAGATCATATGCTTTAGATATTTCCACATGTGCAGCAAAACCACACATGTCGCAAAGAATTTCCCCCCTACTCTTTAAATAACAACCTTGTGTTATGGTTCCATCAGGATTAGCATTAATAAGCATCCAGTCATGACAAATCCAACTATTATCTTTCATAGCATTGAGGGTTGAGTAAGAATCTGATATTGGATATCCCTGTTTTTTTAAATTTATCAATTTATCTATAATTGCAGGCCTTTCATGCAATGGAATAAATAGTTCATCATCTTCCTTAATTCCATAGGGATAATGAAACTGAATAGTAATACCCTTTACAAAGGGAGATATAAATTTGACCATTTCTTCTAATTCATTTTCATTAATTCTATTTATAGTTATATTAACAAGGAGATTTTTATGGTTACTATTTTTAATATTTTCAATAATTCTATCAAAAAAATCCCCTCTTATCTTCTTATATGTTTCTTTCAATCCATCAAAGCTTACCCAAATCACATCTGAGGGGATATCAACAAGCTTAATAGTACCATTTGTTGTTATACCAACGCTAAAAAATAGCTTTTTTGCAAACAAAATTAAATCACGAATATTTTTGTTTTCATCCTTATCTTTCCATAAAAGAGGTTCTCCCCCTTCAAATATTAATATCCTGGCTCCCATCTCATGCATTTTTTTAATTATATCAATTGCTTCTTTATATGATGGATCTGGATATACCCTCCTCCAATAGGGACAATGAACACACTGTAAATTACAGTTGTAGGTTATTTTATAACCTGCAAGAATTGGTTTTCTTTTTTTATTAATTTTTGTTTCTATATAATATTTAAAAAAATATATAACCCAATTAGACATTAGTTTTTAATGATACCATTGAATACTTTGTTTTACAAGAAAAAGAAAAATTTTGTGTGTTATAATTCCAGCAAAACAGAAAAATTAAAAAAATCCAAAAACTATGTGAGATCTTGTAATAGTAATAAATTTTGACTGAGCAGTAGAAATGACAATAAGAATTATTTCTATTTTAGTTTAAGAAATCTAAGAATTTTTGTTACCACCTCTTCAGGTGTATTGAGGATCTCAATTAAATCTAAATCCTGTTTATCTATTAGTTTTCTTTTAAGGGCGTTATTTTTTATCCAATCATATAAGCCCTGCCAATATTCAGATCCTACTAATATTAGTGGAAAAGGCTTTATCTTTTTTGTCTGTATTAATGTTAATGCTTCAAACACTTCATCAAGAGTCCCATATCCTCCGGGAAAAATTATAAATCCCGATGAATATTTAACAAGCATCAATTTTCTTATAAAGAAATAGTGAAAACTAACAAGAATATTACAATATTTGTTTGGTTTTTGTTCCAAAGGTAACTCTATATTACAACCGACAGACTTACCCCCATGTTCAAAGGCACCTCTATTCGCTGCTTCCATGATACCAGGTCCACCGCCTGTTAGTGTTGAGACTCCATATTCTACTAAACATCCAGTAATTTGCCTTGCCATTTTATAGTATTTACTATTTGGTTTTGCCCTTGCTGATCCAAAGACAGTAACCGCTGGTACTATCTGACTTAGCTTTTCAAAGCCTTCTACCAATTCTGACAATACACGAAAAATTCTCCATGTATCACCAACCTTAATAGCATCAATTATGTACTGTTTCTCTCTATACTCATGGAGAATATCATAGTTATTAAAATTTTCAGGTTCTTTAAAATTATTAGTCATTCAAAAAGCCCCTCAGCAAAGGATTTAGCATCAAATACTTCCAAATCATCTATACCTTCTCCTACACCTACAAAATATACAGGAATTTTTAGAGAATTCACAACATTAATCAACACTCCGCCTTTTGCTGTACCATCAAGCTTTGTCATAATTATACCTGTTGCATTTATAGCTTCATTAAAAACCTTAGCCTGATTAATAGTATTTTGACCTAAAGTAGCATCAAGAACTAAGAATGTTTCATGGGGATACTCAGGAGATACCTTTTGCAAAACCCTTTTTATTTTTTTAAGTTCTTCCATTAAGTTAGTCTTTGTATGAAGTCTGCCTGCTGTATCGATAATTAGCACATCATGACCTTTTGATTTTGCAAATTGCAGACTATCGAAGGCTACTGCTGCTGGATCCGCATTTTCTTTTTGTTTAACAATATCTATACCTAATCTATTAGCCCATATTTCCAATTGTTCAATAGCAGCAGCCCTAAAAGTGTCTGCTGCACCTAAAACTACTTTTTTACCATTATTTATAAAGAACTTGCTTAACTTAGCTATTGTAGTTGTCTTTCCAACCCCATTAACACCTACAATCATAATAACATAGGGTTTTGCTTGATTATTGTTAATCACTCGTGCATAGGGACTGAGTATTTTTGTTATCTCATTTATAAGCCCTATTTTTAAATCTTCACTATCTTTAAAGCTTTGTTTTTTAAGGTTTTTTATTATTAATGAAGATGTTTCCACACCAACATCTGAAGTTATAAGTAAAGTCTCTAACTCTTCCCACAAAGATTCATCGATTACAGACCGTCCAAGTATATGATTAAGGCCTGTAACAAGCTTATCATGGGTTTTAGAAAGACTTTCCTTTATTTTTTTAAAAAACATCAACCAATCTCCTTCTTAAAATCTTGAGCAACCTTCTCTAAATAATATAGTGCCTTGGAAGCAAGCTCTTTGTTATCAAAAATTAACATAACAAAATAGTCTTTAGTTATTGGCATAAATTGGGCTATCATTTTTTCATATTTGATTTGAAAAAAATTTAATCCTGCTTGAGTTTTTATATTTTTTAAAAAATTATGTATGATAACTTGATAGGCACCAATCACTTTCAAATCATACTCGTCAATCAAACCATAATGAACTACACTTTCACCTTCCCAATCAAGTAATATTGCACCTTTAGCCTGCATTTTTAAGACTAAATCTTTTAAAATTTTTTCAAAAGGCATAGTAGTTTAGATTATTGTAAAGTAGAAATAAAGTCAAGTTCAGGAATTATTGTTTAATTCCTGTAATAATTTAAAAATATAGCTAAAATCCAATTCCGAAGCATTTTTTGAAAAAGTTAATCCATACAACTCTTTAACACATCCGCCTGTAAATAAGGTTGTTTTCAATTCATAGGCGAGTTCTTGTAAATAATGTAAGTCTTTATAAATTAACGATGAAGAAAAATGAGGAGAATAGTCTTCATTTATAATTTTATCTTTTTTTGCAGATAAAACCATAGAATTTCCTGCTCCAGACATTAATATTTCAATAGCCCTTTGGACTGAAATACCGCATTTTTCAGCAAGCAGTAAACTCTCAGAAATACCGGCCATAAATACCCCTAACAATAAATTATTTATTAACTTCATTTTAGTAGAAAGTCCTGGATCTTCTAAATAAAATATTTTAGATCCTATTACAGTAAGTATATTTTCCACTCTATTATAGGCATCTTTACTACCACTTACAAGAATCGTTAAATTTCCCTGTAAAGCTGGGTTAACACTTCCAAGTACTGGTGCTTCTATATAGTACCCACCCTTATTTGAAACCTCTATATGAAATTTCATTACCTCTTTATGATTATTTGTTGTTGTATCGATAATAATTTTATCCATTAAATTAGCGGACAAAATACCATTTTCCATCTCAAAAACACTCCTAACAGCAATACTATCAAATAAGTTTATAATCACTATGTTACTAATATTGAATAATTTTGCTGGACTTTCATGGACAGTTACTTCAAGACCTTCTGCCTTACTAAGAGTTCTATTCCATACATGTAGTTCAAAGTTTTGGGATTTCAATCTTTTTATTATTGCCTTACCTAAATTACCTAAGCCAATAAAACCAATTCTCATATAAGATTACTCCTCTGAAAAGTACTTATTAGTTCGTTATATACAGGCATCTCCTTTGTTATTAATTCCCAAACAATTGTTTCATTATCATAACCCTTGAATACAATTCCACCTTCTTTTCTAAATAAATAAACTTCTCCAGACTTTCTATGCTTAATATAACAAAATTCCATTTCAATACTTTTAAAATAGTATTTTTTTTGAATATCTTCAGGAAGTTGTTTAACATTTATAATAATTTTTTTAATATTTGAATAAACTCTCAAAACTTGAAGAAATGCTAAGAAAGCTTCTTCTGTAAGCCCAATACCTATATTATAAATAAACTTTTGTTTTGACCAAAAGAGGTTACTATCATCAATTGATACATCTAATTTTAATTGCTCAAAATAACTACTAATAATCTTTTGTTCTTCATTTAGATCAGTAATATTTAAAAGTTTATTTTCTAAAGAGGGTGGCATTATAAAGCTATAACCCTCTACAATATATACATTAAATGGCAATTTAACATTTATACCTCTTACTTTGCTTTCATAATCGATAATGTAATCGAGTCTTCTTTTAGCATTAAAATCTCTCTTTGAGCCTCTACTTGCTAAGTTAATTGTTTCGCCTAAAGCAATATTCAAATTTCCATATTCCGATGGAATGTTAAATATCATTGGTTTTTTTCCATAGGCGATGAAAATACCCAAATCAACTGCTAATAACTCTTTTTTACTTTCATCAAAAATTACATGCTCTAAACCACTCTTATACTCTTCACTATCTCTTTTTATAACAATCGCAAGCTTTATTATTTCTTCAATTGAACCGCTAAATATAATAGAATCACCTACTATATTATGAAGTAGTATTTCTTCAGAGAGGGTTTTGTCAGAAGCATAATGAAGTATGGGTGCATAAAATTTGTCTTTTAAAAGTTCTCCTATTGTCTGTTCTTTTAATTTAAAAGTTTTTTTTGAAAAATCTCTTATGTCAATATATATTGCTGCTGATCTTAGTTCTGTGCTTTCTTTTATAACGCTTTTATTATCAAAAGAAAAATAATAGAGTCTTCCATTTTCATATTCATCTTTCAAATCAAGAGATTTTTCTACCCTTCTATCCTTAAAGGCCTTAATTAATTCATTAATATTGGATTCTATGTTAAAATGACACTTAAATCTGAAATAACTCAACAAACTTTTTTTTAGAAAATCATTTATTGGCTTTGATTTTAGATCTTGTATTTTTCTCTCCAAATCATTTTTAAAGGTATTTATTTTTTCTAAAATTTCCTGATTACCACTTACATCTTTAGAAAGTTTATAAACATCAAATCTGTAATCTCTATCGAAGCAAAATCTTTGTAATTGCATAGGATTATAAATTATCATCGCTAAATGCCTAAAGAAAACACCATTATGATAATTAACTGCAAGAAAGTTAAATATTTCTTTTCTGATAAAGTTGCAAATAGAAGATTTCGTTGATTCTTCTATAATCTCAGAGTTTTCTTTTAATTCTGTATAGATATCATCTAATTTTTCAAATGCATCATAAAATTTATAACTTTCAAATAAAGAGTATTCTCTGTTGCTAAGTTCCCAGAAATTATAAAAATATCTTAAAAAAGAAGTTTTTATTTCACAAAAGTTTAAAGGACTTATATAACTAAAATTGATATAATTCATCAGGTTTTCATCTTTAATTTCTTCAGCTAACTCTTCTAATATAAGTTTTAAATAAAAATAGAAAAAATATGAAAAGAACATATCTTTTCTTTCATTGGTAACCTTTCCCAAATTTATTTTAACAATTTCATTTTTCAATGAAGAAAAATTTATAATTAGTATTATCATGAAAAGAAACTGACCTGACCAGGGATCTTTAAACTCCCTTGAAACCTTTAAGAAAATATCCATTAGTTTACGTTTTAAATTTCTTCCACTATAGGTTATCCACTTTTCAATTGTTCTCTTATCTATTAAATTATCATAATAAAGAATATTTTTTAAAAATTGGTATTCTCTACCAACCAGGGGTGTGACATCAAATAGGTAATCAAAATTAACATTTTTTTCCTCATAGGGAAAGCAGGTTGTTTGGATTACTTCCTTAAGATTTTTAAAGCTTTTATCTATTTCGTCTAATAATTCAGTTGATAGGGAAAAGGGAATAAATTTAAATTTTGTATAGTTTTCAATAAAATATGGAAGGCTTTTATAAAACCTGTCAATATTATTTTCTAATGCATTTAAAACTTTCTTTTTTTTATATCTTTCTAAAATCTCATCCATTAATCTATAAAGATTAGTGCTTCATCGGGCATAACTGTATCATTTTTTTCAACATAAATCTCTCTAACTATACCATCTTTTGGTGCGTGAATTTCATTGTCCATTTTCATCGCTTCAACTATTAAAACAGGTTGTCCTACTTTTACATGATCCCCTACTCTTACAAGTATATCGACAATTTTTCCGGGTATTGGGCAGGTCACATCTCCATCTCTTGTTGCTTTAATTTTTGTTCTTGGACGCCCTAATTCTGCAGAAGCAAAAGGGACTGCTACTTCTTCGACGACCTCTTCATATTCTTTTATTTCTATCATAACCTCTTCTAATCTTCCATCAATTTCTAAATATAAAGGCTTTACATCACCCTGTTTTTGTCCAGTACCGATAACCCTAACATCATACTCATTACCATGGAGATACAATTTATAGTGTTTTGGTGCAAGTCTAATATAGTTAAATTTTCTATCTTTCTCCATGTTCAAACTCCTTCTCTTATTGCTATTGCAGCTGCAATTGCTATTACATAATCCATAGGATCTACATAATCTTGATATTCAAGTAAATAGGGTTTTTTATTTATAAATTCTGTATCAAAAATACCATTTCTAAAATCAGGATCATTCACGATTTTCATGTAAAAGGGTATAGTTGTCTTAATTCCTCTTATTACATACTCATCTAAAGCCCTTCCTAATCTTGAAACAGTCTCATCCCAAGTTCTACCATAGACTATAAGTTTTACAATCATTGAATCATAATAGGGAGGTATTGTATAACCTTGATAAACCGCTCCATCAAGTCTTATACCAATACCACCAGGAGAGTTATAGGATGTAATTCTTCCAAAATCGGGCATAAAATTATTTTTCGGATCCTCTGCGCAAATTCTAACTTCTATGGCATATCCTCTTAGATCTACCTGATCTTGAGATATTGAAAGAGGTTTACCTTCCGCAATCCTAATTTGTTCTCTTACGATATCTATACCTGTAACAACTTCTGTAACAGGATGTTCTACTTGAATTCTTGTGTTCATTTCCATAAAGTAGAAGTTGCCTTTACCATCTACTAAAAATTCAACTGTACCTGCATTTGTATAGTTTACTGCCTTAGCAAGTTTAACAGCTGCTGAGCCTATTTCTTCTCTTAATTTTTGATCAAGTATTAGAGACGGTGCTATTTCAACTAATTTCTGATGTCTTCTCTGAATAGAACAATCACGTTCTCCAAGGTGAATTACATTTCCATGTTGATCACCAAGTATCTGAAACTCTATATGATGGGGTTCTTGCAAATATTTTTCTAAAAATATATCTGCTCTACCAAAAGCTTTTTTCGATTCAGACATGCAGATATTTACATAGGTTTTTAACTCCTTTTCATTCCAACAAACTCTCATTCCTCTTCCGCCACCACCAAATGCAGCTTTTATAATTACAGGATAACCTATATCATTTGCTAATTTCATTGCATCATCAATGTCTTTAATAGGCTCATCAGAACCCGGTAGCAATGGCAGTCCCACTTTCTTGGCAAGCTCTCTTGAAGCTATCTTATTACCTAATAATGCAATATTTTCACTTGATGGACCTATGAATGTTATTCCCTTTTCTTCACAATATTTTGCAAAATCTGGATTTTCTGATAAAAATCCATATCCAGGATGTATTGCATCAACGCCAATTTCTTTCGCTAAATCAACAATTCTATGATAATTTAGATAACCTTCAAGCGGGCCAGGTCCTACAAGATAGGATTTATCTGCTTTTCTTACATGATGGGCATTTTTATCAACTTCAGAATATATAGCAACTGATGTAATACCCATTTCCTTGCAAGTTCTTATTATTCTACTTGCAATTTCACCTCTATTAGCAATCAATATCTTTTTGAATTCTCTTTCTACAACCATGGTTTGAAATTATAAGAAATAATAAAATTATTGTCAAAATAAAAATTAAAAAAATCAACAAACCTTAATATTTAAAATAGGTTTTTATTTTAAGGTCCAGGATATGGTGGTTGATGTGGCTCTCCCCATTGGCGCTTCGGCGGTTCTAATGTTTTTGGGGTTGTCTCTGATGGAGGTATATTTGTTGGCAAAGGAGATATTACTGGAGGCTTCTCTTTTGAACCATCTTTGTCATCTTGAGGCAAAGCCTCCAATTCCTTTATTTTATTTAAATCAATCTGGCCTTGAGTGTTAAAAAGCTGTTGTATTTGTTTTGACTTATCATCAGGAGTTTTCACTGGTGCCTGTGGAGGTTGATTAGAAAATACAATTGTGTGGTATCCTTTGTTAACATCTATTGAGCCAAGAGAGTTTCCAACGTTTACAACACCATCAAAAACAAAAACATTCATTTCATCTCCAAAAAGAAGCACTGCAAAATCTGTACCTCTAATTCCTGCTACGGCGGTTGTTGTTTTTATTTTATAAGACTCGTTTCTACTTA
Source organism: Pseudomonadota bacterium (assembly GCA_026418415.1). Classification (GTDB taxonomy): domain Bacteria; phylum CALINM01; class CALINM01; order CALINM01; family CALINM01; genus CALINM01. The sequence continues at coordinate 283 of JAOABK010000006.1, read as the reverse complement.
GTTTTTCAACAATGCTTCTCACTCCTCCTCTAAACGTGCTTAATTCTTTTTTATCTGTATAACTATCGATTGTGATTTTTGTTTTTTCTGTTAATACAATAATTTTACCATCATTAAATTTTACTTTTAAAAGACTGTTTGCACGAGTTCGTAATGTATCTTTTTCAAATATAGGGTCATTTAATTTGAGCTTTATTATACCTTCCTGCCTAAACACCTCTGCTATTCCCTTTAACTCTTCAACAGAACCTATTTTCTCCGCACTATAAGCAGTAGTTAATAT
>JAOABK010000069.1 GCA_026418415.1 Pseudomonadota bacterium | reverse complement strand
AGACAAGGAAAAGCTTAGGAAGTTATCTGAAAATTATGGCATCCAATTCATTCTCCTTTTTGGCTCAAAGGCTGAAGGAACTGATACACCTGAAAGCGATACTGATATTGCTGTATATGCAGACCATGTGCTTTCTGAAGAGGAAAAGATTAATTTAGCCTTTGAACTTTCCCCTATTTTAAAGACAGAGAATATTGACCTTGTTGATATAAAAATATCTCCTCCTATTTTAAAGAAAAAGATTTTTGATAATTATAAAGCTCTATTTGTAAATAACTCCTTCCTTTTATATCAGGTTGAACTCTCAGTTTTGCGTGAATATGAAGAAAGTAAAATTCTTTATAAGATAAGAGATGAAAGGCTAAAGGATTTTGCAGGTGATTGATAGGGATTTCGTAAAAACTAAGCTTTTTTTAATTAAATCATATTATGAAGAATTAGAACATATACTCTCTTTCTCAGATAAGGAGATTAAAGAAGATTTCATAAAACTTAGAGCTTTAGAAAGAACAATTCAATTGCTTGTAGATGAAATTATTGATATAAACAATCACATAGTAAAATATTATCCACTTAAACTTCCCAGTGATTTTCAAAGTAGTTTTTTTATTCTTGCTGAAAACCATATCCTTCCAAAGTCTTTTGCAAATAAAATTGCTCCGATCGTTGGTTTGAGAAATAGACTTGTCCATAGATATGAAAATATTGACATTGACCTTTTATTAGGCTTGATTAGAAAAAATAAAGAAGACTTTTTTGAATATGTTAAGCACATTCTGAATTTTGTTGGAGAATCCTAAGTTTTCTCATTTTCCTTTTATGTTTAAAGTTTAAGGTTTTACTGTGGACTATCACATTATATAGGTGAAAAAGCTAACAGGATTTTTATTAAAAAAGTAATTTTTAATTTGCTCCTGCATATTGCACAAGCAAAGGTAATTTGATAAAATTGGGAAAGCCTTGTAAATTTATGGTTTTTATACTAATGAAATGGCTAAGGAAATGAGATATGGGATTATTAAATCTTATATTAAAATTTTCATTTTTGTAACTTTCCTTTTAATCTTTTACTGCTCCTTTGCCTATGCTGATGCTGAATTGATTTTTGAAAGAAACAGCAAAGCTGTTGTAGTAGTTATAGCCTATGATGAATTAGGAAAACCAATAAGTCAGGGAAGTGGATTTATTGTGAGGTCAGATGGCAGAGTAGTCACAAACTATCATTTGATAAGCAATGCAAACAATATTAAAGTAATGTCTGGTTCAAAGACCTTGAATCTGTAAGGAATAGTTCATATAGACAAAGAAAATGATATTGCCATTTTAAAGATTTAAGGGAAAGACCTTCCTACAGTAAATGAAAAAGCAAAGGTTGGTGAAAAAGTTTATGTAATAAGCAGTCCTGAAGGATTTGAAAATACTCTTTCAGAGGGAATAATAAGTGGCATTAGAGAGATTGCACCTAAAAGAAAGATAATTCAGATTACTGCACCAGTCTCATCGGGAAGTAGTGGAGGTCCTCTATTCAACAAAGCTGGTGAGGTAATTGGAGTTGTATCATTCATTATTAAAGAGGCGCAGAATCTTAATTTTGCAATTCCTGTAACCCCTTTAAAAGATAAAATTGGCAAAAAAGTTAAACCAATAGAAGAAGCAGAAGTAGAGGACTATAAGAAATTTGCATATTATTGGTTTCTCCTTGGTTACTACTATGGACAGGCATGCACAGAGAGTCAATGGAGGCATATAAGCAAGCTATAAGGATAAAGCCTGATGATGCTAAGGCTCATTATAATCTTGGTCTTGTCTATTTGATATTAAATGATAGAAATTCTGCCCTTGATTTTTATAAAAAACTTAAAACATTAAACCCTGAAATGGCTAATCGGTTATTTAATCTGATATATAAATAAAGTTATGCTTTTTTTTAATACTCCGTAAAAAATGATTAAGGTTACAATATAAAAAGATTGACATTTGTTTATAGATTTATATTGTGATTTAATTCTTATCCTTGTTACTATCTCTTAACTTAAAGGAAATTCTATTTGACAATTAAATATAAAAAAATGTAAAAAAATTAAAATATTAATTAAAGAGGAGGCATATTATGAAAAATTTTTCCCGAGGATATTTTAAATATGTAATAGGCTTTTTAGTATTGTCTATTTTTGCTTTCTCCTTTATTTATCTAATGAAAACTGAACTTTTCAAATCCGCTTCAGCTGAAGCTACAGAAGATTTAGCCATTTCTTACAGAATGAATTCAGAGATTAAAGCAGCTATTGCTGTACAGGAACGCTATACTCACAACTTAATAAGAGTACCCAGTGTTGTTGGAACAGCTGTTGGAATAACCGAAACAGGCAAACCATCTATATTAGTTTTTTTGAAAGAAAAAATAAAACCTGGTGTAATTCCAGATTCTTTAGATGGTATTCAGGTGGTTACAGAGATTACAGGAGAGATTTTTGCAATGAAACCTTTATCATCTGCTAAAGTTGACCCAAAGTCTTGGTTTCCAAGACCTGTACCAATTGGTGTTTCAACTGGTAATACAGGAGAATGCTCAGCTGGAACAATTGGTGCGAGAGTTAAAGATTCTGCTGGAAATGTTTATGCTTTAAGCAATAACCATGTATATGCACTTGAAAACAGTGCTGCCTTTGGTAGTCAGATTCTTCAGCCAGGTCTATATGATACCAATTGCACATATAATCCACAAAATGTAATTGGCACCCTTTTTGATTTTGAGCCAATCGTTTTTTCTACAAATGCAAATAATGTTATTGATGCAGCAATTGCTTTGTCTTCAACAAATTTGCTTAGCAATTCTACGCCAGCAAACGGATATGGTATACCTAAATCCACCATAGTTAGCCCAAAGTTAAATCAGCGTGTTCAAAAATATGGACGCACAACAGGCTTCACAAAGGGGAAAATCACAGCTATTAATGCTACAATAAATGTAAGCTATTCTTCAGGCACTGCCAGATTTGTTAATCAGATTGTTGTTCAATCTTCAAGACCTTTCATAAAGCCTGGTGATTCTGGCTCACTACTTGTAACTGATCCAGATTGTTATCCTGTTGGATTGTTGTTTGCAGGAGACTCATCTGGAAGATACGCGATTGCAAATCCAATTGGTGCAGTACTTACAAGATTCGGTGTTACAATAGATGGAAGGTAGAAAAATTTTAGGTAATTTAGTATTTATCAGTGTATTTGTTGTCATTTCTCTTATGATGACTTGTGTAGTAAAAGGAGGAAATAACTTGTCATCAAAGCCTATAGAAGATGTGCTTAAAGAACATACAGATAAATTAATGTCTATACCTGGTGTAATAGGCACAGCTCAGGGCATTTGTGATGGTAAGCCTTGCATAAAGGTATATTTAAGGGAAAAAACACCTGCACTGGAGCAGAAAATTCCTGATAACATAGAAGGTTATCCAGTTTCAATTGAAGAAATCGGAGAGATTCGTGCTTTCTGATTAGTTATTAATAAGGTAGCCAACAATTTATTCCTATTCTTAATACAAGATTTTCTCACTTTCCCTTATATAGTCAACAAAGGCTTCTTGAAGGGGGACAGGGATTTGGGAGGCTTCAAACTTTTTAATTCCTTTATTTTCTAATATTTGAAATAGGAAATGCCGGGTTTTTTCAGGTTCAAAGGTTCGCAAAAATATCTTGCTTCCATAAACTGATAAATCTTTAAATTTTTCTGTAAGTAAGTCATAGACTTCCATAAACTTTTCAGCCTTAACCTGAATTAGGCTTCCTGAGATTTTCTCAGAGTTTTTCTTGAGCTCTTCAGGGCTTCCGTCGGCAATCATTCTTCCGTGATGCATAAGACAAAGTCTATCAC
>JAOABK010000068.1 GCA_026418415.1 Pseudomonadota bacterium | reverse complement strand
CATTGAAACCCATTTGTTGATCTTTGTTATGTTATCAATATTTTCTGCGATTACATCTGGTGGAAGTACAGTTTCATCCTCAATTGTGTCACTTAACGAAAAATCCTCTTCCTCCTTTAGTGGAGAATCCATCGATGATATCTTCTTAGCATACCCTATCAATTTTGAAACATAATCCGGCTCCATACCAAGCCTTTCAGCTAACTCTTCAATATCGGGCTCCCTTTTAAATTCTTGATAAAATTCAAAAGTTTCTCTAAAAACCCTTTTTATGTCATCTGATACATGAACAGGTATTCGTATAACCCTCGTCTGATTAATTATTGCTCTTTCGATTGCTTGTTTTATCCACCAAGTAGCATATGTAGAAAATCTACAATCCATATTGGGTTCAAATTTATCAACTGCTTTCATCAAACCTAAATTTCCTTCTTCTATTAAATCAATTAACTCAAGTCCCTGTCCCTGATATTTTTTTGCAATTTTTATAACTAATCTTAAATTTGATTCTATAAGCCTCGTTCTTGCTTTTGTATCACCATTCTTCATTTTTATAGTGAGTTCCTTTTCTTCCTCGGCTTTTAAAAGAGGATACTTCCTTACGTCTTTCAAATAATACCTTAAAAGGTCATTGCTCTCTAAAGGTTGTTTTTCAGAAATGTTGGATTTTTTCTTCTTTCCTTTAGTCATAAAACTACGTTTTTTATAGTACATTATTTGAAAACCATATACAAGAATTTTTGCTTTAATTTGTTATATTTTGATTTATAATATAATTAAAAATGTCAAAAATAAAAAAATGTAAACCTCTATTAACTTTTTTAACTCTAACTATACTAATATTTGCTACTATTTTTATTGCTTACAAAATTGGAAGTTATTTCAACAAAGGATTAGCATCTCCCATAAAATTTTTTGCTCGATAACCATAGGGGGCTTTATGCTCACTAAAACAGCGTTAGAAGTTCTAAAATCAAGGTATTTTCTAAAAAATGAGGCAGGAGAAATTATAGAAGATTTTGAAAGGCTTTCATATAGAGTAGCAAGGGCAGTTTCTGAAGTTGATAGGATATTTAATTCAAATAAAGTCAACAAAACATTCGATAGTTTTTATGATTTAATATACAACTTGAAGTTCTTGCCAAACACACCAACTCTTATGAACGCGGGAACAAAAAAGGGTCAACTTGCTGCATGCTTTGTACTGCCAATAGAAGATAGTCTAAAATCAATTTTTAACACATTAAAATATACCGCTCTTATACATCAAAGTGGTGGTGGAACTGGATTTTCCTTTTCAAAGCTAAGACCAAAGGGTGATATAGTATCTTCCACCCATGGGGTTTCTTCTGGCCCTGTATCGTTCATGAAAATATTTGATATGGCTACTTCTATTATAAAACAGGGCGGGAAAAGACGTGGTGCAAATATGGGAATACTGAGAGTAGACCATCCAGATATTCTTGAATTTATAGCATGCAAAGATTCACCAGAGGCATTCAAAAACTTCAACATCTCTGTAGGTTTAACAAAAGATTTTTTGAACGCTTTAAGAGATGGAAGAGATATCCATCTAATTAATCCCAGAACAAAGACAGTAGAAAAAACAATCTCTTCAAAAGAGATTTTAGAAAATATAGTTCACTATGCATGGAAAACAGGTGACCCTGGTATTATCAATTTAGATATTATAAACGCAACTAATCCAACCCCAGCACTTGGAGATATTGAAGCAACAAACCCCTGTGGAGAACAGCCTCTCCTTCCTTATGAATCATGCACCCTCGGATCAATAAATCTTACCAAGTTCATTAAAAATAATACTATAGATTATGATAGCCTTGAAAAAGTAATTTTTGAGGCAGTACATTTTTTAGATAATGTTGTTGAACTAAACAAATATCCGATTAAGGCAATTGAAAGGATGTCAAAAAGAAACAGAAAAATTGGATTGGGCGTTATGGGTTTTGCTGATCTATTAATACTCTTAAATATACCCTATGAAAGTAAAACCGCATTAAATTTAGCTAAAGACTTAATGAAATTTATTACAGAGAAAGCCATACTTAAATCAAGAGAATTAGCCAAAAAAAGAGGTGCATTTCCTGAATTTCCCAAAAGTATCTATGCAAAAAGAGGAGAACCAGAAAGGAGAAATGCAACAGTTACAACAATAGCTCCTACAGGGACAATAAGTATCATAGCGGGTGTATCAAGTGGAATAGAACCTGTTTTCTCTTTCGCTTTGAAAAGAAACATCATGGATAGAGAATTTGAGGAAGTTCACCCAATTTACGAGAAATTTCTGAAAGAAGGCAAGAAAATAGATAAAAAGGTCTTTGTAACTGCCTATGAAATATCTCCTCTATGGCATCTAAAAATTCAAGAGGCTTTTCAAAAATACACTGAAAATGCCGTTTCAAAAACAATAAACTTACCTGAATCTACAAGTGAAGATGAGGTAAAAGAAATATTTCTTACTGCAATTGATATGGGCCTCAAAGGTGTTACAGTATATAGAGACAAAAGCAGACCAAAACAAACACTTAATTTCTGCAATATTAATCCCGAAAAAGAATGCTGATATTTATGAAGATATATCCTATTTACAAAGGGCTTGAAGAAAAGGACTGGTTAGAAAAGATAAAAGACCTTGAGGAAAAATTGGCTTCCTGTACCCTTTGTCCGAGAAACTGTAAGGTAAATAGATTAATTGGCGAAAAAGGTTACTGTAGAACGCTTCAAAAGCCTTTTATATCAAGTGCCTTTGCCCATTTTGGTGAAGAAAAAGAGCTCGTAGGTTTTAATGGCTCAGGTACAATATTTTTCTCAAATTGTAATTTAGGCTGCGTATTTTGCCAGAATTATGATATAAGCTCCTTGGGAGAAGGCAGGTATATTGAATATGAAGACTTAGCAGAAATTATGATTGGATTACAAAAGAGGGGTTGTCACAATATAAACCTTGTTACTCCAACACACCAGGTATATGGAATAATCAAAGCAATTTACATTGCTAACAAAAAGGGCCTTAAATTGCCAATAGTTTATAACTGTGGTGGATATGAAAGTCTTGAAACTATAAAAATATTAGATGGAATAATAGATATTTACATGCCCGATTTCAAATATGGAGATAATGACACTGGAATTAAATATTCCGATTGCCAGAATTATTTTGATGTTGCAGGTATTGCTATAAAAGAGATGTTTAGACAAGTTGGTGAATTAGTTATTGACGAAAGGGGTATTATGAAAAGAGGATTGCTCGTAAGACATTTAGTTCTTCCCAATAATCTGGCTAATAGTTTTAAAATCTTAGAGTTTTTAGCAAAAGAGGTTTCAACAGAAATATTATTGAATGTTATGGATCAATACTATCCAGCATATAAAAGCAAAAATTACCCAGAACTGAGCAGAAGAATCAATGATAAAGAATATAATGAGGTAATAACAAAGGCTAATGATTTGGGTTTTATTCACCTTGCATGATAAAACTAATACTATTTTAAAGCAAGTCAAACTCCCAGCAATACTCATCCCAGAATACTTGACCAGCAATACTATTTACTGCGATAACCTGGACTTTATGCCTGCCCTCTGATAATACAAAATTTAAATTGCTGGTGGCAGTAACTAATCCCCTTTTCTTAACCTTAGTAAAAGCAACAGATTGATTATCTATACCTATGTTATATATATCCACATCTCCACTACCCTTACATTTTACTGAAATCGTTATAAAAGGATTCTGTGACAAAGGATAAGTGCCTGGAGATGGAATAATTTCAATAAATTGAGGGAAAGGTGAATAGGGGACATATTCACTTTCCCAATCGATGGCATGGTAAACAACACATCCAAATTCATCTCCTGTCCTAAAAGACCTGTTAGCTCCTTCTCCAGTTGATTCATATACATAAACTCTATTTGTACCTGCCCAACTACAAAAAATTCTCACATGACTCCCTCTTTTATTTAAAATATCCCCCCCCTTTGAGACTATTCTTATTAATTTCCAAACAAATATTAGGAAGTGTAGAGGTAG
>JAOABK010000067.1 GCA_026418415.1 Pseudomonadota bacterium | reverse complement strand
GCTATCGTTATTCCACGCTCCCTCTCCTCCGGAGCCTTGTCTATCTGATCAAATGGCGTAAACTGCGCTAATCCCTTCGTAGATAATACCCTCGTTATCGCTGCAGTCAACGTAGTCTTACCATGATCCACATGCCCTATCGTACCCACATTTACATGCGGCTTCTTCCTCTCAAATTTTGCCTTTGCCATATAAAGCCTCCTACTTACCTGCTCGTAATTTTAATATTTGTTCAGCTATATTTGATGGTACTGGTTCGTAATGGGAGAACTGCATTGTATATGTAGCCCTTCCCTGTGTCATAGAACGTAAATCTGTTGCGTATCCAAACATCTCTGATAAAGGAACAAAACATGTTATAACCTGTGCATTTCCGCGCATTTCCATACCCTGTATCCTTCCCCTTCTTGAATTTAAATCGCCCATGACATCACCCATGAAATTCTCTGGTGTCACTACCTCTACTTTCATAATGGGTTCAAGAAGGATCGGCTTGGCTTTCATGAAGGCCTCTTTAAAACCCATTGAAGCGGCAATTTTAAACGCCATTTCTGAAGAATCGACCTCATGATATGAACCATCAAAAAGTGTGACTTTTAAATCTATAACAGGATATCCTGCTAAAACACCTAATTCCATTGCTTCTCTTACACCTTTTTCTATAGCGGGTATATACTCTTTTGGTACCACTCCACCAACAATCTTATTTTCAAAGATAAAACCACTGCCCGGCTCTAATGGCTCTACAGATAACCAACAATGACCATACTGACCACGACCACCAGTCTGTCTTATATACTTACCTTCTGCCTGAGCTTTTGATGTTATTGTTTCTTTGTAAGCAACCTGTGGTTTACCAACATTGGCCTCTACCTTAAACTCTCTCATTAGCCTATCTATAATAATCTCTAAGTGAAGTTCTCCCATACCAGAAATTATTGTCTGTCCTGTCTCTTCATCAGTTTTAACTCTGAATGATGGATCTTCCATAGCCAGTTTTTGTAGCGATGATCCTAACTTTTCCTGATCTGCTTTTGTTTTAGGCTCTACTGCGATAGATATAACAGGTTCCGGAAACTCCATGGCTTCAAGAATTATTGGATTGTTTTCATCACAAAGAGTATCACCCGTTGTAGTGAATTTTAATCCAACTGCCGCAGCAATATCACCTGCAAGAACCTCTTTTATGTCTTCTCTTTTATTTGCATGCATCTTGAGCAGTCTGCCGATTCTCTCTTTTTTATCTTTAGACGCGTTATAAACATAACTGCCCGACTCAAGGCGTCCAGAATAAACTCTAAAATATGTTAGCTGACCCACATAAGGATCCGTCATAATTTTGAATGCTAATGCAGAAAAGGGCTCATCATCACTTACAAGCCTTTGAGCATCTTTACCATCAGGTGTTTTGCCCTGAACAGGGGGAATATCTAAAGGAGAAGGTAAATAATCAACTACAGCATCAAGTAAGGGTTGAACACCTTTGTTTTTAAAAGCTGAACCACATAAAACAGGAACTATTTTTAGGCTTAAAGTACCATTTCTTATGGCAGTCTTAAGCTCTTGAATAGTAACCTCATGGCCTTCTAAAAACTTTTCCATGATAGTATCATCAATATCTGAAACTCTTTCTATCATTTTCTCACGCCATTCATTGGCGAGCGAGAGCATATCCTCAGGTATTTTCTCTTCATGAAACTTAGCACCAAGTGTTTCCTCATCCCAAACTATTGCTTTCATCTCTACAAGGTCAATAACACCAACAAATTTATCTTCTGCGCCAAGGGGTATCTGAACTGGAACAGGTATCGTTCCAAGCCTTTCATAAATCGACTGGGTAGACTTAAAGAAGTCAGCTCCAACTCTATCCATCTTATTAATAAACGCTATTCTTGGAACTCTATATTTATCTGCCTGTCTCCAAACTGTTTCAGATTGAGGCTGAACACCTGCAACGGCATCAAAAACTGCCACCGCACCATCGAGTACTTTTAATGAACGCTCAACCTCTATCGTAAAGTCAACATGTCCAGGTGTATCTATTATGTTAATTCTATGGTTTTTCCAAAAACAGGTTGTTGTAGCTGATGTAATTGTAATTCCCCTTTCCTGTTCCTGTTCCATCCAGTCCATTGTTGCAGTTCCTTCATGGACCTCACCTATCTTATATGATACACCTGTATAATATAGGATTCTCTCTGTTACAGTTGTTTTGCCAGCATCAATATGAGCCATAATTCCAATATTTCTACATCTTTCTAAAGGTACTGTCCTTGCCAACTTTCAACTCCTAAAAATTTATTACCAGCGAAAATGGGAGAATGCCTTATTGGCTTCTGCCATCTTATGTACATCTTCTCTCTTTTTCACTGCTCCGCCTTTATTGTTATATGCATCAAGAAGCTCACCTGCTAACTTATTAATCATTGTTCTCTCATTCCTACTTCTCGCAGCACTTAAAATCCATCTAATAGCCAAAGAAATCTTTCTCTCTGGCCTTACTTCCATAGGAACCTGATATGTTGCTCCACCAACCCTTCTTGGCCTGACTTCTATCTGAGGTTTGACATTTTCCATTGCCTGTTTAAAGACCTGAATTCCATCCATACTTGTTTTGTTCTTTATTATTTCCATGGCTTCATAAAAAATTTTTTGAGAAACCGACTTTTTCCCAGACCTCATCATACAGTTTATAAACTTTGCGACAACTACATCGTTATAAACTGGATCTGGTAAAATCGTTCTCTGTTCTGCTCTTCTTCTTCTCGCCATTTTAAACCCCGCAAATTATGATTTTGGTCTTTTCGTTCCATATTTGGAACGGCTTTTCTTTCTATTCTGTACACCACCTGCATCTAAAGCACCACGAACGATATGATACCTAACGCCTGGCAAGTCCTTAACCCTACCACCCCTAACAAGCACAACTGAGTGCTCTTGAAGGTTATGACCTTCTCCAGGAATATAAGATGTAACTTCATAACCATTAGTCATCCTTACCCTTGCCACTTTTCTAAGAGCTGAGTTCGGCTTTTTTGGCGTGGTTGTATAAACCCTTACACAAACTCCTCTTCTTTGTGGACATAAAGTTAGAGCAGGAGATTTAGATTTTTTCTTTACCTTCTCTCTGCCTTTTCTCACCAATTGGTTTATTGTTGGCATATTCACCTCTCAAAAAAATCAAAATACTAACTCGCTAACAAAACATTAGCTTAAAAAGTATATTTTAGTAACTGCCTTATGTCAAGCTAAAATTTTGCCCTTTAAGCTTTTTTAGCTTGATTAATTTAAGACTATGAAAGATACAACAAAATTGGGGGTATTGTCAATAGATATTTACAGATTTAATTTTTTTCCATCTTCCTGCCAACACACATCCTTGTAAGGACAATTTTTACAGGTTTCTAAATTTTCAGTGGGTTTGAAGATGGGAGATAGAATTATTTCTTCAATCAATTTAGTTATTATTTTATCAATATTAGAAAAATTATCTTCCTTATCATTCAAGTCCTTAAATAACATTATCTCAGATTGAGATAGATCCTTTTTTTCTAATAAAAAGTAGCTCCCATTATCTGGCTTATATACAACGTTGTTGCTTTTGTCCAAAAGAAAGATATAAAAAAATAGCTGAATACTTTTAAAACTCCTTTGCCATTCTTCTCTTTTATTTAAATCAAATTTATCCCACCTAACTTTATATCTTGACTCGTTAGAAGACTTTTTAAAATCGACTACAAAAATCTGACCATCCCTTTTTTCTATTCTATCTATCCTGCCTTTTATCTTTATTTTGCCTAAATTTTCTATATATACCTCAAAGGGGTTAAAATCTTTCTCCAGCTCAATAATCTCAACCTCTTTAGCCTTTACATTCTCTTTGTATTTTCCGATAAAGTTTTTTAACTGTCTTTCAATCTGATATTTTAAAATCAGCAGTTTACCTGTTAAATTTGTGCCAAATTTGTTAATTAAAATCTTTTCTATTACTTCTTGTAGCCTTTTTTCATCAAGATCAATCGATTTAACAATATAATATTCTCTTAAAATATCATGAATTATATTTCCCACATCTTTACCTTCAAGGCTTTCTAATATTCCTTCAGTTTGCTGAGGCATAAGAACATACTGATAGTAGAACATTAACTGACAGTTGTAGTAGGTGTCAATGGAGCTTGCCGAATAGGTCATATTTTTTAGATAGCCTATTACTTCATCGCTTTTTTCTATCTCTCTCGGTTTATATGGGGTTAGTTTTATATTGTAGCTGATCGTAGTTACAAAATTCTCTATTTTCCCTTTATTTTTTTGTTTCTCCCAGATTATTTTTTCAATAAATCTGCTTCTTTCCTTGTTTTCATTTTCCACATAAAACAATGATACCTTCTTAGCACCTGCTATTATATTATTGAGATAATACTCATAAAGTATATCCTTCTCAACGTAGGTGGGAACATTTAGCCTCTTTCTCACATCAAAGGGAAGAAGCTCATCTTCTCTCTCTGAACTTGGAATTATTCCTTCGTTTACATCTAATATATATACATTATCAAACTTTAAATTTCTTGATTCGAGAAAGCCTAAAACCTGTATATCTTTTATTGGTGTACCATGAAAGGGCACATTATAGAGACTGATAAACTTTTTAAATAAATCAAAATATTCAACTGGACTTTTTAGTTTTTCTTCTGAGAATAAAGAACTTTCTAAGTCTGTAAGTGCAGACAACATTGCTTCACAATAGGGGAAAAATAGGATATGAAGCTTAGCTGTGCTTTTTTCATAAATAAAATTTATCAACCCCTTGAGTTTTTGGGTAAAATCTCTTAAGTTATTTAAATTTACAAACCTGTATATAGTACTCTTATGTATCTCTTTTATAAATTCCTTTAATTCCTGAATACTGATTAATTCTTTTATCTGTTTATGAATTTTATCCAAAAACTCATTATCTTCTAACTCTTTTAAATCTCTATAGTTGATAAAACTTTCTTCTGCTAATCTCTCTTCTAATGTGTGAAAGACAATCCTTGTAAGCTCTGTTTCGTTTTTTAAAAGTATGTTTTTAGTATAAGGATGTAGCACAAATTTAAGATAATCGGGAATATAGACTTTATCATCTTTCATCGTTTTGAAAATATCAAAAAGATGCTTGATAAAGGAGAATAAAGGTGTTCTATCAAGGGGATATCCAAGGGAAACATTGTAATCTTCGTTTAAAGTAAGATTTAGACTATTAATGAGCGGGATTACAGAGTCTGAAGATGGCGAAACAATCAAAAAACTCTCTTTACCCCTTTTATC
>JAOABK010000066.1 GCA_026418415.1 Pseudomonadota bacterium | reverse complement strand
GGTAGGAGCTATAACATCTGCATTATTCATAAGCGGACCTGTTATTAGAGGTATGTAATATGAAGTAAAACCTAAAGGAGTATAAAATGAAAATCTATATGAGAAATATAATTATTTTATTATTAGTTTTAGCAGGCGCTTTCCTAATTGCCTCAGATCCTCTTTTAGCTCAGTATGATAATCCACGATGTAAAGACCATCCAATGTTTACAAGGATGCCTAATTACTATATTAAAGACTGTAAGGAAAAAGAATATGATAGAGCTGAATTCTCTGATGAGAAGGGGAATTACATTTATGTGGAAGGCAAGTATTACTGGGCGTCCTATTGGATAACTGATGTGAACAAAGCACCAAGTGAACTTCAAGTGATAAGAAATTTTCAAAATGCTATACGTAATATAGGAGGAGTTATTATCAAAGAAAAATTAAATTTTGGAATATCATATATGAAACTTACAAAGGATAAAAAAACTTGGTGGATAATTATTAAGGCAACAAATAGAGGAGCTCATTATGAACTTACCATTGTGGAGAAAGCTGAAATGGCACAGGAAATTATTGCAGACGCAAAGAGTCTAATGAGTGATATTCAGACAAAGGGAAGTGCATCAGTTTATGGTATCTACTTTGACTTTGACAAAGCAGATATAAAGCCAGAGTCAGAACCTGCTATAAGAGAGATTGCCAAGCTACTACAGGAAAATCCAAAGCTTAAGCTTTATGTAGTTGGTCATACTGATAATGTGGGAGGGCTTGACTATAATATGAAACTCTCAAAAGCAAGAGCAGATGCTGTGGTAAAGGAACTTACAACAAAGCACAAAATCTCATCAGACAGACTAAAAGCCTTTGGAATTGCCTCTCTTTCACCCGTAGCTTCAAACGATACTGAGGAGGGAAGAGCAAAGAATAGAAGGGTTGAACTTGTAAAGCAGTAAGAAAGGGGAAACACAATTATAAAATTTTATTATTCTAATTTTATCGATTTTGCTCATTTTCATTTTTCAGGCTAACTCAGCTATTGCTATAGAGATAAAAAAAAGACTGTGGGAGATTACTGTTGTAACAAATATATAAGAAATAACAGCGGTTAAGATAACTACCCATATCTTAAGGCAGTATATAACAAAGTGATCCCTTTTTCGAATTTTAAAAATCTGACAAGAATTAGAAATTTGTCTCAACAGTCTTACTGTGATAAATGTTTTCAACTGCCAGGTAAAGTTGATATTCATGATGCTCCCCTTCTACTACAATACTTTGTCTTCCTGTCCATAATTATCATTAATAGTGCAATCCCGTGTTTTTCATAAAATACCACTATATCATTAATGATGTTTTCTATAGAATGAAAGCCTCCAATTTACACGCAGTCTATCAAAAAATATTTAAAATAAACACTTTAAAAAATAAAAATTTCTCTTTTAATTTGAACATTTTTACACTTTACTGTTACTATTTCTAAAAAATAGTAAACTTTTTTGAAAGGAGAAAAAAATGAAATTTAAAAAATTGTTAAGATTTTTAATCCTGATAATTTTCTGTTTCTTCTTTTGTTCAACTACTACAGTATTATTCGCTGAGCAAAAAAAAGCTTCTCAACCTGTTATTAGTAATCAGCCATCAAGCCAGCCCTTACCAACTACACCATCTACTATACCTACTCCCCAAAAGAGACCTGAAGATACAAATATCAATATTCCAGATATTCCTGTTATAAAATCTTTCATTATAAGCTTTTCCGGAGCATTTTCTAAGGACAATCAAGCTTTAGCTGGTGCGAAACCATCTTTATATTTTACTTGGGAGGTTGAAAGGGGTGTTGGTGGAAGTTCTATTAGTAGTATAGTAGTTGAAAAATTAGAAGGTCCTGGTCCAGAAGTTAACTTCAGAACTTCGGAGCTAAAAGGTTACAGAGTTTTTCCTGTTGCTGAACCTTTGTCATCAGGAAGAACTATCTATAAAATTACAGCAACTAATAACAAAGGTCGTTCAGCTTCATCTACTGCATTCATAGAAGTTTTTTCTTTTAGACAGGCAGCAGAAAGGGTTCAATTGGCAAGCATTTCAATGCCTGAAACTGAAATGGAAAAAACTTTTAATCTTAATTTAACATTCTTAAACAGAAATAATTTTGGTGTTTCTTTTCAAATATTAGTTTATGCATACGATGGGAGTACTTCTATCCCAATAGCTTTAAGAAACAGTGAGAATCCTGAAGGAACCTGGGGTATTTATTTAGACCCCTCAAGCTCAAAAGAAATAAACATACCATGTAAATTACCCATCAGAGATGAAAGGCATTATTGGAAACGAATAAAGATTATTATTACACATGGAGGAGAGCCAGCTACTTCTTCACGTAATTGGGAATATCCTCTTATTATAGAAATAAAAAGAGTATTTCGTTTAACAAGATGATATAAATCGTGATAAGGAGGTTTTTTATGATGAAGATAAAAAATTTGTTTATCTTCATATTTATGTCTATTTTTTTATTCTCCATCCCACATGCTAAAATGATTGAGATGCAACCAAATCAGCCTGTACCCGTAGAAAAAAAACCAACAGATATTAAGCCCACTCCTGAACTTCCCGATCTTATCTTAGGAGGAAGCGGATTAAATGAGCAATGCAAAATCTGGTTTACAATAAAAAATAAAGGTAAAGGTAAAGTTGATGAAAAAACATATATGAATACAATTATAAGACTTTCATATGGTTTTAAAAATCAATCTATGAATAAAAAAGAGTATACTCTTAATCAAATTGATCCTCAAAGATTACTAAACACTCCTTTTGCTTCTGTAACATATGTTACTGATATTTTTATAATTCCGCCTTTACATATTGAAGATGGGTTAATAATAGATGTGGCAATTTTAGGTAAAATGGCTGCATCCAGAGAGATTAGAAATGAATTTCGTTTAAAGGGAGAACTTTTTAAAAAAGAATATAAATTGGGAGAAAAACTTAGAATTGAATGGGATATTATTTACGATACACCATGTAAAGCATCAAAACCGCTTCATATCTGGTTATCAGGCCGACCGCTAACAGGTCCTGGTAGTAATCCCCCTGCTAATATTAATTATGATCAAAAATTTTTTGAATGGACTATCCCGGAGACTAAGTTCAATCCAGGAAAATATTGTCTCCGTATAGAAAAACAGGATTATGGTTGCGAAATCAAAATCTATGGGGGTATAAATTTAGTATCTCCAAATGAAACAGCAGTTTGGAATAAAGGAGACAAGACAGAAATTAAATGGGAAGGAGTAGGTTGGCGAGAGAGTGATTTAGAAATATACTTGCTTAACAGACAGAATAACGCAAAAATAAATCTTGGTAAGACAAAGGTTAAAAGCGGAATTTTTCCAATAAATATTGATCAAAATATTCCCGATGGTACTTATAATCTTGTTTTAGATGTGCCCGAAGCACCAAAGGAATATTATTATGTAGAACGTGGCCCTATTCATGTCTTAAGATACGATGTTGATTTAGAGGTGAAAATTGGAATAATTATTCTTAGCCACAATCCTGTTCGTTGTAAAGTATATATAGCTGGTAAGAATAAGGGGAATAAAATACTTGATAATGTTCCGTTTGAGTGGGTAATCTCCACGATTAAAGGGAATTTTCTAAGTCAGGGTAATGGTAAATTTTCAAAAATGTATCCTAATGTAATCTATTATCACTATTTACATGGCGAGATAGGTTCCGACAGAACAATACAAGCATGGATTGATCCTCAAAATAATTTCAGAGAGCCAGAATTTCTCAGAGCTAATAATTATGATAAACAGACTATTTATCCTTAGATAGAAAAACTTATACTTTAAAATTATACTGAATGATAATAAGAATATGATATCTAAAAAAAACATAATTAAATTGATAAGCTTTGTTATCTTTTTCATTTCATTTTATTTTAGCCCGGATTTTGTTCATCCTGTTGAGCTCAGAATCCTTCATATAAATGATTTCCACGGATTTGCAGAAAGCCATAAAACTCTTGGCTCAGAAAAGCCTGTTGGTGGGGCATCTTATCTTGGCTGTGTAGTTAAAAAGCTTAGTAATGAAAAGCCCACGCTTTTGCTTTCAGCTGGAGATATGATTCAGGGTGATAACTGGGCAAACCTTACTGAAGGGAAGTCTGTTATAGAAATAATGAATGCAATAGGATTTGATGCTATGGTGGTGGGTAATCATGAGTTTGACTTTGGACAAGAGGTTCTCAGAAAAAGAATTTCTGAGGCTAAGTTTCCATTATTAGGGGCAAATGTGTTGGGAATTGATGTTTTAAAACCCTATGTTATAAAAGATTTGGCAGGTTTAAAGATAGCCATAATTGGTGTAGTAACCGAAGATACCCCTACAGCAACGCATCCAAGAAATGTTGAAGGATTGAGATTTCTCTTGGTTGAAGACACATTAATAAGATATTTAGATGAGTTAAAAGGAAAGGCTGATTTATTTATTGTGCTTTCTCACATAGGCTTTCATGCGGACAGACTCCTTGCAGAAAAAATAAAAGGTATAGATGTAATAGTTGGTGGACATTCTCATACAAAGATAGAAAAGCCCGTTCAGGTAGGCGATACTATAATAGTTCAAGCATGGGAACATGGCAAAACATTAGGAGTCTTAGATTTAACTTTGGAAAAAGGCAAAATAGCAAAATTCAGAGGCTATCTTGAAGAAATAAGTCCAGAAAGAGGCTGTGAAGACCCTTCTGTAAAGGCAATAGTAGATAGATATAGCAAAATGGTTAATGAAATTCTTAATCAGAAAATTGGCATAGCTTTAACAGATTTAGATGGTGAAAATGTAAGAAAAAAGGAGACAAATCTTGGTAATTTCATAGCAGACATTATTAGGGAAACAGCAGGTGCCGAGGCTTCTATAATTAATGGTGGAGGAATAAGAGCAGGAATTAAAAAGGGAGATATAAAAGTAAAGGATGTTTACTCAGTCTTGCCTTTCAACAACTACATAGTTGCCATAAAAATGAAAGGTTCAAAGATAAAAGAAGCACTTGAGCATGGAGTTTCAGCAGTTGAAGAGGGTGCAGGCAGGTTTCCACAAGTATCAGGGCTTAGTTTTACCTATGATCCTAAGGCAAAGGCAGGAGAAAGGATTAGAGAGGTATTTATAGGAGATAAACCTCTTGAGCAAGATAAAGAATACATAGTTGCAACAAATGACTTTTTGGTTGCAGGTGGAGACGGCTATAAAGCCTTTGGTGAAACATTGAAATCATCAAAAGACTATGATGTCTTAGGTGGAGTAATCAAGACTGAAAAGCTCATATATTC
>JAOABK010000065.1 GCA_026418415.1 Pseudomonadota bacterium | reverse complement strand
CCCTCAATCTCTGTAACCTTAACCTCCTCTGGTTTGTCAACCAGTGACTTAGCCATTGTCTCAATCAGTGTCTTCATGCTCATGGTCTAACCTCCGTGCAAAAGAGTAGTAAATACCCCACTGGGTATATTAAGCAGAAACACGTTCAATTAATTTTTTAACGGTATCCGACGGCTGTGCGCCCTTCTGTAACCAGTAATTAACCCTTTCCATATTGAGATTAATCTCTGGTGGATCAATTTTAGGATTATAAGTACCCACAATCTCAATGAAAGGTCCATTTCTTCGTGCTTTTGCATCAGCAATAACTACTCTGTAGAAGGGTTTTTTCTTTGCTCCCAACCGCATTAGTCTAATTCTAACCAATTTCAACCTCCAAAAGGTATTAATCCTATAACTTTTAAATATATTACATTTGGTATTATAAATGCAACTCAACCTTCAAAAAATTTTACTATAAGATAACTATTCTGATATAATTTCATCAAATTATGCTAAGTGTATTTTATATGACATTTATGAGCCTGTTACATAAAAAAATTTTTTTTATTCCCTTTCTACTAATTATCATCTTACTTATAGGAACTTTCGGTTATATGATAATTGAAGATATGATATTAATAGATGCCCTATATATGACTGTAATTACTTTAGCAACAGTAGGTTTTAGAGAGGTAAAAGAACTTTCTGAATCAGGTAAAATTTTTACTATAATCCTTATATTAAGTGGATTTGGAGTTTTCACTTATGCCCTCACAATTGGAGCAAGAATAATAATAGAAGGAGAGATAAAGGAGGTTTTTAAAAAAAGAAAGATGAAAAAAAAGGTTGAAGGATTATCAGAACATTATATTGTATGTGGATATGGCAGGATGGGAAGTATTATCGTTAAGGAATTATTAGCCAATAAGGTGCCGGTCGTAGTTATTGAGAAAAATAAATCCAATATACCAGAAAACGACAATATTATATCTTTTGAGGGAGACGCAACTAATGACGAAGTTTTAAAAACAGCTGGAATAGAAAGGGCAAGGGGACTTATTACTGTCTTGCCATCAGATGCTGAAAACTTATATGTAGTTTTAAGTGCAAGAGAATTAAATAAAAATTTATTTATAGTAGCAAGAGCCGTTGAAAAAGAAGCTGAACCTAAACTTAAAAGAGCAGGTGCTGATAGAGTCATTTCTCCATACTACATTGGAGGATTAAGAATTGCACATACTGTTTTAAGACCCGCGGTAGTTGATTTCTTAGAATTTGCCACAAGCTCTGATTATATAGAAATTCAAATAGAAGAAATTGACATTTCACCCAAATCATCACTTATTGGAAAATCAATAGCACAAAGTGGCATAGGTAAAGACCTTGGCGTGATAATAATAGGAATAAGAAGGGCTGATGGAAGTATGAAATTTAATCCTAATTCACAGACAGTCATCAAAGAAGGAGATACTTTAATTGTATTAGGGCAGACAGATAATCTTTCCGTACTTGAAAAACTCGCAAAGGAGTAGGCGTTATTATATTCTCCCTACGCTGAAATATTTAAATCCTAATTGCCTTATTTTTTCAGGTTCATATATATTCCGAAAATCAAAGAAAAATTTATCTCTCATTATTTTCTTTATCTTAGTTAAGTCAAGATTTCTAAACTGGTTCCATTCTGTAACAATAACAATCCCATCAGCATCTTTTGCTACTGAGTAAGCATCTGAACAGTATATTATTTGAGGAAAAACACTCTTAGTGTTCTCAATTGCTGCGGGGTCGTAGGCTTTTATTTTCACCTTTTCTTTTAACAACCTATTTATTATAAATAAAGCTGGAGACTCTCTTATATCATCCGTATTTGGTTTAAAGGAAAGGCCGAGTATGCCTATGGTTTTATTCTCAATTTTACCACCAAAAGCTTCAATTATCTTTTTTGTTAATCTTTCTTTCTGATTTTCATTGGCTTCTATTGCAGCATTTACAATTCTTAATTGAACTCCTTTTTCCTCAGCTATTCTTACTAACGCTTTTGTATCCTTAGGTAAACAAGAACCTCCGAATCCTATCCCGGCACGAAGAAATTTTGGACCTATTCTTCCATCAAGTCCCATAGCTTTAGCAACAACATTTACATTTGCTCCAACCGTCTCGCAAAGAGCTGATATCTCATTTATAAATGATATTTTAGTAGCAAGAAAACTGTTGGTAGCATATTTAATTAATTCAGCTGTTTGAATATCGGTAATTACAAAGGGAGTCTCAAGTAAATATAGGGGTCTATAAAGGTCCTTCATAATTGCGACTGCCTGCTCACTTTGAGCTCCTATAACAACTCTATTAGGTCTCATAAAGTCCTCAACAGCTGAACCCTCTCTTAAAAATTCAGGATTAGACACAATATCAAAATTTATAGGTTGTTCCAAATGTCTGTTTATTATATCCTTAATTTTAAAACCTGTTCCCACAGGAACAGTGCTTTTTGTAACAATTACTTTATAACTCTTCATACTTTTTGCTATTTTTTTAGCTACTTCTTCAACATAGTCTAAATTTGCTGAACCGTCACCCCTTGGAGGTGTTCCTACAGCTATAAATATTACAAGAGAGTTCTCCACAGCCTTTTCTATGTTAGTAGTAAACTTTAATCTGCCCTCTTTCATGTTTCTCTTAACCAAATCTTCTAACCCTGGTTCATAAAAAGGTATGATTCCCTTTTTGAGTTTTTCAATTTTATCCCTATCTTTGTCTACACAATTTACGAAAATACCAAATTCAGCAAAGCAAGCTCCAGTAACTAATCCCACATATCCTGTACCAATTATTGATATGTGCATCATTTCCTCCGCATTATAGAATTTTTCTGTTTTTTTATTATAACTAAAAATATTTAGTTTATTTGACATTTAAAACTTTGCTATTTTATTATTTAACTTATGGAACTTACAGTAATAGATCTTATAAAACAAACAGGAATTGTTGCAAAAACTGTTCTCATAATTTTACTTTTCTTTTCTATATTTTCATGGGCAGTTATTTTCTATAAAATAAAAATTTATAATAAAATGAAAAAAGAAAATGATAGATTTTTCGATATTTTTATTAGTTCAAAGGGAGCAAAAGAAGTTTTTGCTTTGTCTAAAAGATTTGAAATTAGTCCTTTAGCATCTCTTTTTATAGGAATATTTTCAGAAATAAATGGGAAACAGGACATAAAAAATAAAAATCCTTTAAACTTGGAAATCATCTCAAAAAAGTATTCTTCTGAGGAAATTGGGAAAATTCAGAGTTATCTCGGTTTCCTTGCCACAACTGCGTCTACAACCCCTTTCATAGGACTTTTTGGAACAGTATGGGGAATAATGGATGCATTCAGAAACATAGGAATAAAAGGGTCTGCTTCTCTGGCTGTAGTTGCTCCTGGTATAGCTGAAGCCTTGATTAATACAGCAGCGGGATTATTTGCAGCCATACCTGCTGTAATAGCTTATAATTATTTTACTAATCAGGCAAATAAACTAATAGCAGAATTACAGGACTTCTCGGAAACACTTCTAAAGTATCCATGGCAGGATTAAAACCTCGCAGAAAATCCGTATTAGCAGAGATTAATGTTATACCACTTGTAGATATAATGCTTGTTTTATTGATAATCTTTATGATAACTGCTCCTATGTTACAACAAGGCATTGATGTGAACTTACCAAAAGCAAAAGGTAAAAGCATTGAGGAAGGAGAAAAAATCAATATAGTTTTAACAAAAGAAGGAAAAATTTATGTAAATAATAAAATATCCAAAATTTCAGAACTTCAAGCAATGCTATCTGTATTAAAAGAGTCAAATCCGACTGTATTGCTTAAAGCTGATAAAGATGTACCTTATGGATTGGTTGCGGAGGTGATGGGAGAAATTAAAGCTTCCGGTATAGAGAGAATCGGGATGATTACTGAACCTAAAGACCTCAGATGACAAAACACTTCTATAATTCTATTTTTTTGTCGATTCTTATTCATAGTTTAATTTTTTTTCTATTAATTTTAACCATTCGTAATACCTTGATTGATAGTAAAAACCTTACTTATGTAACTTTAATAGAACAACAGGCAGGTATGTCTTCTCAGGAATATTCAAACAAAAGCTCAATCAAATCAAGCCAATCAACAAAAACGACAGAAATAAAAAATAAAACAATTGAAAAATCTAATAATATCTACAAGGACAATGAGAAAATACTGGAAGAGAGACTGTCTGCCTTGCAGGCAAAGAGGAAAATTATTGAAAGTGCAAAAATATCCATATCAAAGTCTGGTACTGGAATCTCCGAATCAGACATAACAAAAAAAACAAGAGGAGAGGGAACATCCCGAACCTATCTATCTTTAATTTCAAGTCTTATAAGAGAGAAATGGACGATACCTGAGACAGTGCCAAAAAACCTTGAAGCAATTATTACTGTAAAAATTCTTCCGAATGGACAAGCTATAATTGAAGGATTTGAGAAAAAATCTGGTAATGCTTTATTCGATGCTTCAGTTATTAGAGCAATTAACAATGCTACTCCGCTTCCTTCTCCTAATACAGAAATTATCGTGGGCTTGAGATTTAAACCATGAAAAGATTTTTATTTTTTTCAATAATTGCATATTTAATTTTTTCCTGTAATTTTTCTTTTGCTGAAAAAATTTATTTAGATATTACACAACCTGGAATAAAAAAGATAAATATTGCTTTAGAAGGCTTTGATAAGGTTGATAAGATTTTTAATACCATCAAAGAAGACTTAGAATTTACAGAATATTTCGAAGTCTACGGACCTTTTCCTTATAAAGATGAAAAGTTTCAACCCCTTCTTTGGCAAGCATCTAACACTGATATTGTTATACAAGCAAGAATAACCGATAAAATTTATTTAAAGTTTTTTACTGTAACAACTACATCACCTTTTTTCACAAAGGATTATGTTTTGCAAAATAATGAATACACTGGACACATAATAGCTTCAGACATATATAAAGTTTTAACAGGTAAAGAATCGCCTTTTTTTAATCGACTACTGTTTATGAGAAAGTTTAAAGGAACTTCCGGAATCTTTATAAGCAACTGGAACGGTAAAAATATTCATGATACTGGTATTAGAAGGGAGATTATCTCAAGAGCAATCTTAAGAGGAAACAAAATATTTTATTCTTCACTACAAGGAAGGTTCTGGCATATAGAAGTGTTTGATCTTTCCACAAAAACGAATAGAGAGATAATAAAAAGCAGAGCATTGCTTCAATTAGGCGACGTTATAAGTGACTCTCAGCTCATCTATCTTAAAAATGATGGAGAATTGTCCGAAATAAAACTACTTGACCTTTCAGGAAAAGACAGGACCATAACATCTTCAAGATGGATTGAATCCTCACCACGTTGGCATGCATCGAGAATATTTTTTGTTTCAAACAGAACCGGTTCTCCTCAAATTTATCAAACTCAAGAAGGAATGTCTACCAGAAGGTTAACTTTTCAAGGAAGATACAATACAGAACCTGCTATAAGT
>JAOABK010000064.1 GCA_026418415.1 Pseudomonadota bacterium | reverse complement strand
TTATTCATATAGGTGGTATTTATTCTGAAAAAGAAAGGGCTATTGAGAGATTTATAAATACAGTAGAGAAAAATAGCTGGCTTAAAAAAAGACTTGCAGTAGAAAATGATGAGAGACTATTCACAGCAAAGGATACTTTATATGTGGCAAAAAATTTAAAAATACCATTTGTATTTGACTACTTTCATCATGTTTTAAATCCTTCAATTTTTGATTTTAATGATATCTATGAAACGTGGAAAGGAAAAGGTATTCCGAAGTTTCATCTTTCCTCTCAAGGAGATGGAAAATATGGGCTACATGGTGATTATGTAAAATTGGACGATTTTTATGGACTTATGGAGCTTATAGAAGTTGCAGGATTGAAAAAAGTTCATATTATGCTTGAAGCAAAACAAAAAGAGAAGGCTATAAATAGGCTTAGAAGCATGATTTTTAAGTTAAAAATTTAATTATGACTGAAGAATATAAATTTAAACCAATAGGATACGTAAAAACAAGCATTGAAAGCCCACCAAGACATTGGACTGTTTCTGATGTGGAAGGTGAGATTGTTATAGAACCTGAATATAAACTTGGATTAAAGGATATTAAAGCAGGAGAAAAAATTGTTGTCATTTTTTGTTTTCATAAATCTCCTCCATTTACTAAGGATAGACTCATACAAAAGCCACCGCATCTTAATGAAGCAAAAGGTGTTTTTAGCACATGTTCACCCCATAGACCAAATCCCATAGGACTTTCCGTACTTGAGGTAAATGAAGTAAGGGATAATGTAATTAAAGTTAGAGGGCTTGATATGTATGATGGAACTCCTATTTTTGATATAAAGCCCTATGTTGAGTATAAACAAGATAAGGAGTAATTAATCTCTGTACTAAATAAAAAATTTTATATTAATTATGTATAAACAAAGCAGTTTTCTTTGGGCTTGACATAATTTAAATTTTTATGTTTTAATTTTCTAACCCAAGAAGGGCAACTTAGGTCATGAAGGCCGTGGAATGGAATTATCCCAGCCACGGCTTTTTTTATGAATCTGACTCATGAAGAGTCTCAAACCTTCCTGAAGGGAGAAAATTTAAACATTCAAGGAGGGGTCATGTTTATTTGTATCTTATTATTATTTCTATTCATCGCCTTACCAGTTTTTGCAGAACAGAAAAAAACAGAAGACACAAAGTTTGAAGAAATCATTGTTCAAGAAAAGAGAATCATTAAAGAAAAGACGGCTATCTCAACAACATTAGAGGTATTGCCGGCAACTGTAAATGTAGTAACTGGAGAAGATTTAAGCAAGCAAATTGTACATAGACATGAAGAGATTTTTAGAAAAACACCAGGACTTTATGTTGAAAATTATGGTCAGGGAGACATTGGTTCTGCTCTTACCATGAGGGGATTAGGTGGTGGAGGAGGTGGTAAAAGATATGTAACTACTTATATTGATGGAGTACCACAGAACTATCCAGTATATTTCGGCGATCATATCCTTTCATGGTTAATTCCTGAAATGATTGAAAGGATAGAGATTGTGAAAGGACCTTTTTCTGTTCTATGTGGAGACAATGCAGTAGGTGGATGCATTAATATAAGCACAAAAGACTTTGCTTCATCAAGTATTATGTTATCTGGAGGGACTTATGGAAGTCTGAGATTTATACCAGTTTTTGGTTATGACAAGTTTAATCTCATACCTTTTATTGTGGGAGAGTATTACAGAGCTGATGGTTATAGGGATAATTCGGACTATGACAGATATAATTTTTTCAGCAAACTAAGCTTACCAGTTGGAGACTATAATCTGTCATTCAGATTTAATTATTATAATGCCGATTGGAACGCTCCAGGGTATATATCAAAAACCGAATTAGAAAAAGGAATTGTAGATAGAAAATCCACCCTTACTCCTAACGATGGAGGAGAAAGTAGGCTGTTTTCTTTTGTCATAAATTATCTCCCGAAGAAAAAAGAAGGGGGAATATACTTAACAGCCTTTTATTCTGATGTGGAATTAGACAGATATGTTGCTTTTCCTGTATATAAAACTTCACCAGTTAATCAACAGGCAAGAATTTTTAGCACAAAGACTTCAGGATTAAAAGTCTACTATAATTTTTCCCTTGATGAAAAAATCAATCTAATGCCTGGATTTGAGTTAAGATATGATGACGGATACTATCAAAGATACCCAACAATAAATAGGGTTAAATCTGGAAATTATACTCAGTACTGGGATGCTACCTATAAACAATATGCTCTTTTCTTTCAAGGACAGGTAAAACCTTTTGAAAGCATAAAAATAACTGGTGGGCTTAGATTTGATCGTTTTAACTATGATATTACTAACTATACTGCACCTTCAAACTCTGGAGATGGTCATTCTTCTGTTTTAAGTCCAAAATTAGGAATTGTGATTTCGCCACTAAAAAATTTTGAAATATTTGCAAACTGGTCTAAAGGTGCAAGAGCTCCCTATATGAATGAGGTATCACCTGCAAGTGCCTCTCAGAAGAAAAATTTTGACCTTGAACCAGCCAAAGTTTCTTCCTGGGATTTGGGTTTTACTACATTGCTTTTTGACAGAATTCAATTTTTATTTGATTACTATGAAACTGACTTAAAGAGAGAGATAGCTATAATAAATAATGAACCTGTAAATATTGGAAATTCAAAAAGGGATGGAATAGAGGTTGAAACAAAAATATTCATAATACCTGAATTAAATATCTATGCAAGTTATTCGTGGGTTGATGCAAAGGTTAAGAATCCTCAAAATCCTGGTCAGGACAGAGTAATTGATGTTCCAAAAAGTATAGTTAAGTTAGGCGTTGAATATTCTAAAGAATTTAATAAAAATGAGAGATTTTCTGGTGACTTAAGCTATTACTACATCTCTGGTAAATACTACTATGTAGGAACTAATCCCTCTCCAGTTAAAGGCCCTGTTTTTGATAGGTATAATCTAAATTTAAACTATAAAACTGGGAAAATGAATTATTTTATAACCACAGTATATACTCCAAGGAAAAACTCCTCAGAAATTACTTGGCTAAACGGGGGTGAAATTATGATAAATCCTCAACCACAATGGGATCTTACAGCTGGTATAAAATATGAATTTTAAATTAATTAGAGGAGGATTGATATGTTGAAGAATTTTATATTTTTGATGCTTATAGTAATTTTATCATTATCTCTATGCTTAGATTCAGCATTTGGGCATGATTTCTGGATTGAAAAAAAAGAAAATAAATTTCTGATTCTCTCTGGCCATGATGATGCTACCGAAGGATATGAACCAGATAGAGTTAAAAACTGGACAGTATTAAATAGCAAGGGTGAAAAAATTAACATCAACATTACAAAAACCAAAGACAGTGCACACTTTTCAGATAGTAAAGATATAGGTTTGATCAATGTATTTTTTGATAATAAATACTGGGTTAAAACTACAGAAGGATGGAAAAATATAGGAAAAACAGAGGCACAAAAAAAGGGCTATCAGATATTAGAATCAGGTAGATCCTATAAGTTTGCAAAATTTATAAATAAATGGAATGAAAAGTTTACCGAGCCCCTTGACACTAAGATTGAAGTTATCCCATTAAACAATCCTATTAAATCTGAGAACTTAAAAATTAAAGTATTGTTAGACAAAAAACCCTTAAGAGAAGCTTCTATATTTTTAAATGCTTCCCATGAAGAAAGTTTGAAAACTGACAAGGATGGTTTAGCAAATATTCCCCTTAAAAAAGGTAGAAACATAATTAGTGTTACCACGAAAATACCATCTCAAAATGACCCAGATGGAGACCTAATTTACTTAAGAGCGTCTTTAAGCTTCATAAAGGAGTAAATATTCTATGAACAATAATTTATCATTCATTCTATTCCTATTCGCGTGTCTATTTCTATTTTCTAATACTGAACTATTTGCTCATGGAATTGAATATCAAATATTAGGAAACAAAGCAGTTACTATGAAGGTAATATATTCAACTGGTGAACCTCTAAGTTTTGGCAATTTTGAAATTTTTGCTCCCAATGAGAAAATTCCTCACCAGAAAGGAAGGACTGACAAGAATGGATTTATCTCTTTTTATCCCGATAAAAAAGGTATCTGGACTATTGTCGTTACAGAAGATACAGAACACGGAATGCATAAGAAAGTAATTGAAATTAAAGTTGATGATTTAATGGTTTCTGAGGTAAAAAGAGATTTTACAGATAAATACCTTAAAATTATTGCTGGATTGGGATTCATAATGGGGATATTTGGCTTAATATTTTTTTTTAAGAGTAAAAAAAGAAATTGAGCAAAATCAGATAAAATGTATGTTAATACTAAACCCTAATCAATGCATTAAATCACAGGAAATTAAAAAGGAAACATTAAGTTTCCTTTTCTTATTAAAAAACTATTTTATAGGAGGATAGGAAAATGTTTTCTTCTCTGATTTTTCTATTAGTCTCTTTATTTCTTTTATCATCTAATTTTTCTTTTGCTGAGGATACTACTCAGAAAACATCTGATACACCAAGCCTTTCCATCCATAAAAAGGAAGAAATTGTCGTTTCAGCTACAAAAACAGAGGAAAAAATAAAAGATATACTATCCAATATAACTGTAATAACATCAGAAGAAATTAAGAGATATGGAGTTCAAGATGTATCTGATTTTCTCAGACAAGTTCCTGGTTTGTATCTCTCTGATTTTGGAAGTATTAGAGCAGATATGTATGTAAGCGCAAGAGGTAATCAGCCAACTACTCGAGGTATCCAGATCCTATATGATAGTATAGAGTACAATATGGCAAGTGGATACATACAGTTGTTAGCAATTCCTTATGGAAATATTGAAAAGATAGAGATTGTTAAAAATCCTTCATCGCCCTTATACGGCGAGTTTGGTGTAGGTGGTGTAATTAATATAATTCCAAGGTACTCTAATTCCAAGTTACTCTAAAAAGCCTGTAGAATTTAATCTTTCTGCCTCAGTGGGAAGTTTTGATAAACAACAGTATCATACTGTAATAACTGGAACATATAATAAATTTCAATATTTTTTTGAAGGAAGATATTTCAAAACCAATGGTTGGAGAGATAACAGCTATGAAAAGAATAAACTATTACATATGCATGGAAAATATAATTTTGATAATAAAACCTCATTGGGACTTCATCTCAATTATGCTCCTTTGAAAAGTGCCTACCCAAGTAAATTGACTCTGCAAGAGTGGAGAGAAAATCCTCGTCAAACTAATAAACCTTGGGGGATAGTAGATTCCTGGTCATTTACAGGTGCTCTTACTTTTGATAAGACCTTTACTAAATATGCAGCCACTACTAAATCAAATGATAAGGGGATAGCAGAATTCATGATTACAAAATCTGGATTATGGCTAATAACTGTCAGACATAAAATTCCTTATGAGGATTCTCAAACATGTGATTATCATGTATTTAGATATACCCTTACATTTAATCTGGATGAAGATGTAAAGTGACCGTAAATAATATTTAATTTGACAAAAGTTTTATAACATGCTCTTAAAGAGCAAAAAATTTGACTAAATATGGTTTATTTAATTAAACTGTTTAATTATGGTTAGGAAATTCATT
>JAOABK010000063.1 GCA_026418415.1 Pseudomonadota bacterium | reverse complement strand
GATGGATCATGTCCGGATTCCTCTAATTTATAGACCCTTGGATTATAAAATGGATAGGAGTATGAGGGGTTGAAGGTAACACAGGGTTGTAAAACATCTATTACAGAAAAGCCTTTATGTTTAATGCCCTGAACTATGAGTGATGAGAGATGATCGATTTCTCCCGAATAACCTCTTGC
Source organism: Pseudomonadota bacterium (assembly GCA_026418415.1). GTDB lineage: Bacteria > CALINM01 > CALINM01 > CALINM01 > CALINM01 > CALINM01. Next base: position 5,572 of record JAOABK010000063.1, on the reverse strand, counting down.
CACAAAAGTGGCGCCAGAGAGTATAGCTAAAGCTAATGGGTTAACGGGCAATTCAATTACTCCGAAGGGTGTTGATTTTGAAGAAAACCCTTTTGGGCTTGTTGGTGATGTTTGACCAGTTGTTAATCCATAAACCCTGTTATCATGAATAATGTATGTTATATCAATGTTTCTTCTGCAGGTATGTATAAAATGCCCCAATCCAATTCCCAAACCATCGCCATCTCCGGAAGTAGCAATAACATTAAGTTTATGATTTGCAAATTTAATTCCAGAAGCAACTGGGAGTGTTCTACCATGGATGCTATGAAAACCATATACCTTTAAAAAGTTGCTTAAGTTTCCTGAACATCCAATCCCGAAGACCATTGTAATATCATGATTTTGAAAACCAAGCTCATTAAAAGCATTTTTAAGGGCATACCAGATACCGAAATTTCCACAACCTGGACACCATGAAGGAGTTTGATATGTATTATAAACAGGATAGTCTTTCATTTTTTTTCTCCTTCTTTAATGTATTGAACTATTTCATGGGGGAAAAAGGGTCTTCCATCATATTTTAAAAGCCTTTCTTTAATCTCTATCAAAAGATTTTCCTGTAAAATTCCAGCAAATTGACCAAAATAGTTATTTTCTACACAAATTAATCTTTTAGTGTTTTTAACAAAATCTATGTAATTTTCTGGGACAAAGGGGTGTGGACAAAGACAATGAAGAAAATTAACTTTAATACCCTCTTTATTTAGATATTCCATTGCTCTTAATATAGGATTTTTTACTGAACCAAAACCTATAAGAGAAATTTCTGCATTTTTATCACCGTATAAAACAGGTTTTGGAACTTCTTTTTTAATGGATTCTAACCTTTTCATTCTCTTATGAACCATCTGGATCCTTAAATCTGATTCTTCTGTGACAAGTCCATATTCATCGTGTTCATCGCTGTTTGCTAATTGCATCCCCTTTGGAGAGGGTGGAAATGCTCGCCATGAGATACCGTCTTCTATGCTTAAATCATAACGCTTGTAATCTGGAGGGACATCCTTTAATCTTTTTCCTCTTTCTTTTGGCAAATCTAAATGAGTTAATCTATCTATACTCTCTGAACTTTCTGAAAGGAACTTATCACTCATAAGTATTACTGGAATTTGATATTTTTCTGCTAAGTTGAAAGCTAATTGAATTAAATGATAAGCCTCTGCAATATCTCCTGGGGTTAGTATAACCCTTATAAAGTCGCCTTGTGAGGCATGCATAACAAATCTTAAATCACCCTGTTCAGTCCATGTGGGCATACCAGTACTTGGTCCAGGTCTCATACACTCAACTATTACTAAAGGTACTTCAGTTATAGCAGCCATCCCGAGAGCTTCAGTCATTAAACTAAATCCCCCTCCAGATGTTCCAGCCATAGATCTTATTCCAGCAAAAGATGCTCCTATCGCAGTTAGTATCGCTGCGATTTCATCTTCTGTGTGTTTTACAAGTATCCGGTACTTTCTTTCAAGGGGTGCTAAGAAATGAAGGATCGATGATGCTGGTGTCATCGGGTATGCGGCGTAAAGCTTAAGACCTGCTTTTATAGCACCAAGTGCGATAGCCTCATTGCCGGTCATTACATATCTTTTTATAAAGTCCTTTTTATCTATTCTGCAGGTAAAGTTTTTAGGGGGATTTTTTAGAACAAAGTCATATCCTTCTTTTACAGCAGTTAGATTCATATTAAGCACTTTTTCGCCTTTATCTTTAAAAGCTTTTGTGACCGCAGAATTTATTGCTTCTAAAGGCATATTGAGTATTCCAGCTGATACACCAAGTGATACATTATTTTTTGTTATCTTTCCACCCGCTTTAATTGCTAATTCTTCCATAGGAACAGGGTAGAGACCATCATAATTTATAGATATATCTTTAATATTTGAATCATAGATTATCAGACCATTTTTTGTCATTTCATCTAAGTGAAGGGTAATAGTTTCTTTATTGAGAGCAATAAGAATATCAAGTTCCTTTTCTGCAGTTACTGGTTTATTTTCCTGTGCTTTTACCTGATAACAGTTGTGCCCACCACGAATCCTTGAAGGATACTCTGCATAGTTAAAAACCTCTAAACCTAATTTTGCGCAGGCTTTTGAAAATATAAGCCCTGTTACCATTATTCCTTCTCCAGCCTCACCACCTATTTTCCAATTAAATTCATTAATCTTCATAATCTATTACTCCCTTTAGTTTAACATTTAAAATTTTATCATCAAAAAAGGGATTGTAAAGTGGATTATCTACTTATTCAATGTTATATTCTTTTAATTTGTAATGAAGCCCGCGAGGGCTTATTTCTAAGAGTTTTGCTGCTTTAAGTTTGTTACCCTTAGTCAGGATTAAGGCTCTCTTTATGTAGTCTTTTTCAAGTTCCTCTATGGCACGTTTTAGAGATACAAATTTTGCATCTGGTCTAATTTCAGTGGTATCAATATTTATCATATATTCAGGGATATCATTTATATCAATTACCTTCTTATCAAGGAAAATAAAAAGCCTTTCAAAGAAATTTTTTAATTCTCTGAAGTTTCCAGGCCAAGAGTAGTTTAATAAGACATTTAAGGCTTCGTCAGTTATGGTTATATTTCTGTTTTTTAATTCTCTATTTACATAAGCCAGAATGTCTTCTTTTCTATCCCTTAATGGTGGGATATTTATGGGTATTACATTTAATCTGTAAAATAGATCTAATCTAAATTTCCCTTCCTCTATTAGTTGTTGAAGGTTTTTATTCGTTGCAGATATAATCCTGACATCAACCTTTATTGGATTAACATCACCAATTCTTCTTATTTCTCCATCTTCTAAAAAACGAAGTAGTTTACCCTGTAATGCTTCTTGCATTTCTGAAATTTCATCTAAGAAACAGGTTCCACCATCGGCGTGTTCTAATAGACCTCTTTTAGGTCTTACCGCATCGGTAAATGCGCCTTTTGTATGTCCAAAGAGTTCGCTCTCTAAAAGATTTTCAGGAATTGCAGCGCAATTTATTGCTACAAAAGGGTGCTTAGCTCGAGGGCTTTTTTCATGGATAAGCCTTGCAACAATCTCTTTACCAACTCCACTCTCTCCAGTAATTAACACTGGTTGTCTATAGGGGGCTATTTTTTCAATTGTGTTTAGTATATCTTTCATTTCTTTGCTTTCACAGACTATGTTTTCCAATATTTTTTGGTCTGACTGTTTTTTTAGAATTATGTTTTCTTTAATAAGCCTTTCTCTTTCTTCTGCCTTTTTTATGGCAATTATAACCTCGTCCGCCTTGAAAGGTTTTGAAATATAGTCGTATGCACCTGCTCGAATTGCAGAAACCGCAGTATCGATTGAGCCATAAGCAGTCATCATTATTACTGTTAGATTGATATCGTTTTCTTTAAGTAAATTTAGAAATTCAAAACCATCGATTACAGGCATTTTTATATCGCAAAGTACGATGTCATATATATTGTTCTTTACTTTTTCAAAAGCAATATTGCCATTTTCAGCTAAATCTACAGAATAGTTGTGTTTTTCCAGTATTGTTTTTAGCATTTGTCTAATATTTAGTTCATCATCTACTATTAGAACTCTCGCCATTTTAAATTGTTCCCTTTTTTAGCATTATGTAAAATTTCGCTCCTTTTGGCGTGTTTTCAAACTCTATTTTCCCCTCATATCTTTGAACAAGTGTATGTGCAACACTTAGTCCAAGTCCTGTCCCTTTGCCAATTGGCTTTGTTGTGAAGAAAGGCTCAAAAATCTTATTCTTAAGATCCTCCGGGATACCACCCCCTTCATCTTCGATGGAAATTATATAATAATCTTCTTTTTGAAAGGTACTTATTGTTATTTTACCATTAGGGGGAGTTACATCGAGTGCATTAAGAAGAATATTAAGGATTACTTGTTTTAGCTCTTCCTTTGAAAAAATTACATAGCATTGATCTTTATAATCCTTCTCTATTGTAACTTGTGTAAAGTCTCTTTGCGGAGACAAAAGTTTTAAAGTCTCTTCAATGGTTTCTATTGGATCTGCTATTTCTCGGAGATTTTCTCTTCTTTCCACTCTCGCAAAATTTAAAAGATCTCTTACGATTCTATTTATCCTTTCTGTTTCATCCAAAATTATAGAAAGTATTTCTTTTGTTTCCTTGTCTTCTGTAATTGCCCTCAAAGAAGAAATGTATCCAATAATGCTTGTTAAAGGATTTCCAATTTCATGTGCAAGACCAGCAGAAAGCCTTCCTACGGTCGCCATTTTCTCAGAAAATATTATCTCATCTTGAGCATTTTTTATTCTCTTGTTTGCTTCTTCTAACTCATCAATTTTTTTCTTAAGTTTATCTTCATATTCTCTAAGTCTTTTCATCATTTCATTGAATTGATTGAACAATGAATCCCACTCATGTATACCTATGTTTTTTAAAATGTAGTAAGAAGAGTAATTATCAATACTATCATATGCTTTTTTTAACGTGTTCAGTGGGTTCAATATTCTTTTTTTATAAATCCAGAAGCTAAAAAAGGTTATGGAAAAAATTATAATCATGCAGAAGGGGATAAAAAGAACAACTATTTTTTTTAATTGATATTTTTCAATGTCAAAATCTCTTTTTATTGCAAGTATGTATTTATTTTCTTTGAAATCTATGGTTTCGACTAATGTTATTGAAGGATATAAAAGCTTATCTTCATACTCTATTTCTAATTCAGTTGGAATTTTTTTATAATTTGAGAGTATATCTATACCTTTGATTAAATCTTTGTTCATATTGTAAATGCCGTAAGAATATCCAGAAGGTAAATAAAGCTCAATATTTTCAATGCTTTGGTTGTTTTTTTTGATATCGTGGAAAATTCTTTGTATATTAAAAGCTTCGATCTCAATATGTTTCTTTTCCCAGAGTCTTAATGTTACAGCAAAACTAATGAGTACAGCAAATAAAGACAAAATTAGTGTGCCAACTGTAAGCTCAATACCAATGTTTCCCTTCATATCTTTCTTAAATACCATGCTATTATTCTCTCTCCAAAAAAAAGATATAAAATAGCACCTGCAGATAAAAATGGACCGAAAGGAATAGCATGAGATGATTTTTTCCCCTTAAAAGCCATTAATATCAATCCATAAATTGTTCCTACAAGTGAGCTTATGAAAATTATGAAAAAAATCGATTTTAGACCAAGATATCCACCAAGATAGGCCATTAATTTTACATCTCCACCCCCCAATCCCTCTTTTTTTGCGATTATTTCGTAAGATTTACCGATCAGAAAAAAGATTCCACCACCAGTTAGTATTGCAAAAAGAGTAAGGACAATACTTCTATCGAATACAAAGAGAGAAAGAAAAAATGAAATTATAATTCCAGATATGCTTAAAACATCCGGTATAATTTGAAAATCTATATCTATAACTGTTATAACAATTAAAGAAGAAATAAAAATGACAACCACATCAACTATATCTTTATCAAAATTTTTCTCTTTATTAACTAATTCTTCAATTTTATTTCTTATAATCCTTCTATTATTTTCAACCATCTCATTT
>JAOABK010000062.1 GCA_026418415.1 Pseudomonadota bacterium | reverse complement strand
TAAGTTATTGAAAATAAATAACTTTTTGGGACATTTTTCCTAATGTCCATTAAAAGGGGGCAAAATGTAAGTGCACACTTTCCTTTTTCAGGACCTTTTTTTCATGCCAAACTTGTCAAAGATCGTTGATATAGTAGTGGATTCTCATTTTGCGGATAATCTCATCCGCAAGTTTATTTTTTATATCACAATATAGTCTCCTTCGTCAACTGGTTTATCTAAACCATAAGTTTCTCTCAATCTTAGACAGTTTTCACAGATGTAGTATAATCTGACGCTATCTGTTTCTGTATCAATATAATCTAAAACTTCATCTATCATATTTTTTATTTGTTTTTTATCAAGATTGCATTCAAAAACGCTATACTGTACTCTCTTCCCATAGTCCTTAAGTATCTCAGCAATTTTTTTACGTTTATTATCGTCAGAAATGTCGTATGATATTACAACAAACATTTTATCTGATAACAAAAGGTGTATATTCTTCCCGAGTCATGATTGTCTTTGCCAATTTTTGAATCTGTCTGCGGATTATATCTCTGAAGGTGAGCATATTTTCATCTGAATTTTGTATTAATTTCTCTCTCAAAGTGTTTTCATAGTTTACAATAAATTTTTTAATCCCTTCTTTATTGAAGACTATACCCTTATCCTCAACTTCAATGAAATCATCTGGGCTTATGATTCTTTTGTTAATCAACTTTAAAACCAGTTTATCAATAATGCAATGGCGAAATTCTTCCATTAAATCCAAGGCAAGAGCCGGTCTACCATAATCTATTCCATGATAATAACCTATGTAAGGGTCAAAACCAATAGAAAAAATTTGAGAAAGTATTTCATTTGTAAGCATTGAATAACCAAAACTTAAAAGCACATTAACAGGATCTTTTGGGGGACGTCTTGTCCTCATAGTGAATGCAATATCAGCAAGAATCATTTTTCTAAAAACTCTAAAGTAGGCAGCTGTTGCACTTCCTTCAAGTCCTAATAAAACAGGAACAGGAGGTCTTTCAATTACTTTTTGCATAATTTTATCAATCAAATATAACTCCTTAGATAAATCCACATCAGGATGGTTTTTTTTAAAACTCTCCATCACATTTCTTGCATTGATAATTTTTGCTCTTACGAACTTGGATGCCAGTTCTCTTTGAAACTGGTCATCAAGATATCTCTCATACTGAGATATTCTAAGGAAAACATTTTTATGTTGCAAGGGAAGAAGCATACCTCTGAATTTGCCTCCCGATGAAAGAAAACTAACTGTTATTCCACTATCAAGAACTGAAGAGATTACTTGAGTTGTAAGTTGAATATTTCCAAAAATTACAATACTATCAAGTCCTAACATAGAAACCTCGGAGATCGTCTTACCATCCTTGGCTATTACTAATCTTCTTGAAGTCTTCTTAACAATGCTTCCTTGCTCTGTCAGATAAAGTATTTTCATAACTCAAGAACCCACTTAGTCTTTTGTTCAGAGTGTACTTTTTTAAGATTACCAATCTTCGTAATTATTGAATTGGATTTTTGTGTTGTAATAATTTGATTGAATTTTTCTTCAAGTAAATTAATTTTATTCTCAAGTTCGGTTTTCTGTTTTTTCAAGCTCAAGTATTCTTCTATTAAAGCATCAATGTTTTCATTTATAAAAATGGGAGAACTCTGGTCAATAATGCTAAAATTGGAAATTTCTGTTGTTTCCTTTCTTTTTATTTTAATCCCTGCATGAAGCACAGGGGATGGATAACTATCCTTGTCCAGTTTGAATTCACAATGACAGTCTAACTTTGCTGTGATCTCACTTAGCCATACTCTGATTTTTGGACAACTTGCAGGTTTTTTACTTAACCGACCTATCCATTTTTCAGTTATTTCATACCTATAGTTAAAGCAATTGCTTATAATGTGGTGGATTGCCTTTTTGCCTTGGTCTCCAACATGACCCAGGGTGTTAAGTATTGTCAATCTCTCAAAATGTGTTAAGTCATTTTCCTCTTTTGCCTTGATATAAAGGTATCTGAGTATTTTGCAACCATCAAGTATCTTTTTTACTTCAGTGAGTTGTTCTATATCAAATTGTTTGAGATCTGGTGATACAATTCTTTGTAAATCTGATAGAGCCTTTTTAAATACGTCTTTTTTTATTAGCTGTATTTTCCACAAAAAGGCAATTTGATTTTCAAAAGGACTTCCATCTTCATCTAAAAAGAGACATCTCTTACCTGTTAATTGATGAATTCCAAGTGGTAACTTAATAAGGCTACCAAGAGCATTTGCTCCTGTGAATGAATGGGATGGAAAAATTTCCCTGTTAATACCCTCAGGCGGAACACCTGTTTGTCTTAGAAGATTCTTAAGAAATTCCCTAACTTCATCAGCTTTTATGGGCGATTCAAAAAAGAGCCAAAGATGGATACCCTTCCATCCGCTTGTCTCTAAATAGGAATTTAAACCAAGATTTCTTAAAAATTTCAAAATTCTTTTTGCATCATCAAGAAGAAGTTTGAATAGATCAATATCTTTAAAAGATTCTTTTTCATGTAGAAGTTTCTTTTTTGATATGTCAAAATCAATTACAGCAAATTTTAGGGTATTGTCTTTTCTAATCAAATATGAACCTAAGGTTATTCTACCATCCAAATGTTTTTTCACATCTTCTTGTTCAAGAGGTTTGAAGATAGGAGAGTATCCAATCTGACCATATTCATTTATCCACTGTTTCGCAAAAACTCCCTCTCTCCCCGAGAATAATCTTATGAATAGATTTATATCTTCTTCACTTGGTTGCATTTCTGATAAAGCTGTTGATGCTGGAGGAGTATTTGCTTTCAAATTTATCGCAAAATCTGGTTTTATCTGTTTTGCATGTTCTATTGCCTTGTTTGCTGAGCCATAAAGACCCCATTTTTCATAGGCTTCTGCAAGTGCAATGTAATATTCATATCTGTCAGATGAGATCTGAATTGCTCTCTGAAGTAGTTTAATTGCTCTCTCTATCTTTCCCTGTTCAGTAAGTTTTCTCCCTAAGTGATAAAGAATCTCTGGATTTGTTGGGTCAAGTTTTAATGCCTGATAATACTCATCTATAGCGAATTGGTCAAATCCTAAAATTTCATAAACTAATCCTCTCTGTGAAATTATTTCTCCGTCTTCAAGTTCTTTATCAAGTGATTGTGTTGTAATTTCATAGGCTTTATTAAAGTCTGATTTTACTAAATACAGAGCTGTTTTTAGAATATTTATACCGATAGAGTCTTTGAAAATTTCTCCTTTTTCATCAATTTCTTTTAGAAGATCATCCTCAGAGAGTGAACTGAAGCCAAAATAATTTTGCCATCCTCTAATGATTGTTTTTAGTCTGTCAATCAACTGTTGTTCTTTAAACTTATCAATTAGGCTTAGTTCAGCTTTAATCTTTGCTTTAAGTTTGTCAATTGATTTTTTTGCTGGTCTTTTGCCTTCAGGTGTGAAATGAAATCCGAGAAAATTGAATTCATCCTTTATATTACATATACGAGTTTTTTCTTCATTTATATTTAAAAAAAGCTCTAATTCTAAATAACTCTTTGAAAACTTCATCAACTCTTCAGCTTCTTGCTGAGATTTGCACATAATTATAAAATCATCACAATATCTAACATAACCCTTAGATTTCTTCCAAATCTCAATATCAAAATTATGCAGATAGATGTTAGCCAACAAAGGAGAGAGAACCATTCCCTGTGGAATGCCTATTGAGGGTGGTTCATTGTAACATATCCACTTTTTTACAAGATTAACAATTCTTGAATCTTTAATTTTTTCGGAAAATAGAAAAATAACAATGTATTTACTTACTGTATCAAAAAAATCCTTAATGTCTGCATCTACTACCCAAGAGAAACCCTCTTTTATTAATGATTCAATTTTGTTAACAGCCATGAGTGCAGATTTACCCTGCCTGTATCCATATGAACAATTAAGAAAATCCTTCTCAAACTCTGAGTTGACTATTAATAAAAATGCTTCTTGTAAAATTCTGTCTTGCACTGTGGGAATTTTCAAAATTCTTTTTTTTCCATCTTCTCTAACTATCTCTCTTTCCAGCAATGGGAGAGGCTCATATAAACCTTGTCTTAAAAGGTTAGCTAAGAGTTTGATATTTTTATCAAGATTCAACTCAAAATCATGAATAGAAACTCTATCTATACCCGGACAACCTCTATTAGCTTTTACTTTTTGCCAGGCAAGATAGAGAGTTTCCTCATTACATATCTTTTCCCAAAATATTGTCTGAGTTCCCATAGAAGTCTCTTTAATATTGAAATTTGATGTGCTGTTATTAAATAAAAAATTCCATTGCATTTAATTGATTGAAGAGACATCTTAGCCCCCATTTTTTTCATTAAAAAATTTTTTTGTCCATCAATTCAAGTAGATTTAGCAACGAATCGGGATTCGGAGTTCGAGGATTAAGTTTGCTAACTAAACGGTAATCCCTTTTATAGGAGGTCTTATTTTCCGACATAACTTTAAATTTAAATTTATAAGACATATAAAAATAAACAAATTATAAATAATCTATATATGCACTTTTGTCAGATAAAATCCAACTTCCTTCTCCAAGTCCGTATAGAAAACCAGAATCTTCAATTCTGTAATCTTCATCAGGAAAGAAAAATTCTCTTTTCTGTTCTTCTGTTACTTCTGTTTTCTTTGTTTGTACCCTGCTTTCTGCTAATTCTCTCTGAACATTGTCCCAATAATTTTCTTTTTTAGACCAATCTTTTATAGTTGAGACTGTTAAAGGAATTCCTATTAGAGTTAGCAAAAATTCGATACCTAAAATAGCAATTGTTGACAAGTACTTTTCTCCAAAAATCATAATGATTAAAACTGTTATTACTATTGTTGTGAGAGATAGAATTTTTAAAAGCTTTTTCATTTTTAAAGCTCCATTTTAAATTTTTTGTTTTTCTATCTATAAGGTATTACAATGTAATAAATTTTTTCTAACTTGTTGTATTATAGAATAAATTTGAAATTTTTGTTACATTCATGTGACCTATATTTGAAATGAAAATCCCTTTTGTAGAAGGTCTTATTTTCCAAATTAATCCCCTATGTGGTAGTTGTTTTTCTATTGCAATTCGTCGCAATCCCTTTTATAGGAGGTCTTATTTTCCGACACTATCCTTGCAGGTAGAACACCTGCAGTATGGGGAGGGTCGCAATCCCTTTTATAGGAGGTCTTATTTTCCGACTAACTATTCGCACGCCTTAACATCTCCTGCGCTATATGTCGCAATCCCTTTTATAGGAGGTCTTATTTTCCGACACAAAAAATTTCGTGAGGGAAGAACTTATAAGATCGTGTCGCAATCCCTTTTATAGGAGGTCTTATTTTCCGACAAAAAGTAGTTAAAAAACGAATAAAGGAGGGAGTGAAATGTCGCAATCCCTTTTATAGGAGGTCTTATTTTCCGACATGGGGCGGGAGATCAAATTGAGCTAAGACCAAATCGTCGCAATCCCTTTTATAGGAGGTCTTATTTTCCGACAGATTATGAAATTCGAAAGAAAAGAAAATTATATTAGTCGCAATCCCTTTTATAGGAGGTCTTATTTTCCGACGGCTACCTTTATAAGTTATTGAAAATAAATAACTTTTTGGGACATTTTTCCTAATGTCCATTAAAAGGGGGCAAAATGTAAGTGCACACTTTCCTTTTTCAGGACCTTTTTTTCATGCCAAACTTGTCAAAGATCGTTGATAGAGTAGTGGATTCTCATTTTGCGGATAATCTCATCCGCAAGT
>JAOABK010000061.1 GCA_026418415.1 Pseudomonadota bacterium | reverse complement strand
AGCTCAAACGAAGTAGTATTTAAGACATTATCTCCAGTGCTTTTAGAAATACAAGTGGTTGATGACAGTGAAGGCAGGCAGAAGAAAAAAGACATCCGCATCTTACCGCCTATGAAAGAGGGTGAAGTTGATGATAAATTTAATGAAGCCTTTACGAGCATACACAAAGGCATACTTAAGGACATCATGGGTGAGGAGTGGGTAGATAAGTATTTTAATGAACCTTTGGAATTCATCCCAGTAAGTCTCAAGAAAAGGGTAATAAAACATACCATAAGCGCATATTGGCAGAGCAATCCAGATGACCCAATTATGAAATTTACCTGCTTTGATGGTTGCTTCAAGCTTAAAGGCAATCAGGAGGTATTGCAGATGCTATATCAGATTGGGATTGGAGTAAGGACAGGACAGGGTTTTGGGATGGTGGAGGTAGTTTAGTTGACTTATAGTAAACCGAGAACTAAAGAAACAAAAAACAGCACTGTAAAAAAATTAAGACCTCTTTTTTGGGAGTATGACTTGAAGTCATTGCAGGATAATCTATCTTCCCCTTTTGTAATTGCGAGAGTATTGGAGATTTCAAATCCTGAACAATTTAGGATTTACTCATCCTTAGTAAAAGAAGATGTGATTGTAGATTTCTTAGAAAAAAAGGGACAAAAGCTTCTCTCAAAAAGGGCATATAACTTTTGGCAATTGTATTATGAAAAAAAGGCTAACAAAAGCTCATAGAGAGGTTGTATCAAGGCTTTCTGATTTTTTGAAAAATGGAGACTTATATCTTGCTTGTGGCACAGCAGTTTATTACTACCTAAATCATAGAGTCTCTGAAGACCTTGACTTTTTTACAAAGCAAAAGATTGACTTCAGAGAGTGGAAAGATATTTTTGAAAACTTTGAAATTTTGCAATTAAGCAATGATACTATTCATTCTGTGATTGATAGGGTCAAAGTCTCATTTTTTCATTATCCCTATGACCTTTTAGGAAAAAAGTTAAGTTTGCCTTATAGAGCTTGCAAGCCTTGAGGACATTCTTGCAATGAAGGCATCTGCCATAATTCAAAGGGGAAGTAAAAAGGACTTCATAGATGTTTACTTTATAATGAAAACACTCAAATATGACTCCCACAAACTAATCAGCCTCTTTCAACAAAAATATGGTAAATTCAATCCCTTAATACTGAAAAAAGCCTTTGTCTACTTTGAAGATGCTGATAAAGAACCTGAACTCATAATGATTAAACCTGTAGATTGGAGGGAAATAAAGGAATTTTTTATTAAGGAGTTTGTGGAGGTGTAGGGGGGATGAGTGAGTTAAAGGAAAGGAGCAGTCAATGAATTGGTGGCTTGATTTAGGTAAAGTTTTTTTATCTGAACTAAAAGAAAACCCTGACTATGCCGATAAGACATTAGAAGAATCTATTATTATGGAAATTAGTAAAAAAATAAAAGGATTAAAAAAAGAAAACCCTTATGCATTCATTATTGAAAAAACTCTAAAAAATAATCCACTTATAAATCCCTTCGCAATTAAAGAAAAGGATAAAGATAAAAAAATAAAGAAATCCTTTGAAAATATAAAATATTTTTTTAAAAAAATATCAGAAAAAAAAGAAATATATTGTTCTTTTTGTGGAGAAGAAACTGAAAATTCAAAAGAAAGCATTGCTTCAAGAAAATGGATGGTTTCCGGTGGTTGGGAAAATTCACCACTTTATGCAGGTGGTGGTTCTATCTCCCCAAGAATTTGTTTGAATTGTCGTAAACTTTCCCTATTAGCAGCTTTTACAGCTTATGAATTGTTTATTGAAAATGGATTGCCGTTTATAATTTATAATCCAAATATTAATCTTTATAGAACACTGATTAAAAATCTAATACTAAGAAAAGATTTGAGTTTAAACTTTGAAAAATCATCGTCTGTTTTTTTATCCCTTGGTAGCATGCTTATTTATCCCAATTTTGATAAACAAGGTAATATTGAAAGTTTTGATATTCGTCCTTTACTACCTAAAGCCTCCTTAATGTTAATGAATTTGACTGGATTATTAAGAACAAAAGCGAAAGAACAGTATATTTTAGAACTTATTGAAAAATATAAAGAAAATATTGGGATTAAGCTCATATCAGATTATCTAAAACAACAATCTAAATTAGACTTAAATGAAACTATTACTGCCTTTTATGCCTTTTTGAAAGCTTATAAAGGAGGTGTAGGTATGACAAAAAAGTTTTTTGAAATTGGTAAAGAACTTGGTAATCAACTGGAAGATAAGGCATACTCTGTGGCATTGAAGCTTTATAAATCCATCGGAGATTCTACTCAGTTTCAAAGACATTTGATTGGAACATATATTTATCTTAAAGAACCGATGCCGTTAGAACTAACAGAGATAACTAATAAAGAAGAAAATGCATTAGCATTTATCATGGGACTAATGAATAGTATTAAAAATAAGGAGGTTTAAACATGAGGGGCATTACTTTAACAATGGTGGTAAAATTTACAGGCACTCCCTCTATGGGGGAAGGACTGGGTGGTAATATAAATCCTATGAAGGTCTTACCAACTGAACTTGGAGATTTTTCCTATCTATCTCCAAATGCAATTCTGAAACAGCCCTTGATGGAGTATTTTGTTAAAGAGAAATCATGGAAATTTGAGTTTCGTAAGAACATAGATATAGCTCCAAAAAAGAGAAGCACCGATAAGCCTCCTTTACAGCTCACTGGTTTTGCAAATAATGACCCCTTTGCTGATATTTTTGGATACTTATTTACAAGAAAAAAGATCAAAGGCAAAAAAGAAGGAAGTAATAGTGAAGAGATTGATACACAAGAAGCTCCGGAAGAAACCAGAAAAAGGAAATCTCCTTTAGGTGTTTCATATGCTATAGGTTTAATGGGTTTCAAAAACTGTCTTGACTATCGGAGCAATCTTGGTCTAGTTGAACTTTCAGGCTCTAAAGGTGAAGGGCAGATGATATTTCAGAGAGAAATTGATATGAATTATTTTGTCTATACTCTTAGTCTTGATTTACAGAAGATTGGTAAAGAAGAAAATAAAGACAAAGACAATGAAGCGAGTACTGATGAGAAATTAAAGAGGGTTCAGGCTATCTTAGAAGCAATTCCCTATATTGAGATTCATAGAAATGGAGCATTAGTTGGCACTTTGAGACCTCATCTTGTAGTTGGTGGAGCATTTGAGAAAAAGTTTTCATATTTTATTGATTCCATCGTCTGGGATAAGGATAAAAAGGCAGTCAGAGCTAAAGTTATAAATGATATTATTGATGAGTATGGCCTCAAATCAGATGAAAATAATTTGCTGGTTTTTGGCTTACAAGAAGGGTTCCCTCTGGATGGAAAAGTAAATATTGATGTGCAGCTACCAAAGAAGGCTATAGACAGCATTGCAGACTTTATATCTAAAAACAAGGACAAAATATGGAAAACACCAAAGAAGTAATAAGAATAAATATTTGGGGACAGACTGCACATTTCAGGATATATGGAAACCAGAACTTCTGTGATTCATATCCTTTACCGCCACCTTCAACCGTGCTTGGCATATTACGGGAAGTTTTGGGTGAAAGACCTCCTGAGCCGATTAAGATTGCAATAAAAGGGAAATATGAAGGGATTTTTTTTGATTATCAAACATTTCTACATGGAGCAATTGAATTAGACAATAAAAAAGACTGGTGGGTAAATAGAAAAATCAATCGCTTTACTTCTTCCAAAAAAGGTGATGATGTTCAGTTAAATCCAATGTTTGTAAAAGTGCTATCAAAACCAAGATATACTATTTATATTTCCACATCTGAACATCATAGTTATTATCTTTCGAAATTAAATAACCCAGAGGGTTATATTTCTCTGGGTAGAAGTGAAGATCTGGCTATGTTAAAAGCTGAAGCTACTTTAACAATGAAAAAACAGGCAAAAAAGAAAGATAAGATAAAAATTGAACATCTTTACTTGCCAAGGGAAATATATGGTTCAGCGCCTATATTTTTACCAGTTTCTCATATTAAAGATAGAAATTTAAAAATGGAAAAGATTTATTATATGCAGGAGGCTGTCTCTTACTATGAGGGTGAATACTGGGAAACAAAAGATGATGACAGATTTTTATGGTTACTTGAATATAAAGACACTTTAAATGGAAAATTACCCAAATTGCTTGGATATTGAGATGGAAAAAATTTTAGCTAAAAGCAATCCTGAAAAAGAACTGTATGAACATACTCTTGAAGTAATAGAACGGGCAGAAAGAGAGATAAGCCATTTAAAGTCTCTTGGGCTGAATATCAATTCAGATACTGAGAGGGCTATTAAATTATGTTGTTTTGCACATGATTTAGGTAAAGTTTCAAAAACTTTTCAAGATTCATTGTATGGAAATAGCAGATATGTCCCACATAATCTTATTTCATTAGTATTTCTCTCATCAATCTTTAATATAATTAATTTTTCAGAAGAATATAAAAATAAAATCATATACTCCATAGGATTCCATCATAAAAATTTCCTTGAACTCAATGATTTTATTAATGGGAGTAAAAGGACAGGCACTGACGGTCTTGAAGATGAAATTATCGATATTGAAAAAAACAGGCTCTTTTTACTTAAACCCATGCAGCAATTATTTAAAGAAGTTTTTAAATATGAAATAACTTTTTCAATAGACTATGAAATTATCGATAAACTTAATGAGATAATTCTAAATTTAGAGCCATTTGATAAAGATATAATACTGCTTAAAGGAATCTTACATAGGGCAGACCATATAGCCTCTGCTGGAATAAATGAAAACTATAAGATATATCTTAACTCTGAGGCTTACGAGACTCTTACACAACATATTACTCCAAAGAATTTTCAATATAATGTTAAAAACAAGAAAGCACTTTTACTTATTGCTCCTACTGGAAGCGGTAAGACTGAGGCAGCTTTATGCTGGGCTGGAAGCAAAAAGGGGAGAATCATTTTTACCCTGCCAACGAGGGCATCTGTTAATGCTGCATTTAAGAAATTGAAAAAATATTATGGCGATGATGTTGGGATTTTACACGGTGAGGCTGGCAGGTTCATCTACTCAACTCTCAAGAAAGAGCTTACAGAAGAAGAAGCAATTGAAGAAAGTATTAATGAGATCAATCTTACCAAGAATCTGATGAGGCCAATTGTTGTAACAACGATTGATCAAATTTTTTCCTTTGCACTTAGAGTACATCAGTATGAAAAAATACTTATAGGTCTTTATGGTGCAAATATTATTTTAGATGAGTTAGATTCATATTCACCATATACTATTGAGATTTTAAAACAGAGTCTTAAAATAGCGAAGGGCTTTAAAATAACCCCTCTAATTATGTCTGCTACAATACCAGATATATTAAAAGATGAGTTTTATAAAGAAGGAATTATATTAGAACATTATGAGCCATCGTGGAGCGAGCTTGAAATTAAAAATGAAGGAAAGCATAGTATAAAGATTTTTGACAAGGATATTACTGAGTGTAAAGAAATTATAGAAACACTTTCAGAAGGAGAAAAAAACAGTATCCTTATTGTTTGTAACACTATAAAAAAAGCTGTTTCGGTCTACGAGAAATTGAAAGACTTTTCTCCGAGACTCTATCATTCTTTATTTACTTTTCATGACAGAGAAACTAAAGAGGAAGATATAAGCAAATTTGACCAAAATGGCAGAAATATTGGCATATGGATTACGACTCAAGTTGTAGAGGTCTCTCTTGATTTAGATTTTGATATTTTAATTACCGAAGCATCGCCTATAAATGTTTTAATTCAGCGGATGGGAAGGTGTTACCGTAGACGTACAGGAGCTGGAAAAGTTTTTATATATTCTAAGTCTCAAAATGAGAATGGAAAACCTGAATTTTATCCATATGGTGAGTTGGCGATAAAGGAGAGTCTAAATGTATTAAAAGGAGTAAATGGAATCATAGGATGGAAG
>JAOABK010000060.1 GCA_026418415.1 Pseudomonadota bacterium | reverse complement strand
GTCTCCTTCTTTAACAATCCCATCAAGAATTCCCTTTTCATTTTTATCAGCTAATGCAGTACCTATGTATTCTTTTAATGATCTAATTCCCTGCTTCGTCTTTGCTGAAACAAAATGAATATCTACTTCTTTAAAATACTTATCATCAAATATGGAGTTATCAAAAGTATCTATTTTATTAACCACAATAGTTACTGGAATTTTAAGATCTTTTGCCTCTTTTAAGAGTTTTTTTTCATACTCAAAATTATCAAAGGGTGGTGCACAAACAATAATCATTAAATCAGTTCTTCTCAAAACTTCTTTTACCTTTTTTAATCTTTCAATGCCTAATTCTGACTTATCATCAATTCCAGCAGTATCAGTAAAAAGAAGTGGACCAGCAGGAAGAATCTCTATTGCTTTTTCCGTGGGATCTGTAGTAGTCCCTGGAATCGGAGAAACTATAGAAAGATTCTGCTCAAGTAATGCATTAACAAGACTTGATTTGCCTACATTAGCTCGCCCAACAAAGGTGACTCTTTTCCTTTCTGCTTTCATTGTTTTTAGCATAAACTTTTCTCCTTTCACCCTTACTTTTTACAATCTTCAACCCCCGTTTTTCAGCAATGTTTTTTATTATCTCCATATTAATAGGGCTTTTATTATCATATATTCTGTAGTTTTTTCTGAGACTTTCACCTGTAAAATTTGGCATAAATACATTTGCTCCAGCATCAATAGCGCTTTCTAACGCAGAAATACCACCTAAAGAGAAAAGTGCTGTAGTGGCTGGAATATTAACATCCTTCAGAACAATCCTTGCGATAGCAAGAATTTTAAATACTAAATCAATATCTGGGGATTGATAACCTTCAAGAGGAGTATTTTTTGTTGGCATAAAGGGACCGATTCCCGCCATATCTAAATCAAGATCTCTTATGAGAAAAATATCATTAATATAATCTTCCAATTTCGTGAATGGAAGACCAATAATGTTTCCAGACCCAACCTGAAATCCAATCTTTTTTAAAGCTTCTATAAGCTTTAACCTTCCTTTTAAAGTTTCTCCAGGATGAAGTTTTTCATAAACCTTTTCATTGGAAGTCTCATGTTTCATCAAAAATCTATCTGCTCCTGCATCAAAGAAAGCTTTATAATCATCGATATCTCTTTCCCCAATACATAGGGTTATGGCAATATCATGTTTTTTCTTTATTTCTTTAATAATTTTGCAAAGCAGTTCCCTTGTATAAAAAAGGTCCTCTCCCGCTTGAAGGACTACAGTCTTTATATCATAATTTACAATAATGTTAACCCTTTCTAATATGTCGTTTATATCCATTCTATATCTTGGTAAGTTATCGTTATCTCTTCTTATTCCACAATAGAGACAATTTTTTCTGCAAAAATTTGAAAACTCTATTATTCCTCTAATGAAAACTTTATCTCCATAAACAGCTTTTTTTTGTAAAAAAGCCTTTTCCATAAGAATATTTGAGTTCCCTTCATTTTTTAGATATTCAAAACATTCTTTCTTTTCCATCAGATAAAAACATCCTTTTGACCATTTAATACTTCAAATACTCTACTATTTAAATATTCATCTCCCATATCTAAAACCATTCTCTCAAGAAAATCTCTGAGTTCACTATTATTATCAACAAAGCTTGCAACATATTCAGCAAAGCTAAGTATTGCGTTTCTATCGCAAAATTTTTTAATTCTCCCATCAGATGCAAGTTCCATAAAAATTTCACCTGTCCTGCCCTTTCTATAACAGGCGGTGCAAAAACTGGGAATGTAACCACTTCTGGCTAAACTTTGAACAACCTCATTTAAAGAACGATTATCCGATACGGTGAATTGCTCATCCTTTTCATCTTTATTTAAATATCCACCTGGGGAGGTTGAAGATCCAGCACTTATTTGAGAGACCCCTAAATTAATAAGCTTATCCCTTAGATCTCTGGGTTCTCTCGTTGATAGTATAATTCCTGTATAGGGCACAGCTATCCTTAGAACCGAGACTAAGTAGCAAAAATACTCATCATCAATTTTGTAAGGTGGATTATAAGAAAGTTTAGCACCCTTAGCAAATTTGAGCCTTGGAACGGAAATAGTATGGGGACCAACACCATAGACTTTTTTCATCTCATCTATATGTTTTAAAAGTCCAGCAACCTCACTAATTGGATTATCGAGACCAAATAAGACTCCCATACCAATATCATCAATGCCAGCTTCTAAGGCTCTGAAAGGCGCTTCATATCTAAACTTATAATCACTTTTAGGTCCAGATAAATGATATTTTTTATACTTTTCTATATTATAAGTTTCTTGAAAGACTTGGTAAGTACCAATTTTTGCAGACTTAAGTTTTTTAAACTCTTCAATGCTCAAGGGTGCAATATTTACATTGACCCTTCTTATGGAACCATTATGGTTTTTTAAAGAATATATGCTGTTGATAAACTCACAAATCCTATCAATACTTAAATCTGGATCTTCTGAAGCTACAAGAAGTACTCTTTTTACACCTTGATTTATAAGTATCTCTACCTCTTTTTTTAATATATCATGGTCTAATCTTTTTCTTGTGATTTCAACATTACTTTTGTGGAAACCGCAATAGAGGCATACATTTTGACAAAAGTTTGAAATATATAGTGGGGCAAAGAGGACTATTCTTTTTCCATAAATTTTATTTTTTATTTTACTTGCTAAATCATAGACTCTTTCACGTACTTCTTCATTAAATGCTGTAAGAAGATATGTAACATCTTCAATACACAGTCCACTTAAATCCTCAGCTTTTTCTAAAATATCTTTTAGTCGAATAACATCTATCATAAAGTGTAATAAACAGATTACACTTTTTTATAAAAAGTTTCAACTCCTTTATAATTTTTCTTAAAAAAGGGGGAGAAGGGGGGAGGGGACCCCCTTACTCTGGGGAGGGAGAAAGTATGCAATTTTTAATAAGCAATTTGCATGCCAAAGATTGTTAATTTAATTATACAACAAGTATAATTTTTCTCAAAGTGTTTTTTTTAATTCTATATAAATAAATTCAAACTAAGGCTTAATTGGCATCTTTAAATTCTCTTAAAAATCTGGTTATAATAATCTATGCTTGAAAACTTAGTAGAAGAAATTGAAAATTTTTTAGGCAAAAAAGTTGAAGTTAAACTTACTGAAAATACAACATCTCTTTTATCAATTGCAAAAAAAATAGACAAAATTATTTTGAGAATGAACAAGCATTTTCTTTATGCCGATGAGGATGTATTTAATGATATCCTTTCCTTCTTCAAAACTGGGACAAGAAAGACTCCATATTTAAAAAAATACATCAAAAAAAATATTTTACATTTTAAAAGAAAAAAAACTATTAGCTATGGTACACCAAAAGGTCAATTTTTTGACCTTAAGGAAATATTTGACTTTCTGAATGAAAAATATTTTGAAAATTCTATAAAATCAACTATTTTTTGGGGAAAAAGCAAGAAGGGTTATGTAAAAAAAAGAATTCTTGGAAACTACGACCCTTTAAATGATATAATTAGAATTAATCCTGAACTTGATAAAGAATCAGTTCCTTTATATTATTTACAATATGTTATCTATCATGAAATGTTGCATGCCCTTTTAAAGAACGTATGTAAAAAATGGCACGGAAAAGAGTTTAAAGAAAGGGAGAAAAGGTTTGAGCATTACGAGGAAGCAATAAAGTGGGAAAAAAGAAGAAGGTAAAAAATTCTGATAGGGAAAAGAAGAATATCTGTATCAATAGGGATTGTAAAATTAGAAAAGTAGGATGTGTGGGGGCAAAAAACTGTCCAGGCTATAAAAGCAAAAATGAGGAATAAAATGAAAAAAATAATTTTAATTTTTATGTCATTTTTTTTAATTTCCTGTGCTACTAAGCAACTAACTCAAGAAACTGTAAAAACACCAGTCAGGCCTGCAAAAATTGCACTTGTCCTTGGAGCAGGAGCATCAAAGGGGTTTGCTCATATAGGGGTAATAAAAGTGCTGGAAAACAATAATATCCCTATTCACATGGTAGTTGGAACATCTGCAGGTAGCTTTGTAGGTAGTTTTTATGCCTATGGATTTAATGCATATCAACTTCAAAAAATAGCTCTTGATATAAAAAAATCTGATATAGTGGATCTAATCTTTCCAGACAATGGTTTCATACAGGGTGTTAGGTTGGAGTCCTATGTTAATAAAATGCTAAACAATGCAGTTATTGAAAAGCTCAAAATCCCCTTTTATGCAGTTGCAACAGATCTACAGACTGGAGAAGAAGTTGTCTTTGGAAGAGGCAATACAGGCACTGCTGTTAGGGCAAGCTGTTCCATTCCTGGTGTATTTACACCCGTTAAAATCGGAAATAAATTTTATGTAGATGGCGGAGTTGTTAGCCCTGTTGCTGTAGAAGCAGCAAAAAGACATGGAGCTGACATAGTTATTGCTGTTGATATATCTTCAGATGGTCAAACGCCACCTCCCCAAAGCACAATAGAAACACTACTTCAATCAATAAACATTATGTACTCAAAATTGGCTATTTCTCAGCTTTCCAAGGCAGAAATTGTAATTAGGCCAAAAGTAGGTCACATAGCATCTTATGATTTTGAAAAAAGGCACGAAGCCATTATGGAGGGAGAAAAGGCAGCACTTGAAGCCCTACCTAAAATAAACGAAATTATTAATAAGCTAAAAAGTGAAGGAAGATTATGATTTTTAAAAAGTGAGTTACTAAAAGTCATAAGTTTAACGATATCTTTAAAGGAGTGTTATATTTATATGGATAATAATCTAAAAGGATTACCTTTAAACTTAAAAGATTTGGTTAACTATCAAGAAGGCTCAATAGTTAGCAGAGAAATTTTGAGAAAAAGATCAGGAACATTAACTATTTTCGCTTTTGATAAAGGACAAGGGTTAAGTGAACACACAGCCCCTTTTGATGCTACAGTTTACATAATAGATGGTGTGGCAGAAATAAGAATTGACAAAAAGATCCATATGGTTAAAGAAGGACAAATGATTATTATGCCATCAAACATACCCCACGCGATAAATGCAATTGAAAAGTTTAAAATGCTTCTTATAATGATTCGTTCAGAAGATTAATAATCGATTCCTGCTTGTGGTTCAATACCTAATTTATAGGCATGTTTCACTTCAATCATTTCAGTTACTGTATGTGCTCTTTTAATAACCTCTGGATGGGCATCGCGCCCAGTGAGGACTAAATGTACTAAATCTGGCTTGCTCTCGATTAATTCAATCACCTGGTCTAAATCTACCAATTTTAAATGAAGGGCATTATTTATCTCATCAAGTATTACAAGTTCATATTTTCCTGAAGTTATTTTTTCCTTAGCCAGTGTAATGGCTTCCTGAGCATTAGCCCTGTGTTCTTCATAGGGATAGGGATTTCCTTGAATACCACAAAAGCCTTTACCCGTTCTAATTAATTCTATATCAGGCTCTAATCTCTTTAACCCATCCATTTCTCCAGTGTATAAATCACCTTTCATGAACTGAATAATACACACCCTAAACCCGTGTCCTAATGCTCTTAAAGCAAGCCCTAAAGCGGTAGTTGTTTTGCCCTTACCATAACCTGTTATTACTACTACCAAACCAACTTTATTTTTAGTTTCAATTTTTTGGAGTTTCGGCAGTTCCATAAGATAAATTTTATCACTATTTGACAGAAATATAAAATATGATAAATTTAATATAAACATTCAAGGAGTAAATTTATGAAAGAGGATTTTAATACCAAAATTTCTTTTTTAAGACCCCTTTGGTGGTTGATACATTTAATTGGCATATCAGTAGTATACGCTTTGGGGAATATCTTAGGAGGTTAACAAATGCTTAAATATTTCATGAGGTACAAATTAGGATGGTGGATACTGCATATAATTGCTATTTTAGGAACCCTTTACCTTGGAATGAAAATAAAATTCTAATGGAGTCTTCTTTATGAAAAAAAATTCTCTAATTTTTGCACTTTTTTTACTTGCCTTTGGTGGATTGATACTACATCTACGCATTCACCCTGTTTTTATAAAAAATCCCCTTGTGCCAGATGAAAAAGTATTTGATTTTACACATTTCTTTGGAAGCCTTTTATCAAGCATTGATCTAATCATAGTAACATTACTCTTCCTTTCAAAGAGAACCGCGGTTTATGGTTATTTATTAAATGGCCTTATTGTAATTTATGGTGTAATTTTAATGGCACATTTCAGTATATCTGACTTAATTGGAAAAGAAATAACCCTTCAAATATTGCTATTTAAAACCACATTGCCCCATATATGTATTGCATGGGCTGACTTTTTTATTGGAAATGCCTTATTTG
>JAOABK010000005.1 GCA_026418415.1 Pseudomonadota bacterium | reverse complement strand
GAGGGTGGTAGGCACACTCCCTTTTTCAATGGATATAGGCCGCAGTTTTATTTTAGGACGACGGATGTTACGGGAGTGGTTACGTTACAGGAAGGTGTTGAGATGGTGATGCCTGGAGATAATACAACCATAACAGTGGAGTTGATAACACCTGTTGCATTAGAGAAGGAGCTTAGGTTTGCAATTCGTGAAGGCGGTAGAACCATAGGTGCAGGTGTTGTTACAGAAGTATTAGAATAAAAAAAAGGGTAAGGCGGTTATTTATGAATAGCCAAAAAATACGTATTAAATTAAAAGCTTTTGATCACAGATTATTAGATCAGTCGGTAAGTGAGATTGTTGATACTGCAAAAAAAACAGGTGCAAAAGTTGTTGGACCAATACCTTTGCCGACGAAAATTAGCAGGTTTACAGTTTTACGTTCTCCTCATGTTGACAAAAAATCACGTGAGCAGTTCGAGATGAGAGTACATATGAGACTTATGGATATACTCCATCCAACCCAGCAGACAATAGATGCTTTAATGAAGTTAGAACTGTCTG
Source organism: Pseudomonadota bacterium (assembly GCA_026418415.1). GTDB lineage: Bacteria > CALINM01 > CALINM01 > CALINM01 > CALINM01 > CALINM01. Next base: position 80,200 of record JAOABK010000005.1, on the reverse strand, counting down.
CAGGTGTGGATGTTGAGGTCAAATTAAGTTAAAAGGATAAGGTGCCATGAAAGGTATTTTAGGAAAAAAATTAGGCATGACACAGTATTTCAATGAAGCAGGAGAGATCGTCCCAGTAACAGTAGTGGAGGTAACCCCAAACTATGTGGTTCAAAAAAAGTTAAAGGATAAAGAGGGGTATAACGCACTACAGCTTGGCTTTGGTGAAAAAAAGTTAACCAGGGTTAATAAACCAATGCTTGGACACTTTAAAAAGGCTGGAGATAAAGCCTTTTATTTTCTAAAAGAAATTAAGTTTGATAATGTTGATCAATTTGAGGTTGGTCAGCAGATTAATGTTAGTGATGTATTCACTGAGGGCGAAATTATTGATGTAACTGCCATTTCGAAGGGAAAAGGCTTCCAGGGTGTTATGAAAAGGCATAATTTCAAAGGTGGAAGAGCAACTCATGGTTCGATGTTTCATAGAGCCCCTGGTTCAGCAGGTTCAAGTGCTTTCCCTTCAAGGGTATGGAAAGGTAAACGTTATCCTGGGCATATGGGCAGTGAAAAAGTTACCGTCCAAAATTTAAAAATAGAAAAGATTATTTCTGATAGAAATTTGGTTTTAATCAGAGGTGCAATACCTGGAGCTAATAATTCACTTGTTGTAATAAAGAATGCTATAAAAAAGAGCGCATAATTGTTAAGGAGTAATATCATGGCTAAGATGCCTGTTTATGATCAGAACTTTACGAAGGTAGAAGAAATAGAAGTTAGTGATGCTGTATTTTTTAGCCCAGTAAAAGATTATTTGATTCATACAGTGGTAAAAATGCAGTTAGCTAATAAAAGACAGGGAACAGCTTCAACTAAAACAAGAGGAGAGGTTTCAGGCGGTGGGAAAAAACCATGGAGACAGAAAGGGACTGGAAGAGCGAGGGCAGGGTCTATTCGTTCTCCATTATGGAGGAAAGGAGCTATAATCTTTGGACCTAAACCAAGAGATTATTCCTATACAGTTCCTAAAAAGGTTAGAAGAGCGGCAATGAGATCTGCACTTAGTTTGAAAAATAAGGAAAATAAGCTTTTTATAATTGATGATATTAAACTACCTGAAATAAAAACAAAACATTTTAGTTCAATACTTAAAGCTTTTAATATAAACAATACTTTATTAGTTATTCCAGAAAAAAACAAAGAAGTAGAACTCTCAGCTCGTAATATTCCGAATGTTAAGGTATTGTGTACAGATTCTCTAAATGTTTACGATGTTATGAAGTATGAAAATATAATGCTCCATAAGCAGTCTCTGGAGAAGATTGAAGGAGTATATGGAATATGAAGACAATTTATGATGTAATAAAAGGTCCTGTAATAACAGAGAAAGCAACCATTCTTCGTGAAGGCAGGAAGGTGGTTTTCAAGGTTGCAAAATCAGCTACTAAGAAAGAAATTAAAGATGCAGTTGAGAAACTTTTTAAAGTAAAGGTTGAAAATGTAAGGACAGTTATTTTGCCAGGAAAATGGAAACGTATCGGAAGAAGTATTGGTAGGACAAATTCATGGAAAAAAGCAATAGTAACCCTTAAAGAAGGGGAAAAATTAGACTTTATCGAAAGCTGAGGGTAGAAAAATGGCAGTTAAGACTTATAAACCAACATCTCCGGGTAGAAGATTTGTTACAACATCTACTTTTGAAGAGATTACAAAAAAAGAACCCGAAAAGTCTCTATTAGTAAAGATTGATAGAGCTTTTGGTAGAAACCATTTTGGTAGGATAACAGCTTGGCACAGAGGTGGGGGACATAAAAGGCTTTACAGGCTTATTGATTTTAAAAGGGATAAGTTTGGTGTACCTGGCATTGTTGAGGCTATAGAGTATGATCCAAACCGTTCAGCAAGAATAGCATTAATAAAATATAAAGATGGTGAAAGAAGATATATAATTGCACCAGTTGGTCTATCAGTGGGTGATGAAGTAATGTCAGGACCAGAGGCAGAAATTAAGCCTGGAAATGCATTACCACTTAAAAATATACCTGTTGGTACAATGGTTTATAATATAGAATTCAAATTAGGTAAGGGAGGCCAGATCGCAAGAAGTGCAGGAGCTTTTGCCCAGATTATGGGTAAAGAGGAAGATTATGCACTTATTAAAATGCCCTCTGGTGAACTTAGAAAAATTAACGTTAATTGTATGGCTACTGTAGGACAAGTTGGTAATTTAGACCATGAGAATATTTCAATTGGTAAGGCTGGAAGATCTCGTTGGCTTGGAAAAAGACCTCATGTAAGAGGTGTTGCAATGAATCCCATAGACCATCCTCTTGGTGGTGGTGAAGGAAAGAGCTCTGGTGGAAGACATCCTTGTTCACCTTGGGGACAGCTTGCTAAGGGATTGAAGACAAGGCGAAACAAGAGAACAACCGTTTATATTGTAAAAAGAAGAAAATAAGTGAGGAATAAAAATGGGAAGATCGAGTAAAAAGGGACCCTTTGTAGACGACCATTTGATGAAAAAAGTTAAAACAGCAATAGACACAGGCGATAAAAAGGTGATAAAGACCTGGTCGAGAAGGTCAACAATATTGCCAGAATTTGTTGGATTAACCTTTGCGGTTCATAATGGGAAAAAATTCATTCCAGTTTTCGTTACAGAAAATATGGTCGGTCATAAATTAGGAGAGTTTGCTCCAACAAGAACTTTTCATGGTCATGCGGGTGATAAAAAATCAAAGGTTTCTGGTAAGTAGGGGGGAATATGGAAGTAAAAGCAAAGGCAAAATATATAAAAATTTCTCCTCAAAAAGCAGGGTTAATTGCTGAGATGATAAGAGGAAAAGATGTAAATCAGGCGCTCGATATTTTAAAATATAATCCCCGAAATGGTGCAAGACTGTTTTTAAAAGTATTGAAATCAGCTATAGCAAATGCAGAACAAAAGAAAATTATAGATATAGATAACCTTTATGTTAAGAAAGCCTATGCAGAGCAGTCATTTTCATTAAAAAGGGTAATGCCGAAGGCAATGGGCAGGGCTGATATTATAAGAAAAAGATACAGCCATTTAGTAGTAGTACTTGACGAGAAATAAAGGAGGTATACCTTGGGACAGAAAGTAAACCCAATAGGATTGAGAATCGGAATTAACAAAACATGGAATTCAAGATGGTTTGCCGATAAGGATTATTCAAAATTCCTTCATGAAGACTTGCAAATTAGAAGTTTTCTAAAAAAGCAGTTTTACCATGCAGGCATTGCTGATGTTGTAATTGAGCGTTCTCCAGAGAAAGCAAAAGTAATTATATATACTGCAAAACCGGGTATTATAATAGGTAGAAAGGGTGCAGAGCTTGAAAATTTAAAGAAAATGGTTCAAAAATTCACAAAAAGTGAGATTTTTGTTCAAGTAGAAGAGGTAAGAAGACCTGAGTTGAGTGCAGTACTTGTTGCTGAAAATGTAGCATTACAACTTGAAAGAAGAGTAGCTTTTAGAAGAGCAATGAAAAAGGCTGTCACTGCAGCAATGAGAATGGGTGCAAAGGGCATAAAGATTTCCTGTGCTGGAAGGCTTGCTGGAGCAGAAATTGCACGTACTGAATGGTATAGAGAGGGCAGGGTTCCTTTGCAGACATTAAGGGCTGATATAGACTATGGTACTGCCATTGCTAAAACTAAATATGGCGTAATAGGAATAAAAGTAGCAATTTTCAAAGGTGAAGTTGGTCAGTACGCTGATTTTAAAAGGTTATAGTTAAAGGAGTATATATATGTTAACACCAAAAAAGGTTAAATACAGAAAACAACAGAAAGGGAGATTGAGAGGCACAGCAACAAGAGGAACTGAGGTTGCTTTTGGTCACTATGGATTACAGGCTCTTGAAGCGGGATTTTTAACAACAAGACAGATTGAGGCTGCTCGTATTGCTATTTCAAGGAGAATGAAAAAAGGTGGTAAACTATGGATAAGAATTTTCCCAGATAAACCTATAACAGCAAAGCCTGCTGAGACTCGTATGGGTAAAGGAAAAGGTGCTCCAGTTGATTGGGTATGTCCTGTTAAGCCTGGGAGGATCCTCTATGAGGTGGAAGGTATATCTATGGAAGAGGCAAAAGAGGCATTCAGGCTTGCTGCTAATAAGTTGCCTATAAAAGCAAGATTCGTTGCAAGAGAGGAAGAGTAATCATGAAAATTACAGAAATAAGAGATCTTGGTATAAAAGAATTAAAAGATAAGGCAATGGAGCTAAAGGAAGAAATTTTCAGATTAAAGTGGCAGAAGAGTCTTAATCAGCTCGACAATACTGCAAAGATAAAAAACCTTAAAAAAGATTTAGCAAGGGTGTTAACTGTAATTAAAGAGAAAAATTTTAATAAATGAGGAAGGAATACATGGAGCGTAAGAAAAATCCAAAAACTTTTATTGGTACAGTTGTTAGTGATAAGATGGATAAGACAGTCGTCGTTGCAGTTGAACGTATGTTTATCCATCCCATCTATAAGAAAATCGTTCGCGAAAAAAAGAAATATAAAGCTCATGATGAGAAAAACGAATGTAAGATCGGTGATAGAGTTATAATTGTTGAGACAAGACCACTTAGCAAAGAAAAAAGATGGGCGGTAAAAGAGATAGTAGAAAAAGTCCAGACTTTGGAAGGTTAAAAGGAGCTAAATTATGATTCAGATGCAAACAAAGCTTGAAGTTGCTGACAATTCTGGTGCTAAAAAAGTGATGTGTATAAAGGTAGTTGGTAGTACAAAAAGAAGATATGCTACTGTTGGTGATTTAATTATGATTTCTGTTAAAGAGGCAATTCCAGAGGGAAAGGTTAAAAAGGGCGATGTCTTGAAAGCAGTAGTAGTTAGGACAAAAAAGGCTGTTAGAAGACCAGATGGGTCATATATTCGCTTTGATGATAATGCTGCAGTTTTGTTGAATAATCAGTTAGAGCCTATTGGAACACGTATTTTTGGTCCCGTTGCTCGTGAATTGAGGGCAAAAAAGTTTATGAAAATAATATCTTTAGCGCCAGAAGTTTTATAGGAGTTTAGAATATGTTGAAGACCTATTTGAAGAAAAATGATATGGTTGTTGTTCTTTCTGGTAAAGACAAAGGTAAGACAGGGAAGATTTTGAAAGTCTTACGTGATGAGGGTAAGGTTTTAGTTGAGAAGATTAATCTTGTTAAAAGACATATGAGACCAACTCAGACAAATCCACAGGGTGGGATCATAGAAAAGGAGAAGCCATTGCCTATAAGTAAAGTGCTTCTTTACTGCAAGAAATGCGCAAAGGGAGTCAGGATAGGCAGAAAAATTTTAGAAGATGGTAGTAAAGTAAGGTTTTGTAAAAAATGTGGTGAAACTATCTAAGAGGTAAATTATATGGCAAGGTTAAAAGAGTTATATGAAAAAGAGATAAAAAGCAAATTAATGAAAGAACAGGGATATAAGAATATTTGTCAGGTACCAAAGCTCGAAAAGATAGTTATAAACATGGGGATTGGAGAAGCTACGGCAAATATAAAACTTATAGATAGAGCTGTTGAAGAATTAAGTCTAATAACAGGTCAAAAACCTGTTGTAACTAAAGCTAAAAAAGCTATTTCTAACTTCAAACTTAGAAAGGGTATGCCTATAGGTGTTATGGTAACATTAAGAAGAGAGAAGATGTATGAGTTTTTAGAAAGGTTTCTTACTGTTGCACTTCCAAGGGTACGCGATTTTAAGGGTATTTCAAGTAAATCTTTTGATGGAAGAGGTAATTACACAATTGGTGTCAAAGAACAATTGATTTTTCCTGAGATAGACTACGATAAAGTTGAAAAGATAAAGGGTATGAATATTACATTTGTTACAACAGCAAAAAATGACGAGGAAGCAAAGGCGTTGTTATCTGCCTTTGGTTTCCCTTTTAGAGATTAAGGAGGATTATTCGTGGCTAAAGTATGCATGATGGTAAAAGCTTCAAGAAAACCAAAATTTAAGGTGAGGCGATATAATCGTTGTCCCTTATGTGGTCGTCCAAGAGCTTTTTTGCGTAAGTTTAATATGTGTCGTATATGTTTTAGAAATTTAGCCTCACGTGGTGAAATACCAGGTGTAACAAAGGCAAGTTGGTAGGAGTGGCTTATGGATACAATTGCTAATATGTTAACTATAATAAGAAATGGTTGTATGGCTAAGAAGTCTGAGGTAGTAGTACAGTATTCTAAAATTAATGAGAAGATTATAGAAATATTTAAGAAAGAGGGTTTCATTGTTGGCTATGAAAAGGAGATGAAAGACAACCACCCTGTTATTAAAGTTAAGTTAGGATATGATGACAGAAAAAGACCAATAATTAACTCATTGATCAGGGTTAGTAAGCCTGGACGCAGGGTTTATGTTAAACATGAATCTATACAGCCTGTCAAAAGAGGGTTGGGTATAGCAATACTAAGTACTTCAAAGGGTGTGATGACTGATAAGGAAGCTATAAAAAATAATATTGGCGGAGAATTACTCTGCAAAATCTGGTAAGGAGTTTTGATAATGTCAAAGATAGGCAGAAAACCAATTGAATTACCAAAGGGTGTTACAGTTACTTTAACTGAAGATAAAGTGAAAGTTCAAGGTCCAAAAGGTATCCTTGAACACAATTTATTGCCCGGGATAAAAATTAATATTAAAGAAAACCAAGTGATTGTTGAAAGAGAAAACGATAAGAAACAGACTAAAGCTTTTCATGGCTTGATGAGAGCAAAGTTAAACAATATGATTATTGGAGTCTCTCAGGGGTTTACTAAGGAATTAGAGCTTTTTGGTGTTGGTTACAGGGCTGATTTACAAGGCAATGTATTAAATTTTACTTTAGGCTATTCTCATCCGATTAAGTTTGAGTTGCCGAAAAATGTTAGCTGTTCAGTTGAGAAACAAACTAAGTTGATATTGAGTTCTATAGATAAAGAGATTTTAGGACAAACTGCTGCAAACATTATCTCGTTGAGACTACCAGATGCATATAAAGGTAAGGGTGTTAGGATTGCAGGCACTGTATTGAAGTTGAAACCTGGTAAAGCAGCTGCTAAGAAATAAAATATTAGAGGGAAGGTTATGAAGTCTACAAAGAAGCTGGAGCCAAGAATTAAAAGAAAAATTAGAATCAGAGAGAAAATTTCTGGAACAAAAGAAAGACCTCGTATGTGTGTATACAGAAGTCTGAAACACCTATATGTACAGATAATTGATGATGAGCAAGGTAGAACGCTTGTTTCTGCTTCTACAATGAGTAAAGATTTTGATACTAATCTTAAAAATAAAAAGAATCTTGAAGCGGCTAAAGCCTTAGGTAAGCTTATTGCTGAAAAAGCCAAGGCTTTGGGAATTACTAAAGTAGTATTTGATAGAAACGGTTATAAATACCATGGTAGGGTTAAGAATATAGCTGATGCCGCAAGAGAAGCTGGTTTAATCTTTTAAAAGGGGGTATGCCTTGGAAGATTTTGAAGTAAAAGAAACACAAGATCAATTAGTTGACAGGCTCATTAGTATTAATAGGGTTGCCAAAGTTGTTAAAGGAGGAAGACGCTTTAGATTTAGTGCCCTTGTGGTAGTGGGTGATGGTAATGGAACTGTTGGTTATGGATTAGGGAAAGCAAGAGAGGTTCCTGAAGCTATTAGAAAAGCGGTTGATAAAGCTAAAAGGGAAGTTGTCAAGGTACCAATCATGCAAGGGACTATTCCTCATGAAGTTATAGGAGAACATGGAGCAACAAAAGTGCTCTTGCTACCAGCATCACCTGGTACGGGTGTTATTGCGGGATCAACAGTAAGAGCTGTAGTTGAGTCTGTTGGTATACATAATGTTCTGACGAAAATTATTGGCTCATCAAATCCACATAATGTAGTTAAAGCTACAATAAAGGCATTGATGAGTCTAAGTGATCCACAGGAAGTATCTAGAAGAAGAGGAAAGGAGATCACTGATTACGAACTTTATAAATCTGCTTAATTTAATCATCTATTAGGGGATTGAAGATGGAAAAAAAGTTGAAAGTAACATTGAAAAGAAGCTTGATTGGCTGTAATGAAAAACAAAAAAATATAGCAAAAGGATTGGGATTAAAAAAGACAAGCTCATCAGTGGTAATTCCAGATACACCTGCTTGTAGAGGTATGATTGAAAAAATTAAGCATTTATTAGTTGTCTCTGAATTATAGGAGGAAAGATGAAGTTAAATGAATTAAGACCCAGAGAAGGTGCTGTTAAAAAGAATAAAAGAGTTGGTAGAGGACCAGGTTCTGGTCATGGGAAGACTTCATGCCGTGGTGGGAAGGGACAGACTGCAAGAGCGGGAGCTTCTATACCACCATATTTTGAAGGTGGACAGATGCCTCTCGTTAGAAGGATACCAAAAAGAGGCTTTAAAAATGCCTTATTTAAAAAAGAGTATGCTATAGTTAATTTAGATCAATTAAACCAGTTTGAACCACAGACCGAAATTACCCCAGAATTTTTAATAGAAAAAAAGATAGTTAAAGACCTAAAAGATGGTTTAAAAATTCTTGCTGATGGGGACTTAAAAGTTCCTCTTACAATTAAAGCTCACAAGTTTAGTAAAACTGCTATAGAAAAAATTGAGAAAGCAGGTGGTAAGGCGGAGGTAATAGCTTGATAAATCGATTTCAAAATGTTCCTAAAGTTCCAGAACTAAACAAGCGCTTATTATTTACACTTTTAATGCTTATTGTTTATAGAATAGGTGTACATATCCCTACACCTGGGATCGACGCGGAAGCCCTTTCTGAATATTTTAAAATGGCAAGTGGAACTATATTTGGGTTTTTTAATATGTTTAGTGGTGGAGCCTTGGAAAGGTTCTCAGTTTTTGCTCTTGGAATTATGCCTTATATATCATCATCAATTATAATGCAACTTCTAACTGTTGTATCGCCAACCCTTGCAAGATTACAAAAAGAAGGCGAATTGGGTAAAAAGAAGATTACCCAATATACAAGATATGGTACAGTTGTAATTAGCTTAATTCAGGGATTTGGAATAGCATATGGTCTTGAACATACTACTGGTCCAGTAGGTCAAAGCATAGTTACAAACCCTGGGTGGTCTTTTAGGATATTAACAGCGTTAACCTTGACATCAGGAACAGCCTTTATCATGTGGTTAGGTGAGCAGATGACAGAGAGGGGAATAGGCAACGGAATATCAATGATAATATTTGCTGGAATTGTTGCGAGAATGCCCTCTGCATTAGGAAATACATTCAATCTAATAAAAACTGGAGAACTAAATCTTTTCCTATTATTAGCTTTGCTTGTTTTTATGTTTTTTGTCATTGCTGCAATCATTTTTATGGAAACATCACAAAGGAAGATTCCCATTCAATATCCTCAAAGGGTTGTGGGTAATAAAATATACAGCAACCAGTCCACACATTTACCATTAAAGGTTAATTCCGCGGGAGTTATTCCACCTATATTTGCTTCATCAATATTAATGTTCCCAGCAACTGTGGCGAGCTTTATCCCAAAAGAGACTCTCGATAAAATGCCCTTTTTAAATGCTGTATTACAAAGCTTAGGTCCGGGCAATCTTTTATACAATATATTATTCGTTGGACTTATAATCTTTTTTGCTTATTTTTATACTGCAATAGTTTTCAATCCTCAAGACGTTGCAGAAAATTTAAAAAAGTATGGTGGATACATCCCTGGCATTAGACCAGGTCCCAAAACTGGAGAGTATATTGACAAGATATTGGGAAGAATCACTTTAGGTGGCGCAATTTATGTTGCAATTATTTGTGTATTACCAAACATTTTAATATCAAAATTTAATGTGCCATTTTACTTTGGAGGAACAGCTCTTCTAATTGTTGTTGGGGTTGCTCTTGATACCTTAGCGCAGATTGAGACTTTCTTACTGGCACGCAGTTATGAAGGTTTTTCAAAAAAGGGGAGAATAAGAGGAAGAAGATAAAAGGGGGAGAGTATGAGAATCATTTTTTTAGGCCCTCCAGGGGCAGGAAAGGGAACACAAGCTAAAATGTTGATTGATCGTTATGGTATACCTCAAATTTCAACAGGTGATATATTACGCGCAGCTGTTAAAGAAGGAACCCCAATGGGTAAAAAGGCAAAAGAATATATGGATGCAGGGAAATTAGTTCCTGACGAAGTAGTAATTGGCATCATGCAAGATAGGTTAAAGGAACCAGATTGTTCAAAGGGATTTATACTTGATGGCTTTCCAAGAACTGTTGCTCAGGCAGAGGCTTTAGAAAATATGCTAAAAGAAATGAATATGCCTATAGACAAGGTCCTCGCTTTAGATGTTCCCGATGAGGTGCTTCTTGAGAGGCTTACGGGAAGAAGAACATGTAAGGCTTGTGGACAAATGTATCATGTTAAGTTTGACCCACCTAAAAGTGGAGGAAAGTGTGATAAATGTGGAGGTGAACTTTTTCAGAGAGATGACGATAAGGAAGAAACAATAAAAAATAGATTGAGCGTCTATCATGCTCAAACTGCACCTTTACTTGACTTCTACGGTAAAAAGGATATGGTAGTTAAAATAGATGGGACTAAAGCACCAGATGAAATATTCAAATCCTTGATAAATGTTTTAGAAAGGAAATGATTATTGGTAATATTAAAAAATGATGAAGAAATAAAAAGGTTAAGAGAGCTTGGATTGATAGCTGCTAATATATTGAAAGAGGCAGTAGATAATATAAAAGAAGGAGTTAGTGCAAAAGATATTGACGTGATGGTTGGAAGCCTGGCAAATAAAAATAAAGTAAGGAATGCTTTTAAAGGTTATAGAGGATATCCAGCAAATATCTGTATTTCTGTAAATGATGAGGTAGTACATGGCATTCCAGAAGAAAAGAAGGTATTTAAAAAAGGTGACATTGTGAGTCTTGATTATGGTGTAGAGAAAGATGGTTACTATACTGATTTGGCTATTTCTATAATTGTAGGTGAAGGTAATGAAGAGGATAAAAAATTAGTGAATGTAACAAGAGAATCTTTATATAGGGGTATAGAAAAAGCAAGATTGGGTAATCGATTGTATGATATTTCGTATGCAATACAAAGACATGTGGAATCAAATGGATTTTCGGTTGTTAGAGCCTTTGTTGGACATGGTATAGGTAAAAGTTTACATGAAGAGCCTCAGTTGCCAAATTTTGGTAATCCTGGATGCGGAATTAAATTAAAAGAGGGGATGGTACTGGCAATAGAACCTATGGTTAATGCAGGGACTTATGATATAATAATAAAGGAAGATGGATGGACTGCTGTTACAGCTGATGGGAAGAAATCTGCTCATTTCGAACATTGTGTTGCAATTACAAAAAATGGGCCAGTTATTTTGACAGCGTTGGAGGGATTTAATGCCTAAAGAAGATGCCATTGAAGTAGAGGGAGTAGTTGTTGAAACCCTGCCAAACGCTATGTTTAGGGTTAAATTGGATAATGGTCATATTATTCTTGCCCATGTTTCAGGTAAGATGAGAATGCATTTTATAAGGATATTACCTGGTGATAGAGTTATGGTCGAATTATCCCCCTATGATTTAACAAGGGGAAGAATTATTTATAGAGCAAAATAAAGGAGTTATAGAATGAAAGTAAGACCTTCTGTTAAAAAGATATGCAGTAAATGTAAAGTAATTAAAAGGAAGGGTGTTATTAAAATTATATGTGAGAACCCTAAACATAAGCAAAGACAGGGATAAGGAGGAAAATTGTGGCACGTATAGCAGGTGTTGATTTACCAAAAAACAAAAGAATTGAGATTGCCCTAACTTATATTTATGGTATCGGAAGGGCAACAGCTCAAAAAATATTAGACCAGGCTGGTGTTAGTTATGATGTTAGAGCTAAGGATCTAACAGATGATCAAATATCTCGAATCAGGGATATTATTGATAAAAATTATAAAGTCGAAGGCGATCTAAGAAGAGAAGTAGCACTGAATATAAAAAGACTTATGGAAATAGGTTGTTACAGAGGTTTAAGGCATAAGTTGGGGCTTCCTGTAAGAGGCCAGAGAACACATACTAATGCGAGAACAAGAAAAGGGCCACGTAAACCTATTGGTGGAAGAAAAACAAAGTAATTCTGGGAGGAAAGAATGGCAAAACAGAAAGTCAGAAAGAAGAAAGAAAAAAAGTCAGTAGCAAATGGAGCCATACATATAAAGGCAACTTTTAATAATACAATCGTATCTGTTACTGATATGGAAGGAAACGTTCTTGCATGGGCAAGTGCAGGTAGTGTTGGGTTTAAGGGCTCACGTAAAGGTACTCCCTATGCAGCACAGATGGCTGCTGAAAATGTAGCAAAAAAGGCTCAGGACTTTGGTATTAAAAATCTAACTGTTTATGTAAAAGGTCCTGGCAGCGGTAGAGAATCAGCCATGAGGGTATTGCAAGCTTTTGGTTTCAGAATAGTTGCAATCAAGGATGTAACACCAATACCACACAATGGTTGTAGACCACCAAAAAGAAGAAGAGTTTAATAAAGGAGGTATAGATTGGCTAGATATTTAGAAGCAAATTGTAGGTTATGCAGGAGAGAGGGCAAAAAGCTCTTTTTAAAAGGGGATCGTTGTTATACTGATAAATGTTCGGTTGAGAGAAGAGGCTATCCACCAGGTCAGCATGGTCAGAATAAAACCAAAGTATCTAACTATGGTTTGCAGTTAAGAGAGAAGCAAAAAGTCAAAAGAATTTATGGCCTTTTAGAAAAGCAGTTTAAGCTAACATATCTAAGAGCAGATAGAATGAAAGGTATTGTCGGTGAAAATATGTTATCACTTTTAGAAAGAAGGTTGGATAATGTTATTTTTCGATTGGGCTTTGCAAATTCAAGAAAACAGGCAAGACAGCTTGTTGTTCATAGACATTTTCTCGTTAATGGAAGGAGTGTGAATATACCTTCATATACAGTTAAACCAAATGATGTTATTACGGTTGCTGAAAAGAGCAAAGAGAACCCTGTAATAAAAGAGTCTTTAGAGGCAGTAGTGAGAAGGGTTATACCGACCTGGTTAGAGCTTGATAAGGATAACATGAAAGGTATAGTGAAAGCACTACCAGTTAGAACTGAAATTGAATATCCAATTCAGGAACATCTAATAATAGAGCTCTATTCGAAATAAGCATAACGGAGGATAATTTATGTATAAAGTTTGGAAAGACCTCATTAAACCGAGACGTGTAGAGGTCGATAAAGAAACTTATTCAAATACTTATGGGAAGTTTAAAATTGAGCCTTTAGAAAAAGGATTTGGAACAACTATTGGTAATTCTTTGAGAAGGATAATGCTTTCTTCCCTTTATGGTGCAGCAATTACTATTGTAAACATAGATGGAGTTAATCATGAATTCAGCTCTATTGTTGGTGTTAAAGAAGATGTCTTGGATATAATCCTAAATTTAAAGGGAGTTAGATTTAAGGTTGCACCAGAATTTAGAGAAGAATGGGCAGTCATATCTGTCAAAGGTCCGGGATATGTTACTGCAAAGGATATTAAATTTTCTGAAAATGAGGTCGAGATATTAAACCCTGACCATTTAATAGCAACCCTTGATAATAATGCGGTTTTTAATGCAAAGGTGCTTGTAAAATTGGGTAGAGGTTGGTCTCCTGCTGAGAGAAATCGTATAGAAGATATGCCTATAGGATATATACCTGTTGATGCAATTTTTTCTCCAATAAAAAGAGCTACCTTTGAAGTTACAAATACTCGTGTTGGTCAGATGACAGATTATGACAGGCTGACCTTTGAGGTATGGACAGATGGAAGCATGGATCCTGAGGATGCGCTTGGTATCTCTGCAAAGATATTGAAAGAGCATTTGGATATTTTTATCCATTTTGATGAAGAAACTGAAGAAGAAATAGAGTATCAGACTAGAGAATTTGAATCTACAAGAGAAGCACAAATAAACGAAAATATATTTAAAAGTGTAGATGAACTAGAACTTCCTGTAAGAGCATCAAACTGCTTGAAGAACGCTAACATAAAATGGATTGGAGAACTTGTCCAGAAGACAGAAGCTGAGATGTTAACATATAAAAACTTTGGTAAAAAATCCCTTAATGATATAAAAAGCGTTCTTGCAGAGTTAGGCTTATCACTAAATATGAAGATTCCTGATTGGGAAGAACAGTTAGCAAAACATCTATCACAAGAGAAAAAAACAGAGGAGTGATGAAAAATGAGACATAGGGCTGAGACAAAAAGATTGGGAAGGATAACACCTCATCGTATTGCAATGATTAAGAATATGGTAGTATCATTAATAAAGCATGGAAGGATAGAAACGACCGAAACAAAGGCTAAGGTTGTAAAAAGATATGCAGACAAAATGGTTACTCTTGGTAAAAAGGGAGATTTACATGCAAGACGCATGGCCTTTGCATTTCTAAGAGATGATGAGGCTTTAAAAAGACTCTTTTCTGAAATAGCACCTAAATTCAACAATCGAAAGGGAGGATATACAAGGGTTTTAAAGCTTCAAAGAAGACTTGGAGATGCAGCACCTATGGCAATTCTTGAGTGGGTTGATTTTGATATTGCTCTGAAAGAAAAAGAATCTTAAAAATAAGATAATTTAAAAATAGAAAGGTCTGCCTTGTGCAGACCTTTTTTATTATAAGCATAAATCTGCATATTTTCCCTCTAAAGTCCTTGCAAATGGGTTGTCCTGTCTCTATAATATTATAAAAATCAGGAGGCTATAAGATGAAAGGCATTATTCTTGCTGGTGGAAGTGGAACGAGGCTTTATCCGATCACCAAGGCTTTATGTAAGCAACTGCTACCTGTTTACGATAAGCCAATGATTTACTATCCTTTATCAGTTTTGATGCTTGCTGGCATACGTGATATACTCATTATTTCAACCCCCTATGATTTACCAAGGTTTAGGGATTTGTTAAGGGATGGTTCTGATTATGGCTTAAGATTTTCATATCTCGAGCAACCAGAACCAAGAGGTATCGCTGACGCATTTTTAATAGGAGAGAGGTTTATTGGCAAGGATGATGTGTGCTTGATTCTTGGAGATAATATATTTTATGGCCATGGTTTAACTGAACTTTTGAGAAAATCTGTAAAAGATGTGCAAACAAAAGGTGGTGCAACGGTATTTGGTTATTATGTAAAGGATCCTGAAAGATATGGTATTGTGGAGTTTGATGAAAAAGGGAATGTTATATCAGTAGAAGAGAAACCAAAGAATCCCAAGTCTAATTATGCAATAACAGGTCTTTATTTTTATGACAATAATGTAGTTGATATAGCAAAAAATTTACAGCCCTCTGAAAGGGGAGAGCTTGAGATAACTGACGTTAATAAAGAGTATTTAAAGAAAGGGAATTTGAGAGTAGAATTGATGGGAAGAGGTTATGCTTGGCTTGATACAGGTACCCATGAAAGTCTTCTTGAAGCTGGAGAATTTATTGCCACTATAGAAAAAAGACAGGGATTAAAAATTGCTTGCATCGAAGAGATAGCATACAGGCTTGGGTATATTAAAGAGAATCAACTGTTAAAGTTAGCAAATGAACTTAATAAAAGCGAGTATGGACAATATCTTTTAAGAATAATAAAAAATCCTGGGGTTTAACATTAAATGCCTTTTACTTTTGAAAGATTAGCAATACCTGAAATTATTCTTATAAAGCCTAAAGTTTTTTTAGATCAAAGGGGCTACTTTCTTGAAACTTATAAATATTCAGAATTTTTAGAGTTTGGTATTAAAGAGAGATTTTTACAGGATAATCATTCTAAATCAGTTAGAGGTGTATTAAGGGGGCTACATTTTCAAAGAAATCCAAAAGCCCAAGGTAAGCTAATTAGATGTACTAAAGGAAAGATATGGGATGTGGGTGTAGATATAAGAAAAGGTTCTCCCACTTATGGTAAATGGGTAGGGATTGAGTTATCTGAAGATAATTTCTACATGCTTTACATTCCCGTTGGCTTTGCACATGGTTTTTGTGTTTTAAGTGATGAGGCTGAGGTTCAATATAAGTGTACAGAGGAATATTGTGCAGAATTAGATGCAGGAATCAGATGGGATGATCCCGAAATAAACATATACTGGCCAATAAAAGACCCTATATTATCTGATAAAGACGCTAAATTACCTTTTTTGAGGGATGCTAAAAACAACTTCATTTATGGAGATGAGTAATGAGGTATCTAATAACTGGTGCAAATGGTCAGTTAGCTACAGAGTTTAGAAAAAATCTCGAAAATAATTCATCAATAGAAGTGTTAGCTTTATCAAAGGAGAAACTGGATATATCTGATTTTCAGTCATTGGAAGAATTGGTGTCAAACTTTAAACCAAATGTAATAATAAATTGTGCTGCCTATAATAATGTTGATGGTGCGGAGACAGAAGGTGAATTAGCATTTAAGATAAATTCTCAAGGTCCTAAGAACTTAGCTTATTTAGCAAAAAAGATAGGTTCCTTGATTGTTCATTTTAGTACAGATTATGTATTTGATGGCAGAAAAGAGGATTTTTACACAGAAGAAGATGAACCTAACCCTATTTCTGTTTATGGGAAAAGTAAGCTCGGGGGAGAGAAAGGTATATTGGAAGAAACGGATAATTATCTTATTTTTAGAGTAAGCTGGGTTTTTGGCGAAGGAAAGCAAAACTTTCTGCATAAATTAAGGGAGTGGTCTCAGAGAAATAGGGTCATTAAAATAGTAAGTGATCAGGTTTCTATACCAACATATACTGAAGACATCGTAAAAGTAACAAGGAGAGCTATAGATAAAGGCTTAAGAGGAATATTTCATTTAACAAATAGCGGTTATGCATCAAGATATGAAGTGGCAAGATTCTTTTTAGAATGTTTAGGGAAGGAGAATCTCATACTCCCTGTTTCTACTTCATTTTTCAATGTTCCAGCACAAAGGCCATATTTTTCAGCGATGAGCAATAAGAAAATATCTAAGATTCTTGATATTGAAATTCCTAACTGGAAAAATGCAATTGAAAGATATATAAAAAGGCATATTAATAGTGATAAATACAATATTTTATTTTGAATTTATATGGGGATTCTATGAAAAAAGCTCTTATAACTGGCGTTACAGGTCAAGATGGTGCTTATCTTGCAGAACTTTTGCTATCTAAGGGATATGAGGTTCATGGCATAAAAAGAAGAACATCCCTATTTAATACAGAAAGAATAGATCACTTATATAAAGATCCTCACGAAGAAAAGACGGGCTTTTTTCTACATTATGGAGATTTAACCGATAGCCTAAATATTACAAGACTAATTCAGAAGATTCAGCCCGATGAGATTTATAACTTAGGAGCTCAATCCCATGTTGCTGTTAGTTTTGAACAACCAGAATATACAGCAAACTGCGATGGTTTAGGAACTTTAAGGATATTAGAAGCGGTTAGGTTGCTTGGGCTAACTGATAGGGTTAAAATTTATCAGGCATCTACATCTGAATTATTCGGCAAGGCTTTAGAAATACCACAGAGAGAAACAACTCCATTTTATCCGAGAAGTCCCTATGGTGTTGCTAAATTATACGCCTATTGGATTACTGTAAATTATAGAGAAGCATATAATGTGTTTGCTTGCAATGGTATACTTTTTAACCATGAATCTCCAATAAGAGGAGAAACATTTGTTACAAGGAAGATAACTCGTGGTGCTTCGAGAATTCTTTTAGGGTTGGATAAAAAAATATATATTGGCAATTTAGATGCAAAAAGAGATTGGGGGCATGCGAAGGATTATGTTGTTGGTATGTGGCTGATGTTGCAACAAGAAAAGCCCGATGATTACATTTTGGCCACTGGTAAAACAACAGAAGTTAGGGAGTTTATTAGATTAGTATTTGGCGAGTTGGGGATTAGTGTTGAATTTGATGGTAAGGGCTTAGAAGAAAAGGGCATAATAAAAAAGATTGATGAAGACATACTTTTTAATAAACTCCAAAAATTATGCATTGACTATTCGAAAATTGAAAAGAATGTTAAATCCCTGTTGGGGAAAGATTTGATAAATGTGGATCCTAAATATTTTAGACCTACAGAAGTTGACTTGCTAATTGGAGATTATAGTAAAGCAAAAACAAAGCTCGGTTGGGAGCCTAAACTAACAATTAAGGATTTGATAAAGGATATGGTAGAAGGAGATTTGGTGAGAGCTTATAAGGATTTTACACTTCATAGTGCTGGGTTTGAAATAAGAAATAGATGTGACATATAGGTGAAGATTATGATGATAGATGATAAAATTTTTGTGGCCGGTGGTACTGGTATGGTAGGAAGTGCAATAATTCGAGATCTAAAGAAAAAGGGCTATACAAATATCGTATCAAACTTTAATAAGAGGCCTCCAAAAGAGAGTGGGAGTGTTAATTTTGTTAATTTAGACCTAAGAATCCAAAAAGATGTAGAAGAATTTTTTAAACTGGAGAAACCAAAATATGTTTTTTTAAGTGCAGCAAAAGTAGGAGGTATTCTTGCTAATAATACATATAAAGGGGAATTTATTTACGATAATATAATGATTTCTACAAATATAATTCATGCTTCCTATAAATATGGTGTAAATAAATTGCTAAATCTTGGTTCATCATGTATCTATCCAAAAAATTGTCCACAGCCTATGAAAGAAGAATATTTACTGACTGGTTCTCTTGAACCTACCAATGAGCCCTATGCAATTGCTAAAATTTGCGCTATTAAACTTTGCAGATACTACAATGAACAGTATAATACAAACTTTGTATCGGTGATGCCAACAAATCTTTATGGGCCTAACGATAATTATGATCTTAAAAATTCTCATGTTCTACCTGCTTTGATAAGAAAATTTCATCTTGCTAAATGTCTTGAAAATGATGATTGGGATAGCATAAGAAAGGATCTTAACAAAAATCCAATAGATGGTGTGAATGGTAATGAAGGAGAGCAAAAGATTTTAAATGTTTTAAAAGATAACGGTATTATAAAGGAGGATGGTTCAGTAATTGTTATTTTGTGGGGTAGTGGTGAGCCATATAGGGAATTTTTGCATGTCGATGATCTTGCGGATGCTTGTGTATTTATTATGGAAAAATATGATTTTGAAGATGTTGGAGAATTTATAAATATAGGTACTGGAGAAGATTTAAAGATTAAAGAATTAGCGTCTATTATTAGGGAGATTGTGGGATTTAGAGGAGAAATAAAGTGGGATATTTCTAAGCCAGATGGAGCACCAAGAAAGTTACTTGATGTAAGTAGATTATTAAAAAAGGGCTGGCAATATAGAATTGGATTGAGGGATGGTATAAAAAGCACTTATTATGAAAATTATATACTATAAAATTTATGGCAATAGTCAAATATCAATGTCCCTGTTGTAAAAGTATTAACCTGAAAAATTTAGGCTTAATACCCACGAGTTATTATCTTGGTGATATAAAGTTAGATTGTGAGTCTCGTAAAGATAGGTTTCTTTTTAGATGTCTTTCTTGTAATCTATGTTTTGTGTGGTCAGAATTGGACTATAGCATTTTGGAAGATTTATATAAAAATTTAAATCCCACTCATTGGGATAATGTTTATGAAAATAGGGCTGACTGGATTATTGCTAAGAACTTTATATTCGAAAATATAAGAAAAGATGCATCAATTCTTGATTTGGGTTGTTGGGATGGGAAGTTTTTGGATTCTTTAAATGGGTATTACAATAGATATGGCATTGAGTTAAATCCCTATGCTGCTGAGTTGGCAGAGAAAAGGGGAATTAAAATTATAGAAAATAATTTTTTGAATATTAGAGGAATAGATAATAGATTTGATGTAATCACTCTCTTTGATGTAATTGAACATGTGAGTGACCCTCTTTCACTCTTATTAAGTTTAAAGGAAATTCTTAAGCCAAAGGGGATTATACTTTTATCAACAGGAGATTCAGAATATTTTTTATGGAAAAGAATATACAAAAACCGATACTATTATTGTTCAATCATAGAACATATTAGCTTTATTAACCTGAAATGGATTAATTTTGTATGTAGTAAATTAGATTTTGAAATTTTATATATAAAAAAATTTTCTCATAATATAGATTTAAGAGTTAAGGTTATTTTAAGAAATTTTTTGCAAAATTTAATTTTTCTTATAAGTCAAAGATTTTACTATTATTTAAGAAATGGGAATAAAGAAACATTAGAAAAGAAGACCGTGCCAGATTTGTTTAATGTAAAAGATCACCTGTTAATAATTTTAAAAAACAAAGGGGCAAGTGATTTATGAACTGGTTTAAAAAGAGAATAAACATGTTTCTTGTAGATTATATTAATAGGAAAAAAATGGGTAGGGATATTGATTATTTTGATGACGATATATTTATTGTTTCTTATCCTAAAAGTGGCAATACATGGATGAGATTTATAATAGGTAATCTTATTTATGATGACTTTAATTTTAAAAACATGGAGGAGTTAATCCCAGATATATATGTAGTCCCTAATGAAATTTTAAAAAAATATCCAAGACCAAGAATACTTAAAAGTCATGAATACTATCATCCTAAATATAAAAAAGTTATTTATATTGTTAGAGATCCAAGAAGTGTAGCAGTTTCTTATTACTTTCATTTAAAAAAGTTTAATGTTTTAGACGAAAAAATTAGTTTTCAAGATTTTCTTGAAAGATTTTTAGATGGGACTTTGGATAATTATGGTACTTGGGAAGAAAATGTTAAAAGCTGGGTCTTTATGAAAAATCAAGATTTAGAAAATTTCCTTTTAATAAAATACGAGGATTTATCAAATAACATTGAAGAGGAAGTTAGAAAGGTGATTAGATTTTTGAGGTTAAGTGTCTCGAACGATAAATTTCTAAAAGCGATTGAAAAGTCAAAATTTGAAAACATGAAAGAGAATGAAAAAAGACTGTCTGATGAGACTAAGGTGTTAAAAAATACAAAAAAAGATATTCCCTTCATTCGTTCTGGGAGGATTGATGAATGGTTAAATTATTTTACAGAAAATGATATTAGAAAACTTAAAGATAGATTTGGAAATACTATGAATGCTTTTGGTTATATCTAAATGTTAGAAAAAATATTTGTAAAAGAATCTATTGGGAAAGAGGTTTTATTAAATTCTATAACAACTTTTATTATAAAAACATTTTCTATTCTTTTAAGCTATTTTTTTATTTTTTATATTTCGAGAAATTTTGGTGCTAAAACAGTTGGTATTATTAATGTAGCCAATTCTTTGATGACTTTAGCTTCTGTCTTAGCTACTCTTGGATTTGAACAATCAATTCTAAGATTTGCAGGGGAACATTGTAAGGATAGATTAGCTTTTTTTTATATTTACAGAAAAATGTTTTCCTGGATCTTGTTTTCAGGATTTGTTGTTTCTTCTATTATTTTTTTTTCTAAGACCTTTTTATCCGAAATATTATTTAGAGATTTTTATAATCCAATGATTTTTAATCTCGTTGCTTTAGGAGTAGTATTTTTAGCCTTAAACAGTTTAAATGTAGAGGCTATAAGGGGCATGCTGTTTATAAAAGAAAGTGAAATTTTTAGAATGTTTTTAATTAATTTCGTTAATGTAGCTTTATTTTTTATTATTCTGCTATTTATTGAATTTAATATAATTTTGCCAATTTTAACAAATTTTATAGGTCTTTTTATTACATTCCTAATTTCAACATACTTTATTATGAGTAAAGTAAATAAATCTAAGCTAAATTTAAATGATAAAAATAACATTAACACAAAACAATTATTCCTGGTTTCTTTGCCAATGTTTTATGTTTCAGTTGCGAGCTTAGTATCAAGCTATACCCCTGTTTTTACTTTAGCATATTTTACTGATACTAAAAGTGTTGGAGTTTTCAATATCGCCTATAAAATTGCTACAATTACAAGTTTTTTTCTTGTTTCAATAAATTCGATAGTAGCACCAAAAATTGCAGAATTTTATTGGAATAGAAAAATGGAAGACCTAAATAAGACCGCTCTGTTATCAGCAAAATTAAACTTCTGGAGTTCAGCACCTCTTCTTGCTCTATTTATAATAATACCAAAGTTTTTTATGGGGCTCTTTGGTAAAGAGTTTGTTGAAGGATATAGATCTTTGATTATTATATCTTTAGGGCAATTTGTAAATGCCTTTTGTGGTAGCGTAGGATATTTGTTGACAATGACTGGCAATCAGATAGTTTTTAGAAATATATACCTATTAGCAACGTTAATTAATTTTATACTTTGTCTTATTTTAGTGCCTCTTTTAGGAATAGATGGTGCTTCTTTAGGATTTGCAATAAGTATGGTTTTTTGGAATTTAGTTTCCCTATTCTATGTAAAAAGGAAATTTGGCATTGTAACATATTACGTGCCATTTTTTAAAAGATGAGTAAACTTAATATTATAATTGCTACTTATAATTCAGAGAGTACAATTCAAGATACTTTAGATAGTATATATAACCAAACCTGGAAAGACTATGAGATTATTGTAATTGATGGATGTTCAAAAGATGCGACATGTGATATTATCAAGAGAAATTCAAAAAAAATTAAATACTTTATCAGTGAGCCTGACTCAGGAATCTACGATGCTTTAAATAAGGGCATTTTACAATCTGATAGTGAGTGGATATATTTTATGGGTAGTGATGATCTATTTTATGACAATAGAGTGCTCGAAGATGTTTTCAATTCAGTAGAAAACAGCAATTTTGATTTAGTATATGGTAATGTAATTTTTAAGCAAACTAAAAAAATCTACGATGGTAAATTTTATAAAATTAAGATGCATTTTAGAAACATATGTCATCAGGCTATTTTTTATAGAAGATCAATTTTTGATAGATTAGGTTTGTTCAACTTAAAATATCCTCTTTGGGCTGATTATGAATTTAATATGAGATGTTTCGGAAATAAGCAAATCAAAATAAAATATATAAATAGAGTTATATCAATCTATAATGATGATGGCTTAAGTTCTAAAAGAGAAGATGAGGCTTTTAAAATTGATAGGGGGGTTCTAATTAAAAAATATTTCGGTGATATGCACTATTTATTTTATGTTTTAAGAAGATTTTACCAAATTATCAAAAAAAAGATTGTTTCATAATTTTGTTATAGTTTTTATAAGCTCTTTCTCTAATGTAGTGTTAGGGTGTTGTTTTTTTGAGAGAAAATGTGATACAGGTGGGTTCTTCTCTTTAACATTTATAAATATGTTAGAAAATAAATTGATTACCAATTCTGGTTCTTTACAGAAGTCTTCATAATTTATCACCTTTACTCTATCTTTTGGTAATTTTTTGATACTTTCATTAATACATTCTCTGATATCTTTTATTTGATGAAAGATTTGTTCTGGTATTGAGAGATTTTTTATCTCTTCATAGTTCCTTGGTTTTACAGAAAACCATAAATTATAATCTCCATGGGTTAGTTTTCTTGCTCTTAGTATAGAGAGAGCAACATCTTCAAGATTCCTTTCTATAACAAGAAAATTAGATTTAGGAAAAATTTTTGCTAAGGCATCTATGTGAAGAGAATTTCTGACATTTTTATTAACAAAGGGCACATCTCCAAAAATGCTTTGTATGCAGGTTACCAAACGGTAGAGCTCTTTTCTTTTTTTTTCTATGATATTTTCATAGGTCTCATATTTATCAGGTAAGAAGAACTTTCCCCATATCCTGCCTGCTTCTCGAGGAGCCATGGGGCCAGCAACTCTTCCAAAATTACTTTTGAAATCAGAAACATAGGGTCTTCTAAAAGTCTTTTGTAAGAAGATTGTAAGACAAGGTATATATGGCTTGTTGCCTGCACCATTAGTAAAGTAAGCCACATGTAGCCTGTGAACTATATACTGATATACCAAAGTTGCACCAGAACGTGGCAAACCAATTATAAAAAGTTGAGATGATTTGACATCCCTTTTTAAAAGGGTACAACAAAAATTATCTATAAAACTTAGCAGTTTATTTTTAAGCTTAGCGAAATTTTGCATCGTTAATAATTATATAGAGCTATATTTTTTTTATAAAGAAGATATTTTCAAAATTGACTTTCAAATTTTTGATGATAATCTTTTAATAAATGCAATAATGTTATAGATAGTTTTTTAAGAAACATATTTTATATTGCAGTTGGAATATTAAGGCTCTAATGAATTGTTAAGTCAAATAACAAAAAATATGGCTAATTTAAACATAAATTAAGTTATTTGACAATGTGTTTTTTTTAATTATAAAATATTCATTAAAGAATAGGGAGGTAAGATATGAAATTTATAAAAATCCTATTTGTCTTTTTCTTTGTTTTTATTAGCTATGCAAGTGCTGAAAAGAACACATGTGTTTTTTGTCATACCGATGAAGCAACTTTAAAAAAATTAGTTAAGGTTCCTCATTTAGGGGGTGAAGAAGGAGAGGGCTGAGCGGGAGCACCTCCGTCAGTTAAGGCGGAAGAGTATTATAAAGCTTATTTAGTTGACAAAAATTTAATTAATAGTGATGTTCATTTAAAGTTAGGGTGTGTAAAATGTCACAAAGGTGATGACAAGAAAGAAAAAAAAGAAGAAGCCCATAAAAACTTAGATAAGAGACCTTCTGAAAATATAGATTTATGTGCCAAATGCCACAAAGAAATAGGTAGTAGTTATAAACTATCTCTTCATTACTATCCTTATGGTCAAAAAAATATATTCTCCGAAAGATTGTCAGAAGCAGAAAAAAAGATTTTTAATGAAAAGGTTTTTGAGAAATCCTGTAGAAGTTGTCATGCCAGCTGTGGAGATTGTCATGTAAAATCACCAACAATAGGAGGCGTAAATTTAGGATTAATTAAAGGTCATAAATTCATAAGAAAAGATGAAACAAAGACCTGTGCTCTTTGCCATGGGGGTAGAGTTTATCCTGAATTTACTGGTGATTATGGCGGTTCAGCAGATATTCATTATCAAAAAGGTATGATGTGCATGGATTGTCATTCGATAAAAGAGATCCATGGGGATGGTAAGCCTCAAACAGCGAGAAAATTATTAGAATATAAAAATACTTGTACAAAGTGTCATAAGTCGGGCTTAGAAAAGACAGATAAAGCTAAAGAGGCACATTCAATACACTCTGAGGATAAGGTTAGCTGTTATGCCTGTCATAGTGGAGGAGAATATAGAAACTGTTACAACTGTCATTTAGGTAAGGGCTCTTCTGCAAAACCAGGATTTATACTTGGAAGAAATCCACGAGCTAAAAATCAATTAACAACTTTGAGAGTTGTTCCAACTGTAAGAGATACCTTTGCTTCAGTAGGTATAAAAATGGAAAATTTTGATAAATTACCAAATTATTGGGATACGGCACCACATAATATTAAAAAGAGAACAGATAGAACAAGAAACTGTGATACCTGCCATCTTGAAAAGATTAACTTTCTTAAGAAAGAGGACTTAATACCAAATGGCTCTCGTGCTAATGAGGGTTTAATATTTGATTTTAGACAATAAAAAGGAGGTAATATTATGAGAAAATTGAAGAATTTTTTAGGTAGCTGGTTATTGGTAGTACTTTTTTTTGCCTTTGCACAGGCAAACGATTACAGTCCTGTGGTATCAACAGATTGGTTAGAGAAGAATCTTAATAATCCTAATCTTGTAATTATTGATATTAGGAAAGCGGAGGATTATAAAGCTAATCATATTCCCAATTCTATTAATGTAGTTTATAGTGCATGGGCAATTGAAAAAGCTGGAAGAAAAAATGAGCTTCCAGAAAATGATGATTTACAGGATTTGATTACAAATGCTGGTATAAATGATAACTCATTGGTAGTTATAGTAGGATTATCTGATAACTTAACAGAATTAGTAAACATGACAAGAGTTGCTTGGACTTTAAATTATTCAGGTTTTGAGAAAGTATCAGTTTTAGATGGTGGATTTACTAAATGGTCGAAGGAAGGGAAAACTGTTACCACTGAAACAAAAAAACCAAAGGCAGGAAATTTCAAAATCAAAATTAATCAGAAGATCTATGCTGATAAGAATTTAGTTAAAAATGCTATTGGAAAAAGTGTTATAGTAGATACAAGAATGCCAGAATATTTCTTTGGTGTTGCTAAACTGGACTTTGTAGCGAGAGCAGGACACATAGAGAGTGCTGTAAATTTACCATCAGGTTGGATATACACAAAAGATGGCAATTTTAAGATGTTAGATGAATTAGAGGCTATGGCTAAGGGAGTTTTGGGATCTGATAAAGAAAAAGAGATTATAACTTATTGTGATACCGGAAGACTTGCTTCTGGATGGTGGTTTGTATTAAGCAAGATGTTGGGTTACAAAAATGTTAAAATGTATGATGGCTCTGCTCAGGATTGGGCGGGAGATGCTACTCTTCCAATGGTAAAATATAGCTGGAAGTAAAATAAATAAGAACTTTATTTAAAGTCAAAAATAGCTAATAAAGGTTAAGGTTGAGGTTAATATAAAACCTCTTCCTTAACCTCTTTATCTTTATAATTTATTAAAAAGAAAGCGTATATCTTCTAATAACACTCCGAAATTATAACTCATCGCAATATTTAAAATTCTTGACAAATTTTGTATATATAAACAAAATGTATCATAAACTTATATGTTTAGGGAAAGTTTTTTATGGATGAAGAAACAAAAAAAATAGGAAAAATAAAAGGAATTAAATATAATGAAGACGAGATAGATCTTATTGAAATTTACAGCATTTTAAAAAAATATAGAAAAAAAATTCTATTATTTGTCTTTGCTGTTGTATCTCTAACAGTTGGGATATCTTTTTTAATGACTCCAATATATGAAGCTACAGCGGTTTTGGCCCCATCAAATACACAGTCTAATCCTTCATTTATGACCGCCTTTGCTTCTCAGTTAGGGATTATTACTCCCCAGTCTCCTGAATTATCAGAAGTAGTTGCACTTTTAAAAAGTAAAGTTTTGCAGGAAAGAGTAATTAAAAAGTATAATCTAATTGATGTTTTTTTTGAAAAAGATGATCTTAAAGATAAAACTGAAGATGAAAAAGTTTGGGAAGCATTGAGGTTTTTTGAAGATAACTTAAAAGTTAATTATAAACAAAAAGATAACTTAGTTCAGGTGTCCATGCAGTTCAAAGATCCTAAAATGTCTGCTGATATAGTAAATTTTTTAATTCAAGAATTAAAAGAGCATATGAGTGAAGAGATGAAAAGAGTTGCTAAAACAAACAAAATGTATTTAGAATCACAACTAAATAAGACAATGGATCCCTTTATAAGAGCTAAAATTTACAACCTCATAGCTAATCAAATAGAACAAAGCATGTTAGCGGAAGCGAAAGAAAACTTTTCCTTTAAAGTAATAGATCCACCTAAACCACCTGATAAAAAGGTGAAACCTAAAAGAGCGTTGATGGGTTTGATCTCTTTATTGGCATCTTTAATCATTGGAATTTTTTATGCCTTTGTAAAGGAATATTTTGAAAATTTAAAATCTGGGGGCGCTTTGGATGTGTAATATCATTAAAAAATTGAAAATATATTTACTCTCTTCTTTCATTTTTTTCATTTCAGGTATTAATATCCTTGCACAGCAAACTGCAGATTTTAGTGGATCAAATCCAAATCAATTACAGATAATAAATATTTCTCCAGATTTAAACCAGCCTTCTAATACAAATATTACTCCAGAACAACTAAAGAATATAAGTCCAGAACAAAGAAAATCTGCCCAGGAGATAATTCAACAAAAGGGATTAACACCAGAAGCTGTAGAAGCAATAAAAAATATGCCAGAATTTCAGGGGTTGACATTAGATGAAGTAATAAAGGGTAAAGAAGAATTAGAATCAAAAAGTAAGGAAACAGTAGAAACGGAGAAGAAAAAGGAAGAAATAAACAAAGTAGAAATGGAAAAAGATTTGGAAGATATATTATTTAAAAGGTTCAGGGATATACAGGGATACCAGACAATCAAAAAAGATTTAAAGCCCTTTGGTTATGAGTTTTTTAAAACTGCTGGCTCAAGAATTATAACTGATAGAAGGGATATGCCTGTTCCAGGTAAATATGTAGTTGGTCCAGGAGATGAAATAAGAATTCTAATGTGGGGCAGAATAAATGCCCAGTATAACCTTGTTATTGATAGAAATGGAAACATTACAATCCCAAATATAGGTCCTATTCAGATCTCTGGATTAACATATGACCAGATGGTAAGTTTAATTTCTAAAAGGGCGGAAGAGATAGTTGGTACTAATATAAGTATAACCATGGGTAATTTAAAAAGCATACCCATCTTTGTATTAGGTGACGTAAGGAAGCCTGGTGCATATAATATTGGTTCTTTTGCTACGATTACAGACGCTCTTCTTATAGCTGGTGGACCAAATAATATTGGTAGTATGCGGAATGTTCAGTTAAAAAGAAGGGATAAAGTTGTTGCGGTATTTGATTTATACGACCTTCTTCTAAAAGGAGACAAGTCACAGGATAAAATTTTACAAGCAGGGGATGTTATATTTGTACCAGTTGCTGGTCCAATAGTGGGAATAGTTGGAAATGTTAAAAGGCCAGCAATTTATGAGCTCAAAGAAGGAAATACTTTAAATGATCTAATAGAACTTGCTGGAGGAATTTTACCAACAGGTTATACTCAGCAAATTCAGGTAGAGAGGATAATAAAGAATGAAAGACAGATAATCATTGATATAGATGATAAAAATCTTGAAAAGTCAAAAAACTTCAAACTTGAAGATGGAGATTTAATAAACATTTTCAATATTGTAGAAAAGGATATTAATGTAGTCTACCTATATGGAAATGTTAAAAAACAGGGTAAATATGAATATAAAATAGGAATGAGGCTGAAAGATATTATAAAAGATGCAAATGATCTATTACCAGAAACATATTTTGATTATGCCCTCATAAAAAGATTAGCTTTGCCAGATTTAAGAACTGAACTTGTTCCCTTTAATTTAGAAAAAGCAATCTTAAGTGGCAATGATGAACATAATATTGAACTAAAACCCCAAGATATAATTTATGTATTTAATAAATGGTTCTTTAAAGATAAGCCCATTGTTACTATTCAAGGAGAAGTAAGAAAAGCAGGTAAGTTTGCCATAATGGAAAATACTACTATCAGAGATGTAATTGCTCTTGCAGGTGGACTTACGAGATTGGCTTATATGAAGCAAGGCGAGCTTATAAGGGTTACTCCAAGTAGAGATTATAAAACAATATACTTTAATCTTGAGAAGGTAATATCTGGCGATCCAAATGAAAATATAAAGGTACAAGATGAAGATAGAATTATTATACATTCTATTAATGAAGAAAAATACAAACAAGTGGTTTTCATTAGTGGAGAAGTTTTAAAGCCTGGAGAGTATCAATATACAGAAGGTATGACAGTCAGAGACCTTATTTTTAAAGCGGGCAACCTTTTAGAGTCTGCCTATCTTGAAGAAGCAGAGATTTCTTCACAGGTAATAGAAAATAATAAAATTGTAAAGATAGATCATAAAAAAATAAATCTTGCAAAAGCCCTTATGGATGTTAGAGAACACAATATATTATTAAAACCCTATGATAGAATTTTTATTAAAAGGCTTTCAGATTGGCGTAAAGAGGAGTATGCAACAATATCGGGTGAGGTTTTATTTCCTGGGAGATATATACTTAAAAAGGGAGAGAAGATTTCTTCTTTAATAGAGAGAGCTGGTGGTTATACAAAGAATGCTTATTTAAGAGGGGCAATATTTACAAGAAAAAGCGTAAAGGAACTTCAACAGAAATCTCTTGATGAAATGATAGCAAAGCTTGAGAGGGAGCTTTTAGCAGAGGGAGCTATTTCAGCCTCAACTTCTGTATCCCAAGAAGAGATAACAGCCAAAAAGGTCGAGTTAGAGAGTAAAAAAAGGTTTATTGATTCTCTGAAAAAATTTAAAGCAACGGGAAGAATGAGTATCAAACTTGCCCATTTAAGGCTTTTAAAGAATAGTGAGTATGATATTGAACTTGAAGATGGAGATTCTTTATATATACCAGCCAAAAGTAGTGTTGTTACAGTAACAGGATCTGTAATGTCACAAACAAGTGTAATTTACTCTGAAAAATATGTTTATATGGATTATATAAATTTAGCGGGTGGATTTTCGAGGTTTGCTGACAAAGATAATGTTTATATTTTAAAAGTTGATGGAACTGCTAAAAGAATTTCAAAGGGCTGGATTAATTGGAACTCTATAAAGTCACGTTGGGAACTATCATCCTTTGGTGAAGAAGAAAAAGAGATAGAGCCAGGCGATACGATTGTTGTTCCCGAAAAATTGGATAGGATAGCCTGGTTAAGAGAGATTAAAGATATTACGCAAATTCTAATGCAAATGGCAGTAACTGCTGGCGTTGTAATAAATCTTTTCTAAAGATGACAGGAAAAAATTCTGATATATGTCTTTTATAAGGAAGAAGGCTTTTCTTGTCGTTTTTTTTATATTCTTTTCTTGTAAAAATCTTTATTGTATAGATCAGCCCTTTGATACACCATCTAATATAGGTACATCAGGTCTTATGGAAATCCCCTCTGCAAGAACAATAAAACAAAATTCATACACCTTTGGTATCTCTCAGGTTGAGCCTTATAGGTATTTTTATGTAGTTTTTAGTCCTCTGAAAAATTTAGAGATTACAGGGAGAATTACAGAGATACTTGATGTGCCTGCTTCAAAAAAAGACCCTAAATGGAAAGGATATGGGAACTATAAAGACAAAGCTTTTGATATCAAGTATAAGTTAGTGCCCGAGAGTAAGTATCTACCTTCAGTTGCTATAGGTATTATGGATCCCCATGGTACAAGGCTTTATAGTTCGCAGTATATTGTTGCGAGTAAGCAAATCTATCCCTTTGATTTTACATTGGGTTTTGGAAATGGCAGATTCGGAGAAAAGCAGTTAAATGAACAAGGAGAGGGTATCAAAATAGAAATGATTCAAAATCCCCTCGATTGGTTAAGGGAATCAAAATTTTTTGGTGGTGTTCAATTTTCACCAAATAATAAATTTGCATTGATGGTAGAATACAGCCCTATTGAGTTTCATAGACAAATTAGAGATCCTGCCCAAAAAAAACATTTTAAAAGCCCTGTGTCTTCACATTTCAATTATGGACTGAGATTCAAGCCCTTTGACTGGATGGGAGTAGATTTAACCTATCAGAGAGGAGAAGAATTTGGGGTAAATATTAATTTTAACTTTCAAATAGGGAAACCTTTAATACCAATTATAGATAAAGAACCCAAATTAATTGAAAATGAAATGTCAATTGAAGATAAGATTGCGAAAAGCCTTGAAATGATTGGATTTAGTGATATTGGTGTCTCTTATAAGGGGAGTAAACTATGCTTAGAAATGCAAAATGATAAATATTTTTATGCTCCAAGGGCAATCGAAGTTATTTTAAGGCTTGTTAATGAGATCAAAGAGATAGAACTCGATGATGTAGAAATTGTTTTAAAAAATCATGGTATACCCCTAATAGGTTTTTCTTCAAAAAAAGAGATAATAAAGGAATATTTCGAAAATGAAATAACAAAAAAGGATTTTTATCTCCTATCAGAGATTAAAACAGATATTTATAAAACTTCTATAGAAGAGGGTGTTTATAAAAAAATAGTTAGATATGGCATTAAACCATCTCTACAAACCTTTTTAAACGATCCCTCTGGTTTCTTTAAGTACAGGCTTGGGCTTTCTTTGTGGGCAAGTTTTCACTTATGGGAAGGTAATTCTTTTATTACTGCCATTGAAGGGTATCCCATAAATACAGTTTCTACAGTGAACGAACCGTTGTCAGTTCCAGTGAGGACTGATTTACCTCTTTACATGAAAGAAAATGTCTCCCTTGGAAGATTTATGGTAGATCAAATAAATAAATTTCAAAAAGAGATATATACAAGGCTTTCTTTTGGCTTCCTTGAAATTCAGTATGCAGGGATTGATTTTGAGATTGCAAAACCTTTTTTGGATGGAAGGGTTTTTTTAGGTATAAACTCGAGCATTGTAAAAAAGAGATCTATAGATAGTCCTTTTAGATTAGATACTGAAAAAGCTAAAGATTACTATGTTACAGGCTTTTTTAATATGAGATTAAATATACCTGAAAAAGATATCTTTTTAGATATAAAAACAGGTAGATTTTTAGCGGGTGATTTTGGTACAAGAGTTTCTATATCTAAATTTATAAGTGGAGTTGTAATAACTGGTTGGTATAGTTTTACAGATACATCTGTATTTAAAGATAAACTAAATTCAGGCTATCATGATAAGGGAATATCTGTTTCTATTCCCATAAGATTGTTTGAAGGAAGTGATTCTAAAACCTCTTATTTATACTCTCTCTCTCCTTGGACAAGAGATGTAGCACAGGACATCTCCCATTATAATAATCTCTTTGATTTTGTTGGTAGAAACCAGAAAATTTATATTGACAGGGATATTTTTCAAAGGTAAACTTCAAATTAATAAAAAATAGTGAGGCAATTATGGGTAAGAGGGGCTTTGTAGCAGTTTTTTTAATGATTACCTTTTTAACATCCTTTATAGTTCCAAAATTTTCGTATGCACAAGCTCAGTATCCTGTGATGACTTTAGGTGATGGAACAGTTGTAAAACTATCTCAAGACCAACTTCAACTTTTAATTAATCATCCAGGGATAATGTATACTCAACTTTCTGTTCCACCAAAATTAGTTGGCGAACAGATGGCAATCCCACTCCCTCAGGAATTGGGAGGAGGTTATATTATTGGTTCTCCAGAAGCAATCGCTTCTGCTTTAAATAATTCTGGTATTGCTATTGGTGCTACATCAGCAAATGTAATTAAAGCAACTGCTGCATCAGGTTCTATAACACTAAGCGGTTCACTCGCAGGAGCAAATGTGCTTGGTGGAATAACTGCTGGAACAATTGCAGTGGGTGCAGGAATAACAGCAGTAGTTGTGGGTGGTGCTATTGCTATTACTGGTGCCGGTGGAGGAGGTGGTGGAACCACGCCCGTGATTACTACTGGACACCATTAAAATTAATCGTAAATGAAAGGGATTATTAAGCTTTTTGTAGTTTTAACTTTTCCTTTGTTTTTTCAACTATGCTTTGCTATAGATAATAATAATGAAGTAAACATTATTCTTGATTCAGCAGAAACTTTTTTTAAGTCTCTTGAAGATAGAAATTTTGATAAGGTGTGGTTTTATTTGTCAAAAAAATCTCAGGAAAAATTGATAGATGATGTATATAATGCATCAAAATCAACGGGTGTGACCTATTCGATTGAACAATTAAGATCCGATTTTAGTATAAATGGTTTTATTGCCAAATCCTATTGGAATGGTTTTCTAAAAGATTTTGATCCCCATACTGTATTGAACGATTGCATTTGGGAAAAGGTTCTTAAGAAAAGGGACAGTGCTGAGATCATTATTAGACATAAAAAATCAGAGAATCCCTTTAACTTGAAGATGATTAAAGAGAATGGAGAATGGAAGGTGGGTCTGGTTGAGACTTTCTGGAAAAAATGAATTATAAAAGTTTTAGATAACTAACTTATCTAAAACATTTCTTAGCTGTATGGTATTGTAACAGAAACTGAGGGGTTTAAATTTATATAATTCTTTTTCTTTTCCCAATCCCATACCAACTGATAGGAAATTTACTTTTGATTTGTTTGCAAACTCTCCATCGATAGAAGAATCACCTATATATACAATTTCTTCAGAACTTAAGTTATATTTCTCTTTAATATGGTTTATCGAATCACCATGGGGTTTGGGAAGAAATCCTTCTTCTGCTCCCATAACAAAATCGAAAAGCTTAATTAAATTAAGATATTCAAGAAGGTCCTTTGCAAAGTTGCCCTTTTTATTTGTTATAAGACCAACAATAATTTTTCTGTCCTTTAACATGATTAACAATTCTCTAATTCCTTCAAATAATAAGGTTCTTTGTAAATATCTTTCTTTGTAATATTCTCTATAAAGCCTAACCCCCTTTTCTACTAAGTGTTCTGGAACAAGTCTTTTGAAACCTTCTGATAGAGCTGGTCCTATCACTTTTCTAATCTTATAATTGGGAACAGTTTTCAAACCCATTTGTTTTAAAGCAAAATTAAAACTTTCATAAATAATATCAAAGCCATCAACTAAGGTTCCGTCTAAATCGAAAATTACACATTTAATTTTGTTAAATTTTTTCAAATTTTGATTTAGGGAATGAAAGTCATAGAGGTAAAAGAAGGCAGAATTAATATTTGCAATATCTTCTGTATTTAGTATTTTTATTAAAACTTTTCTTTTGCCAAAAAAAACTTCAGATTGAAAGGATGGACAGATATCTGAATCTCCATCTCCAATATAAATAGTCCTTGCAAAATTCTTTTTTATTTTTTCTAATATCTTTGATTTGCATGTTCCACATATTGGGCAGGCTAAGCAATGGAAAGGATAGGCTAAAGAAAATGTTTTTTCATCAATTTCTGTTATTCTATTTGAAAAGTAATCAATAGATAGGTTATATTTTTTTAAAAAGGCATCAATATAAATATCGAAACCATCACTAAGAATGATTAGTTTATCGCCCCTTTTTAACGATTCTGAATAAAATTCTTTAAACCCTTCATTTATTCGTAAATTTTTTGATATAACTTTTTTTATCTCTTGATAGTTTTTACTAAAATGTGGTTTTAAATATTTTGAATAGAACTCAAAATTATTTATAAGCCCCTTTTTAAATTTGCTATCTATGTCTTTCCATGTATCTGGAAACAAATACTTTGAAATTGCTCTTCCAATATCGATTTTATTAACTGTGCCATCAAAATCACATGCTATAAGGGTTCTTGCCATAGTATTTTTTGTAATATTCCTCCATTCTTTCTAATAAAACAATATCATTTTCCCCAATCTCTCCCAAATGAACGTCCTTTTTAATTCTTTCTCCATGATAATCTGAGCCAGCGGTCATTATGAGGCCCCTTTTTTCTGCAATGGTCTTATAAAAAAGTCTTTTCTTTTCATCGTGATATGTTGTATATACCTCAATTCCATTCAACCCCATTCTTATCAGTTCCTCTATATCTGCTTCAGAAAGGTTTTGTGGATGGGCAATAACTGCTAATCCATTGCTTTTTATTATACTATAAATTGCTTCTTCAGTAGTGATTTCCTTTCCTGGAACATATGCGGGTTTATTAGGAGTAAGCCAATCGTTATAAAAATGCATAAATGGTGAGCGTTTTTTTCCCCCTTTTATATAAGGAATTAGCCTTTCATCTTTCAAATTTTTATTATTTTTTAGAATTGCTTTTAAAAAGCTTACACCAGTTGGAGGCTTTCTTTTAGAAAACTTCAAAACATCTTCTAAATATATTTCAAATCCCAAGTTTTGTAATTTTTTACAGATCTTTTTGGCTTGCATTAACTTTTCGTTTCTTATGTTTTTTAATAGATCCTTAATTATTTGTGAGTCAATAGAAAAGAAATATCCAAGTATATGTAACTCTCTTTTTTTGTAATAACTTGTGATTTCAGTTCCAATTATATATTTCAAATTAAAGTTTTTTGCTTTCTTTAAACCTATATAATTTGCCAAAATTTCGTTATGGTCTGTAAATGATAAAGCCTTTAAACCTTTTTCAACAGCCTTTTTTAAAATAGTTTCAGGTCTATAAATTCCATCTGAACTAAAAGTAGTGTGAATATGGAGATCAATCATTCTTTAATTGTAACTAAAAAATATTGAAAAAAGAATAAAAGACTTGTAAAAAGCAAATAAACTTGTAAAATAATAGTAAAAAATGGCAAAGAAAGTACTCATAGTTGATAACAATCCTTTTTTTCTTGAAACTATAAAAGAAGCTTTAATGCCCTTGGGGTTTGATGTTGAATCTTATACAGATCCAATCAAAGCTTGGGATTGTTTACAAAAAAGGGATTTTGACTATATTCTCATAGATCATATAATGCCTCAAATTGATGGCTCTAAGCTTTGTAAATATTTAAAGGAAGATCCTAATAAGTCGAAAACACCAGTAATAATAATGACTGGAGTTGCAATAGAAGTTGCAAATCGTGTTAAAGAAATAAATGCAGATGCCTATATTGCTAAAAGTCCTATACAGAACTTTGTAGAGAGTATTCGTTCAGTAATAGAACGTTTTGAAACCAAAAGTGATGTAAATTCTTTGAGAAATAGTATTGTTGGTATAGAAAAAATTTATCCCCGTGAAATGACAAAGGAATTAATTGAAATAGAGAATCATCTTTCTCAGATCCTTTCTACCATGAAAGAAGGTGTTATAGAGTGCAATAGCGATTATAAAGTTTTTTTTGTAAATAAGTCTGCTCAAGATCTTCTTGGAATTACAGAAAGAGAGATGCTCGGGAAAAATCTCTTTAAAGTATTGGGAATGGATAGTGATATAAGCATTAAGGGTATGTTTCCCTCTTCTGAAGCAATAAAGTCGAATGAAAATATTTCTACGCAGTTTTGTATGAATTTAGGAGAAAGAACTTTTTCCATAAATATCAACTCTTTGAATACGGGATATACAGATAGGGGGATTTTAATAGTTTTTGAAGATGTTTCTGAGTTGATGCAGAGGATTAATCATCTTTCTATAGTCAATAATTTTGGCAAAACCCTTACTGCAGAGCTTGAGTTAGAAGAGGTAATAGAAAAAATAGTACATGAGTTTAATAATTTATTACCATCGGATACTTTAGTTTTTTTACAGAATAAAGAAAATACTATTAACGAATTTTTTGTCAAGTCAGTTGTGGGTATAAATAACAGGTTAACACCAGGAAATACAATTAGTTCTAACATATTGTTAAAGTTATCAGAAGGCGTAACTTTTCTTTACTTAAAAGCCCATAAAGATATTCATAATTATTTGAAAAATATTGTGAGTGATTTAGGCTATAATCCAGAGAGAGCATTAGTTCTGCCCATAAAATTTCAAAAGCATTATTTAGGTGTTATTTTGTTTTTAAATCAGAATAAAGATTTTGATGAAAGAATCTTTCAGATGTTTGAACCATTAATAAACTTTAGTAGTATTGCATTGGAAAATGCTCTAAGATACAGAAGGCTTAAAGATTTAAATATTTGGCGTCAAAATTATATGGCAAATATATCGCATGAACTAAGAACTCCACTAACTATTATAAAGGGCTTTAATGAAATACTTTGTCAGAAGATTCTAAAAGATGAAGAATCAAAGCAGGTGATTTTAAATAATATGCTAAATGAGGTAAATAAGCTTGTAAGACTAATAGATAATCTTCTAACTATAAGCAAGTTTGAGAATATTCCTTCTTTCCTTAAGATTAGGCATGCTCCTGTTGATATTCATTCCTTAATAAGAAAGGCAATTGAAGAGTTAAAAAAAGAGGCGGAATCTAAAAAGATAACTTTCATAAAAGCTTTTCATGATAGACCTATAAAAGTTGAGGGAGACGAAGAACTTCTCATGCAGTGCTTTTATCATCTCATTTCAAACGCCATAAAATATTCAAAAACCAATGGTAGGGTTGAAGTGAGTACAACTATAAGCGGAAATCTCGTTTATATTAAAATTAAAGACTTTGGTATAGGTATTAAGGAAGAAGATTTATCTAAGATTTTTGACAAATTTTATATGATTGATGCTGGTCCAAATAGAACTACTCGTGGAACAGGTATTGGCCTTTACCTCGTAAGAGAGCTTATAAATCTTCATTATGGTAATGTTCAGGTTGAAAGTACCTATGGTAAAGGTACTACATTTACAATCAAATTGCCATTAAGTTCAACAGAATTTCTACAGTAAACCAACTGATTTTTTTAGTGCGGTTATTTCCTTTTCAGTCAAAAATCTAAAGGAACCTATGGGAAGTTTGCCCAATTTTATTGGGCCTATAGACACCCGTTTAAGTTTCATTACATCATGACCTATTGAATGAAACATTCTTCTTATTTGTCTTTTTTTCCCTTCGGTTAATATAACTTTAAACCAGCTATTTTCTTTTGTTCTTTTAATAAAAGTAATCTCACAAGGTGCTGTTTTGCCATCTTCCAACCAGATGCCCTTTTTTAATTTTTCTATCTTCTTTTCATCAGGCAAGTCTTTAACTTTTACTTCATAGACTTTTTCTATTTTATATCTTGGATGGGTTAGCCTTAATGATAGTTCACCATCATTTGTAAGCAAAACCAACCCTTCGGAATGATAATCGAGCCTTCCCACTGGCCATATTCGGGTTTTTATGCCCTTAATTAAGTCCATTACAGTTTCTCTTCCCTCTGGATCACTTGTTGTACACATTACCTTTTTAGGTTTGTTAAGAATTATATATATATATTCTATTTTTTGGGGTTTCAACAATTTGCCATCTATTTTAATATGGTCCTTTTCTGGATCAGCCTTATCTCCTAATTTTGCTATAATGCCATTAACAGTTACCCTTCCTTCTTCTATTATTTTTTCAGCATCTCTTCTTGAAGCAATACCTGCGTCAGCTATTATTTTCTGAAGTCTTATCTTCATCCTCTTCTCCAATTAGTTTTAGTTGTGGTTCTTTTATAATTTCTTTAATTTCTTTTATATTTGGTAGTTCACTTAAGTCTTTAAGTCCAAAGGCTTTTAGAAATTCCTTAGTTGTTCCATAAACATGGGGTCTACCAGGTACGTCTTTTCTTCCCTGAATCTTAATCAGCTTTTTTTCTAAAAGTGAGCGGATGGGATTACTTGAATCAACACCTCTTATATGTTCGATCTCAGCTCTTGTAATAGGTTGTTTATATGCAATAATTGCTAAAGTTTCCATGGCTGATTTTGATAGGTCCGATTCTTTTCCCATAACAATCTTTCTTATAAAGGGTGCATAGGGAATCTTAGTTCTAAAGAAATATCCACCACCAATTTCTACTATTTCTATACCATGCATCTCATTGTGGTTATATTCTTTCATAAGTATTTTTATTATTTCTTCAACATCCTCTTTGTTTAGCTCTAATATGCTGGCAATTTTCTCAGCCGATAGAGGATTTTCAGATGAAAATATCATTGCTTCAACGATTGGTAATGGTCCATATTTTTCTTTCAGTGGGTTATTCATGCTTGCTCTATCCTCAGGGAAATATCAATATCTTGAAATAATGCTGATTGCATCAAAGTAATCATTCTAATTTTTGCAAGCTCAAGAAGGGCAAGGAAAAAAACTATTAATTCAATCTTAGACTTTAGCTGACTTGCATATTCAATAAAGGTAATCTTTTTTCTTTCCCTTAATGTCTCAAGGATATTGTTTATCATATCCCTTATTGTTATTTTCTCTAATTCTACTTCAAGGGAGAGGCTATCGGGCATTTTTTCAATAAGAGAATAGAAAATTTTGACCAGTTCATAGGAATCAAACTCTTTTTCAGCAAAGTCTATTGTAAATTCTGTATATCCCCTTGGAAAAAAGTCCCGGTACAAACAATCCTTTTTTTCCAAAATTTCTACAAGATCTTTAATTTTCTGGTACTCTAATAATCTTTGAACAAGAGGAAGTCTTGGATCATCCTCAGCAATTATATCATCATTTTGAATCTCTTCGTTAATTGTAACCTTCTTGGGAAGTAGCATTTTTGATTTAATATAAATTAATGTTGCTGCCATTACAAGAAATTCACTGGCAACATAAATATTTAGTTTTTTCATGTTTTCTATATACTCTAAATACTGGGCGGTGATTTCTGATATAGGTATATCATAAATGTCTATCTTTTCTTTTTTTATGAGGTGAAGTAATAAGTCTAAGGGACCTTCGAACTGTTCTAATTTTACAGATATGCTCATAAACCTATAATTTCACGAACCTCTTCCATTGTTTTTACTGCAAATTCTCTTGCTTTTTCATTTCCTTCTTCAATTATTTTTAATAATCTGTCGGTATTATTTTCGTAATATTGTCTCTTTTCCCAGTAAGCATTGATCTCGTCCCTCATTTTCGCAAGTAGTCTTTTTTTGCAATCAATGCATCCAAAAAGGGCTTCTTTACAGCTTTTAATAATTTCTGCACGTTCTTCATCATCAGTATAAATTTTATGAAAAAGGAAAAGGGGACACAAATCGGGATCTCCTGGGTCTGTTTTTTTAACCCTATGGGGGTCTGTCATCATTGTTAAAATCTTCTTTTCCACTACTTCTGGCTTATCTGATAGATATATTGCGTTGTTATAACTTTTGCTCATTTTTCTGCCATCAACCCCTAATAACTTGGGTGTGTCAGTAAGTAGTGGTTCTGGTTCTGGAAATAGTTTTGTTTTAAAAATAAAATTAAATCTCCTTGCAATCTCTCTTGTTAATTCAACGTGAGGTACCTGGTCTATTCCAACTGGGACGTAAGATGCTTTATAAATCAATATGTCTGCTGACTGAAGTACTGGATAACCCAAAAAACCATAGGTACTCAAATCTTTGTTATTTATTTCTTGAAGCTGTTCTTTGTATGTAGGATTTCTTTCTAACCAAGATAGAGGTGTAATCATGGAAAAAATAAGATGAAGTTCCGCATGTTCTTTAATGGCAGATTGAATAAAGACAGTGGCCTTTTCTGGGTCAATCCCTACTGAAAGCCAGTCAATGAACATCTCAATGGTATCCTTCTTTATATTTGAGGTATCTTCATAT
This sequence comes from Pseudomonadota bacterium, assembly GCA_026418415.1. GTDB lineage: Bacteria > CALINM01 > CALINM01 > CALINM01 > CALINM01 > CALINM01. The sequence continues at coordinate 39,449 of JAOABK010000005.1, read as the reverse complement.
TCACTTGTTAGCGCATGCCAATCTGCGGCAAAGAAAAAGCATTTATATTCCTGTTGCAGTTTTAACCAATTTTTTAACACACCATGAAGGTGTCCGAAATGAAGTTTTCCCGTTGGACGCATGCCACTTAAAACAGTTTTCATCAAAATCCTCCAATAAAAATTAGAACATGTTTTAGTAAATTTGCCATCAAAAGCATGTACAAATCTATTATTCTAAAAAAGAGTAAGCCTAAAACAATAAAAAATCCATAGGGTTCAATTTTTTCCATAAAAATTCTTCCACCTTTCGGTAGTATGGCAGTTAATACTTTACTACCATCAAGGGGTGGGATTGGAAGCATATTAAAAGCAAAGAGGGCGAAATTCATGAAAAAACCCGCACGAAGCATTTGTTTAATTAATTCACTGTTACCATAGCCGCTAATAGGGGTAGAATTTTTAAAGAAAAAAGTAAGTGCAACAAAAAAGATAATACATAATATGATATTTGAAAGTGGTCCTGCTAAAGAAGATAAGGCCATATCTCTGTAAGGTCTTTTAAAATTTAGGGGATTTATAGGAACTGGCTTCGCCCAGGCAATTAAAAAACTTGAATTGGTTATGATTAAAATGAGGGGTAAAAGTATGGTCCCAAACAAATCAATGTGAGCAAAGGGGTTAAAAGTAAGCCTACCAAGCATTTTTGCTGTTGGGTCGCCTAATTTATAGGCTGAGTAACCATGAAAGAACTCATGGACAGTAATAGACAGTAAGACTGGGAATGCATAAATTGCAATTTGTAAAATAGTTTCTTGCATAGGTTTAATATTTTATAGTTTTTTGATGTAAAAAGAAAGTTTATATTGTGATTGTGTATGAAAGGATAAATTTGGTAGCGGGGAGAGGATTTGAACCTCTGGCCTTCGGGTTATGAGCCCGACGAGCTACCAAGCTGCTCCACCCCGCGTCTAATGTAGATAATTATATTACATTATTCAAATTTCCTTTGTCAAGATATTTATTGACTTTAAATTATCTTTTCAATAAAATTTAATGTTACTTTATGTTTGATAGTTTAACTGATAAATTAGGACAGGTCTTTAAGAAATTAAGGGGACACGGCAAAATTACCGAGTCCAATATTACAGAAGCTTTGAGGGAAGTGCGAATAGCACTTCTTGAAGCAGATGTGCATCTCAAAGTTGTAAAAGAATTTCTTGACAAAGTAAAGGAGAAGGCTTTAGGTCAGGAAGTTTTAAATAGTGTAACGCCTGCCCAACAATTCATTAAGATTGTTGCAGATGAGCTTGTTAATGTTTTGGGTAGTCAAACTTCAGAGCTCGATTTCTCTGGTAAGCCACCTGTAGTAATTATGCTTGTGGGGCTTCAAGGTTCAGGTAAAACCACCCAGGCAGCAAAATTAGCCCTTTTTCTTAGAAATAAAAAAAGAAAGCCAGGGTTGGTTTGTCTGGATATTTATCGCCCTGCTGCATATGATCAGCTAAAAAAACTTGCAGGGCAGATTTCAGTTCCCTTTTTTGAGTATGATAAACCTAAGGATCCATTAAATATTGCAAAAGAATCTTTAATCTTTGCTGATAAACAAGGTCTTGATACATTGATTTTTGATACGGCTGGGAGACTTCATATTGATCAAGAGTTAATGGATGAGCTAAAGACGTTAAGAAATAATATAAAGATCAATGAAGTTTTATTAGTAGTTGACTCTATGATAGGTCAGGAAGCCCTTAATGTAGCGGAAAAATTTAATCAGGAAATAAAACTGACTGGACTCGTATTGACAAAACTCGATGGTGATGCAAGGGGTGGAGCTGCTCTTTCGGCTAAAATAGTTACCGGTGTACCCATTAAATTTGCTGGTATTGGTGAAAAATTAAATGCCCTTGAAGTTTTTCATCCCGATAGAATGGCTTCAAGAATCCTTGGTATGGGAGATGTAATCTCCTATGTTGAGAAGGTGCAAGAGGTAGTAGAGAAAGAAAAGGCCATTGAGTGGCAACAAAAGTTAAAAAAGGGTTCTTTTACTTTAGAGGATTTTAGAGAACAGTTTAAGTATTTAAAAAAGATGGGATCCATTGAAAGTATTATGAGCTTTATTCCAGGAATGAATAAGTTGAAAAAAGAAATAGATTGGGATAAAATAGAAAAAGATTTTAAAAGGATGAATGCAATTATTGATTCTATGACGTTAAAGGAGAGACGTAATCCAGATATTATAAACGGTAGTAGAAAAAGAAGAATAGCGATGGGTAGTGGTACAACTGTACAGGAAGTAAACACATTATTGAAAAATTATTTTGAGGCAAAAAGGATTTTCACCCAGATAAAGAAAAAGGGAGAAAAGAACTTTTTAAGAGGAATAGGCGGTCTTTTTAAATAAAAAGAGGAGGAATAGATGGCAGTAAAGATTAGATTATTTCGTGCTGGTAGCAAGAAGAAACCTTTCTACAGGATTGTTGTAAGTGATTCAACATCTCCAAGAGATGGCAAGTTTATAGAAGTTCTTGGTTATTATGATCCTGCAAAGGGTATTGAAAATGCAAATTTAAAGAAAGAACTTTATGAAGCTTGGATAACAAAAGGTGCAGAACCAACACAGACTGTTAAAAATATAGTTAAGAGTCTAACAAAATAAAGGTGCGATAAAAAACAACTGACGGGAGGCAGATATGGGAATGAAAGAACTGATTGAGTACATTGCAAAAGCACTGGTAGATAATCCAGATGCTGTAAAAGTGGCAGAAGTGGACGGTGAACGTACAACTGTAATCGAACTTTCTGTTGCAAGCGAAGATCGTGGTAAAGTAATTGGTAAGGAAGGCCGTACTGCTCGTGCAATGAGAACAATACTCTCAGCTGCATCAGCGAAGGCTCGTAAAAGGGCGGTTTTAGAAATAGTTGAATAATGCAAGGGGAAGAATACTTACCCCTCGGCTATATTTTAAGCCCACACGGAATTAAAGGCCACGTAATATTAAAAACTTTCAGCGGAGAAGGTACAAGCCTTCTCCGAGGAATTTTTTTGTCTATAAAAACCAATAAAAAAGGCTTTATCAATTTAAAAATTTTAGAAAGCAGACCTTATAAAAAAGGTTTCCTTGTTAAATTTGAAGGAATAGATGATAGAAATAGTGCTGAAGAGCTCGTTGATTCTGAAGTTTTAATTAAAAGAAAAGATTTGCCAGAAACTGAAGAACATGAATATTATTGGGTTGATTTAATTGGCTGTAATGTTTTTACAATAAATGATAAGTTCATCGGTAAGGTAGAGTCATTAATTGAAACCGGTGGGGTAGATGTTATTGTAGTTAGGGATGGGAAAAAGGAGTTTTTATTTCCCTTTTCCGAAAATGTTGTTAAAAAAGTTGATATTAATGAGAAGAAAATTATCATCGATGAATCAGCATTTGAAAATTTTTAAGCCAAATTATGAAAATTGATATCTTAACACTTTTCCCAGACTATTTTACAACTCCTCTTTCTCAGAGTTTAATTGCAAAGGCAAGGGAGAATGGTATTCTTGATATAAAAATCTGGAATATTAGAGATTTTGCAAAAGATAAACATAAGGTAGTTGACGATGAACCTTATGGTGGTGGTGTAGGTATGGTTATGAAAATTGAGCCAGTTGTTGAATGCCTTGAAGAAGTTGAAAGACAGAGAGGTAAGGGCTTGAAAATCTTGCTTACTCCATCAGGAGAAGTATTTAACCATAAGACAGCAAGAGATTTTGGTAACTCAGAGCATCTAATATTTATTTGTGGTAGATATGAAGGTATTGATGCTCGAATAGAAAACTTTATTGATAGAGAAATATCAATAGGTGATTACATAATAATGGGAGGTGAGGTTGCAACTCTTGTCGTACTCGAGGCATCTGTTAGATTTGTAAAAGGTGTTGTTGGTAAAGATGAGTCAGTTATTTTTGAATCATTTAGTGATGGATTGTTAGAATACCCCCAATATACAAGACCCTATGATTTTAGAGGCTTTAAGGTTCCGGATATTCTAATTTCTGGTGATCATAAAAAAATTACTGAATGGAGAACAAAACAAGCAATTTTGAAAACGAGTAAATTACGTCCTGAACTTTTAAAACAAAGAGAAAATTCTTAGGAAAATTCAATGCCAAGAAACTTATATATAGCACTTTTACATTATCCTGTGTATAACAAAAATAAACAGGTTACTGCGACAGCAATTTTTAATTATGACATACATGATATTTCAAGAATATCAAAGACTTATGGAGTTGAAAAATTTTTTATTGTTCAACCTATACAAAAACAACTTGAATTAGGCAAGAAAATTTTATATCATTGGATATTCGACTGGGGAAGTGCCTATAATCCTCGAAGGAAAGAGGCCCTTACGGGGGTTGTGTTAAAAGAGAATTTTGACGATGTAATAGTTGATATAGAAAGTGATTTTGGTAAAAAACCTTTTGTGGTAGTTACTGATGCAAAGCCATTTCCTAACAGTATAGGGTATGAGGAGTTAAAAGAAAAAATTTATAAAAGTGATAATCCCTATTTAATTGTTTTTGGAACCGGTTGGGGATTGACAGAGGATTTTATTAATTCTGCTGATTATAGATTAAAACCTGTCTATGGTGAAGGTAGTTATAATCACCTATCCGTTAGATCAGCAGTTGCCATAATATTAGACAGGTTATGTGGAAGATAATAAGGAGGTTAGTTATGAATAGCAAAGTTTTGGAAATTGAAAGAAGTTTTATAGCAGGCAAAGAGATGCCTGAATTAAGACCCGGATATAATGTTCGTGTCCATACCAAAGTTAAAGAAGGGGATAAAGAACGTATTCAGGTTTTTGAGGGAGTAGTAATTGCTTTAAAACACGATGGAATAAGGACATCTTTTACTGTGAGAAAGGTTTCGTATGGAGTAGGGGTAGAAAAGGTTTTTCCCCTTTACTCCCCAGTTATTGATAAGATTGAGGTTGTAAGTAAAGGTAAGGTTCGTAGAGCTAAGCTTTATTATTTAAGAGGTTTAAGAGGTAAGGCTGCACGTATTAAAGAGATTAGATAAAGGGAATAGGTTGGCAAAGTTTAAAACTTTGCCAACTCCCATTCTATGAAGCCTCTTTTAGATGACCCTACAAGTTTTGATCATGAATTAATATGTGGAATAGATGAAGTAGGGAGGGGTCCGTTAGCAGGGCCTGTTGTTGCTTGTGCGGTAGTTTTTAGAAAAGATTATTATAATCCTGCCATTATTGACTCAAAAAAACTAACATCAAAAAAAATAAAAGAACTTGCCGAAAAAATTAAAAAAGAAGCAGTTTCTTTTGGTATTGGCTTAAAAGATCAAGAATTCATTGATAAAAATGATATATTAACTGCCACTTTTAAAGCCATGGAAGAAGCTTTTAATAATTTAATGATAAAGCCTTCTATTGTTTACATAGACGGAAATCTAAAAAATCCCTTTATAAAAGGAGTTGAACAAATTGCTTTTGTAAAGGGTGAAACTAAATCTATCGCAATTGCTGCTGCATCGATAGTTGCAAAAGATTTTAGGGATAGCTTAATGCTTGAATATGCAAAAACATTTCCCCAATATGCCTTTGAAAAGCATAAAGGATACGGAACAAAATTGCATTTAGAAATGATCAAGAAATATGGGCCTTGTCCTATCCATAGAAAGACCTTTCTACCTAAGACTTATAATATTGCTTTGATATGAATAAAAGGGCTCATGGTAAGTTTTTTGAAGACCTCGCTGTGGATTTTTTAAAAAATAAAGGCTACAAGATTATTCAAAGAAATTTTAACTGTTCTTTCGGTGAGATAGATATAATTGCAGAAAAAAACAGTATCCTGTGCTTCATAGAGGTTAAAGCTCGAACAAAAGATATTTTTGGCACACCTCTTTCAGCAATAACCTTACAAAAGCAAAAAAGAATGATAAGAGTTGCAGAGTTCTATTGTATGAAAAATAAAATAGCCGATAAACCAATCAGGTTCGAGGCTATAGGCATAGAAGTAATTAACAATAAGCCAGTTTTCGATCATGTAGAGAATATAGTGTTTTGATTTAATATACTTTAAAAATAGCAAATTAAATCCCTTGACAATTTTTTTAAGGTTAATATAATCAATTTTGACAAAATCGATACTAGAAGGTATCAGATCAGGTTTATACATATCAGATCTATAGCATCTTGAAGATGCTATAAATTATCATCCAGAAGGTAAAATCAAAAAATTGGGGTATGATTATGGAAAAAAGCAGATTATCTGCTTTTTTGATTTCTTTGTTTGTACACATAGGGTTAATTGCTATACCGATGCCTATTTTAATTAAGAATGATTATACGGATATGGAGATACTTTTTGTTGATGAACGACCAATTGAAAAAACCGTTAGGAATAATAAAGAAAATAAGTTTTTAAATAAAGTTGATACAGTCGATAAAAAAGAATCTCCTGTAATAAAAATTAAAGAGTTTGAGGAAAATTTAACGAATAACAAAGAGGATATTATTGAAAAACAAGAAAATGGAGAATCTATGAAAATTGTGGCGGAAAATAGTCAAAACAGACAGGATAAAGAGAGTGTCTCTACATTAGAAGAAAATAAAATCGTTTCTAAAATTGATAAAACAGACAAAAAACCAGTTTTGGATGTAAAACCTTTAATTGATATTGAATTTGGTAAGAAAGAGGCTCCAAAATTTTTGAATAGGGTTATACCTCAATATCCTCTTCTTGCAAGGAAAATTGGCAAAGAAGGAAAAGTAGTTTTAAGACTTACAATAGATGAAAATGGCAAATTGCTTAATGTTGAGGTTATTGAATCAGCAGGATATGGATTTACAGAGTCTGCTATTGATGCAGTAAAAAAATCAACTTTTTTGCCAGCAATGGTTGATGGTAAGCCAGTATCATCAAAGGCTATACTGCCCATCAAATTTAGTTTAAGGAGTGAGTAATGTTTGAGTATTTTATAAAGGGTGGATTTTTAATGTATCCCATAGCAGTGTGCTCTTTTTTTGGATTAGCAATAATTATAAATAAATTTTTGGAATATAGAAAATTATATCAAATTTTAGAACAACCTTTAGAAGAAATAATCAAAAACAAACCAGATATTATAAAGCCAATAATTAAAGCGATCTATGATGGATTAAGTGAAAAAGAGATATCAATTATAGGTACTAAACAAGTTCGTTTGATGGAAAGAGGTCTTAGCTGGCTCGCTTTGATTTCAACAATCGCTCCATTGTTAGGACTTACTGGTACTGTAACAGGAATGATAAAGGCATTTATGGTCATCTCTCAAAATAATAGTGTAAACCCTTCAATGTTGGCTGGTGGTATCTGGGAAGCATTAATTACAACAGCTTTTGGCCTTCTTGTGGCAATACCAATTCATGTGGGACATCACTATTTAGAGAAACAATTAGATGAAATAGTCTTTCTCTTGAAAGAGATTTCCCTGTCAATTTTTACTAAGAGAAATAAGGAAAAGTGATATTTATGGAATTTGAAAGAAAAAAATATAATCACACACATATAAACATAGCACCTCTTGTGGATGTTGTTTTTTTGTTGCTCTTATTTTTTATGCTTTCTTCCAATTTTATAAAAGAACCTGTTTTAAAACTAAAACTTCCAGAATCTAAGACCTCTCAGAATATAAAAGAAGATTTAAAGGATATATACATTACTAAGGAAGGTAGGGTTTATTTTATGGGTGGCGAGGTCAGTATAAATAAGTTAAAAGAAGCAATCTTATTAAATCAAAATAACGAAAATGATTTTATAAGGATAAAAGCGGATAAAGAGGCTGATGTGGGCATTTTAATTAGTGTTATCGATGAGGTTAGGTTAGCGGGGATAAAAAATTATAGTATAGCAACTGAAAGGAGGTGACAGGAAATATAAGTTTTATTGAAAAGGGCAGAAAAGACCAGTACCCTGCCAAGTATGAGTTCTTTTCTGCCCCTGCGAAGAAGGTATAAACCTCCCGCAACACTAATTTTATCACAAGGGAGGTGAAAAGTAAAAAACTTAGGAGGGAAAAATGTTTATATGCAGATTAATGCTTCTTATTAGTTTTTTATTGTTTAGTTTTACATATGTTTTAGGAAAAGAAAAAGAAACTGAATTAGAAGAAGTTATTGTTATAGGAGATAAAATTGTTATACCGACAAAACAGACAGGTGAGACAGTTTATACTGGAACAGAAATAACAAGCAAGGGGATTGAAATCGTTGGTGATAAGGCAAAACAAAATATTTATGAAACGATTACAATTTTACCGGGAATTGTTTATGAAAGTATTGATCCAAATAATATGGCTTCTGAACAAACTAACTTAAGGATAAGAGGAGTTAGGGGATATTTAGGTGCTCTAACTGTTGAAGGTATTCCTAACTATGGTGGAAATCCAATAGGACCAAGGGCTTATATTTATGATCTTGAAAATTTCGAGAGTGTAGCGATTTATAAAGGTGCGGTTCCCGCAGATCTTGGTTCTGGTATTGGTAATAGAGCAGGAGCTTTGGAGCTTAGACCACTTTGGGCTAAGGAGAATTTTGGCATTAAGTTTTCTCAGTCTCTTGGAAACTTTGATTATAAGAAAACCTATGCAAGACTTGATACTGGCGCTATTTATCATCTTAATACTAAGTTCTCTCTATCCTATTCTTTTTCTGAACAGGATAAATGGAAAGGTCCAGGAGAAATAAGCCCAAGAAATAATCTTAATTTTACTCTTGTTCAACCAATTGGAGAAAAGATAGAGATAAAATTATGGAGTAATTTTAATGAAGTTGAACATTATAAATATAGGTTTCTAACTTACAAACTTGTAGAAAATCTGAGTACCTTTTATCGCCTAGATTTTAATAGTTCTCTTTTGGGTGTACCAGCTAAGGATTATTTATACTATAAATATAACTGGGAAACACATAGAAACAAAGATATGTATATAGCTTTTTCAGCAAAATTAGCAGATAAGTTAAAACTTGTCTTAAAACCTTATCTATCATTGGAAGATGCAAAGTTAAGGGATGGTACTCAAAACATACAGGGAAGACCGGGCGTTTTAGACAGGACAAGAGACATAGAGAGAAAGGGATTGATAGGAGAGCTGACTTTTGATTCAGAAAATATAAAGTTAATCGGTGGGTATCATTATGAAATCTCAAATATGAACATATATACTGAAAATTACTGGTTAAATCCAGATGGCTCTCTTAGATATAGAGGGTATGGCGTAACAGCTACTTCTGGAGATGCATTTATCAAGAGTCCGTATCTTAAGGTTGCTGGCACGATATATAAATTAAACTGGCAGGCAGGTTTAAAATATTTTAGATTTGAAGATTCAGATAGTCAGGGTTATATAACGAGGTTTATAAGTGGTATCCCAGTTCTTCAGAGGGCTATTGATCTTGATAGAGAGAAAGTAACGTACGATATATGGCTACCTACTGCAGGCTTGTCTTATTCTTTTAATGACAATGTAGAATCCTATATTAGTTATGGCAAAACCTTTATAAGACCCTATGCTTACTTGCCATTAGTTACTTTGTATAACAGATTAAGGACAAGGTTTTTATCGGCAGGCATAACACTAAAAGATCTTTTTAAAGATAGAGATATTGAAGAAAGCAATAATCTTGATATTGGTCTGAGAATAAGAACCAATTATTTTGAATTCAATCCGACATTATTTTTTTCAAAAAATAAAAATCTCCTTACAGTTATAACAGATCCAAGAGTTATAGATCCTTTAACTGGGAAGCCTGTAAATTATCAGCAAAATATTGGCAAAGCGGATGGCTATGGATTTGAATTTGGTGCTAATATTTATTTCACAGATAAATTTATCTTTTATCTAAACCCTGCTTATACAAACTTAACTTATGATGGAAATATTACCTATTCTGGACAAATGTTAAAAACAGATGGTAGACAGGTTGTTGACGTGCCTAAATGGGTTATAACATCTGGATTTATAGCTAAGATAAAGGGCTTTGAAGTTATACCTAAGATGAGATATATAGGGAAAAGATATGGTGATGTTGAGCATAAAGAAAGAATTCCTTCATATACAGTTTTTGATTTAAGTATTGGCTATACTATGGAGAATTTAGGAAAAATAAAGACTCTAAAGCTGTCTTTAGATTTTGATAATATCTTTGATAAGAAATATGTTTCGTTAATTAATGCTATGGATGATGCGGTGGCTGGAACAACATATGGTGTTGGTGCTCCTTTTAGCTTTAAAGCGAATTTATCATTTAACTTTTAATGGAGGCTTGAAAATGTGTATGCAAAGAAGTCTATGGGAAAGATGCATTGAGTTTCATGGTCATAGTTGCCCAGTTCTTGCAATAGGTTACAGAGCTGGAGAATTTGCTTTAAGTAGATTAGGGGTAAGGTATTCAGAGGATGAGGAGATTGTTTGTGTTTCTGAAAATGATGCCTGTTGTGTTGATGCCATTCAGGTTATAACTGGCTGTACTTTAGGGAAGGGAAATCTTATTTATCATGATAGAGGCAAACTTGCTTTCACTTTTTTTAAAAGAGGGAGTGATAAAAAATTTAGAATTGTCTTTAAAAGAAAAATTAACTGGATGGAAGAAGATAGAGATGCAATACAAAACTATATATTACAGGCAGATTTTTTTGATCTCTTTGAAGTTAAAGAGCCAAGTTTTGAATTGCCAGAGAAAGCATTGATTTTTCAAAGCTATGATTGTGAAATTTGTGGAGAAAGAACTGCTGAAAATAGAGTGAGATTACAAGACGGGAAAAAGGTTTGTTTAGATTGTTACAAAGAATATACAAGGGGTTGGTAATTTATAACTGGTAATAGTATGTTAAAAAAAATCTTTTTCTCCTCAATTTTTGTAATTCTTTTCTTTTCGATATCCCTCTCCTATGCTAACGATCAAATTTTATTTGAGGATATGGCGAGAAGAAAGCTATTAATACCAAAAAAAATAAAGAAAATCGTCCCTTTGGGAAGTGCAATGAGATTTATTACTTATTTAAAAGCAATAGATAAAGTGGTTGGAATAGAAGCCTATGAAAGAAAAAACAAAAATGAATCGGGCAGACCATATACTCTGGCAATATCAAATGTAGTAGATAATCTTCCTGTAATTGGAGAAGGTGGGCCTAATAAACTGCCTGATTTTGAAAAAATCATTTCAGTAAAACCCGATCTTATTATAACAATGGGGTTAGATTTGAGTCTTGTTGAGACAATTCAGCAAAAAACTAATTTACCAGTTTTATATCTGAGTTATGGGGGAAGAGGTTTTGTCGATTTAGATTCAGTCAAAGCCTCTTTAACCATACTTGGTAGATTACTTGATAAGGAGAAGAGGGCTAAAGAACTTGTAGTTTATTTAGATAGTGTTGTTAAAGATTTATATAAAAGAACATCAAAAGTAAAAAATAAACCAAAGGTTTATGTAGGAGCGGTATCTTATGCTGGAAGACATACAATTACAAGCACCCAAGGAAATTATTTTCCATTAAAACTTATAAATGGGAACAACGTTGTGGACGTTTTAGGCAAAAGAGAGCATTTATTTATTGATAAAGAAAAAATAATTGAATGGGATCCAGATTTTATTTTTTTAGATACTGGTGGTTTTGAGATGCTAAAGGAAGATTACAGTAGAAACCCTGATTATTTTAAAAGATTAAGGGCTGTAAAGGAGAAAAAAGTTTTTTCTGTTTTACCCTTTAACTTCTATCACACTAATATAGAGATAGCACTTGCAAATGCCTACTATATGGGGAAGATAATTTATCCCCACCTGTTCAAAGATATTGATATAGTGAAAAAAACCGAAGAAATCATTTATATGTTTAATGGTGTTTATGCTTATGAAAAATTAAAAAGTAACTACTTGGGATATGGAAAGATTAGTTTCAAAGAGACAATTAGAGTTGAATAGTAAAAAAATTTATTTAAATTTAATAGGAAAAAAGCTTTTAGTTGGATTATTTTTAGCTTTCAGCCTTTCAATAATCTTTTTTTACTCACTAAAAGTAGGTTCTATTAATATAAGTTTTAAAGAGATTTTGTCTACATTGCTTTTTGAAGAAAAGAGCGAATATAGACATGTAATATGGGATATCAGGTTTACACGCTCAGTGGGAGCTATAATTGCAGGGGCTGGTCTTGGTGTTGCTGGTGTTATTATGCAAAATGTTTTAAGAAATCCTTTAGCTTCCCCTTTTACAATAGGCGTATCACAGGGGGCTGCCTTCGGTGCTGCCTTCGCAATAATTATTCTTGGTGCTGGGCAAACACATATAACGGGTAATGAGATGGTAACAGTAAACAATCCCTATTTAGTTACAATTTCTGCTTTTATTTTTTCACTTCTCTCTGTGGTTTTCATATTAATGCTTTCGTCACTAAAAAATATAACGAAAGAGTCAATAATTCTTGCGGGTGTAGCGTTAAGCTCATTTTTTGGTGCAGGAACAATGTTTTTACAATACTTTGCTTCTGATTTTCAGGTTTCTGCAACAGTTTTCTGGACCTTTGGAGACTTAGGAAAGGCTAACTGGTATTACAATAAAATAATGTTTTTGGCATTTATGATCCCCTTTGTATATTTTTTAATAGTAAGATGGGACTACAATGCGATCCAGTGGGGAGATGAATCTGCAAAAAGTTTAGGGGTGAACGTTGAGAGGCTCAGGGTAATCTCAATGCTTTTGAGTTCTCTAATAGTTGCTGTTATAACTTCTTTCTTGGGAATAATAGGCTTTATAGGTCTTATAGCGCCCCATATTATGAGATTTTTGGTGGGTAATGATTATAGGTTTTTGATTCCTTATTCTGCTCTTGCGGGCTCGTTCCTCTTACTTCTTTCAGATATAGTTGCGAGAGAGGTATTAAAACCAGTTGTTTTGCCAGTTGGTATAATTACATCTTTTGCAGGTGCCTTTCTTTTTTTATATCTTCTTATATTTAAGAGAGGATTTTAAGCATTGCTCAAGGTTGAAAGAATAAATTTTTCCTATAAAGATAGGAATGTGTTGGAAGAAATTAGTTTTGAGGCGTCTAAGGGTGATATTGTTTCAATACTTGGTGTTAATGGATCTGGTAAAACAACACTTCTTAAAATCATTTGTGGAATTTTGAAACCAAAAAATGGAAATGTTTATCTGGATGGTAGACTTCTAACTGAACTCACCAAAAGAGATGTTGCTAAAAATATTGCTTATATGCAACAAAGAGTAGATGGCATATCATCGACTGTTTTTGATACAGTTTTATTAGGAAGAAGGCCCCATATAAATTTTGAGGTATCAAAAAAAGATTTAGATAAGGTAGAAGAAATATTAACAATGCTTAATTTAAGTGAAATAGCTTTTAGGAATACACATGAACTTAGTGGCGGTGAACTTCAGAAAGTTTTTATAGCTCGTGCTCTTGCTCAAGAACCAAAAGTACTATTGCTTGATGAGCCAATAAGTCATCTGGATATAAAAAACCAGATGGAGATGATGACACTGATTAGAAGAATTACAAAAAAAATGAATTTAACAACCCTTTTAGTAATACATGACATTAGCATGGCTATAAGGTTTGCTGATAAATTTTTATTTTTAAAAGATGGTCAAGTACATGTATATGGAAATAAAAACACGATTACTTCAGATGTGATTAAGAATGTATACTTAATTGATGCAACAATTGAGAATGTAAAAGGTATTTCAATAGTTTTGCCAATTTTAAAGGAAGATAAACTTTAATTAAAACTGCACAAAGACGTTGTAAAAATTTGCTTTTGTTCTATACTCTATATTATGGAATTTCTCGGGATAATTGAGATAATTTTTATTGTTTCCGCTATTATAGTTTTTATACTTACAAAAGTAAAAATACCCTCACTCGTAGGATTTCTTCTGGCTGGAATTTTAATTGGGCCATCTATGCTTGGTATTATAACAAATACCCATAGCATTGAGGTAATTGCTGAGATTGGGGTTGTTTTGCTCCTTTTTTCAATTGGTATCGAGTTTTCTCTGAAAAAATTATTGAAAATAAAAAGGGTTGTTTTTGGTGGTGGATTACTTCAAGTTTTAATAACAACTGCATTAATTTTTATATTAGCCTATTATTATTTTAATAACCTAAAAATTGCTATTTTTATAGGTTTTCTTATTTCATTAAGCAGTACTGCAGTTGTCTTAAAAATACTTGCAGATAAAGGAGATATTGATACTCCCCATGGCAAAACGATGATTGGGATACTTATTTTTCAAGATCTATTTGTTGTAGTTCTAATGCTGCTTGTTCCAATACTTGCAGGAGAGGGTATTACAGCAAAAGATATTTTTTTTAAAATATTTAAAGCAGGCTTGATAATTGTTGTTGTTCTTTTAGGAGCGAGATTTCTCTTTCCCTATTTCTTGCATCAAATAGTAAAAACAAAGAGTAGGGAGCTCTTTATTATCACAATTATAGTTATTTGTTTAGGTATCGCAATTTTAACTTCCTATGTAGGGCTTTCCCTGGCCCTTGGGGCATTTTTAGCAGGATTGATGATATCTGAATCAGAATATGCCCATCAGGCTTTGTCAGACATAATACCCTTTAAAGAGAGTTTTATGGGGCTTTTCTTTGTTTCTGTTGGAATGCTTATGAATCTAAATTTTATCTATCAAAATTTAATATTTGTATTATTCAGTCTTTTTCTTGTAATTTTTATAAAAGTATTTTCTATTTTAGTTGTAGCCTATTTCCTTAGATTATCTCAAAGAGTTTCAATAATAAGTTCAATTGGCCTTGCTCAGATAGGAGAATTTTCTTTTGTTTTGGCATTTGCAGGAAAAAGTGCGAACTTGATAGGAGATGATGTCTATCAATTGGTATTATCGGTAACTGTGATGACTATGATTTTATCTCCCTTTATGATTAATTTTGCATATAAAATTTCAGAGAAGACAGAAGTTTTTAATATACTAAAATATTTATACACAAAGTCAAAGGAATATGAAGAGATCAGAGCAGTAAAGAAAAATGATCATGTTATTATAATAGGCTTTGGCTTAAACGGTAGAAATTTAGCGAAAATCTTGAAAGAGCTAAATATTCCCTATGTAATTCTTGAAATAAATAGTGTGACTGTTGCTGAAATGAAAAAAAGGGGAGAACCAATATATTATGGCGATGGAACGAGTATAGAAGTTTTGAAACATTTAGGTCTTGATAGGGCAAGGGCTGTCGTTATTGCCATCTCAGATGCTGCAGCAACAAGAAGGATTGTTTCATTAATTAGAAAGGAGAACAAAACTGTATATATAATAGTTAGAACAAGATACGTTCTTGAAGTAGAGGATCTAAAAAGATTAGGTGCAAATGAGGTAATTCCTGAAGAGCTCGAGACATCCATTGAAATTTTTTCAAGGGTCTTAAAATATTACCACTATCCAAGTAATATAATACTTGATATTGCAGAAAGCCTTAGAGAAGATAGCTACAAAGCATTGAGAAGGGTTACAATTCCAAAACATAGTTTATATGACCATACTTCAGCTCTGAAGGAACTTGAGGTAGAAAGTTACCTTGTTACAGACAAATGCAGTCTAATTAATCGAAGCATAAGAGAACTGGAGATTAGAAAAAAAACAAATGTAACAATAATAGCAATAAAAAGAGGTGAACAGTTGATTGTTAACCCTGATCCAGATTTTGAGTTTATGGAGAACGATATTATTATATTTGTAGGAAGGGGGAGTGATATTAATAGAGCTATTTTATATTTCAATGAGGTTTGTGGAGTGGTTTGCAAAATCTGAATTTTTATGAATTATTTTTAACAACAAGTACTTATATTTCTTTTTGAAAATTGTGAAACAAAACTTTTTATAAAAGGTATAAAACTTAGATTTTTTAATTGACATAAATTTGTTTTACAATTAAAATTTAGCTTTGATGAATATTGTTGCGTTAAAGTATAGCAATATAGAAAACCTCCCTGCAGGGAGGTTTTTTTATGAGTAAGTCTAAGAAAGAGATCATTATTATTGATGAGAAAACCTTTCCTCGGGTTATTAATCGTATTGCCCATGAAATAATGGAAAAAAATCCAGATTTGTCTGATTTAGTTCTCATAGGAATTAAAAAAGGGGGAAGTCTGCTGAAAGAAAGAATTAAAAATGCAATTAAGAAGATGGAAGGCATAGAAGTGCTTTCAGGAGATATTGACATAACAATGTATAGAGATGATATCTTTAAAATAAGCCCTAAACATAAAATAGAAACCACGGAACTGCTTTTTAGTATAGACGATAAAAATGTTGTTTTAATTGATGATGTGTTATTTACTGGCAGAACGGTTCGAGCGGGAATAGATGCCATTTTTGATTTTGGAAGACCAAAGAGAATACAACTTGCAGTTCTGATTGATAGGGGACATAGGGAATTACCGATTCAGGCTGATTTTGTTGGTAAAGTAGTTCCAACATCAAGAAAAGAAATTGTAGAAGTTATGTTTAAAGAAGTTGATGGAAAAGATGGTGTTGTTTTGAGGGAAAAAAATGACAGAAAAAATAAAGTGGAATCATAAAGATCTCGTTTCGCTCGAGCCCCTTAGTAAGGAAGAGCTGATATATATCCTTGAAACAGCAAAATCCTTTGAAGAGGTTCTAAAAAGGGATGTAAAGAAGGTGCCAACACTAAGAGGTAAGAGTGTTTTGACCCTTTTTTATGAGCCTTCCACAAGAACTCGTACTTCTTTTGAAATGGCTGCTAAAATCCTTTCTGCAGACACAATCAACATATCTACTTCCGCAAGCAGTGTAAGCAAAGGTGAAACACTCCTTGATACAGTAAAAAATTTAGAGGCAATGAGTATTGATGCAATAATAATAAGGCATAGTTTCTCAGGAGCGGCTGAATTTTTGTCAAAGAGAGTTAAAGCTTCTGTCATAAATGGTGGTGATGGTAGACATGAACATCCAACTCAGGCATTGCTTGACATATTGACGATATGGGAATATAAAAATATCCTTAGTGGTCTAAAAATAGCAATTGTTGGGGATATTCTACATAGTAGAGTAGCACGGTCTAATTTAATTGCCCTCAAGAAGTTGGGTAATGAAGTTAGGTTTGTTGGGCCAGCAACTTTTATACCCGAAACATTCAGGGAACTTGGTGCCGAAATATATTATAATCTTGAAGAAGGGCTTTATGATGCTGATGTAGTGATGGCATTGCGAATTCAGAAAGAAAGAATGGGAAGTGGATTTTATCCAACAGAAAGAGAATACGCAAGATGTTTTTCAATAAATAAAAACTCAATAAACTTTGCAAAAAAAGATGCAATAATAATGCATCCAGGACCAGTTAATAGAGGGCTTGAGATAACATCAGATGTGCTTGATGATAAAAGGTGTGTTGTTCTTGATCAGGTTACAAAAGGTGTAGCGGTAAGAATGGCGGTTTTATACCTTTTATTAACCGGAGGTAAAGTTGAAAATTAAAATAGATAATTTAACAATAGTTACTTCTTCAGGGCTATTTAGAAGAAGTTTACTTATAGAAAAGGGCATAATTAAAAGAGTTTCTGAAAAACCGATACAAGCTAAGAATGTTGATTTTACAATAGAAAATGAAGATTTATTGGTTTTTCCTGGTTTTTTAGATATGCATGTACATTTAAGAGAACCCGGTTTTGAGTACAAAGAAGATATAGAATCAGGACAAAAATCAGCATTGAAGGGTGGTTTTACTGCTGTTGCATGTATGGCTAATACAAATCCAGTTAATGACAATGCTACTGTGACACATTACATAAAGTGTAGGTCAAAAGAAACTGATTTACCTGTAGATGTTTACCCAATATCTGCAATTACTATAGGCCTTAAAGGTGAGCAAATAGTTGAGATGGGAGACCTGAAAGATGCTGGTGCAGTTGCCTTTTCAGACGATGGTAATCCAGTAGAAAATGCCGAAATTTTAAGAAAGGCAATGGAATATTCGAAATGCTTCGATATGCCTATAATTTGTCATTCTGAAGAGAAGAAATTGAGCAAAGATGGACAGATAAATGAAGGTGAAATATCTTTAAAATTGGGTTTAAAAGGTATCCCGAGGGAGTCTGAAATCATTGGAATTTTTAGAGATTTAATGCTGGCAAAACTTACAAATGCAAGGATCCATATTGCCCATGTTAGTACAAAAGAATCTGTAAATATAATTAGATGGGCAAAGAAAGCTGGTATTAATGTTACCTGTGAAACGTGTCCACATTATTTTTTACTTACCGAAGAAGAGGTGCTTGGATATAATACCTTTGCTAAGGTCAATCCACCGTTAAGAAATAAAGATGATATATTAGCAATAAGAGAGGGGCTTAAGGATGGTACTATAGATGTAATTGCCTCAGACCATGCTCCCCATCATATTGATGAGAAAGAAAGAGAGTTTGAATCTGCATCTTTTGGAATGATTGGATTAGAAACGATGGTTCCATTATCTTTAGAGCTTGTAAGGCTTGGTGTAATTGATTTTCAGACCCTGGCAGAAAAATTATCGAGAAAACCTCATCAAATTTTAAGATTAAGACCACCAGTAATAAAAGAAGGCGAAGAAGCAAACTTAACAATTATAGATCCCCATTGCGAATGGATTTTAGAAAAAAGTAATATAGCATCTAAAAGCTATAACACTCCCTTTCTTGGTAAAAAAATGAAAGGCAGAGCTGTTTATACTATAAAAGGAGGTCAGGTTTTTGAAGTTAAAGACTAAAAAGAAGGCAGTTTTATTATTAAAAGACGGTAGAATGTTTACTGGCTACAACTTTGGAGCTGAAGGAGAAACCGCAGGTGAAGTTGTTTTTACCACTTCTATGTGTGGTTATCAAGAAATATTGACAGATCCTTCTTATGATAAGCAGATAGTTACCATGACATATACTCAAATTGGTAATTATGGCATCAACGAAGAGGATATGGAGTCAAGAAAACCATTTGTAGCAGGGTTTGTGGTGAAAGAGTATCAGGAATATCCAAGCAATTATAGAAGCAAAGGTAGTTTAGAAGAATTTCTCAAAAAATATAATATCGTTGGTATAGAAGGTATTGATACAAGAGCGCTAACTTCCCATTTAAGAGAAAAGGGTGCTATGAATGGAATTATATCTACCATTGAGTTTGATAAGAATAAGTTGATGGAAAAATTAGAAGAGGTACCATCAATGGCAGGGCTTGATCTTGTTAGATATGTAACAACTGACCAGCCCTATCAGTGGAATCAAGGACTCTGGACATTGGAAAAGGGATATGTAAGGAAAGATGATGGTAAGTATTTCATAGTAGCCTATGATTATGGCATTAAGTACAACATTTTGAGAAATTTAGTTAATGCGGGATTTAGAGTTCTTGTTGTCCCCGCAGATTTTCCTGCAGAAGAGGTTTTAAAAATAAATCCTGATGGGGTATTCCTTTCAAATGGACCGGGAGATCCAGAACCAGTTAAATATGCTATAGAAAATGTTAAGAAGCTAATTACAAAAAAACCTATGTTTGGAATCTGTTTAGGACATCAGATCCTGGGACTTGCCTTAGGTGGTAGAACCTTCAAACTTAAATTTGGACACAGGGGTGGTAATCAACCAGTTAAAGATTTAACAACTGGTAAGGTTGAGGTTACATCACAAAATCATGGATTTGCAGTTGACATAGATTCACTCAAAGGCAAAGCAGAAGTAACCCATATTAATTTAAATGACAATACTGTTGAAGGATTAAGGCATAGAGAATATCCAATTTTTTCAGTACAATATCATCCAGAAGCATCTCCAGGTCCCCATGATGCTTCTTACCTATTTAAAAGATTTTATGATTTGATAGAAAGTACTAAGTAAATTTTATAACTGGAGTTTGAAAAGATGCCCAAAAGAGAAGACATCAAGAGTATTTTTGTAATTGGTTCTGGACCAATTGTTATAGGACAGGCTTGTGAGTTTGATTATTCTGGTACCCAGGCAGTAAAGGCTCTCAAACAGGAGGGGTATAAAGTAATTCTTGTTAATTCAAATCCTGCAACAATAATGACTGATCCAGAACTTGCTGATGTAACCTACATTGAGCCATTGACGGTAGAGTATTTAGAGGAAATTATTAAAAAAGAGAGACCTGATGCACTATTGCCAACTTTAGGTGGTCAGACAGCTTTAAATTTAACACTATTCTTGCATCAAAGAGGTGTGCTTGATAAATATGGTGTTAAGCTTATTGGTGCAAATATAGAAGCCATAAAAAAAGGTGAAGATAGGGAATTATTTAAGAAATCTATGGAAAAGATTGGTTTAAAGGTTCCTAAAAGTGGGCTTGCAACAAGTATGAATGAGGCTATGGATGTAATAAAACATGTTAAATTTCCAGCTATTATTCGTCCTGCTTTTACTTTGGGAGGTACAGGTGGAGGTATTGCCTATAACATGGAAGAATATGAAAGGATGGTTAAATGGGGGCTTGATTTAAGTCCTGTTCATCAAGTTCTAATAGAAGAATCAGTTATTGGATGGAAAGAGTTTGAGTTAGAGGTTATGAGGGATAGGATGGACAATGTTGTAATTATTTGTTCAATTGAAAATTTAGACCCAATGGGTATTCATACTGGGGATAGTATTACAGTTGCACCTGCTCAAACTCTAACCGATAAAGAATATCAAATAATGAGGGATGCGGCGATTAAAATAATAAGGGAAATTGGAGTAGATACAGGTGGTTCGAATATACAATTTGCGATAAATCCAGAAAATGGTGAGATGGTTGTAATAGAGATGAATCCCCGTGTTTCAAGAAGTTCCGCCCTTGCTTCCAAAGCAACTGGCTATCCAATTGCAAAGATTGCAGCAAAGCTTGCTATTGGATATACACTTGATGAAATTAAAAACGATATCACTGGTGAGACCCCAGCATCTTTTGAGCCAGCTCTTGATTATGTAGTAGTTAAGATTCCGAGATTTGCTTTTGAAAAGTTTCCAAAGGCTGATGCAAGGCTTGGAACCCAGATGAAATCTGTCGGTGAAGTCATGGCTATTGGAAGAACTTTTAAGGAAGCTTTACAAAAAGCAATAAGATCACTTGAAATAGATAGTTATGGATTTGATATTAAAATTACTGGAAATTTAGACACAAAGGAGAAGAAAAAGATAATTATTGATAAATTAAGAAATCCCGATGCAGAGAGATTATGGTATGTTGGAGAAGCTTTTAGATATGGGATGGATATAGAAGAGGTTTATGAGCATACAAAAATTGATAGATGGTTTTTGAAAAATATAAAGGAAATTATTGACTTTGAAGAGGGACTTTTAAAGCTTACAGAGGATAGGGATTTTAATATTGAAAGCCTTTCAAATGAGACTCTTGCCGAAGCAAAGAAAATGGGTTTTTCTGATAGAAGGCTTGCTAAGATTTTTGGAGTCGATGAAATTAAGATTAGAGAGTTAAGAAAAAAGAGAAAAATATGGCCAGTCTATAAAATGGTTGATACCTGCGCTGCAGAGTTCAGAGCAAAAACCCCTTATCTTTATTCAACTTACGAAGAGGAAGAAGAAGCACACCCAACAGATAAGAAAAAGGTGATAATTTTAGGTGGTGGTCCCAATAGAATTGGTCAAGGAATTGAGTTTGATTATTGCTGTGTTCACGCAGTTTTTGCGCTGAAAGAGGAAGGTTATGAAACTATCATGATTAACTGTAATCCAGAAACAGTAAGTACTGATTATGATACCGCCGATAGGCTTTATTTTGAACCCTTGACTTACGAAGATGTTTTAACAATTATTGAAAGAGAAAAACCTATTGGAATAGTTGTTCAATTTGGTGGCCAGACACCACTCAAATTAGCAGTACCTCTTGAAAAAGCGGGTGTTAAAATTTTAGGAACAAGCTCTGATAGTATAGATAAAGCTGAAGACAGAGAGCGTTTCAGAGAAATACTGCTTAAATTAGGCTTGAAACAGGCAGAAAGTGGAATTGCTCGATCTGAAGAAGAAGCAATAGTGGTAGCCGAAAGAATTGGGTATCCAGTTATGGTTAGACCTTCCTATGTTTTAGGTGGAAGAGCAATGGAAATTGTTTATGATAGAAAGAGTCTTAAGAGATATATGAATGAAGCGGTAAGAGCTTCTTCAGAACATCCAGTTTTAATAGATAAATTTTTAAAGGATGCTATTGAAGTAGATGTAGATGCAATAAGCGATGGGAGAGATTGTGTAATTGGTGGTATAATGGAGCACATTGAAGAGGCGGGTGTTCATTCTGGTGACAGTGCTTGTTTGATTCCGCCATTTTCTCTATCAAATGACTTAATTGACGAGATTATGAGGCAAGCTAAACTTTTAGCAAAAGAGCTAAATGTAATTGGACTTATGAATATTCAATTTGCAATAAAAGATAAAGAAATCTATATTTTAGAGGTGAATCCAAGGGCATCTCGTACTATCCCTTTTGTAAGCAAAGCAATTGGAGTGCCTCTTGCAAAATTAGCTGCTAAGTGCATGGTAGGAAGGACTTTAAAAGAATTAGGATTTACTAAAGAGATAGTACCCCATTATTATTCTGCGAAAGAAGCGGTGTTTCCCTTTATTAAGTTTAGGGGTGTAGATACAGTTTTAGGACCAGAGATGAAGTCAACTGGTGAAGTTATGGGAATAGCAGATAATCCATATCTTGCCTTTGCAAAGTCTCAGATTGCTGCGGGCAATAGTATTCCCCTTAAAGGAACTGTTTTTATAAGTGTGAAGGATGATGATAAAAAGAACGTAGTTGAGATAGCAAAGCTTTTAAAAGAGTATGGATTTAAGATTGTGTGTACAAAAGGAACTTCTCTGTATCTAAAAGATAGAGGAATTGAAAATGAACCTGTTTTAAAAGTTATTGAAGGAAGACCAAACATTGTTGATATGATAAAAAATGGAGAGATAGATTTAATTATAAATACAACTTTTGGGGTGAAAGAGTTAGAAGATTCCTATTTAATTAGAAGGACTGCCTTAGAGATGGGGGTACCTTATTTTACAACAATTTCAGCTGCAAAGGCTGGATGTTTTGCTATACCAGAACTTTTAAAGGGCTATAAAAAGGTTATGTCAATAAAAGAATACTATCGGTCTGGAAAGGGGGTATAACAATGAACTATCCAATGACAAAGGAATGCTATGAAAGATTACAAAGAGAATTAGAGCATTTAAAAAAGGTAGAAAGACCTAAAGTAGTTAAAGACATTGCTGAAGCAAGGGCTCATGGAGATCTTTCCGAAAACGCAGAATACGATGCTGCAAAAGAAAGACAGGGCATGATAGAAGCAAAAATTAGGGAGTTAGAGGGGAAATTAAGCAGAGCAGTTATTGTTGACCCTTCCAAGTTACCAACAGATAAGGTAGCCTTTGGGTTAAAGGTCACAATACTTGACTTAAATACAGATGAAGAATTCACATATCAGATAGTATCAGAGGATGAAGCAGACGTTAATATTGGCAAAATATCATATACCTCTCCCATAGGTAAAGCCTTGATTGGTAAAAGAGAGGGGGATGTCGTTAAGGTTCAAGTTCCAATTGGTGTAAAGGAATTTGAAATACTATCTATAGAAAGACCATGATTGGAAATTTTAAACGCTTTTTTTTATTCTTCTTTTTTCTCTTATTAGCATGTAGTGGTGAAAAAGGGTATACCTTTGAGAAACCATCAATAAAAATCGTTAATGAACTTAAAAACGAGTATTTAGGATTGTTTTTTCAAGATAAAAAGATTGGATACTTTCATGGAAGTGCCTATGAAGCACTTCTTGAAAACAAAAAAATATTTTATTTATATGGAAATGCCTTAATCAGATTGAAATTGGAGAATGATGTAGTTAATACGATATTAAATGAAGAGATTATTATAGATGGAGAGTCAAAAAAGACTTTATATTTTAATTACAGACAACAAATTGGTGATTCAGATTTAAGGATTATTGGAAGTCTTCAGGGGAAGCAAATAGTGCTAAGAATAGAAACTGGGGGTAGTGTTCAGACTTTAGAAATTGAGGACTATTATATGCCTCTTGCTTCTGCTGGCTTCTTGTTATGGCAAGATGGAATAAAGGAAGGCAAAAAGAAGGAATACAAGGTTTTTGTAGAAGCTTTGCAGAAAAAAGAAGACATCATAATGGAGATAGGTACACCTAAATTTATAGAAGGAAAAAAGGTTTATCCACTAAAGCAAAGATTGGGAAATATAGAGATAGAATCAGAAATCCTTGAAAACGGTGATATTTTTAAGGAAGAATCCATTCATGGATTTACAATGAAAAAACTTTCTAAGGAAGAGGCTATTAAATTTGATGGAGAATTATCTCTGTATGATTTATTTTCTTATAGCTTGGTACCTGTTGATAAGCCAATAATAGGTGAGGTCAAGGAGTTAAAGTTAGCTTTAAAGGGCGCTGGTAATTTTAAAATACCTGAAAGTTCCTACCAAAAAGTAGAAATCAAGGACGGCATTCATTTAATATCATTGACAACTAAAGGGTCAGAAAAAATCCTTAAAGAAGATATAAATATAGAAAAATATCTTAGAGAAACACCAAAAATTCAAAAAAACAATAAGAAGATTAAAGATCTTGCGGAAGATATTACAAGGGGGATTAAAGATAATAGTGAAAAAGCAAAGGCTATAGTTACATGGGTTAACAAGAATATTAAGAAAAGGTTACGTGACAGGTCAAGTGCTCTTGAAGTCCTTATAACAAAAGAAGGAGAATGTGAAGCTCATGCCATGCTTACAACTGCCCTTTTAAGAAGTATTGGAATTCCTACAAGAATCGTAGGGGGAATCGCATATTCAAGGGAAAATAAAGGGTTTCTCTATCATGCATGGAACGAGGTTTATATTGATGGCGTTTTTTTTCCGGTAGATGCTACATTTGGTCAGTTTCCTGCCGATGCAACACACTTAAAGCTCACCGATGAGGACAATATGGAAGATGTTGCGATGCTTATCGGCAAAATAAAAATCGAGATATTAAAAGTGAATTAAACCATTTCGCCATTTGGCCAGAGATTGTCTGGTGGCATTTTACCTTCACTTCTAATTTTATATCTTGCACATTTTTCAAAATCATCTCTGCAATAGAGCAAAATTAGAGCTTCAGCGCATTTCTCATTTGAGAAGTTTTGTAAAAATTTACATTTTTCTAAATTAGGACATTCTTTCATATCGCATAACCTCGCATTATTTTTTTTTAATATTTTCCCTTATTTTTTAAGTTTTGTCAATTATTTTAATTGATAACAAATGAAGATTGTAGTATAAAAATTCTGTGAAAAAGATATTTATTTTCTTTTTTTGTCTTATTGTATTTGTCAAATTTTCTCAATCCCAAGAATTGAAAGCCCATCACAATGTGTTTACTCCTAAAGTAAGCTCCGATGAAGCAATAGAAATTGTAAGAAAAAACATTCCCATGTTAACGGTTGGAAGCGTATATCTATCTAAAGGTAAAAGCGGTATAAAGTCATTAGATGTGCCTTTAGAAATAAAGGGGAAGAAAATATCAATTATCCGCCTAAACCCCCAAACAGGAGAAATTCTGCCTAAGGGATATAGAACCTATTATCCAGAATCCAAAATTTCTGAAGATTTTGCTTTAAAAAGGGTAGAAGAGATTTTACCTGCTCTTAAAGTAGGTAGTCCCTGGTTAGGAATTGATAAAAACTGGAAGGTTCCTCTTGTTTTAGATGGCACGGTTATATCAGAGGTTTTTGTCAATGCTGAAAAGGGGGAATTGGTTTTTATTAAATAGATTATGATTGTAAAGCAAATTTCACCTCATCAGGGAACCTTTTTGGTTTTCCATCCAATCCCATACATGCGATTGTTACCTTCGCTTCCACAAGTACTATGTTATCTTTTAAAATTCTATTTAAGAAGGTTATTGTAGCATTTTTTACATCTATGGCTTCGGTTGTTATTGTTATTATATCCCCTAATTTTGCTGGCTTTTTATAATTAATGTCCACATTAACAACAACAAAAAAATATCCCAAATGGTGATACTTTACAACATCTATACCTTTATCTGCGAGAAACTCTGTACGTGCTCTTTCTAAATATCTTAAGTAGTTTCCATAATAAACTACTCCACCCGCATCTGTATCTTCATAATAAACCTTGACCTTGATCTCATGCATAGTTAAAGCCCTAATGTTGTTTTTTGAATATTTAATCATATTTTTTCTATAAATTGAAGAGTTTTTATTGTATAAATGGGAAAGTGATTGTATTATAAATTATGCCATTAATTAGATGTCCTTTTTGTAATTTTGAAAAAGACGTTGATGAAAAACTAATCCCCAGTAGTAGGGTTAGGGTTAAGTGTCCAAAATGTCAGAATACCTTTGACTATGCTTCGGGCGATTTTGTTTTCACCAATTCAATAAGTGAGGATGAATTAAACCTATCTCAGGCAAAATTTAGATATGCAGGATTTTGGATTAGATTTGTAGCCTATATTATAGACAGTCTTTTATTGTTAATACTATTTGCTATTCCAATGATTTTTTTAAGACAGGGGTTCAGTCCTGAAAGAATTATTGAAAGACTTCATTCGGGGGATTTTTTTGTATTGCTTAATATTTCGTTTTTCTTAATTACCTTGCTTTTTATAATAATTGTAAGTGTAGGTTATTACATTATATCCTGGAGTAAATGGGGAAAGACGATTGGAATGAAAATATTGGGTATAAAAGTTGTGAATAGTGAAGGTAAAAATATCTCTACAGGAAGAGCTTTTTTAAGATGGTTGATGGGGTATTTCTTGCCCGGTGTAATTCCTTACGCTGGAATTTTATTATACCTTGCTTTAGCAATTATGATTGGCGTGGACAATAAAAAACAGGGTTGGCATGATAAAATTGCGGGTTCTTACGTAGTATATGAGCAATAAGTATTTTTTCACAGACCACTGCTTTTGTTGTGGTAGTAAGAATATTAAAGGCCTTTCATTAGTTGTTGAAAAACACGATGAGTATTCTCTAATTAAGTGTAGCATTCCATCCGAATATGAAAGTTATCCCGGAATTGTACATGGTGGAATAATATCAACACTTTTAGATGAAGCCCTTTGGTATGCCTTTTATTTTAAAAATTTATTTACCTTCACAAGAAAGCTTTCTATAACATTTAAAAAAAGTGTTCCAGTAAATTATCCAATTATGATAAAAGGTGAGGTCATAAAAAAGCTTAGAGCTTCTCTTTGGATTGGAAAGGCTGAGATTTTTGACAATAACAAGAACTTGTTTGCTTTTGCAACAGGAGAGTTTTTTGAAAGTAAGAACTTAGAAAATAAGCTTGCTATTTATTTTAAGGAATCCTGATTCTTCAAGTATCTTGACAAAACTTTTTAATAAAAATGCTGTTAATCCAAATATTTTTTTGTCTTCATAAATGTATATAAAATTTTCTTTCCTTATACTTCCCTTTTCATATATCTCATGTTTAGGTTCATTCAAAAAAAAGGCAAGGGGGATTAAAATTATTTCATCGATCTCAGATTTATTATAGTGGTAAGGGCAAAAAAAGGGTATTATTCCTACGTATGGTACTATATGGAAATTTGTAATACTTATAGCGTCGTCAAGAGCTCCAATAACATTAACCTCATATCGAGGTATACCAATTTCTTCTTCTACTTCTCTTAAAGCAGTTTGTAGTCTGTTTTCATCGGATAAATCAAATCTTCCACCGGGAAATGAGATCTCTCCTGGATGGTTTGTTAGGTGTTTCGCTCTTTTAGTAAGAAGTATGTAAATTCTTCCATTTTCTGTTAATGGTATTAGTATAGATGCAGGCTTATATCCATTTTCAGAAATTGTTTGCCTTTCTCTTTTATTCAGATACTCTTGTAAAATTTGATAATTCATTTGTTATTTTTCCTGAAAATTTATTTTTCTAATTCTTCTAAACTTTGTCTTATATATTTTTCAAACTCACCAAAGTTCTTTGATTTTTCATTATTTAAAAAGCTTTTATATAGTTCAATCGCTTTGTCTTTTTCCCCCACTCTCTCGTATGCAAGACCTAAAAAGTAAAGGGCATCTAATTTGTTAGGATCTTTAGAGAGGACAGTTTTTAAATCGTCAATAGCTTGATAATACAATCCCAAATGAAAATAGGAATATCCTCTCTCGAAATAAATTTCAGTAAAATTCTTATTTATTTCGAGAGCAGTATTAAAATCCTTTATGGCTTCTTGAAATTTTTGCATCCGATTAAAGTTAGTTCCTCTATTATAGAATACACTCCAATCATTTGGATTAAGCTCTATAGATTTATTATACATATCTAAAGCTTTATTTAACTCATTTTTAGTAGTATACAATATCCCGAGCATTGCGTAACTATCGCTATCATTTGGATTTATTTCAATTAACCTGTTATATACAGTTATTGCATCATCAATCATACCTGCTTGTAAAAAAAGATTTGCTTTAATATGGAGTAATTCTATATTTTCAGGTTCTATATTAAGAGCCCTGTTGATAGTTATAATAGCATGATATAGTTTGTTTTTTTCATAGTATATTTCACTTTTGTATTTGTATGCTTCTATATTTTTGCCGTTTAATTTTATAGTTGTATCAAAATCAAGCAAGGCCTTATCCAAATCACCCATTTTTTTATATACAAGTCCTCTTAGAAAAAAATATTCACTTCTATTATCCTTTAATATCGCTTTGTCTAAATATTTTATGGCTTCTTGATATTTATTCTGATCTATTAAATTTTTTGCCACAATAAGCGGATCTTCCTCATTTTTTTCAGAATTGTATACAACAAAAAGGTTATTAGATAGAGAGCAAGCATTGATAATTAGTAAATAGAAAAAAAGATAAAAGAATCTTCTAATAGTGATATACATCATAAAAACTTTAATGGCTGAAATCTTTTTTCAACATTTTCAGTCATTTCTTTTAGTCTTTTACTTAATGTTAAGGCTATAGCTTTATATATTTTTGAAGCTATTTTTGCATCCTCCTTAATTAGCTCATCAAGGTCTTTATATTTTATTTTAAGTATCGAGGTGTTTTCAATAACTGTTATTGTAGCGGTTCTTTTCTCTCTGTTTATAAAAGTAATTTCTCCTATACACTCGCCCTCATTTAACACAGATAGCACTATTGACCCTTTTTTAACCATTACACTACCTTGTTTTACAATATATAAAGCATCACTGTCATCATTTTCTGAAAATAACTTCTGCCCTGATTTCATCTCTAACAAGGTTGAAATATTGCTTATTTTATTTAACTCTTCTAAGGTTAAATCTTTAAAAATATAAACGTTTTGTAAAATAGATGTTTTTTCCACAATTAGCCTCGAATCGGATCGTTGATTAATTATAACATTGAATATTATAATTAAAAACATGAAATCATTAAAGGTTATATCAGGTGGCCAAACTGGAGTAGATAGGGCTGCAATTGATACTGCAATATCCTGTGGGCTTCCTTATGGTGGAGCAATACCAAAAGGCAGGCTTGCAGAAGATGGGGTTATAGATATTAAATATGACTGTTTATATGAGATTGATTCCCCTGATTATGAAGTTAGAACCAAGAAGAATGTTGAAGATGCAGATGCCACATTGATTTTCAATTTAGGAGTGCTTGAAGGAGGAACCGCATTAACGCTTAATTTTGCAAAAATACTAAAAAAACCTTATTTAGTTGTGAATTTAGATGACGAAGGGAACCCAGTTTTAAAGATAGTAGATTGGATAAATAAAATTAAACCATCTGTTTTAAATATAGCAGGACCGAGAGAATCTAAATGTCCTGGAATTTATGAAAAAACATGCAAAATTCTTGTAGAGGTATTTAAAATAATGGATTGTGATTAAATCCTAATTTATTGTATTAGGGCTAAGCTTAGAAAAACTTTATCTAAAATTGGAGCCTTTAATAGTCTATCGTGAAGAATTTTTTCGACGTCCTTATCTTTGCTTTGTCCCAAAGCAATTGCGCTTATTCTTCTAATTTCTACTGATGAATCATCAAGCCCCTTTTTATAGATTTCATAGTCTTTCAAGCCGAGCTTGTAAGATGAAAAATAGGCATGAATTTTCTCGGTTTGATTTTTTGAGATCAAGTAGGGTTTTAGAATGTGTAAGTCCTTTTCATTTCCAATCTCTCCAAACGCTCTAATTGCATTTTCTTTGAATTTAGCATTTTTATCTTTTAAAACTGATAAGATTTCATTGTATAACTCTTTTTGTTTATATTCGCCTATCAAAAGGTATAAAAATCCAAGCAATTGTTCATCTTTTTGATTTTTAATGAAATAATAGGTATCTTTAATACTGCCTTTCTCGATATACTCGACTGCTGCAAGAGAAGCAGTTGATAAATGTTTACCCGGATGGTTTAAAAATCTTCGTAACTTAATCAAGGCATTTTTATCTCGAAATTTTCCAAGGGCATTTATTGTCTCTGTTATAATTGAAGGATCTTTAGCATTATCAAGTATTTCAGATAGAGTGTTGAAAGATTTTTCTTCTCTAATTTCACCCAAAGCCCATATAGCGTTCCATGAAACGATGCTTCTTCCATCAGATGTTAGCCTAATTAGATCCTTTTCCCATTCTTTAATTTTTTGCCTTCCTGCAAGCCAACAAGCTCCTACTCTAACTGTTTCATCACCATCAGATAAAGATGTTCGTACAATTTTTTTTATATCCTCTGGGATCTCTCTAAAATCAGCAAGAGTTAGTAATACCATAAATTTATAGGGGGATATTTGGGCATTTAAGGGACTTAATCCTAACTCTTTTAATAATTCTTTATTTATCTTGCCCTTTAGTAAATAATACCTTTCATATTCTTTAAAAGCTAACTCTATATTACCAGAACGTGAATAGACCTTTGTTTTTAATATTCTGTAAAGATCATTTGACGGATTTTCCTTTATTTTTTCATCAAGGAGTTTTATAGCGTTTTCAAAATCCTTTGCTTTTATTAATTGTTCAATTTTCTTTTCAATATCCCTTTTTCCACAACCGTTAAATAGCAAAATTGTGACTAATATAAATATGATTTTTTTCATCTATAAAATTTTATGAAATATATATTAAAAAAAGCAACAATAAAAAGCTTCATATATGATTGTATAAAAAGTTATTTTATTATAAGTTGTTGTTCACAATCTATAAACAATCATAAAATTTTGCTTATAAGTTTGTTTCTGATATAATGATTTTAAAATGATAATAACAGACATTCTTGTAATTGGTAGTGGTATAGCAGGTCTCTTTTTTGCAATAAAAGCTTCAAATTATTGTGACGTCTGTATAATTACAAAAAAAGCGAGGACTGATTCAAGCACAAACTTTGCTCAAGGCGGGATAGCAGCGGTATTCAGTAAAGATGATTCCTTTGAAAATCATATTAGAGACACTCTTATTGCTGGTGCAGGTCTTTGCCATGAAGATGTTGTTGAAATGGTTGTAAAATCTGCACCCGATAGAATTCAAGATTTAATTGACATGGGAATGAAGTTCACCCTCTCTGAAGAGAAGGTAGAAAGGTTTGATTTGGGAAAAGAAGGTGGGCACTCTCATAGAAGAATCCTTCATGCAGGAGATTTTACTGGTAGAGAAATAGAGAAAACACTTGTAGAAAGAGTGAAACAAATACCAAACATTTTGTTATTAGAAAATCATTTCGCTATTGATTTATTAATTGAATCTCGTTTAACTAAGCAGACTTTGAGTAAAGATAGATGTTTTGGTGCTTATGTTCTTGATGAAGCAACTGGTGAGGTTAAAACTTTTGTTGCTAAATTTGTTGTTCTTGCTACTGGTGGTGGTGGGCAGGTTTACCTACATACTACAAACCCTCCCATAGCAACAGGTGATGGTGTTGCTATGGCTTATAGAGCTGGAGCAAAGATTGCAAACATGGAGTTTTTCCAATTTCATCCCACTGCACTTTATCAACCCAATGGGATGCAATCTTTTCTTATATCAGAGGCAGTAAGAGGCGAAGGTGGTGTATTGAGATTGCCTGACGGAAGAACCTTTATGGAGAAATACCATCCCATGAAAGAATTGGCTCCAAGAGATGTAGTTGCAAGAGCGATTGATGCAGAAATGAAGAAATTTGGACTTAAACACGTGTATCTTGATATAACCCATCTTAACGGAGATTTTATAGTTAAAAGATTTCCTCAAATCTTTGAACATTGCCTTACTTTAGGTATTGATATTAGAAAGGATTGGATACCAGTTGTTCCATCAGCACATTATATGTGCGGTGGAGTACTTACTGATCATAACGGTGAATCAACATTATCTAACCTATATGCAATTGGTGAAGTGGCATGTACAGGTCTTCATGGGGCTAATCGACTTGCAAGCAATTCACTTCTCGAAGCGATAGTTTTTGCTCATAATGCATATGAAGATTGTGTAAAAAAGCTCTCAGAAACAAAAACAGTAACCTTAGAACTTGTCTCTCCTTGGAAATATTATACTTATTTTGATCCCGAAGAGATGATTATGATTAGACATAACTGGGATGAAATAAAGCGTCTTATGTGGAATTATGTTGGTATAGTAAGGAGTGATAAAAGGTTAGAAAGGGCAAAAAGGAGAATCGAAATTCTTAAAGATGAGATCAGAGAATATTATACACATTTTAAGCCAAATGCTGATCTGCTGGAATTAAGAAACTTAACAAATATAGCTGATTTAATAATAACCTGTGCTTCAATGAGGAAAGAATCAAGAGGGTTACATTACAACCTTGATTATCCTGAGACTGATGATGTAATGTGGTTAAAGGATACTATAGTTTTTAGAAAACCTGGTGGTTATCTATGACAATACCTGAGATAAACTTATTAAGAGAGGAAATTGATAAGATCGATAGTGAGCTTCTTAAGTTGTTAAACGAGAGATCTAAATTAGCTTTAGAAATCGGTGAAATAAAGAAAAAATATAATCTTCCTGTTTATGATCCTGAACGTGAGAAAAAAATAATAGAAAGACTTTTAAAAGAGAATACCGGGCCTCTTGAAAATAGTGCTATAATAAGGTTATTCGAACGTATAATTGATGAGGCAAGAAGATTAGAGAGAATAAAGGCTAAAGGAGACTAATTATGTTAGTCATAATGGAAGCCACAGCAACTCAAGAGGATATTGAAAGAGTAAAAGAGTATCTAATTTCAAAAAATTTTGATATCCACCAGTCAACAGGGATGAAACATGTTATAATTGGAGTAATAGGAGATGTGATTGGTTTTGATGCTACAGAGCTTGAGAATATGTCGGGTGTTCAACAGGTTGTAAAAATTACAGAATACAAAAAAAGGGGGTGAAAGATATGGTAGCAAGAGCAAAATATATGTTACGCCCTGTAACCCATTGTAAAGAGGGTTGCTGACCCCGCTGGGGTCTGTTAAAAAGATTCCCTGTTTATGGAGCGGTTAAAACCGCTCCTTTTATTCTTTATGGTAACCATCCTTGAGATATTAAAAAGCTTAGAAGAAAAATTTCCTGAATATAAAAACCATATTTCAAATTTAATTTCTGCTGAAGTAAGAGATAGAGGAGTATATTTAAGATTTCCTTTAATACCAAAATTAAGAGATGAATTAGCAGGTCTCATTCAAAAGATTGACGTTGAGTTATATCCTTATAATTTTGAAATATCATTTGATAGAAATTTTAAAGAACCCTTTTTGCCATTTACTATACTTAATTCAAAATACAAAAATTACATCTTTTATATAAAAATTGATGGAAATATAATCTTTGGATTCATAGTACAGAAAAATAAACTTCTAAGTGGGGAAATAAAAAAAGAGTTTTTAGAAAATTTTTTTGTTAAAGATGAATACACAGAAAGATCTATCAAAAATATTATTCACAGATCTTTAATAAAAATGTATGATAGGTTAAAAGAAAGTTGGACATATTTACATCCCCTGATTTTTTATAATGACTGTGCTAAGAGTCTAAAATTAGACATGTTATTAAAAGAAACTATAGAAACCCTGGTAAAAGAAAAGAATGATATTAAAAGGTTTATCGGTGAGCCATATTATACTTTCTACGATTTAAAAGAATTTGTTGAAGAAAAGCTTAGGGAGTAATTATGAAAGTTAGAATACTTGGTATCGCAGGTAGTCCAAGAAAGGGTAATACAGAAAATGCAGTAAAGTTAGCGTTAGAATCTGCAAAAGAAGTATATGAAGGTATTGAAACTTTTTTTATAAGCCTTGCGGAAAAAAGAGTTTATCCATGTGAAGGATGTTATCAGTGTTATGGATTTAATAAAGGTGCAACCTGGGAGAATGTTTGTTACATTCATCGGGATGATGTAGGAGAGATATACAAAGAGATCTCATTAGCTGATGGAGTAATTATTGGTAGTCCTTCCTATGCCTTTGATGTTTCTGCTAAACTAAAGGCACTCTTTGAAAGGGGAGCACCTTTCTGTCATTATGCTGGTTCATCTTTGAGTGGTGCTATTAGCCATAAAGTTGTTGGAGGTATTGTTGTAGCCTTTGAGAGACGTGGTGGTCAGGAGTCAGCATTGTCAACTATTCATAAATGGGCTTTATCAATAGGGAGTAGTTTTATAGTTGGAGCAAGACCACACAAATCCGATCCACCACCTCAATCTTCCTTTTTAGGTGGGTTGGTTGATACATGTGATTCAATTATGCCCTTAGGAGAAAATGCCTTCCATACCGATTCTTCTCGGACGAGACCCCCAATAAGCGGATTAATGAATATAAGAAGTATTAGAAATTTAGGTAAAACAGTAGCTGAAAGTGCGATTATTATTAAAGCAGGAATAGAAGAATTAAAGAAGAAAGGATTAATTTTAGACCCCTTGCCCATTGTGAACTTCCCAAAGGCATCTGTTAAGGAGAATTCCTATTTTGATAGGGTAAAAAGGGGACTTGAGACTCCCCCAGAATACCAAATTTTTCCAGGTATTGAAAAAAAGGAGTAAAAATTTTTAATTTTTGATAAAATAAAGATATGCTGAAGAAATTATATCTAATCTCTCTGATATTGTTTTTAAATGCAAATTTATTGTATTCCTTTGAGCCAATTAAGCCAAAAGTTGTGGTAAGTGGTAATGGTGTTGAAAATTCTTATACCGCACATATGCTTGTTTTAAAACCAGATGGTAAGCTATGGTCTTGGGGGAGAAATAACGATGGTCAGGTTGGAGATGGAACAAATACTGATAGATCTTTACCCGTTTTAGTAGGTGGGCAATCGAGATGGAAGGATGTATCAGCAGGTTATAGTCATACGGTAGCAATAAAAGAGGATGGAACATTATGGGGATGGGGTGACAACTCATTCGGGCAGTTGGGGTTAGGATATGATTATTATAGGGTTAATTATCCTGTTAAAATAGGTAATGACAATGATTGGACTGAAGTTTATGCGGGGGGATTTTTTACCATTGCAAGAAAATCAGATGGATCTTTATGGGCCTTTGGAGATGGTGGTGCTGGCCAATTAGGGGATAACCGCAAAACTTCGAGTAGATTTCCTATAAGAGTTTTAATCCCAGAAGGTGTTACATTTACAAAAATCTCGACTGGCTTTGACCATGTGTTAGCTATTTCAAATAATGGTGAACTATATGCATGGGGTGGTAATTTTTTTGCACAGATTGGTGATGGTAATGCTGGAAATATAAATGATGTCTTATCTCCTAAAAAGATAGGAGATGCATCTGATTGGGCATTAGTTTCAGCAGGACATTTCTTTTCCTATGGCGTCAAGCAAAATGGCGAACTTTATGTTTGGGGACACAATAATGGAACTTTAGGTATGACTTCAGGGGGCTTCGTGCCAGTTCCTACATTAAATCCTAATCTCCCTCCCCTTGATTTAAGTTCTCCTCGAACTATGATAACTGCGGGTATGTATAATGGAGTAGCTTTAAATAATGGTAGATTATGGATATGGGGATTGAATTTAATGGGACAGTTAGGAAACGGAAATGCTCCCAATCCTATTGGATATCCTATAAATATAGATAATGAACAAAATTGGTTAACAGTAGCTATAGGAGGTATGAATGTAATAGGTATAAAAACAAGTTCACAGAATTCTTATGATTATACATTGTGGACATGGGGTGATAATAGAACTGGCCAGTTAGGTGATGGTTCAACTGTTTCCTATAAAGATCTTCCAACACAAATTGGTTTTTCAGACATTTATATCGAACCCGCGAGCAAGGATTTTGGTATAATTGGACTTGGCAATAATTCAATAACAGAAACATTTACTTTATACAATACTGGCTTTAAAACTTTAAATATTAGCGATCTTATTGTAGAGGGTCATGTTAATGATTTTATAATAACAAATAATTGTGTAGGGATCCAAATTCCTCAATTAAATCAATGTATTATAGAGGTTAAATTCAAACCGACTATTACTGGAAATAGGATTGCCTATGTAGGCTTTAATTCAGATGGTGCTTTATCAACAAGTACTTTTTTAACTCTTTCGGGGATAGGGAAAGCTTCTGTTAATGTTTCAATTAGACCTAATAATGACTATGGGTTTGTTATGGGGAGCGGTATATACTGCCCTAATTCAATTTGTACTAAAGAGTATACAGACCAACAGATCACACTGACCGCTTATAATTCTTCTCCAGGGACTTTCTTTACCCACTGGTCTGGAGATGTTAATTCTACTCAAAATTCCATAACAATCACTCTTAATTCAAATAAAAACATAGTCGCTAATTTTGGCATACAGACTTTTAATATTAATGTCAATGTGGGACCAAATGGAAGAGTTTCACCAGATGGTAATTTTGTAGTAAATTATGGAGATAGCGTTTTGTTCCACTTAATCCCGAATATAGGATATAAAGTATCCACTGTATATGGTTGTCCTGGAATTCTTAGTGGTAATTATTTTCGTACATCCCCAATTACTGCTAATTGCACTTTAAATGTGACTTTTGAAGAAGACATTAATTCAACATTGATATTTACTTATCCTGTACCTGAGGAAGGCGGGAAAATTAATTGTGTTATCAATCAGCAGGGTAATAATCTATTTTATAATTGCACAATCACTCCAAATACTAACTATCATATACAAGAGGTTTATAGTGATTGTGGTGGCACACTTAATGGTAATATTTTTACAACAGATATTATTACAGGCCCATGCGAATTATCAGTATTTTTCGGATTAAATTCTTACAAATTAAATGTTTTAAAAACTGGCACAGGAACAGGGTTAGTAAATAGTTCTCCATTAGGTATTTCTTGTGGTAATGATTGTAATGAAATGTACCTTTATGGAAGTCTAATAACACTAACCGCGAATCCATCATCAAATTCTGTTTTTATTGGATGGAGTGGGGATTGTATAGATATTGGCAACAATAAAGCTCAAGTTCTTATAAGTTCTGATAAAACATGTACAGCTATATTTAACCTCAAACAATATCAAGTTACTGCCAGCGCAGATGGCAATGGCACAGGGGCAATAAGTACTTCATCCAACGAAATAGTATTTTATTATCCTGCAAATAATTCTGGATCAGCCAATTTCAACCATGGCAGTATTGTTACATTAATAGCAACTGCTTTTGCCGGTTCAACCGTATCCTGGACCTCATGTAATGGAATGCCCTTTGGTAATGGTACACAATCCGCAACATGTACCTTTTTAGGATTAGATTCATCAAAAACTGCTAAGGCTACATTCACACTCAATCAATATACAATTACATCAAATATTAATCCTACAGGAAGTGGTACAATAATCTGCTCTCCTAATCCAGTATACCATGGTCAAACCTCAACATGCACAATCACACCGAGTGCCGGATATTCAGTCCAGAGCGTCACAGGCACTTGTGGTGGTAACCTCAATGGTAATACATTCACAACAAATCCAGTTACTTCAAACTGTAGTGTAATAATAAATCTTGGTATGAATACATATAACATTACAACTTCAGTTACTCCAACGAGTAGTGGT
Source organism: Pseudomonadota bacterium (assembly GCA_026418415.1). Lineage (GTDB taxonomy): Bacteria > CALINM01 > CALINM01 > CALINM01 > CALINM01 > CALINM01. The sequence continues at coordinate 1,379 of JAOABK010000005.1, read as the reverse complement.
ACAATAACATGTGTTCCAAATCCAGTGGGCGGTTCAATTTCAACTTGTTCAGTTAAAGCAAATAATGGTTATTACATAAAAACCATAGAAGGTTGTGGTCATACTTACACTAACACTAATGAAAACCAGTTAATAACAAGTTATGATTTTAATACTGGTGTTATAAATGAAAATTGTTCAATATATGCTACTTTTTCTCAAATGCAGTGTACTCCATCTCCTTCAGGTATAATTTCATGGTGGCGTGGTGAGGGCAATGGTTATGACAGTGTAGGTTTTGGTCATGGAGTGGAGATGAACAGTATATCCTATACTGAAGGTAGAGTTGGCAGGTCATTCAATTTAGATGGCATAGACGACCACATAAGGGTTGGGGACAAGCCAGAGTGGGATTTTGGGACAGGCGATTTTAGTATAGAGGGATGGATAAAGACTACCAATCCAGGTGCTGTTATGAGATTAATATCTGCTGGTAGTGAGCAAGATGGTGCATACAAACTTTGGGCTTTTGGATATGGGACACATCCATTTTGGGGCAGTGGCAACAGATTAAACTTTGCCATATACGATGGAGAGGGTTATCCTTATACAGACATCAGTTCAGAAGAGATAACGCTAAATTCTAATGAGTGGTATCACATAGCGGTAGTTAGGAATGGAGAAGAGATGAGGTTCTATGTAAATGGTGAGCCGAAGGGGATAGAGAACATAGGCAACATAAGGATAGATGGTGGCAATAGTGGGTTGATAATAGGTGGGAGATACTACAATAGCGATATAATAGAATATGCGAGTGGTCAGATAGACGAGGTAGCCATATACAATAGGGCATTAACAGTGGAAGAGATAGGCAAGATATACAACTCTGGGATAATGGGCAAATGCTATACTGAGGACACGACACCAGAGCCATATAATTTTACAGACATAACAATGGCAATTCCAGCCACAGTGGTAGAATCCGATACCATAACAGTGACAGGCATAAACGCACCGACTGCAATAACGATAAGCGGGTGCACGAGCAATAATTGCGAGTACAGGATAAATGGTGGAGCATGGAAGAGCGAGAGTGGTGTAGTACTAAATGGTGACAAAGTAAAAGTAAGACAGGTTAGTTCGTCAAATTACAACACAACGACTGACCTGATACTAAACATAGGAGGAGTTATAGATACCTTTAGTGTAACAACCATATCCCGATACACCATAACGACAACAGTAACACCAGCTGGCACAGGAACAATCGAATGCACTCCCAATCCAGTGAATCATGGTACACAATCGACATGCACAATAACTCCGAGTGTAGGCTATACAATCCAGAGTGTTACAGGTAGCTGTGGAGGCAGTTTAAGTGGCAACACCTACACCACCAA
>JAOABK010000059.1 GCA_026418415.1 Pseudomonadota bacterium | reverse complement strand
CCACCAAGCCCTTCTACCAATCTCTTTACTATAGATAAACCAACCCCACTTCCCTCCCTATCAAGTGTTTTTACTTTATTAAAGGGAGTAAAGATATTTTGTAACTCTCTATCTGTTATCCCTATACCATTGTCCTTGATTTTAACTAAAACATAATTATCACAGCAATTACAAGCAACTTCTACAACAGGTTTTCTTTCATCTGGTGTATACTTAATTGCATTAGCAATTAAATTAGTAAATATATGAAATAGTGCATGCCAGTTTGTGTATACCTTAATATCTTCACATCTTAACAATAGCTTTGGTCTTCGATTCTTGACTAAATAACCTAAATTTCTTATTGATGCTTTAATAACGTCTTTTAATAAAACTTCTTCCCTCGACGACAATATTTTTTCAATTCTACTTAAATTCAAGAGATCTTTCACTAATTCTTCTGTGCGTTCTATGCTTTTCTCAATACATTGCAAATACCAAAGAATCCCCTTGTTCAATTTGTCACTATATTTTTCTCTTATTATCTTTAAAAAACCCTTAGAAGAAATTATTGGGGTCTTTAGATCATGTGAGATAGCAGAAACCAATACTTCTAAGTCGTTATTTTTCCTAGCGAGTTCCTTGCCTTGCTCTTCTAACCTTTTACAAAAAATGTAGTTAGAAAAAATTGCAGAATAGACCTTTGACAAAAAAGCTAAAAGATTTTCAGACACTCTCTTTCTTTTAGAAAAGGCAATATTTAAAATCCCTATCAACTCTCCATTTGTTCTTAATGGTATTGAATAGTGATAACTAAAATTGACCTTATTTTTTAAGAATTGAGTTATATAAGTACATTTTTCCAGGTAATATATTTCATGTTTTTTTTGACTTTGGTAAATAAATTCTTTACATTGGCAATTTTTATGTAAATTACTTTCTAAATCCTCAATCTCCTTATCCAAACCCAATGAAGCAGCCAATCTACCAGCAAAGGCATCCCATTGAGTTATCCAAATTGCATCAGCTTTTAACTCATCTAAAACAACTTGCAAAGACTCTTTAATCTTTTGTAAACTTACTGTTTCACAAAAAAGTAAATCTACTAATTTAATTACAATATCTTTTTTTGTATGCAATACCATAACTTTCAAAAAAGTTAAATTTATGATAATATAACATTAATCGATTGACAAGCAATTTAACACTACATTAATCTATTTTTTAACAATTTATGGATAATTCTTTAGAAAACTTAATAAAAAAATTATACCTCCAAACAGACAAAATTATTCAAAATTCAAGCTATTCAAAAGAAAAGATAGCTTCCACTGTAAAAGATTTATCAGATATTTTCAATACGCGAGATAAAAAAATTTTCAACTACATGGAAACTGAACTTTTCAGAATCGCATATCTTGCATATTTTTATCCAATTAACGTATACAAATGTTTACATATATTAAGCTTTTATAGAGAATATTTTATTAACAAAAAATTTTATTTTGATTTAGGTGCAGGTCCATTAACCTTTTATACCGCCTGTGCTCTTGCAAAAATAAGGGCTGATAAATTTTTCGCACATGATAAAAATATAGAAATTTTGCAATTAGGCAAATATGTAATAGGCAAATTATCTAAAAATATAAGCGATAATATATTATTTTCATTGCCATACCCAAACATAAAGATAAATGTTATTTTCTTAGGAAATATAATCTCTGAAATTAGGGAAAATGAAATAATAGAAACACTTTCAAGCTCATTAAAAATTTGTGAACCTAAAAATAATTTAATAATAATCTTAGAGCCAGGCACAAAGGCTGGTTTTCAAAACATTTTATTTGCTAAAAACCTTTTAAAAGAAAGGGGGTACCAATTTCTTAATACTTGTCCAACAGAGACCTGTCCACTAACAGAAAAAGATTGGTGTCACGAAAACCTTATCTTTCCTCGTAGTCAATTTATTGAATATATAGAAAACAAAACTGGTTTAGATAACAGATTTATTAATTTCACTTATGGCATTTTCAGTAGTTCTGATAATAAGATTCTCAATTTTGATGAAAATACATATAGAGTTGTTAGCAATCTTTTAGACAGAAAAGGTGAATATGCCATATACTTATGTTGTAAACAGGGCTTACAGTTATTCTCTCTACTAAAGAGGCATATCACCAATCAAAATAAAGATTTTATTAGATTACGTAGAGGAGACATTGTACAAGTAAAAAATTTCAATACATTAAGCAAAATTCATAGATTAAATGAAAATTCTCAAGTGTTGATATTAAAAAAATTTGACAATGTTATTTTTTCTTGATTTTTTCTGATAAAAAATGTATGTTTAAAAATTGCATCTTTATAAGGTAAAATGATTGGCTATTTAACTGTTTTTAAAGGTTTAGAAAATCCATAGCAAGGAGAGAAAAAAGTGCCAAGAAAAAAGAAATTAGAACCAACCTTTTCAGGTTTAAACTTTATCCCCAAAAAAGTATTCTTTACAAGAGGAGTTGGCTATCACTCTGAAGAACTCGCTTCCTTTGAGCTTGCATTAAGAGATGCGGGCATTGAAAAATATAATTTAGTAACAGTTTCAAGTATTTTTCCACCCCATTGTGAAATTATATCAAAAAAAGAGGGGCTTAAAATGCTCCAACCCGGGCAAATCACCTTTTGTGTGATGAGTAAATTAACCTCTAATGAACCCCATAGATTAATTGTTGCATCCGTTGGATGTGCAATCCCAAAGGAAAAAAATGTTTATGGTTATTTGTCAGAACACCATCGTTTTGGTCAGAACGAACAGGAAGCAGGAGATTATGCAGAAGATTTAGCAACTATGATGCTTGCAACCACCCTTGGTATAGAGTTTGACGAAGACGCCAACTGGGACGAAAAAAGACAGGTCTGGAAAATAAGTGACAAGATAGTTATAACTTCATCAATAGCACAGGAAGCTATAGTACCAAAAAATAAATATGCTACTGTGTTAGCAGCTGCTGTCTTTACTTTTTAAAAAAACAGCATTAATATTCAGTTTAATATTAAATAAACAATCTTAATTAAGCAATTTATAAATGGGAAGTGAATTTATGGCTCATCAGGTCTTCACTTCCATTTATTACAAAAATAATATTATTCTTCTTCCTCTAATGTTTCCTCGGTCTCCTCTTCAAAGCTTTCTACTTCTTCCTCTTCAAAGGGAGTAAAAATACCTTCTTTTGCCTCTTTTCTTGCCTTACAACTAACACAAAGTGTAGCAAAGGGCACTGCTTTTAATCTTTGTTTTGATATCTTATCACCACATTCCTCACAATACCCATAGGTTCCTTCTTCAATTCTTCTTAAGGCATCTTCTATAGCCATAAGCTTATTTTTTTCCTGTGCAGACATTATTATACCAAGCTCTCTCTCTCTTTCTTGAGATGCTAAATCATACTCATCTCCAATCTCATTATGTTCTGCATGTTCGCTTTCTCTTATAGCATTTATATCTCGAATGATTTCTTCCCGCATTTTAAGCAACAATTTTTTTATCTCTTCCATAACTGCCCCCTTCACTTTGGTTCTAAAATGAGTGTTTAATATAATGAATTCATTCAAAAAAGTCAACCAATTTAGATACCAAAAACCTTGCACATAACTGGATCTTTTTTAGTGACTGAACCAGCTCTATATCTACAACCACCTCGACATTCTTTTAAATACAAGCACCCTCTACATTCCTTTATCTCTTGCAACTTTATTAATTTTCTGTTGTTAACAGCATTTATTAATCCCTCTTTAATTGTTCCAAAGACTCTTTCTTGAAAAAAACCGCAGGGTAAAAATTTACCATCTGGGGTTAGGGTCATAAGATGGCTACCACATGCAAATTGATTATCTTCATCTGTAGAGTGAAAGCTTGCACCAAATCTATACTTAAAACAACCAATAGCCTCTTCTAAAGAGGGTAAAATACTCTTATATAAAAACAAATTACCTGTAATTACAGGAAAATCTATCCCCCATTCCTTTATCCTAAATTCTTTAATTAGACCTTTCATTTTTTTAAATTCCTTTAGATTCTCTTTATGAATCATTGTGGCTATGGAAATATCTATATCGGTATTTTTTCTTAATGTTTCCATACCAGAAAGGATTTTTTTAAAAGTGCCTGAACCCCTTATAAAATCATGCCCACGTTCCATCCCATCTAAACTTATCTGAACTTCATCTATATTCCATTTTGCAACATCAAATTTATCTATCAAAGTACCATTTGTAAGTAAAACAACTCTTGCTGGATAATCTTTTAAATATTCGTTTAATTTTTCAAAATATCTATATAATAAGGGCTCACCACCAGATAAAATCAACCTTATTCCCTGAATTTTAACAAAATCTTCAAGAACACTCTTCAAAGCCTTAAAGGAAATTTCTACATTACTTTTTTTGCCTTGATAGCAATGGAGACAATTAAGATTGCATTTATTAGTCAATTGTACTTCAAGGTATCTTAAAGATGGTAGTGGAGCCTTCTCAATAACAAAAAACCTTTTACTTTCCTTTTCTGTTAATTCTACAATTGAATTCTTTAATAGAATATTAAAAAATCTTTTTGGAGGTTTTATCTGAGAGAGTAGTTTTGTGCCATCACAATTCAGGATAAGATCAAATGCATCGTAACTAAGTTCGTATAATTCATCATTCTTCTTATCGAGCAGATAAGGTTTTTCTAAATATTTAGGAAAAAAATTATCAGATAGTCTCACATATTCGTTTAATTTCATCAATTGTGATTAGACCTTTACATAGGATATGTTGAAAATATATATAACCACCACAGGGGAGACCTGGATTTATGGAATTTTGAAAATCACAGTCATGTTCTTTATATTCACATCTTTCACAAAAAACTGACTTTAGCTCTTCATAATTATTCGAAAATTTAAAATCTTCTAAGGGAAAATAATAAAAGGGAGCCTTTTTTGCTACTAATATTGGAAAACAATTGGAATCTACTACTTTATTATCTTTATAATAATTGCAATATTTTCTGCAAATCGATTTCATCACAAAAATTAAGGGGGTAATACTATACCCCCCTTTAGCCTCCGCATGAAAAACTTAGCTTTTTTCTTAGCAGGAGCTCTTACACTTACAAAGACCTTTAACCATCTTCTTTACTTTTTTAATTTTCATTTTAGCACCTCCTATTTATCTTATAATGAATAATAGCACCAAAAAATAAATTGTCAAGCAAGATTAAGCTTGTTTAATCCTTTCTCCAAAAAGGGCAGTACCAATGCGTACCATAGTAGAACCCTCTTCAATGGCAACCATGTAATCACCAGACATTCCCATAGAAAGTTCTGTTAAATCTTTTTTATATAATTTCTTCTGATTTATATTTTCTAACAACTGCCTAACTTCTTTAAAATAGGGTCTAACCTTTTCACTATCATCAAAAAAAGGTGGCATTGCCATAAGCCCTTTAACCAAAACGTTTTCAAACCTATTCAAACTTTTAATAAAATCCTCTAATCCTTCCTTTTTTATTCCCCCTTTTGTCTCTTCTCCCTGATTAATCTGTATTAATATCTCTTGAATAACTCCCACTTTTTTTGCCCTTTTATCAATTTCTTCTACTAGCTTAAGAGAATCAACGCTATGTATTAGATAAACCTTGCCGACAATATATTTTACTTTATTTGTCTGGAGAGTTCCTATGAAATGCCAATTAAGATCGGGATATACTTCCATTTTTTTTAGCATTTCCTGAACATAGTTCTCACCCACATCTAAAATGCCTAATTTTTTTATAATTTCAATTAACTCAACAGGATGAGTTTTTGTCACACCAATAATCTTAGGTGGAACCTCTCTCCCAACCTTTTTCATAGCAAGTTCAATATTTTTTCTGATTTCCAAAAATCTTGTGATTATCTCTTTTTCATTATAGATCATGTTATTTTTGTAAGACTTTTTGAACCTCAGGTCAATAAAAATTTTACTTACCGAAAACCAAAAGACCACCAATATGACCAAGGGTTGCAATCACACACATATTGGCAAACATTATAAGAAAATAGACACAAGCCAGAATAACACTAAGGGGATTAAAAAATACAAAACCATTGCCCGCGAAAATCAGCCCACTGGTCTGTAAAATGAAAGCAATGACCCCCAATAGCAAAAAGAGAAAGGAAAAATAGATTTTTACTGTAATCATACGATATTTTCTCTTTTCATAACGCCTATACCAGTCATAATAACCGGAGGCAAAAGTTATCAGAGAAAAAACCACTGAAAGTAAAAGAAAAATATCAGACATCTTTTTTACGGAAGGAACGTATTGAAGAAAAATCTCGTCTAACGTAAAACCGCCTTGGAGATAAAAATACTGGATAACCGATATTATGAACACATATAGCATGCCAAGAAGAGCAAAGGGGAAAAGACCTATCGGGATATGAGTGGAGAGT
>JAOABK010000058.1 GCA_026418415.1 Pseudomonadota bacterium | reverse complement strand
CCCTCAAAGATTTTAGAATCGGGCTTTTCAATTTTTGCAAACTCAACCATTAGCAGACCTCCATTTAGAAATTGTATTATTTGTTTTTTTCCTTTGTCAAGAATACTTATATATTATATCTTTAATACACCAAATCTTACAGAAAAGATTTTATTTTTATAAAATACTAACATAACTTATCTCTTTACAATTCAAACATAATACTTTTAAAAAAGTTTTTGCAGTTTAGCTTTAAATATAGTACAATTTGATGGTTATGCTGGACATTAGGTTTATTAGAGAGAACTTAGACTTAATTGAAAAGATGCTTTCCCAAAGGCAAATGACCTTTGATTTGTCCGCTTTTAAATCCTTAGATGAAAAGAGACGTTTGCTTATTAAAAGAACAGAAGATTTAAGAGCAGAAAGAAATAGCCTATCACAAACCATAGGTAAAAAGAAAAAAGAAAATAGTGCTGAATTAGAAATCGAGCAGATAAAGCAAAGAGTTAATGAAATTTCAGAGGAGATAAAAACTTTAGAAACCGAATTAAGTGATATAGAAAACGAGCATCGCCAGCTAATTCTTAGTATTCCCAATATGCCTCATAACTCAGTACCAATTGGTAAAAGCTCTGAAGATAATGTTGTAGTTAGAACATATGGGGAACCCAAAAAGTTTCCTTTTGAACCAAAACCTCACTGGGAGTTAGGTGAAAAACTTGATATAATTGACTTCCAAAGGGCTGGGAAGTTAACAGGTGCAAGATTTTCAATCTTAAAGGGGCATGGGGCTAAATTAGAAAGGGCAATTATTAACTTTATGCTTGACTTACATACCTCTAAACATGGATATATAGAGATGTTACCACCCTTTATAGTAAATAAAGAAAGTATGACAGGAACAGGGCAACTGCCTAAGTTTGCTGAGGATCTTTTCAAATTAGAAAATTGGGATTATTATCTAATACCCACTGCTGAAGTACCCGTTACGAATTATTTTAGAGATGAGATACTTCCAGAAGAAAAATTACCTATATATTTTACCGCCTATACACCCTGTTTCAGAGCAGAAGCTGGTTCTTATGGTAAAGATACAAAGGGATTAATAAGACAACATCAATTTGATAAAGTTGAATTAGTAAAGTTCGTTCATCCAGAAAAATCCTATGATGAGTTAGAGAAACTTACACAGGACGCCGAAAGGGTTTTACAGGAATTAGAAATACCTTATAGAGTGGTTGTACTTTGTACTGGAGATTTAGGATTTTCCTCTGCAAAAACCTACGATATAGAAGTATACCTGCCATCTTACAATGGATATAAAGAGATTTCTTCTTGCAGTAATTTTGAAGACTTTCAGGCGAGAAGGATGAATATTAAATTTAGACCTAAGGGTAGCAATAAAACAGAATATATACATACCCTTAATGGCTCTGGGCTGGCGGTGGGAAGAACTCTGGCAGCAATATTAGAAAATTATCAGAATGAAGATGGTAGTATCACTGTGCCAAAAGCTCTAAGAAAATATATGGGAGGTATTGAGATAATAAATTAGGAGAGGTGGCCGAGTGGTTGAAGGCGGTGGTCTTGAAAATCACTGTACCGGCGACGGTACCGGGGGTTCGAATCCCTCCCTCTCCGTCATACTTAATTTTGTTGCATAAATTAAGATAATTAAATTATACTATTTTTAATCTGGAGAGATGGCCGAGCTGGTCTAAGGCGCACGCCTGCTAAGCGTGTGTACCCCCTAAAGGGGTACCGAGGGTTCAAATCCCTCTCTCTCCGTAAAATTGTAACTAATAACAAAAATGGAGGTATATAGAAAAATGAAGAAAATTGTATGTGGGGGCTTAGCAGTAGCATTAGTATTTGGAGTTTTATCAGTATCGGGTTGCAAAAAGAAACAACAGCAACCACAACCACAGGGTCAGATGGGGCAACAGGCAATGCCTCAAAAAGTTGAAACTGTTCTTGTAGTGCCAGAAGGCATTAAGAATAAGTGGAAGGCAGTCAAGCTAAATATAACTGATAAAACAACAAATAAATCTCAGGTTATTACTGTAGAAATTGGCAAGGAAGCACCTGTACCAAATAGCGACCTAAAAATTTATGTTGAAACATTCTTACCTGCCTTTAAAATGGAGGGTGGCACAATTACTTCTACAAGTGTTGACCAGACAACCAATCCAGCAGTTAAGCTAAAAGTTACAGAAAAGGGTGAAGAAGTTTTTAAAGGATGGCTTTTTGAACTATATCCACAGGTTCACCCATTTAATCATCCAAAATATTCATTAACCCTTGCTGGTTACGAGAAAAAATAGGTAATTAAAGAGATGGGGCGTTATAATAACGCTCCATCTTTAGATTTATAAATTTTTGAGAATTTTATCTACTACATAGTCTGCGAGATGTTCTATACCCTCTGAATCGAAGCAAACTCCACACCCCTTATCAAACATGAATTTACAATAGGGCTCAAACTCCTCTTCACCTTTTCTATATAAAATCAACAGAGGAACCTTAGGAAAGATATGGAGAATTATAGATAAATCATAAACATCTTTAAAATCCTCAAAAACTTCTCCACCTAAAACAATTAAAGATTTCTTCAGTTTATCTAATTCATTTCCAACCCTATCCTGCAATTTTATTTCAAATTCTTCCTGCTTAACATCTCTAACTTTTAGCTTAGAATAAAAATTCCTATAATCGCAAAAATCATATTTGCCAGTAAGTTTATGAGCATTTAAAAGATAATAATAAAAAAGAATCTTATCATGTTCTGTTAATACTTCATTTTCATTTATAATATCTTCCTGTGATACTAAAATCTTTTCACCAAGGGATAAAAAAATAAGATCCCCTTTTTCATCAAGCGTTATACCATCAATCTTAGAAATTTCTTTTCTTGGCAACTCTTTTAATTTTGTTCTAAAAGACTCCCACATCTCAATCATACTTGTTGGAGATTGGTTTTCCTCTTCGCCAAAAAGTGATTTAATTTGGTTTCTAATCTCTTCAGAAAGTTGGGGACACTTATCAAGTGCCTTTGGTCCATAGGCATAAATATACGTTGCAAAAGCCAAACAAGACTCAAAACCACATTCTTTACAGTTAGTTGAACCAAGTAACTTTAAAATCTGAAAGGGGGCAGGTTTCATTATTTAATTATACCATAATTGTCCAATTTTCAATAATTTTTCTTCATTTTTTATTTTTTTTTGTTTAAATTATAATTTAAAAAAAGCAGGAGGTGTTAATATGGACTGTATTTTCTGCAAAATAATCGAAGGCACTATTCCCTCTGAAATGGTATACGAAGATAATTTATTTTTAGCAATACTTGATATAAATCCTGTAAATAAAGGACATGTTTTAGTCCTACCCAAAAAACACAGTGAAAATATATTTGATTTTGAAGAGCCAGAAATATCAAAGGTTATGACTGTAATAAAAAAAATTTCAAAAGTTCTTATGGAGACTTTAAATGCTGAAGGGGTAAATATAATCCAGAATAATGGAAAACCAGCGGGACAGATAATTTTTCACTCCCACTTTCACATAATCCCAAGATATTCTGGTGATGGCATAAAAATAGGCATGGTTCATGGCAAATATAACGAAGGCGAAATCAAAGAATATGGAAATAAAATAAGGGCTGGCATGTTAATGTCTTCTTAGTCTTCTACCTTCTGGTACCCTTATTGTTATCTTGATGCTATCAAGATACTCCAAAAGTGGTATCATATATTTTCTTGATATATTAAACATATCCCTTACATCCTGAGGAGTTAGAATATCCTTTAATTTAAAAAATTCCATAATTTTCCCCTTAAAATTTTCGAAAGCCTCCCTGTGAATATAGTAATTGTCTTTTATCTTTATAACCCTCCCATTTTTTACCAATGTAGCCAACATGTCTTTCACTTCTTTTTCTTCTCTTTTTAGAATTTCAGAAATTCTTTGAGGCTCCTCAGTTTGTAAACCACTGTTTTTTAATAAATCTTCTAAAGGTTTAAAAGCTTTATCTTCTCCTCCAGGGACAAAATCAGATAATTTTATAATATCTCCATCAACGACAATGTTCTTTTTTTCTGCAAGGTCTCTAACTATTAAATTGAAGAGGGTTTCATAATTGCCAACCTTATCTAATAATTCCTCTTTCTTGATTCCTGATTTTAAAGGATTTTCAATATGATACTTACTAATAGTATCCAATACATTTTTAACCAGATTTTCATAGACATCTTTATGGAAAAACTTCTTATTTTTTTTATCTTCTACCAGTATATTCCTTTTCAATAGATCTGAAAGTATCCTCTGTGCTGTATCAGGTCCTATATTTAATAATCCCATTATATAATTTGCTGATAGTCCATCAGCACCCTGCTCCTTTACCAATATAGAACAAATTTTTTCAATATCTTCAGACACAAATGTTTTTATATACTCATCTGTAATCATATTTCTGTTAATCTCTTTAAGAAAGGGATGTAATACTACCCCTCCACCCATCGTAGTATAAATTCCAAAACCTCTTATGACATATGGATCTTTATAAGAAAAGGCATAAGGTTTATCAAGTTTAACGAGAGCATAAACCTTTTGACCTGGCAATACCTTATCTACATTTAAAAAAAATAACTGGGCTGTTGTTTTCATAGTCATTACATGAAATTGGGCTACAATTCTGGATTTTAAAGGTTTAGTGTTATATGGGAGATAGAAAAAATCTACTAATAAGTACTTTGTTAAATGGAAGTACCCCTCTTTTACTACAAGCATTCCTCTTCTTAAATCTTCTTTTTTAAAATCCGGAACATTTATAGCCAATCTCTCACCAGCAAACCCCTCATCAACAAAAGTACCATGGCTTTGTATTCCTCTTATCCTTCCTTTCAAGTTTTCTGGCAGAAAAACGACTTCATCAACAGTCTTTATTCTCCCTGAAACTGCAGTTCCCCTTATAACTGTACCAAATCCTTTGATTGTGATAACATCATCAATAGGAAGCCTGAATGGGGTATCTACAGGGCGTTCTGATAAATTTTTAGCCAATTCATCGAGAATTTGTCTAAATTTATCTACGCCCTCACCTGTTATTGAAGAAACCTCTACAATTGGAGCATTTTCAAGAAATGTTCCTTTTAAAAAATCTCTTATATCTTCCTTTTGAAGTTCTAAAAGCTCATTATCTACAAGGTCAATCTTTGTTATTACAACAATCCCCTGTTTTATTTTTAAAAGTTCACATATATAAAGATGCTCCTTTGTTTGGGGTTTAATTCCTTCATCAGCAGAAATTATTAATGCAACAACATCAATACCCGATGCCCCAGCCACCATTTTACTGACAAACTTTTCATGTCCAGGTACATCTACTATACCAACCTTAATACCCGATGGAAGTGTTAGATGGGCGTAGCCCAACTCTATGGTTATCCCTCTTTCTTTTTCCTCCTTTAATCTATCACAGTCAATGCCTGTAAGGGCTTTTATGAAGCTTGTTTTCCCATGATCTATATGTCCAGCGGTACCGAGAATAATTCTTTTCATATCTTCCCCATTTTAGTTTAAAGTCAATTAAATTATAATTTTACTACTCAAATAAATCAAACCACAATATTTCAAAATTATTGAGAATATAAAATTGCAATTGATCTCTTTTTTATTTAAAATTTACGATAAAAGATGAAACAATTATTTAAAAACATTATAAAGCCCCTTTTAAGAAAAGCAGGATATGAAATAAAGAAAATTGATGGATATTTTACTTCCGATCCCTTCGATGTGAAGAAAACTCTCATATCTCAAGAAGATAAAATTATAATCTTTGATGTTGGCGCAAATAGGGGACAGACTACACAAATATACTTAGAAGCCTTCCCTAAATCCACAGTTTATTGCTTCGAACCCTTTGAAGAGGTGTTTAATTTCTTGAAAAATAAGTTCTCTAATAATAAGAATGTTTTTCTATTACCCTATGCAATAACCAACAAAAGTGGTTTCCAAAACTTTTATATAAATGAAAACGATGAGACAAACTCCCTTCTTCCAAGAATTAAAGAAGGTAGAAGGTATTATTCTAAAAAAGCAGGACCCAAAACAGAAATAAAGGTCCAAACAATAACTATTGATGATTTTGTTATTAATAATAAGATTCCAAAGATTGATATTTTAAAATTAGATATACAAGGTGGTGAACTACTGGCCCTTGAGGGCGCTACGAATACTTTAAGAGACGGAAAAATATCTCTAATTTATACAGAAGTCTTCTTTGTACCCCATTATGAGAACTCCCCTCTTTTTAATCATATCTGTAATTTTCTTGAGAGATTTGGATATTCCCTTTTTAATATTTACAATCTTCAAAGAGCAAAAAATGGTCAACTTAGATATGGTGATGCCCTTTTTGTCAGTGAAAGCTTGAGGAAAAATGTTATAGACTCTTTCCCCGAAGAGCCTTAAAATAATCACTGCCAAAGAATCAAATATAATTCACCTATCACATATCACGTATAACATATCACATATTACATATCACCTCTTGCCAAAGCCCTTCTTCCTATATCTTTTCTGTAATGCATCCCTTCAAAGCATATTTTAGAAACTGCATCATATGCATTGTCTATGGCTGATTTTATCGTATCTCCCAAAGCGGTTACACCCAAGACC
>JAOABK010000057.1 GCA_026418415.1 Pseudomonadota bacterium | reverse complement strand
GTCATATGGTGATACACCCCGGAGGGGCTGAGTGTGGTTGTGGTAACAGGGGGTGTCTTGAAGCTTATTCATCAGGCACTGCCATAAAGAGGCAGATGTTTCAGCTTACAGGCTTAGAGCTTGAGGCAAGCGAGATCTACGGACTCGCAAAAAAAGGTGATAAAAAGGCTCAGAAGGTCTTCGAAAAATCGGCCTATCAGCTTGGTGTTGGTATCGCTAACCTGGTAAATATGCTTGATGTGTCATGTATTGTCATTGGTGGAGGTATATCTTCGGCCTTTGATATAATGGAGCCCCATCTAAAGAAAGGGTTTAAAGACCATACCTTTAAAATACATTATGAAACAGTAAAGATTTTTCAAAGTGAGCTAAAAGATTTATCGGCCCTTTACGGCGCCTACAGCCTTATTGAAAGACAATCATGATAAAAGATTATCAGATAAAATCAATAGATAATATTGTATGTTTGCCGGGGACAGGAATTTTAAGGGCAGTGGTAGAGACACCGGAAGATATAAGTGAGCTTTTCCCTTATATAAATGGATATGTTAAAAAGGCAAGATATCTTCCTAAAATACCGTGGATAAGGTTTCCTTTTTCTGGCTTTCCGGAAAAAACAAATGGTAAGTATGATATTGCCTGCAGGCCTAATCAGATAATACTTGGTAAGTTTTCCTCCAATGAGGAAGCAAAGGATATAGTTAAACAGGCAATAGATTTTTTAAATTTTATTTATAAAAATAGGGAAAATATAACACCTTCCTTAAAAGAATGGTCTCCACCCTCTGCTATAGCAATTTTAAAATACTTGCCTCAGACAAACTGCGGTAAATGTGGAGAAAAAACCTGTATGTCCTTTGCAGTAAAACTATCCCAAGGCGAAGCAGAAGTGGAAAAATGTGCAGACTTGACTAAGAACAAGTTAGAATTTTTAAGAGAAGTTTTATAAAAACCTTAATACAATTCTTTAGCTATTCTGTAAATTCTCATCATATTTCTCAAAAATTATAAACATTTAAAAAGGACTAAAGTTTATTTTTTTTTGAACGATAAGATAATCGTGAAGGGCAAAAATGCCAAAAAGGAGGTGAAAAAAAGTAAAATTGTGAGGCGTAGCCCTTAATGGTAAGGAAACCAAAAATTAAAAATTCAAGGAGGAAAAAATATGGCTTTAGTAATTAACACAAACGTCATTTCGTTAAATGCACAGAAAAACCTTAATAAAACTCAGAGTGTATTGAATTCAGCAATGCAGAAGCTATCTTCAGGCTTAAGAATTAATTCTGCAAAAGATGATGCAGCAGGCATTGCCATCGCGTCTCGTATGACCGCACAGATAAGAGGGTTAACACAGGCTGTAAGAAATGCTAATAATGCAGTTTCTCTTGTTCAAACAATGGAAGGTGGTTTGGATGAGATTCATAACATGCTTCAGAGAATGAGAGAATTAGCAGTTCAGGCCTCGGATGATAGTAATACTTCAACTGATAGGGGTTCATTGAATGCAGAGTTTCAGCAGTTAAAAACAGAGATAGATAGAATTGCTAACTCTACAAAATTTAACAACCAGAATGTTTTAAATGGTGGTTTTGGATCAACTGTCGGGAATATTGGAGCAAGTATTTCAGCTGCTAATGGTATTGAAGATATTTCAAGTAACGGCGCGGCAGCAGGAACTTATACTCTTGCAATTACTAATGGAACAAATAGTGGAAAAAAACTTACTTTAACGGTTGGGACACAAAGTCAGACTATAGATGATGTAAATGTACCAACTGGCTTGAATAGTTCCGAGGTTAATTTCACTGCTCTTGGAATTAAAGTAACTATTAATGCTAACATTCAGAATATCGCTGCAGGTAATACCTTTGATATAACAACTGGTTCAGGAACATTTCAGATCGGTTCAGACAATGCTCTTAATAATACTATTTCGGTTAATGCCGTTGATGCAAGAGTTAGCGCACTATCTTCAAACCTTGTAACAGCAGATGTTACAAGTTTATCAAACGCCCAGAATGCGATTGATTATGTCCAGACCGCTATCAACACTGTTCTAACGAAAAAAGGTGATTTAGGTGCTATTAATAACAGAATAGAATATACGGTTGCAAATCTTAACAACATTATAGAAAATGTCTCTGCAGCACGTTCAAGAGTAATGGATGCGGACTTTGCAGTAGAAACCGCCAATATGACAAAGGCGATGATACTACAGCAGGCTGGTATCTCTGTTCTAGCACAGGCTAACCAGAGCCCACAACAGGTTTTAGCACTACTTGGTAGATAATTAAGGAGGCAGGGAGAGGGGGCTAAATCCTCTCCCTGAATAAAAATGATAACAAAAGTGGGGTTAAGCATAACATCAGCAGATACAGAAATTAATAGTTCTAAAGAAAAAGCGGTTAAATCTGCAGAAAGAGAACTTGCCGGATTGGTCTACAATAATGTTAATAAAAAACCGGAGGAAAAATTAGATATACAACAAAAAACAGTTATATCAAGCTATAGGGCACTCTGGTTTATTGACGAAAAAAATAATGTCTGCTTAAGAATTGAAGATGAAAACGGGAATGTAGTTAAACAGATTCCACCAGAAGAAATATTAAATTTAAGAGAAAAGCTTAAAGAAATATCAAAAAATATTTTCAATTTAGAGGCATAAGATGGGTGTTATATCTGGGACAGGTGTGTTTTCTGGAATAGATTCTGCAAAAATTATTGATCAATTACTTACTGTTGAAAGAAAGCCCATTGATAATTTAAAGAGTAAAAAAGCAGACTACAATACAAAAATAAGCAAATGGGGCAATATAGCCAATATAATAAATAACCTTAAAAGCTCTCTCACAAATTTAAAAGCAGTCAATCTTGTCCCCTATAGGATACAAAGTTCTAATTCTAATGTTATTTCAGCTATGGTTTCTTCAAACGTTCAGGAAGGGGTATATAATATAAAGGTAATTAAATTAGCAGAAGCACAAAGTGTTTATTCTGCTAAGTTTTCATCTGCTAATGAAGAGATTGCTAATCTTGATATAAATCCTGTTCAGAAAATCTCGGTAAGAGTTGGGAGCGGTGAAGAAAAAATAATAACTATTGATTCGACAAATAATTCTCTTTCTGGATTAAAAAACGCTATAAATGGTTTGGGATTAAAGATAAGGGCAAATATAATTAATGATGGAGCTGGCTATAGGCTTGTTATAAATTCTAATGAGACTGGCTCTGATAATAAAATTGTTATCAAAGTTGATGAAAACAATGATGGAGTGTTTGAGGGTACACCAGATGAGATTGATAATATCGGGCTCTCAATGCTTGCGTTTAATGCGACCTATGATAATGAAGGAAATGTAACAGGTGGTATTTCGAATTTAACTCAGGCAAAAAAGGCATTGGATGCGGTTTTAGAAGTAGATGGAATTACTTTAACTCGTTCAAAAAATGAAATCAGTGATCTTATTGATAATGTTACAATAAAACTACAAAACCTATCTAATGGTGAAAATGTAAAGATAATCATTGATAAAGATTATTCTTTGGCAGAAAAAAATCTAAATGCCTTTGTAACGAACTATAACAATCTAATGAATGCATTAAAAGATGAATCTCTTAAAGATGATGCTATTTCAAGACAACTGATTAATTCTGTTAGAAATATTCTTACAAATTCATATAATAGTAAAACATTGACAAATTATGGTTTAAATCATGATAAGACAGCCGTTTTAAGTCTTGATTCATCTAAACTTATGAATGCTCTTAAAAACAACTTTTCTGATGTTATAAATACATTAGATTCCGTGGAGAGTTCTCTTGATAGTAATCTAAAGATATATTTAGATAATGTAATTCCGGCAAGAAAAGAAAATTATAAAAGGATGATTACAAATATAGAAAAAAGAGTAGAAATCATGGAGGATAAACTGACCAAATTTAGTGAAAATTATAGAAAAAAGTTCTATGAACTGGAAAAAACCATAGCAGGGTTGCAAAAAAGTGGTGACTATGTAACTCAAACTCTAAGCAAATGGGGGAATAGTAAATGATAACAAATCTTCAAACAGCAAGAAATAGTTATATGGAAACGGTTGTAAAAAATACGTCCAATTGTGTTGAACTATTAATAATGCTATATGATGGAGCCATTGATTTTCTTAACAAAGGTAAAAAGGCCATTCAGGAGAATAATTTACAGGAAAAAATAGATAATCTTTTTAGGGTAACGCGTATAATTGAGGAACTACTTGCTTCACTTAATAAAAATGCTGGTGGAAAAATTGCAGAGAATCTTGAAGAATTGTACATATTTTCTTTGCAAGAAATCTCAAAGGCAAATTTAAAAAATGATATCAAAAGCCTTGAAGTAGTTGAAAAAATTTTATTGGAATTAAGGGATGCATGGAGGCAGATTAAATGACTATTAATCCCTTCCAGATTAATGGTGTTGCTAATGTTTACAACAAGTTTTTGAAGCAGAGGATTAATAATCTCCTTGAGACTGAGCAAAAAGAGGAACCTCAAGATGTAGTTAGTATTTCTGCTGAAGCCAAGAAAAGGAGTATTATTAATCAGGCTAAAGAAGAAGTCTTGAAAACTATAAAGGAAAGTGAATAGTGTACAAAAAGGACTTTAAGATACTTGTTGTAGATGACGATCCCATAGCACGAGATGTTGTTTTTTCTATTTTATCGAAGGAAGGATACTATGTAGTTTCAGCCCAAGATGGTTTTCAAGCAATAGATATGATGAGGAAAAAAGATTTTTCCTTACTTATAACAGATTTAGTTATGCCAGGAATTGATGGGATAGAACTAATAAAATCAGCGCTTAAAATATCTCCGGAGATCGCGTCTGTTGTTATGACAGCATACGGAACATTAGATATAGCTTTAAAAGCTATTGAACTTGGTGCTTACGATTATATAACTAAACCGTTTAAAATAGAAGAAATCCTTTTTTTAGTGTCAAGATGTGATAAGATGATACAAATTCACAAAGAAAACAGGCTACTCAAAAAAATTCTTTCTGAAATCTTTAAAAGAAATATTGTTGAGATAGATAAAATGGGTGATTTAATTGATGAAATAGAAAAAATAGGTTTTTTTACATCAGCAGAAGTAAAATTTCTTAAAAAAAGGATAGAAAAAGCTTATGGAAAAGCTTAAAGTATTAGTAGTTGACGATGATCCAATTGTTAGGGATACATTATTTGAATTATTAACAAAAGTGGCTGGATGTGATACAGAAACAGCAGAAACTGGGAAGGATGGTTTGGAAAAAATTCAGAATGAACAGTTTAATGTTGTTTTTACAGATCTGACAATGCCGGAGATGAATGGAATAGATCTAATAAAAGAGGTAAAGAAAATTAATCCATATCTTCCTATTGTGGTTATAACAGGTTATGGAAGCATAGATAATGCAGTTAATGCTATGAAAGAAGGCGCTACAGATTTTATCACAAAACCCTTTACTATTGATAATATAATTGAAATTCTCAATAGAATTAAAACTGAACCCAAGCTTATAAGGGAGATAGGTGGACAGCCAGATATAAACCTAAACTTTTTAAATTTAGCTCTTTATAAAAAATATCTTTCAATTTCTCGACTACAGGAAGTTTGTGTAGAATTAGATGAGTTGTATGATAATAAAAAAATTTATGAAAAGGTTGTAGAATTAGGGAAGAAGCTTTTAGTTACAAAAGGGGTTGGGTTTTTATTATTAGAAAAGGGAGACATTAAAATTAGAAAGAGCGACGGTGAAGTTGAGAAAATATTCTTGACAGAGTCTAATTTATATTCAGAGTTCTTAGAGAAAGGGCAGAAAGTAGGGGTCTTTAAAAAGTCAATTACAAATTTAAGGCAAATTTGTGAATACCATGAAGTTCTTTTTGCACCACTTACTATTAATGGTGAAATTTTCGGAGGACTTGTTTTTGCTAATAAAACTGATGGCTCTGGATTTAATGAAGAAGATTTTGCTCTTGCAATGACGTTTGCAAAAAAAGTCTCTTTAAGAATTGAAAATAATGCTCTATATGAGGTCTTTTATAATAACCTCGTAAATACACTTAGGTCTCTTGTTATGAGCATTGAAGCGAGAGATTCTTATACGAAACAACACTCAGAAAGGGTTACCCAATATGCTCTCCAGATCGCAGAAATTATGAATTTAAGTGAAGATGAGATTGATGTTATTCGATTTGGTGGATATTTGCATGATATAGGCAAGATTGGTGTAAAGGATACAGTTTTACTAAAGCCCGGGAAATTAACTGATGAAGAGTTTGAGGAAATAAAACAGCATTCGGTTATTGGTGATAATATTCTAAAGCCAATTAAGTTTTTTCCAAAAGAGAGAGATATGATAAGACATCACCATGAAAGGTATGATGGAAGAGGGTATCCCGATGGACTCGCAGGTGAGGAAATTCCAATAACCGCAAGGATTCTTGCAGTTGCAGATACTTACGATGCCATGACATCTACGAGACCTTATAGAAAAGCCCTTGAGCATAATGTTGCTATAGAAGAGTTGATTAGGTGTTCAGGAAAACAGTTTGATCCAATTGTTGTATCTGCTTTTTTAGAAACAGAAACGGGTAAGGGTAATAAATATAATGATAAAAATTTTATTTCATGCTAACGATTATGAAGGATTAAAAAGCTACGCAAAGATATTAAATAAAGTCTCACAAGATATTTCAACAGATTGGATCTATGATAGAGATTTATTTTTAGAGAAAGTAAGAAATGATTATGATTTAATTTTTTTAGTAGTTTTAAACTACACCGAAGATCTTTTAATTCTAAAAGAAATTTATAATCTCAACAAAGATATTCCTATAATC
>JAOABK010000056.1 GCA_026418415.1 Pseudomonadota bacterium | reverse complement strand
TTATAAAAGGGCTCTTCAGGGAGAGTTAGCAAGAACAATAAAAACCCTGCCTGATGTAGAACAGGTTAGGGTTCATATTACGCTTCCTGAAAAGACATTATTTGCCAGTCCCGATGAGCAGACCCCAAAGGCTTCAGTTATGCTCAAACTAAAACAGGGCAGAAAACTAAATGATAATCAGATACAGGGTATAGTTAATCTTGTAGCAAGTAGTGTAGAAGGCTTAGATCCAAAAAATGTTGTGGTGGTCAATCAGTCAGGACAATTGCTCACGAAGAAAGCCGATGAGGGGCTAAATCTCACCTCCTCTCAGATAGAATTTCAGAAAAATATAGAGCGAGAGCTTGAAAATAAGGTAGTAAGTCTTATTGAACCAGTGGTTGGTAAGAACAAGGTAAAAGCAAAGGTTGCGGTGGAGTTAGACTTCTCAAAAGTTGAAAAGACAGAAGAGGTTTTCAATCCAGATAGTAAGGTTGTGAGAAGTGAGCAGAGAAATATTGATAAGTCTTTAGGTGCAATTTCAGCAGGTGTTCCTGGTGTTGCTTCTAATCTTCCTAATAAGACATTAGCTCCTCAAACATCATCAGCAACACAAGGAGAAAAGGCAAACGAGATAGTTAATTATGAGATAAGCAAGTATGTTAGTAAGATAGTCAATTCCCCGGGAACTATTAAGAGGCTTACAGTTGTAGCACTTGTGGATGGTGTTTATCAGGGCAGTGACAAAAATAAAAAGTATGTACCACGAACCGATGAGGAGATAAAGAAGTTTGAAGACCTCGTTAAAAATGCAGTTGGATTTAGTGAGGAAAGAGGTGATGATGTGAGGGTGGTAAACATGCCCTTCAATGCACAGGAGGAAGAGTTAATGGAAAGTAAGATAGATTTAACGCTTATTATGCCATTTGTATTAAATTTAATGAAATATTTACTTCCTGTTATTTTGTTTATTTTTGTTTATTTTTTCATGATAAGACCAATTTTAAAGGTGTTATTACCCCGAGAAGATAAAATTAAATCAGAAAAACTTGATAAAAAAGATACCTCGCAAGTTGTGGAAACAAAAGAGGTTGAAGATAAGGTTGAATTGACTTACAAAGATGGAGTTTCGATTGAATCTGCAAAAAATTTACCTATGATAGAGGCTGATAATATAAATGCGTTTATCATAGAGTGGGCAAAGAACAATCCTAAGGAAACCATTAGATTAGTTAAAAGATGGGTTAATGAGGAATAATTATGGAACTTAAAGGATATGAAAAGGCAGCAATTTTCTTAAATTTATTAGGAGAAGAAATGGCTGGTGAGATACTTAAAAATCTCGATGCTAAGGAAGTGAAAAAAATAACCTTAGGTATAAGTAAAATTAAGGATTTTACAAAAGATGTAATTGATGAAATTAAAAAAGAAATTAAAGAGATAATAGAGAGTGGGGTTAAGCTTTCTTTAGACGAAGAAGCAATAAAAAGTCTTTTAGCTAAATCTTTTGGCAGGGAAGAGTTATCAAGAATATTTGAAGAAGTTGAAGAAGAAACCAAGGTAGAATCTTTCCAAAGCATAGATAGTTCAACTTTGCTAAGTTTTATATTGTCAGAGCATCCGCAGACCATTGCTTCTATATTGTGCGCTTTAGAACCCAAAAAATCTTCAGAAGTTTTTTCAAAATTGCCAGATACTCTTAAGTATGAAGTCTCCCTCAGATTAGCAACGATAGAAAAGGTTCCCGAGAAAGCCATAGCAGAGGTAATGGAAATTTTTAAGAATCAAATCGGTAGGAATAAAATTAAAGAAAGAAAAGTAAGTGGTCCACGTGTGCTGGCAGATATATTGAATTATTGCGATAAATCATTAGAAGAGTTTATTTTAGAGAAAATTGAAGAAAAAGACTCAACGCTTACAGATAAGATCAAAGCTCTTATGTTTGTTTTTGATGACCTTGTAATGTTAGATGATAGAGGAATTCAGATGCTACTCAAAGAAGTTAATAACGAGGATCTCATAGTTGCTCTTAAATCTGCTTCGGAAGCTTTAAGAGAAAAAATCTTTAAAAATATGTCTCAAAGAGCGGTTCAGATTATAAAAGAAGAGATGGAGGCGAAAGGGCCTGTAAAAGTTGCTGATGTTGAAAAGGCTCAACAAAATATTTTAAAAATTGCAAGAAGATTAGAATCTGAAGGAAAGATCATTTTAGGTGGTAAAGGTGGCGATGTTGTTGTCTAAGAGGTTATTAAAAGGAGTTAATATTACAGCTTACAAACCTGATGTTTTTAAGGAAGAAGGTGTTTTAAATTCAAATAATGAAGATATTAATAACGTAGAAAAAAAGGATCTCGAAAGAGTGAACGAGGATTATCAAGAGGTTATTTTTTTAAAAGAAGATTTAGAAAAAAGAATAAATGAGATTAGTCTTTTTGAAAAGGAAGCCTATGAAAGGGGTTATAGTACCGGAGAGAAAGCTGGGTTTGAGATGGGAATAAAAAAAGCTGAGGTTATAATTGAAAAGTTTCAATCACTATTAGAAGAGCTGGAAAATTTAAAGGAAAATTATATAAGAGAAAATGATAAGAAAATACTTGCATTATCAATTGCCATTGCAAGAAAGATTTTGGAGAGAGAAATAAAAGAAGATGAAAAGGTACTTATAAATATTCTTCATAATGCTCTGAAAAGGATAGAAAGACGTGAAAAATTAACGATAACAATAAATCCCGCGATGCAAAGTATAATTGAGAAGTTTAAGGGGGATATAAAAGAAATCTGTCATAAAATTATCATTGATATAGACCCAAATGTGTCAAAAAACTTTGTCAAGTTAGAGTCTGAAACGGAAGAAATTATAATAGACTTTGAGCAAGAACTTTATGATATCTCAAGAAAACTTAGTGAGTTAATTTAAAATGGTAGATTTAGATAGTGCCTTTGAAATGATAGAAAAAAAGGAGCTGAGAGTTCCCTATGGTAAAGTTGTAGATATTACAGGAATTATTGTAAGAAGTGCGGGCATACGGGCATCTATTGGAGATCCTTGTGTAATTTATACAGATGATGGTTTAGAAAAGGATGCTGAAGTTGTAGGGTTTAAAGATGACTTAGCACTTCTCATGATTATTGGTGATTTAAAGGGGATCAAGCCCGGAAACAGAGTAAAGACCTTTTATGAAAATAAGTTTATAAAGGTCTCGGAAAGTTTAATCGGCAGGATTGTAAATGATAAGTTAGAACCACTTGACGATAAAGGTAGAATTGAAGGGGAACCTTATCCTATCTATTCACAGCCTCCTCATCCTCTTAAAAGAAAAAGAATTAATACCCCCATTGATTTAGGTATTCGAGCAATTAATGGGCTTTTAACATGTGGTAAAGGGCAGAGAATTGGTATTATGGCTGGAGCAGGGGTAGGGAAAAGTGTTCTTATGGGTATGATTGCCAAGTATACGGAAGCTCCTGTAACAGTTGTTGCGCTTATTGGTGAAAGGGGGAGAGAAGTAAGAGAATTCATAGAGAAAGATTTAGGTGAAGAAGGTTTGAAAAAGTCTATAGTTGTTGTGGCAACAGCGGACCAACCTCCTCTTTCAAAAATCAGAGCGGCTTACGTGGCGACATCGATTGCTGAGTATTTCAGAGATAAGGGGATGGATGTGCTTTTGCTCATGGATTCATTAACAAGGGTTGCGATGGCACAAAGAGAAATTGGACTTGCAGTTGGTGAGCCACCTACAACAAAAGGTTACACGCCTTCAGTTTTTGCTATGCTTCCTAAATTACTTGAAAGAGCAGGTACATCTGAAGGAAAGGGAAGTATAACTGGTATATACACGGTTCTCGTAGAAGGTGATGATCTAAATGATCCAGTTTCTGATTCAGCAAGGGCAATCCTTGATGGCCATATAGTTTTGTCAAGAGAATTGGCTATGGAAAATCATTATCCAGCCATAGATGTACTTGCAAGCATAAGCAGGCTTATGAATGACATAGTAACAGAAGAACATAAAAAATTAGCATCAAGACTTTTAGAAATTTATTCAATATATAAAAACAATGAGGATATGATTAAATTAGGGTTATATAAACAGGGAAGTGATCCCAAAATTGATTACGCAATATCGTTAATCGATAGGATGAAAATGTATCTAAAGCAGGATATAGATGAGAAAAGAGATATTGCTGATAGCATACAAGGCTTAGTTTTATTATTAAATGAAAAATAAAAAGGTTAAGATATGAGTAGTAAGATTTCAAAAATTATTAATATCAAAGAGGGTCAGAAAAAGGAGGTGGAAAGGGAGATAAAAAAAGAGAAAGAAACATTGAAATCAGAGGAGAAAGATTTGAAAGAATTAAAAAAAGAACTCGATTATATGAAAGATATCTTAGATGACCAAATCATATCTTCAAATATAGAGCTTTATTATAAGTATGTACATACATTAGGAGAGAAAATAGATAAAAAAGAAGCTGAAGTAAAAATGTTAGACAGTAAGATAAAAGAAAAAGAAAATGATTTGCTCCATATGTATAGGGAAGCTCGAGCGCTTAATATTATTAAAGATGAAGTCATTAGAGAGGAACTTAGAAGAGTAATAATTGAAGAACAAAAAAATTTAGATTTTGATTACATATCCAGGAAGTTTAAAAAATGAAGAAAATATTTATTGTTTCTATATTAATTGTTAGTTTTAACAGTTTTTTGTTCGCCGAGGAGCATATCATTGATAAACAAAAAAAAATAATTAAAAAAGAAGAGGAATTGAAAAAAGAAGAGGAAAGACTAACCATTTTAAGTAAAGAAATAGATGAAAAGATTAGAAAATATAATGAGATATTAAATAAAATTGAGAAAATAAATACTGAGATACAAGATACGTATAACAAAATGGAAAAGATTAGAAATGAAAATGTATCACATTTAGTAAAAATATACGAAGCAATGCCACCAGAAAGCGCAGCGAAAAAGATTGCTCAATTTGATGATGAAACTGCTTCAATGATAATAATAAAGATGAAACCCAAAGTTGTTAGCAATATCTTTGCTCATTTGGACCCTGTAAAATCAGCATCAATCACAAATTTTTTGATTAAAATAGAGAAAAAAATTCCCACCAAGTGAAAAAAATTCCCCTTTAAAAGTTCAGTCAAAAAAAAATTATAAAGACAAAGATTCAATAAAATCAATGCTTTGATGGGTTTTAGATCTTTGGCACATTCATTGATAAATGTTAGGGCATGTGGATCGAAAACCTAATAGGCAAGTTAAATCTTAATAACTTAAATCAAGAGATAGCTAAAACTGGTTCCTCTATTGAGGAGTGCTTCTTTAATATTTTAAATGGAATTTTATTAAAGGAGCCAGAAGGCGGAAATTTTATTAACAATCTTATTGAAGGGGATGGAGAAATCTCTAAAAAATCAGAAGCAGTAAGTAATTGCATGCAAGAAGAAAATATAAATCTGCTTCTAAATATATTACAAACCTGTAAGGTTGGGGATTGTAAAAAGATTATAGAAACCTCTTGCAAAGAGGAAATAGGACATGAGCAATTAGAAGAACTTATTGATGTATTTGTGGAAAAAATAAAGAGTATTGATTCAGAAAAAGAGCTTAGTCTTCCTGAAAAAGAAAATATGAACATCCTTTTAGCTCAGCTTATACCGTTAAAGGGATATTTTTTAGACAAGGCACAGGAAATGATTTTGCCAGAGGAAAGAAAAATAATTGATCCTACTGAAGAAGAAAAGATGGTTAGTAACCTCTCTTTGACAAAGAAAAGGGAGGGTGTACCCCTACAAACAGTGAAGGATGAGAGTGTCTTGCCTAATATTAAAAAGGTTCCTTTTGAAAGCTTAATTAATAGTGATTCCAATGTTATTACAGAAGGGCAAGCCAAAATAGAAAATAAAGATGCTTTGGATAAAGATAATGTTTTTGAAAACCTTTATGAAAGAATAACAAAGAATCTAAGGAGTGAAGAACAGATAAAACCTAATACGAATAATAAAGCTGATTTCAATGAAAAAAATACACTTGATAATAAAATTGATTTTACTAAACAAAATATAACTGATAATAAATTTGCTAAACATAAGGTGGACGAGGTCAATGTTACTCCTTTCTTATTTAATGTTGATGATAAATGTATAGAGAGTGAGAAAAAGGATTTAGATAGTGATGAACTTAAGAATTTTGACGTGATATTGAAAGAAAAGGGTATTGAAACTATTGATATAAAAAGGGGAGATATAAAATCTTCCGAAAAGATCACAGAACCCAAAAGCATGGAAAGCGTAAAACAGGTATTTGAGGAAAAGATCATAATTAAAAAGGAGAATAATAATAGCATAACTTTGTTAATGGAACCAAAGGAAATAGGCAAGGTGAAGGTTAGTCTAACTATGGAAAACGGAGTTATAAGAGCAGAGGTCTATCCAAATACAGAACAGGCAAGAAATTATTTCAAAGAAAATATGGATAAAATCATGGCCTCTTTGGGTAGTGAAGGGATAAATTTAGGACAGTTTACTTTAAAAGATGAAAGAGGGAATAAAGATAATCATAAGGGGATACAAAGAGAAGGGAAAGGATTGGATTCGAATGTAATTACTGAGATAAAAAAGGATGTAAAAAGATCCTCAAAAACAAGCGGGTTAAGCATATATGCTTAAGGAGGTGAGTTATGCAGGTAAACGGAATGAGTAGCATGATGAGCAATAGTTATGATGTTAAAAAGATGGGGAAACAAGACTTTTTAAAGCTCTTTGTTGCTCAGTTGCAGTATCAAAATCCCCTTGAGCCTTTGAAAAACGAAGATTTCATCGCTCAACTTGCCCAGTTTAGTTCTCTTGAAGAGTTAGGTAATATTAGAGAAGAGATTTCTAAATTATCTATGAAAGATAATAGCAATCCTTTCATATATGCAAATCTCATAGGGAAAACCGTTAAATATGGCTATGAAGGCAAAGAAAGCAAGGTAATAGCTCTCAATCTTAAAAATGATGGTCTTACATTTAAATTAGAAAATGGTTTAGAAATAGGATTACAGGATATTTTAGAGATTAAATAATAGGAGGTTTTTATGCTTACGTCCCTTTACACAGCAATAAGT
>JAOABK010000055.1:276-7665 GCA_026418415.1 Pseudomonadota bacterium | reverse complement strand
GAATTGCTGAAGCAATTAGGTGGGAAGGATTTAAAAAAACAAAAAAAGCCATATTATCAAGAGCAGTAGCTGGGATAAAGGGTAAAACCTTAATAATTAATCTTCCGGGTAGCCCCAAGGCAGTAAAAGAATCTCTGGAAATTATATTAGATGTTCTCCCTCATGCCATTGATAAACTTAAGGGCGATCCTTCTGACTGTGCTCAATGAATAATGAGATAGGTATTACTACAGCATTTATTGGTGGAATTTTAAGTTTCTTTTCACCTTGTATTCTGCCTTTAATTCCTGTTTATATTTCACTTTTTACTGGTCTTTCTACTGCAGAAATCTCTAAGGGAAGCTCAAGACTTCGTATTCTGTTTCATACTTTAATGTTTGTCGCAGGTTTTTCAACTATTTATGTAGCTATGGGTGCGGGGAGTTCCATTATAGGTAGCATTTTTATTGATTATCAAGATATTTGGAGAATCATTGGCGGACTTATTTTAATCTTATTTGGAATTCTTTTAATTGGATTAATAAAAAGCGGGTTTTTAATGAGAGAGTTTAGAATAAATATAAATATTCATAAGATGGGAACGCCTATAGGAGCCTTCCTAATAGGTGTAGGCTTTGCTGCAGGTTGGTCTCCTTGTATTGGACCTATTTTAGGAAGTATTCTTATTTATTCAAGCATGAGTGGCAATTTATTTGCTGGTATGAAAATTCTTGGAGCATACTCCTTAGGCATAGCAATTCCTTTTATTATATCATCTATGCTAATTGATACAGCCATGAGATATTTAAAAAGATATTTTAAGATATTTCGCCTGATTAATTACGTTTTAGGAGTAATACTTATAATTTTAGGACTGTTTATGATTTTAGGTTTTTCCTTTTAGCATAAAAGGCAGATAAAATTTACTTTTTCAGAATCTCTATGATAGAATTTAAAAATTTATGATTGATGCCATATTTAATCCGTCTTCAATAGCTGTCATTGGAGCCTCCGCAGAGGAAAAAAAAGTAGGATATGCTGTTTTAAAAAATCTCATTGAAGGTTATACAGGCAAGATTTTTCCAGTAAATCCAGGAAGAAAAGAAATTTTATCCCTTCCCTGTTATCCTTCAGTATCAGCAATTCCTGATAAAGTTGACCTTGCTGTGATTGTTATTCCAGCAAAAGCTGTTGCAGAGACTTTACAAGATTGTGCAGTAGCAGGAGTTAAAGGAGTAGTAGTTATTACAGCAGGTTTTAAAGAGATTGGTGGAGAAGGCGTTAAGAGAGAAAGTGAGATTGTAGAGATAATAAAAAATGCTGGAATGAGAATGGTAGGTCCTAATTGTCTTGGAGTTATGAACACTAAGATAAAAATGAATGCCTCTTTTGCTGCAGAGATGCCACCAGAAGGAAGAGTGGCATTTTTTTCACAATCAGGTGCATTAGGGATCGCGATTATAGATTGGGCTTTGGAGAATAATTTTGGATTTTCAAAATTTGTCAGTTTTGGGAACAAAGCAGACCTAAATGAAGCAGATTTTCTCGAATACTTCGCAAAAGACCCTGATACGAATGTTATACTTGGATATATTGAAGATGTTGTTGATGGTAAAAGATTTTTAGAAATTTCAAGGGAAGTTACAAAGATCAAGCCAGTTATACTGATAAAATCAGGCTCAACTGAGGCAGGTGCAAGAGCTGCTTCATCTCACACAGGTGCTCTTGCTGGTTCTGATAGAGCTTTCACTGAGGCTTTTAGAAAAGCGGGTGTAATAAGAGCTCAAGGTATTCAAGAGTTATTTGACATTGCAGAAATGTTTATCTCTGATAAAAAACCTAAAGGAAGAAGACTTTTGATCATTACCAATGCAGGAGGACCAGGAATCATTGCTGCTGATACTGCTGATAAATTGGGAATAAAGTTAGACCCTATGAGTAGAGCTTCTATAGATGTCATCGCAGAAAAACTTCCTTCAAGTGCTTCTCTTTATAATCCTGTTGACTTAATAGGAGATGCTACATCTGAAAGATATAAAGTTGTTTTGGAACAGGCAATAAAGGACGAAGTTGTTCAAGGAATATGTGTTATATTAACACCTCAAGCAGTGACAGATGTGGATAATATTGCTGATGTTGTAATTTCAGCTTCAAAAGACACTGAAAAACCTATTTTTACTACTTTTATAGGAGGACAGAGAATAAAAAATGCAATAAAAAGCCTAAAATCAAATAATATAGCTAATTTTACTGACCCTTCAGTAGCTATTAATGCTTATAGTAAATTAATTCAATTTGTAGAGCTTATAAATCAAAAAATTTCAGAGGATACTCCAATAGAAATTTCTTTACAAAACACAAATAAAGTAGGAGAGATAATTGAAACATTGAAATCTTCTGGAATTTCTGAAATTGGTGGAGAAGAAGCCTTAGAAATTTTATCTTTATATGGTTTCTCTTTCCCAGATAGAGCACTCGCTAAAACTCCTATGGAGGCTGTTGCTATTGCTGAAAGAATAGGTTATCCTGTAGTGATGAAAGTTTCATCACCACATATACTTCATAAAACAGATGTGGGTGGTGTTAAGTTAAATCTAACAAATGAGAAGGCTGTATATAATGCTTTTTTGGAAATTACATCTAATGTTCAAAGAATTATGCCTGATGCTTTTATTGAAGGTGTTATGGTATATGAAATGGTAACAGGAGGAAAGGAGATTATACTTGGTGTAAGTTATGATAAAACGTTCGGCCACATGATTATGTTCGGTTTAGGAGGAATTTATGTGGAGGTTTTAAAAGATGTTTCATTTAGAATAATTCCCGTATCAGAGCAAGAAGCCTTTGATATGATCAACGAGATAAAAGCAAGCCGAATACTTGATGGTGTGAGAGGTGAAAAACCATACGATAAGAAAGATGTAGTAAATTGTATCAGGAAACTTTCAAAATTAGTTCAAGATTTTCCAATTATAAAGGAAGTTGATATAAATCCATACCTTGTAATGAATAACGGTGGCATAGGGTTAGATGCAAGGATAATAATTTAGAATAAAGGGGAGGGCAAAGTGGTACCAATTTTTATAATATCAAATAGACCATTCACAGGTAAAAACTTTTTCGCCTTGGGATTGGCTTTGACTTTAAAGGATAATGGTTACAGTATTGGATATATAAGACCCTTAGGCAGGATACCAATTAAAAAGGGAGATGAAATTTTTGATGAAGAAGCTCTATTTATTAAAGACATGTTAGAACTTGATGATCCATTAAATATAATTTCTCCATTTGTGTTTACCTACGAAACTCAATACAGATTATTAAATGGTGAGGATTTAGGTATCAAAGAAAAGGTCAAAGAAGCATTTTCAAAACAGAACCAAAAAGATTTCCTTATTGTTGTTGGACCTAATAATATTTTTGAAGGATTCTCTCTTGGTATTGATTCAATAAGCCTGATAGAAGAAACAGATGGAAGAGTGATTGCAATACAGCATTGGGACAGTGATCTTGCCATGGATGATATATTTGGAATTAAAAAACTCACAGGAAATAGATTTATAGGAGCAGTGATTAATAAAGTTCCATCAGAACAATTTCATTATGTCAAGGAGAGAGTTGTTCCATTCATGGAGGGAAAGGGAACTAAAATCTTAGGTATATTTAAAAAAGACAAAATACTTGAATCTGTAACAGTAAGAAGACTTATGGAGGCAATAAATGGCGGATTAGTCTGTTGTGAAGATAAATTAGAAGAATTTGTTGAAAATTTATCAATCGGTGCAATGGATCCCGAAACAGCTTTGTCCTATTTTCTTAGAATTCCAAATAAAGCAGTAATTACAGGTGTGCACAGAACAGATATTCAGATAGTTGCTATGGAAACATCTACAAGATGTCTAATTCTTACAGGTGGTATGCATGTAAACGAGACTGTTACAGGTATAGCAAAAGCAAAGGGAATTCCTATAATAGTTACTGCTCTTGATACATTTTCAGCAGTTGATAGAATGGAAAAACTTATGGGTAAGGCTATGATTAGAGAGAAAAACAAAGCAATTAAAGCTAAAGAGGTGGTTAGTAACCATTTTGATTTAGTTGAGTTTATCAGAAGGATAAAAAATGAATGAAATAGAAATGGATTTACTTGGTAAAGCACAAATACTTGTTGAAGCACTTCCTTATATAAGAAAATTCTATGGCAAAACTTTTGTCATAAAATATGGAGGAGCTGCGCAAAAAGAAAGTCAACTTAAAAACTCCTTTGCTCAAGATATAGTTTTGTTAAATTTTATTGGCATTAGAACAATAGTAGTTCATGGAGGTGGACCTAAAATTACAGAGGTAATGAAAAAACTTGGAAAAGAGCCTTCTTTTGTTCATGGACATAGAGTTACAGACAGAGAAACAATGGAAATTGTTGAAATGGTTCTCGGAGGTGTAATCAATAAGGAGATTGTTCAATTAATAAATTCTCATGGGGGTAAGGCTATTGGACTGACAGGCAAGGATGGGAATCTCCTAAAAGCTAAGAAAAAACATATAAAAATTAATGAGGAAGAAACTGATATTGGTTTCGTAGGAGAAATAGAAGATATAGCTACTGAAATCCTTGAAAATTTACAAAGAGATAGTTTTATACCAGTCATTGCACCCATTGGATTTGATAAGCAAGGTAATAGTTACAATATTAATGCTGATACAGTAGCTTCAAGTATTGCTGTTGCAATTGGTGCTGAAAAGCTTATTCTTCTCACAGATGTCAAAGGAATTTCCGATGACCAAGGTAATCATATTCCTACATTAAAAATTGATGAATCATTAAAGCTTATGGAAGAAAAAGTTATAAGTGGAGGCATGATCCCGAAGGTTTATGCTTGTCTGAATGCATTAACAGGTGGAGTTAAAAAGACTCACATAATAGACGGAAGAATTCCTCATAGTCTTCTACTTGAAATTTTCACTAAAAAAGGCATAGGTACAGAGATTATTCTTTAATAATGTCAGAAATCAGACTTTTTATTGACTACGCAAAAGTCTCTAAGGGGAACATTATTGAATTATCTAAGGGAGATAAAAAATATCTTTTTAATGTTTTAAGGCGTTTACCTGATGACATTATTTTTATATTAGACGGTAAAGGTAAAAGTTTTAAAGCAAAAATAATTGATAAAAATCATATCAAAATTATAGATGAAGAAGAGAATATAAAGGAAAGTCACTTAGATTTAATTTTATGTCAAGCACTTCTTAAAGGTGAAAAGATGGATTTTGTAATACAAAAATCAACTGAATTAGGAGTAAAAAAAATAATACCTTTTATCAGTGAGAGATGTGTCTTGAAAAGTACAAATAAAATTGAAAGATGGAGGAGAATTGCAAAGGAATCCTCTGAGCAGTGCGGGAGATTAGTTGTTCCTGAGATAGACTCATTAGAAAATTTTGATGAATTAATAAGTTATATTGATAATGGATTGCTTTTTTGGGAAAAAGCAGAATCCCCATTGATTGATGCTTTTCTTAGCTTAAACATTTCAAAACCTTTGTTTTTAATAGTAGGTCCAGAAGGTGGATTTTCTTTGAAGGAAGTTAATAATGCCTTGGGAAAAGGGATAAAAATAGCATCATTAGGCAGAAGAATTCTTAGGGCTGATACAGCTGCAATTTTTTCTCTCTCAGTAGTAAGTTTTTTATTACAAAATTATGATATAATTGAAGTAAGTGAAAATGACATCAAAGGAAAAAGCTTTAAAGATAGCTAAACTTTTGGATGAAAAGAAGGCGTTAGATATAAAAATCCTTGAACTAAAGGATTTAACTATCATAACAGATTATTTTGTAATCTGCTCTGCTGAAAGCACCACTCAAGTCAAAGCCTTTACAGAACACCTTGAAGAACAAATGGAAAGTGAGGGTTTTAAGCCATTTAGCATAGAAGGGTTTAATTATGCTCACTGGGTATTGTTAGATTATGGTGATGTTATAGTACACATTTTTTTAGAAGAAACAAGGCATTATTACGACCTTGAAAGATTATGGCTTGATGCTCCAAGAATACCTTTCCAGACTTCTATCGAAGATAAAAGCCTCGCAATGTATAAATAAAGTGTCCTGTGATAGTTAAGCTATCTTTTTGCCAATCATCAGGTAGTGGCCAAAATGGCTGAGCATCTTTTAATGCTTTTATTGCTGCATCATCGAGCATTCTATAGCCTGATGTTCTAACAAGTTCTATGGATATTAATTTACCCTTTTTGTCTATACTAAATTTGATATAAAGGTCGCCAAATATCCCTCTTTCTGCTGCTTCTGGAGGATATTGCCATACTCTTTCTATTTTTTCTTTTAATCTTTGGAGATATCCCCAATCATTGAATTCTTTTGTGGAAAAGCTTAATCCCTGAGAACTTTCAGTTTCTTTATTTGTAGTTTTGTTTTTAGATAATTTTGAAATCACATCTTTATCAAATATATCTGGCTCTTTACCTAATTTTTCAAATGACTTTAGTTTATCAAAGGTGGTTTTATTTTTTTCTGTCTCTAATTTATCTGTTTTTGTGATAGAAGTATCAGTGCCTTTTTTAGGAATAGAAGAAAGTATTTTAGGTTCTTTAAAACTTTTTATGGGAGGAATTTTTTCTAATTTTGAAGTTTTAATTTGTTTCTTTTTTGTTACATCAAGTTTTTCCTGAGACGGTAATATTAATACAGAAATAGGTTCAATAGGAGGTTTTTGAATCCTCACACTTTTTTGAATTAAAGTAAGAATACTAAACAGTAAAATATGAAAAATCAATGAATAAATGATAGCTCTTTTCACATATTTATTTTAACCTGTGTGAGAGCTATTCTTGAAATTATGCCTCCAAAAGCTTTTACATATAAAGGAATTAGTTTATTACCCTTTTCTTTTCTTAACCATAATGCCATAGCAAGTTCCTGAATATGAGGGTTTCTATGGATGTTTAACCATTTATCAATTCTTTTATCGTTGCCAAACATGAAGTCCTGAAACTTTTTCATAATTAAAAATTGTTTTCCAAATCGTTCATTCCATAATTTCTCGTAAAGAGCTAAATCATTTTGTTTAATAGCTTCTGATGCAAATTGTCCTGACTTCATGGCATAATAAATCCCTTCAAATGATACAGGCATAACTGTACCAAGTGCGTCTCCACATAGAATTATGTTTTTTCTATAAAAATTTCTTTTTGTCCACCGAGGTATTTTAAAGGCTCTCAATTTTATTTTTGAAATATCTACAAGTGAAGAAAATCTCTTTTTTATGAAATTTTCAATAAAATTTTTTATAACACAAAACTGACTTATTTGTAGTGGGTTCTATAATATTAACTACTATTAGAAATTAACTAAAATGAATTTTTCTTATAGTTAATTTCAATAAGTCGC
>JAOABK010000055.1:0-266 GCA_026418415.1 Pseudomonadota bacterium | reverse complement strand
GTATCATTGATGTTGTCTTTGTCTAAAGGCATTTGGAAGCTTACAGTCCAAAAGGATTCGGGTTTTTGTATACCCGCTAATGAGCATAATTTTGAATTTACTCCGTCGGCTGCAATTATATATTTGGAATTAATTTTTAATAAATTACCGTTCTTTGTTTTAATTACTGCTTGTATTGTTTTTCCTTCTTCCAAACTAATAAGTTCTCCTTCAAGAATATAAACACCATTTTTTTGCGCTAATTTTCTAAGGAAAGTATCAAATTC
>JAOABK010000054.1 GCA_026418415.1 Pseudomonadota bacterium | reverse complement strand
GTTTTAAAGCTCATGAAGAAATCCCTGACAGTAGAGAAAATAAAAGAAAAAATAGAAATGCTTAAAAAATTTGATTTAGATATAAACGCCTTCTTCATTCTTGGTTATCCGGGAGAAACTAAAGAAGATATTGAGAAAACAATTAATTTTGCTTTGTCATTGCCCCTTAAAAGGGCATCTTTTGCAAATTTTCAACCCCTACCTGGTACTGAAGCATACTACAATCTAATTAAACAGGGACAACTAAAAATTGACCACTGGGAAAAGTTTAGCCCCTCCCTCCAATCAACCATTTGGGCACCACAGGGTTTTTCAGTTAAAGAGCTTGCTAATTTAAGGAGAAAGGCACTTTTGAAATTCTATCTAAGACCAAGGATTATAAAAGACTTTGTTTTGGGAATAAAAAGTTTTGAACATTTTTTTTATATTATAAAACGTGCCTTAAGATGGTTGATATTTACAGGTAGTAAAAAAACAGCAGAAAATTCTTAATTTTCAATTGGAATTCCAATTTTTATATATAAATAACTATTTTTTAACTTTTCATACTCCTTTTCGTCAACTCTTATTACATAAACACCTTCTTCATTTTTAAATAAAATCTTCTTTTCAGTATTTAATTGCTTACCCTCAATATCTTCAAAAAAAATATCAGTGATATCAAAATCCTTAGAAAAAACTTTAACTGGGATCTCATAGCCGTCATTAGTTTTCCTTGCCCTTTCCAAAAAGAAATTTACGCCCCTTTTAATATCCCATTTAGCATCATAATAAAATTTAAGATCAACTTTTGGGTTGCTTAAATCATTCGTCTCTAAGACAAGCACCTTTTCTGACTTCTCAGGTTTCTCAATTACTAAACTACCTTTAATTACCTTCGTTTCACCTGGTTGTATATCAACAGGCAGGTTAATCAAAAAACCTTCTTCAATTAGAGAGTTTACTGTTAAAACCATATTACCTGTGTTCTTAACTTCAATATCAAAATAAATAGGTGTTTTGGGCAAAACTTCACCTAAATTAAATTCCCTCTTTAATATAACAATTTCTGGATACCTATCTGGATAGGTATACCAGGAAACCTTAATTCTATCTTCTTTTAAATTTTCTCCCTCTTTATAAACTAATTTAACATACTCCTCAAAACTCCCCTGAGGTGTCCCAGCATCAAAAAAGAGAACACCTTCTGTTACTTCACCAGATTTTAATATCTTTTTATCCAAGGTTAATGCAAGTCCACAGGCATTTACAATTCCTAAAATTTCTATATCCTTCTCAGTGTTATTGGAGAACAAAATATATCTCTTGCTTTGATGAAATTTCTTAACTTTTCCAAAATCAATAGCTTTAGGAGCTATTGTTAGCGCAAAAACATTTTTAGTAAAAAATAAAATAAAAAATAAGAGATAAAATCGTCTCATTTTAACCTATTTATTTTTTCAAACTCCTTTTTAAAGAACTCAAAGAGTTCCTCATTACCCTCATGAGAGTTATAATAATTATACCCCAATTCAATTACTTGATTAAGTTTTTCCTTAAGTTTTACATTCCAGGGCTCCACCTTTATCCCTTCATTTAACAAAACATAGGCGGGATATATCTCAGTTTTAGAAACTAAATAATCCGCCCCTTCGAAGTAAAGCTTTATCATTTCGCGGTCCAGTTCATATGCCCTTTTTGCAGAATACAACACATCATTATCTTTATAACTCCTTATTGAAGCAATAAAAAGCCTGTGATAAAAATATGGATTATCTTTATGAAAATTCTCTACTTCTTTAAGAACTTGATAGGCCTCTTCATACTGTGCAAAATAATAAAGTGCCTGATCAACGAAATCAAGAGCAAGTAGTGGCTTGGGAAATATCTTCTTATTCCAGTAATCATAAACTTTACTCACAATAAAAGCATACTCTTGGACCCAATCTGGTAGATTTATATCCAAACTCTTAATTAGATAGATATTTTTTATCTTCCATTCTAACTGCCTGAAGCTATTAAAAACACTTACCACGCTTTCTA
Source organism: Pseudomonadota bacterium (assembly GCA_026418415.1). Classification (GTDB taxonomy): domain Bacteria; phylum CALINM01; class CALINM01; order CALINM01; family CALINM01; genus CALINM01. The sequence goes on along the minus strand of JAOABK010000054.1, from coordinate 5,737 downwards.
CTTTAGGGGTTTTAATATCACTTTTAAAACTTCTAAAGAAATAGTCCACATCTATTATCACATCACCATATTCAAGATTTATCATAGAAAGTTTTTCATTTAGCATTATATACAATTGAGTTTTTTCAAATGATATTTCGAGCCCTTCTGCTGAAAATTTTATATCCAAAACTTTATAAAGACCTTTTATGTGATCTAAAAATATATCAGCATCTTCCTTTTTCAATTCATCAACAGGAAGAACCCAGTAAATAATCTCTGGTGTCTCCTTACTTTTTAAAATTTCAGTTATGTAGTCCCTGCTTGAAAATATAGTTAGAGATTTACTTAACTTTCTCGTCTTTTGAAGGTCGTAAAAACTGTTGTAGGAAGAAAAATTTAAAGAAGTTCTATCCTCGGCAAAAGTATTGCCAAAAAATAAAACAATTACACAAAAGAGAAGAGCCTTAATTACTTTCATCAAAAAAACCTACACTTTAAAATAGTCCATAGAACTACAAATCCATGTTTCCACTTGATTTTTTTCCCCTCTTCATAGGTCCTGCCATAATAGGATATAGGAACTTCAACTATTCTATAACCCTTTTTAAAAAAATGGGCAGTTATCTCTGGATCAAAGCCCCATCCCTTAGATTTTAAATCTAAATCCTCAACACATTCCCTTTTAAAAACCTTATAACAGGTCTCCATATCAGAAAGAGTAGAATTATAAAGGATATTTGCTATTAGTGTCAAAAACTTATTACCCACGTAATGCCAGAAATAAAAAACCCTTGTGGTTCCTTTAAACCTGCTACCATAAACAACATCTGCTTTTCCCTTTTTAATAGGAATGAGTAATCGCTCATACTCCTCGGGATCATACTCCAGGTCTGCATCCTGTATTATTATTACATCACCTTTTACCTCTTTTAATCCCAATCTTACTGCTGAACCTTTACCCTCATTTTTACTTTTAAAAAAAATCTTTACTTTAGGGTTATAATAATTTTTTAAAACTTCAACTGTTCCATCCTTAGAGCCATCATCAACAACTATAACTTCATAAACATTCTGTTTAAGTACCTCCTCAATAACTGAAATAATTGAATCCCTTTCATTGTAAACTGGTATTATAATTGAGATCTTTAAGTTATTATCCATATCCTAAGGCTTTTTGTGAATATTAATATAATCCTTTGTAGCAACTGCCCCCACCAAAGACTTAATTCTTTCTTGATAAAGCTTTTTACCCTCCGTGGGCAAAACCTTCCCCTTCCTTAAATCAACATTTATAAACTTACCTGTGTATACATCTTCATTACTTGTTGCAATTTCAACATAGTTTTTTCCATCCATGATTACATATGGAGAAAGGGGTTTTATAAAAATATTATCCTCACCAGTTGCATAGGGCAGAAAAATATTAAACTCACCATTTTCGTTAGCGTAAGTTGTAGTTTCCCATGTAAAAGTTCTATCCCAGTTTGTTATGAAATCTGCTTTTACATAAATTAAACTTCTTGGTTCGGTTTTTCCTACAACTCTTGCAGATTTAACATATTCGTAAATTTTGTACTCCTTCACTTCATTATAATGGTAAGGCATGATGTCCAGATTTTCTGATTCAAAAACCAGCCTGAAATGCTTTTGTGCAGGGCTCATATGAGTCGCAGTACCATCAAATTCCCATAAATTTGCTAATGGAAGACTGTAAAAAGAATCTCTTGGTACAGGCATAGGCATGCCAAAATGCCCCTCACCAAGCATTATATATTTTTCTAAAAAATTTGGTTTAAGATATTCTATTATTGGATTACCAAAAAAGGGTATGGGATTGCTTACAAGTATAAATCTTGCATTATATTTATCAAAAATACTCTGTAACTCTTCTTCAGTTTCCACACTCCATATGTAAATGGCATCTTTGAATCCATCACCCCTTAACTGATGCCCAAAATTATTTACAATTGTTGGTTTTTCAGAAATGAACTGAATATAATGCCCATGATCCCAGGGGGCAAAGATACCATACTCAGGCCTTTGAACTGGATTCCAAACATGACTTGTTGGGGGAAGATAATTTTTCATCCATATTAAAGTTCTATATAGATCCAGTGACATAGGCATACCACTTCTAAGTAAATCTTTTGTTATGAAATAATAGGGTGTAAGAAAAAGACAAACAATAATTAAAGCAACAAAAAAGGGGGACTTTTCAGAAAATACAAGAAACCTTGTGATAAAACTTACTCGCTCGCCCTTATGAGATTCCTTCCACTGCATAAATTCCTTGAATAAACCATGCCCACCTTTTATTTTTTCAATTATATTATAGGAAAATATCCCAATTCCAATTGCAAGAGCTGGACTATAAGCATTGTTCCACCTTTTTTGATATAGTCCAAGAATACCAATACCAATACCCCATACCATAAAAAATATTTCCATTGGATCAAGATTATTTTTCTTTTTATCCTTGAAAGCTCTTAACAAAATTCTGAGCCCATAGTACATGGGAAGCATAAAGGAAACAAAATAAAGCACATTTAAAAAATTATCAATATTAAGTGGCCAAAACATCTCAAAACTAAAAGTTTTCTGAAACTCATTTATTGATGCATGCCACGGGTCAGTTTTTAAAAGAAACTTTATACCCCTTATTAAATTTTCTCTAAAGGGTTTTATAACAAAACCAGCAATACCAGATACTATAATTAGGATTAATATCTTTTTCATAAAACCAATAAAACTTTCACTTCTAATAATAAGATAGCCAAGGGCATACAAAACAACAGCAAGAAACAAAACATAAGAGGGCTGAAAATAGGAAAAAAAACCAAAATCCCAAAGTGTTTGTTCTGTACTTCTTGGCACAATAAACCTAACAAATGCTAATATTGGCGAAGTAATTAAGCAAATAAAGATAATTATATTTCCGATCTTCTTGACCAATTCTTTCTGATGAAAGAAAATAAAAAATAAGCAAAAAACATAAAAACAAAAAAGAGTGTAAAAAACAACCTGCCCTTGCCAAACAAGCAATCCCAGGGTTATAAAGAGACCTGATAAAAGCGATTCTTTTCTATACTCTAAGCCATTTAAAGCATTTTTAACTGCAAAAAGTCCATAATAAAAGAACCAAAGACATAAAAAAGTCTCTGCAACATGATGATCTCCAGATGCTACGTGAGAATATCCAAGCATACCAGGCATTGTAATTGCAAAAAAGGCTGAAAATAGTGCGATCCTTTCATTATTCCAAATTAGTTTAACTATTTTGTATGTTGGTATAACACATAATCCCGCTAAAATAGGTGGCATTAGCGCAATTATTAAACCTACTACTTTTTGGGTGGGATTACCTAAGGTAATTATATTTGCAAGAACTGCAACCAACCAATCATAAAGTGGTGGCCAAGGACACTCCGCTCCATAGGGATACGCCATGTAATAATCGAGGGTTGGCATTTTTGGAAAATTAATTGCCCAAATCATAGCCCTTCGAAAATGATAAAAAGCATCGGGCTGAACAAAGGCAAACTCTTTACCAAAACCTGCAATTGAGGTTTTCCAAGTTAAAAGCCTTAGAACAAAAGCTGTAAAAACAAAAAAGGAAATTAAAAATACTGGTTTATTTACTGAACTAATAATCCTTTTAATCATGACTTATAATTCTACCATCTTGCCTAATTTTTATCAATTTTATAAGGGAGAGAAACCTTTTTAATTGATTGATAATATCATGTTTAGTTCATTAATTGTATCATTATCCTTTTCATTTTTTATAAGTTCATTTAATTTATTATTTACCCGATCTTTCAAGTCTTTCCGAATATTTTTCAAATCCCTTAACCCATATATCATTTCTTTAAAAAATTCCCTATCTCCACTACCTTTAATTAAATCAAAATCATTCAAAAACAGTTCCTGACAACTATAAACATATGCCCAAAGAGCAGAAAATTTTATTTCCCTATCTTTTTGACTTAATATTAATTCCCTAATTTCATCGCACAGGAAGGGCTTTTTTCTCTCCTCAATACCATTAAGAGCTGAAATTAAAAGTTTTTTTTCTACCCTATTCAAAGATAGCCATGTTTTTTTTGCGATGTTATCATCTGCATTTTTGTAAAAAGCCCTTACTGCATTCAAATAGTTATGTCCCTCTTTGGTTATAATTTCAGAAACAAATCTATTACCTTCATCACCAAACTCTGTTATGACTGATAAAATCTCATCTTTTAAACCTAAATTTTTTGATACTTGATATTGATTTATTAAAAGAGAAAGAAACTTTTTATCTTTTATTTTTTTCGACCTCTCGAGAGCATAATAAAATAGGGGATGTTCATTATTATTTAAAGCACCAATCAGAAGTGTTTCAAATCTTGATTTGTCAAATTTCTCAATTATATCCATAGATTCCTTCTGTATAACAGGATCTTTAACAACTTCATTCAAGAGCTTATTTCTTAATTCTTCTCCAAGGTTATCCAAATATCTAAATACAAAAAGGGGTATTGGTCTCCTTTTAGAAGCTTCAAGATAGTAATTAAATGTTTTCTCGTATTCATGTTTTAGATAGGATAGTCTCTCAAGAATCTTAACATTATTTTTTGGGGAAAGGCTTAGCATTTTTATATAGAAAACTGGATTATCCATGAAATAGGGCTCAATAAAATCATAAGAAATATTTCTCAACTCTATGGGGAGTAAATCAAATTTACTGTATACTACTTCTGCTAATTCTTTGTCAAATTCTATAACTCTTATGAATTTTTTTATAACTTCAGAATAGACATCTTTATTAATTAAACTTTTAAAAACCTTTCTCCTGTCAAAGTTAGTAAAAGCAGTAAATAAAACATCTAATGCTTGCATGGTATACTCATCATTGTTTCTCTTTTCAATTTTATCCTCTAAGTCTTTTAAAAACCCTTTAGAAATCTCATTATTTTGATTAGAAACAACCCATTCAAAAAATCTTTCTCTAATTTCTTGATTTTTTTCATTATAGGACTTTAGTAAATAAAAACTTCTCTTTACCTTTCTTTTTAAAAGTGAATCTATCATTAAAAGTTTTTCTTCTCTTGTACCCGATTCAAGAACATAATTTACAAAGTTTTCATATTCTGGAATTGACAAGAATCTTTCAGAGTTTTGAATCAAATAATCAAAAAAATCTCTTTTTTTGAACTTTAAATACCCTTCGAATATAATTTCAAACTCCCTATCTTCCTTTAGTAATCTCAACAAGCCCATACCATTTAATAAATACTGCTCACTGCTTAATGACTTTCTTTTGAATTCTTCCATAAAGTTTGTATTTTTAAACAGTTCTCTCTCATCTTCATTCAACATATCTTGATCAATTTTAGAAAAGTTTAAAGCAAAGGTTACTCTATCTTGTTTATCAGGAATAAGAATTTCTTGTATAAACTCATCTTTACAATAAACTTGAATCCTATTTAAATTCATTAAATCTTTGTTATCTATTATTTTGATTCCCGAATTATTCTGGTTCACTCTAACTTTACCGTCCTTAAAATATTCTTTAAAAGTTAAATTTTTGCAATTACTTTTTATATCGATAATCAAATTATCTTTTAAGAAATTATAGGACGTAAATACACTATAATTTTTAGCACTACTACAGGCCAAAAGAAAGAGAAAAGAAAGATAAAGGAATATAGTTTTTTTCATAATAATTTAAAAAAAAAGGCGTGTTAAAGCCACGCCTTTTTTGAACTAAACC
>JAOABK010000053.1 GCA_026418415.1 Pseudomonadota bacterium | reverse complement strand
CTCTGCCGGTATCTCAATTTTCAATCTCTTTTTGGTTGCCGATATTTCTTCAACTGACTTTAACACATTCCCTCCTTAAAAATGGATATTTATCAAATTTAAGTTTAAAAGTCATAGAAGCTTTTTGTCAATTAAATATGGCTTTTCTACTTGACATATAAAAATTTTTTTGATATAAACAAATAAAATATGAATAAAATTATTCTATTTATTAGCAATAGGGAAAATGAAAAACTTCTAACAAAAGAACTGCAGGCTAATTATCAAATTTTAATTAGTGGCACCGCAAAAGATATTGAATCTCAATATGATTTAGGCATCATAGACGGAGTGAATTGTGAGAAAATGCAAAGGCAGATTATCTTAAGAAGATATGAAGAAAAACCTCTTTTCCTTCCCTTTCTTCTTGTTACTACTAAAAAAGAGATAGGGCTTACTACAAAGCACCTTTGGAAAGTTATCGATGATATTATAATTACACCAATTATAAAGGCTGAACTTCAAGCAAGAATAGCTGTTTTACTTCGCGCAAGATATTATTCAATTCAGATAAAAAATAGACTGGATGAAATGGAGATTTTCAGCCATGCCATTGGACATGATTTACAGTCTCCCATAAGAGCTATACAGCATTTTTCTGATTACATAAGAAACGATTGCTTTCAATTTCTCAATGAAACATGTAGAGATTATTGTGAGCATATCTCTCAGCTTGCAAAAAGGGTTAATGAGATAAATGAGACAATTTATAAGTTTTTAAAAATTGGTAAGTCGGGCATAAAAATCAATAGAGTTATTTTAAGTCAAGTTGTTGAAAAAATATCAGAAGAACTATCCCATGAAATTAAAGAGAAAAAGGCAGTGGTAGAAATAGATGGAGATATTGAATTTTTTGCTGACGAAAATTTAATGAAAACCATAATGAGAAATCTCTTGCAAAATGCTATTTTATATTCAAAGGAAAATGTTTCACCAATCATAAAAATTTCCTCACAAACTATTGATAGTGATATACTTATAAAAGTAACTGATAACGGAATAGGAATTCCAGAGAAAGACCTCGAAAAAGTCTTTGATATGTTCTACAGACTTCACAGCTTAAAAACTCATAGAGGTTCAGGGCTTGGCTTAAGTATAGTTAAGAAATGTGTCGAAATGATGAATGGTAAGGTTTGGGTTGAGTCAAAACTAAATGAAGGAAGCAGCTTTTTTATAAGGCTTCCGAGTAAACCAATTATTTACAAATGATGGAAAAAGAAGTTATAAAAATTCTGTTTGTAGAGGATATCCCAGAGGATTTAATAATAGCTGAGGAAACTCTGAAAAGAGAGTCATTAAATTTTATATCTGAAAATGCCACAAATCTTGAGGAGTTTCAAATTAAATTAAAAGAATTTTCACCTGACATAATTATTTCAGACTATAATCTTCCTGGATTTAACGCTATTGATGTTCTTAATGTATGCAAAAATATCAATCCTGATATACCTTTTATTGTTTTTACAGCTTCCATAAATGAAGAAGTAGCTGTAAAATGCCTTAAAAATGGTGCCGATGACTATATTCTTAAAAATTATATCAAAAAACTTCCCTTTGCGGTTATGGAGGCGATAAACAGAAAAAGAATGAAAATAGAAGCTGAAAGGGAGCGACAAATCCTACATACTATTGTAAGCCATAGCCCTGTAGGAATTGTTTTACTTGATAAAGAGCAAAGAATTATCCATGCCAATGAAGCCTTTGCAAAAATTTTTGATATTAAAAAAGATGAAGCGATAGGTCATTATTGTGATGATTTCATAGATAAAATTTATGACCGAGAGGGTAAAGAGATAAGCCTATATGATTATCCTGTTAGGAAAGCTTATAGGGATAAGAAAACTCTAAGGATTGATGAATATTGTATTAAAAGAAAGGATGGAAGGGAAGTTGTTTTTACAGTTAGCATTGTCCCTATTTTTTATAAATCTGATAATTTATCAATGGTCATTGCCATTTTTAACGATATAACAGAATACAAAAAAGTTTTCAATCAACTGATTCAGGCACAGAAACTTGAGTCTATGGGAAGACTTGTAGGTGGTATAGCTCATGATTTTAATAATATGCTCAATGCCGTATTAGGTTTTGCTGACCTATCCTTAAAGCTTATTGATAAGGAAAATAAAGTCTATAGATATATTGAAAACATATACACTGCTGGTAATCGGGCAAAGGGACTTATTGGACAACTTTTGTCTTTCTGCAGAAAAAGTGTCCAAAAACTTGAGATTCTAAACATAAATGAACTGATAAGAGAAACAAAGGATATGATTGAGAAAATAATTGGAGAAGACATAAAGATTGTCTATTCCCTTGAAGAAAATCTTTTAAATATATTAGCAGATAAGACGCAGATGACACAGGTTATCATCAATCTGTTAACTAATGCAAGGGAAGCAATGCCAGAGGGTGGACAAATTTACATTACCACAAAAAATATTAAATTAACAGAACAGTATTACGACTTACATATGGGTAATTTTGTTCTTTTAAGTATTACTGATACGGGAATTGGAATGAGTAAAGAGATTATGGAACATATTTTTGAGCCATTCTTTACTACCAAGGAACATGGAACAGGTCTTGGACTTGCAACAGTATATGGAATTGTAAAACAGAACAATGGATATATCCATGTTTACAGTGAAGTAGGACAGGGTACAACTTTTAAGATTTATCTTCCCTCAATAGAGGAAGAATCAAAAGATTTAACCTTATCTGAAGAGACAGAGATTGCTGGTGGCAATGAAACAATTCTTATAGTAGAGGATAACGATGAGGTTAGAACATTTCTGTGTAATGCTCTTGAAATGAAAGGATATAGTTTAAAGGATTTTGCTAATCCCCTTGAAGCACTGCAGTTTGTTAAAGATAATGATTTGAAGATAGATCTTTTAGTTTCTGATGTGGTTATGCCAAATATGAGCGGCATAGCCCTATACGAAAAATTAAGGGAAATATATAAAGACTTGAAGGTTTTATTTATCTCGGGTTATCCAGACCTTCCTCAAAGGGAAAGAGAATTAATTAACAAAGAAAACTTTATAAGCAAACCCTTTACTGTTAATGAACTTTTCAAAAAAGTAAGACAAATTCTTGATCAATCATAGACAGACTCTGTTTTTACCTGTTGTTTTAGCTCTATACATTGCCATATCTGCTTTGTCTAAAAGTTCTTGAATATCTTTTGTTGTTTCATCTACTGTTGCAATTCCCATACTAACAGTTGTAGAAATATACTGTCCATCGTAAGTTTTTATTTTCTCATTTTCAATCTCTTGTCTGATTCTTTCTGCTATGGTCAATGCCTTTTCTGTGTCTGCACCATGAAGAAAAATAACAAACTCTTCTCCACCAAATCTACATACAAAATCACTTTTTCGAAGGCAACTTTTTAATTTTTCAGTTAAAGTTTTAAGCACCATATCCCCTGAAAGATGTCCAAATTTATCATTTATTTTTTTAAAATCATCTATGTCAATAAAAATTATGCTGAATTTTCTACCATATCTCTGAAAATGGGCAATTTCTCTTTGAGCAGTTTCATATAAAAACTTTTTATTATATGTACCTGTAAGAGGGTCAGTGATGGTTTCCTGTGCAAGCATACGGGTATAGAATCTCGCCCGCAGTAAAATATCTAATCTTACCCTTAATTCTATCTTTTCAATGGGTATGCGTATTAATTCATCTACAATTTCATAGAGAAACTTTTCAGCAAGACTTATGTCATCTCTTGTAGTTAACAAAATAACAGGTAAAAAAAGAGGAAAACTTTTGTTTCTAATCTCTCTTATTTCATTCTGTCTTTTTTTTAGCTCAAAACCGTCAATTATTATTAAATCAAATTCAAGCTCTTGTAAATTTCTGTTTGGCAAAATTATGCTGTATCTTTTGCCAAGCTCTCTTTTAAGCAGAATTTGATTGTTTTTATTTGAAACTAAAATAAGGATGTTATCCATAATTTTTACTTTAACATAGCCTTTATTAAATCAATAAGCTCTCGCATTAAAATAGGCTTTACCATCACCCCCTTTGCTCCTTTCTTTAATCCTTCACTATTAATTTTAGGATTCTTTAGATTTGAAATAATAAAAAAGGGCTTATCGGTTTGATTGATTTTTTCAAAATAACTCCATATTCTATTATCAAAACCCACAATATCAAGCAAAGCAAGGTCAAAGTTTTTATCATTTATTATCCTATCTAAATCTTCATAGGAAGAGGCAGATACTGAATTAAAGCCTTGTTTATTTAGAAATTCTGCCATCAATTCAATATTTTTAGGTGTTTTGCTTAAAATAAGTATTGTTGCCATTTCTATTTTCCTTTAGAAAGAATAGGGCTACCAGAGAGTATGTTTCTCATGTTTCTGAGGGGCTCGCCCACTTTTATTCCGTATTTAGTTATGTTAAATTCTCTGAGGGTTTTTTCAAAGTCGCCCAGTCTTTTCTTGAGAACACCTATAGCTCTTCTTAGTTCACCTTGAACTTCAATATAACGTAATATAATCACGTTATCAGCGAGATAACTGATGTCTTCCTCTGCAATCTGAAGATCACCTGTAATTTTTTTCATCTCTGTGGGAAGAAATACCGTAACCCCTTGATTGCTAAGATATTTACATAAAGCATGAAGATGAGTTGCCATTTCACCGCCTTTAACAGAAAGCTTGTAACCAGAAGTTGAGTCAATCATGACAATCTTTGTTTCATTTTCTGTGATGTCTTCCTTTACCATCTCAGCAAAAGAATAAGGTGAATAAATGAGAGGTTCTATTTTTTTTATCTCAAGGGTTCCCTTTTTAATCATCTCCCTTACAGGTATATTTACAGCCGTGGATCTTGCAATAAGTTTTTCTGTGCTTTCCTCAAAGGTATATATTACACTCCTCTCACCTCTACCTGCTGCTTCTTTTATAAACTGCATTCCAAGAGTTGTCTTTCCACATCCGCTTGGTCCTGAAATTATTGTTACTGTTCCTCTTTCTATGCCCCCATAAAGAAGCTCGTCAATTTCAGGCACACCTGATGAAAGTTTTTCAAAGGTTAGGTCAATCTTTTTGTCTAAAGGTAATAGCCTTGGAAATACTTTGAATCCTATGTTGCTGTGTATTTCATAATAATGTCCACCTGATATAAAATCAGAACCTCTAAATTTTTTTACCTCAAGCTTTTTACCAATTTCAGTATTTATAAGTTCTATGATTCCATCAGACAGAAATCTCAAGTCATCATCTGGTGCATCATGGCTTGCCTCAGCAGTAAATAAAACAGTAGAGCCATTTTCATTGAGAAATCTCAGAAAAGAAAGTGCCTGTTTTCTAAACTGAAATACATCTGTTGCAAGATATCTAAACTGTGTCATTGAATCTACTGTTACTCTTTTTGGTTTGAGTTGCTCAATTTTAGTTTTTATTGCATTTGTAATAGGTTCTCTTTCAACTTCAGCAGGTGAAAATATGTCATAAGCCTCAATCTGTGAAAAAAATTCTGCCGAGGGACTTAGGTCTAAAAATTCTACATTTTTTAGTTTTAATCCTAACTTTAAAGCGTTGTTCCTTATTTGTTCCTCCTTTTCTCCAAGGGTTATGAAAAGACAGGGTTCGCCCTTTTTACTTCCCTCTTCAAGAAAATGAAGACAAAGTATGGTTTTACCACTTCCAGGACCTCCTGCAATAAGATATGATTTATGTACTATATAGCCTCCGAAAAGTATCTCATCCAATCCTGAAATTCCTGTAGAAACTTTTTGATTTCCTTCAGTTTTTACCATATTATTTCCCCCACATTTGTGTTTTGATTAAATTATAAAGTATTTTTTTTCACTTAGCAATAGTACGAATTGCCTCATCAAAGATCTAAACAAAAAATAAGCTTTGCTTCAAATAAGAAATTTAAATGAAAATACGAATCTCTAAGAGAAGAAACTCAAGTAGGCTAAAAGAAATTGGGTTAAGTATGAAAGAGAGAAAGGCAATAACTGGAGAGATTGCAAAGGTATAAGAGTTCAAACAAGAAACAGAAGGGTATTATTGATGAATTTACATGACTTACTGGATACAATCACGGTTATGCCTCATATTTACTTAGCAGTTATGAAAAAGTTATAAAGGTAGGTAAAACTAATTTAAGGACAGCCCCAAGGATTAAAACAAAAAAAGAAAGGTAAATTTTATGACAACTCAGTAAAGAGAGCATTGATAATGATATGGGAGATTATGGATTGTCCCTGTAGGAAAAAATTAACCCCCTTTATTGCAGAGATAATTCTGAAACTTAGGGAATTTAAAGAAATTGATATTGAACCTTCCGTATAGGAAAAACTTTTAAGAATAAGTGCATCATCAATATACAGAATTCTTTCAGAGTATAAAAGGACAAATAAATGGAGGAAGGGGAACAGTTATACAAAACCTGATAGTTTAATTAAAAGTCAAATACCAGTAAGGAGTTTTTAAGAATGGGATGAAGATGTTCCTGGATATTTAGAGAATGACTTAGTAAGTCATTAATGGTGAGATCCCTGGGGTGATTTTTATACAGAGTCTTTTAGCAGTTGATATCTGTACAGGCTAGACAGAAGTTTATGCTTTAAGAAACAAAGCTCAAAGATGGGTATTTGAGTCAATAGACAATGTGAAAGAGATTTTACCTTTTAAATTACTTGGAGTTGACTCTGACAACGGAGCAGAATTTATAAATCATTAACTTTATCTTTACTGTGTTGAAAACAAAACTATATTTACGAGGGCAAGGAAATATAATAAAAATGATAACTGCTATGTTAAGCAGAAAAATTACTCTGTAGTGAGAAAATATTTAGGATACTTTAGATATGACAGAGATGAAGAATTGAGAATTCTGAGGGAACTTTATGGTTATTTAATGTTATCAATAAACTTTTTTCAGCCTGTGATAAAGCGAATTTCAAAGGAAAGAAAAAGGAAAGAATAGGAAATAAGGGAACTAAAATGTATAATGCGGCAATTACTCAATATAATTAATAGGGTATGAAGACATACTAATGTAAGAAAAGAAACTAAGTAAAGGCTAAAAAAACAATACAACATACTGAATCCTGCAGAGATTCAAAGGCAAATATTGAAGTGACAAGAGAGGATTTTTGAGAAGGTTTTACTTAAGGAGGAAGTAAGAAAATCTTTAAGTAAAAATAAGAAAAAGAAATTGGAAAATTGTTATGCTTATGTTTAGAATTTTAAATAAGGCAATGAATATATTTTCCTTTAGATTTTTATGTGAGGGAACACGTTGTCGATAGAAATTGGGGATTAATTTTGTTTCTATAGCATTGTATAAGAGATTAACAAATTTATATAGGTATTCTTTTAGATATTTTTGCAAATTGAAGTTCCCTTTAAGGTTATAAAAAAATTTAAAAAATTTTTTAATTTTGTTAAAAAATACTTGACATTATACAAAAAATTTGGTATTGTTTACACAAAACCTTATTTTATCAACCTAAAAGGAGGGGAGTAACATGACAAAGGCAGATTTAATTGGAAAGGTCGCAAGCAAGGCAGAATTGACAAAGGCAGAAGCTGCAAAAGCTCTTGATGCAACTATCGAGGCTATTAAGGAAGCTCTGAAAAAAGGTGAGAAAGTAACGCTTGTAGGTTTTGGAAGTTTCTATGTTACCAAGAGAAAAGCAAGAAAGGGAAGAAATCCAAAGACTGGCAAAGAGATTAAAATTCCTGCCACTGTTGTTCCCAAGTTTTCTGCAGGCAAAGGCCTAAAA
>JAOABK010000052.1 GCA_026418415.1 Pseudomonadota bacterium | reverse complement strand
CGTAATCAAGAGGTTGGTCATATCTTTATATTAGAAAACAATAGTAAGGGGGTCTTGGTAATAGAAGGCATAGAGAGTGGTTGAGGTGTTAAGACTAAAATCCTCTCCGGTGGAGAGGGAATAAAAGAGGGTGATAAAGCTGAGATATTAGTACAACACACTCCTTGCTACACTGGTAAGTTTGAAAAGGCAATTATTGTAAGAACAAACAAAGAACCCAAAACAAGGATTTTTATAATTAAAGGCGAAGCGGTTGATTGATATTTTTGAGTGTTAGATAAAAGGGTTGAAAGGCAAAGTATAAAGTTGATGATGCAACTTATAATGGCTAAGCCTTTCACCTTTTTATATAACTATCTAACTTGCCAATTAACTATTTTGATTTAGATAGTTTAAAATTAATAAAAGTTCCTGCATTTTTAATATAAAATTTTTTTCCTTTTCTTGAGAAATCAGAAAAAAAGGAATATATTTTTATTATGGCACAAAAAGATTATTATGAGATTCTTGGTGTATCAAAAAATGCAACTCAAGAGGAGATAAAAAAGGCCTATAAAAATTTAGCAAAGAAGTACCATCCCGATGTTAATCCTGGTAATAAAGAAGCTGAAGAAAAATTTAAGGAAATTAATGAAGCCTATGAAGTTCTATCAGATCCCGAAAAGAGAAAACAGTATGACACCATGGGAGATGCCTTTTTCAGGCCCCAGTCTGAAGGAGGCTTTGGATACACCTATTCTGGTAGGGACTTCTTTTCAGATCTTTTCGGTGGAAGTTTTTCAGATATATTTTCAGACTTTTTTGGGTTTGGAGACAAGTCTAAGAGCAGAGTTCAGAAAGGCGAAGATATTGAAATTGAGGTGCTTATAAGTTTTGAAGAGGCTATCAAGGGTTGTACTAAAACCATTGAACTGAAAGATGAGTATCCCTGTCCTTTATGTAATGGTTCAGGTCTTGATAGATCTAATCAGGTGCAGTGTGGTGATTGTAAGGGAACAGGATTTAAGAGCACAAGAAGGGGAAATCTTTTCATTCAGGTTCCCTGTACTTCATGCAATGGATTGGGGTATAAAAATGTAAAAAAGTGCAGTTCTTGTCTGGGGACGGGATTTAAATATAATGTTTCTAAGTTAACCGTTAGAATTCCTTCAGGTGTTGATAATGGACATAGATTAAAGGTAGAGGGCAAGGGTAAACCAGGGAAGCAGGGTGGAAAACCAGGTGATTTATATTTATACATATTGGTCTCTCCTCATTCTTACTATTCAAGAGATGGAAATGATTTGTATGTCAGCCTACCCCTCTCAATTACTGAGGCTATTTTGGGAACTAAAGTAGATGTTCCACTTCCAGATGGCTCGAAAATAAATATTTTAATACCCCCTTTTACTAAAAATGGACAAAAATTGAGAGTTGCAGGAAAGGGGATTAAGGACGCCTTTGGAAGACAGGGGGATCTTTATTGCGTTGTTAAGATTGAGATTCCAGAAAGACTAACTAAAGAGGCAAAGGACTTACTTGAAAGGCTTAAAGAATATATTCCAACACCTAAAAGATTTGAATAATTCTAATGTAAGTTCAACAACTTATATTTCTATAGCCTTTTTTGCCTTTTCCACTGGTGTACTGTTTTTTTATAGCAAATATTTTAACCCAATTATTTTTATTCTTTTATTATTAGTGCCTCTCTCTTTATACCTTTTAAAGGAGAATACAATTCCCTTTTTCATTTTTTATTGCCTGTTTTTTTTCTGTCTCGGTGTTCTTAGAACTTCATTCACATTTAACGAAATAGAAGGATTAGTAAAAGGCAAAGGTAAAATTTCTGGATTTGTTAAAAGTACAAAGCATTATAAACAGGCGGATATGAAAGTAGAGGTTTCTAATGTCGGCAATCTTGTAGATAATGAAGCAAGATTTGATTTAAATAGCAATATAAGCACCTTCGACAGGATTTTGTTTGAAGGAGAATTGAGAAAGCCTATTAGATATAAGAATATCAATAGTTTAACATCTATTTATGAAAGTTTTCTTGAAAGCAGAAGGATTCTTAAAATAAGGGAATTTAAGCTTGTGAGTAAAAATGATTTTTTTAGCTATCTGATGGATATAAGAGATTCTCTGATAAAAAGATTTGAAAGCTCTAAAATGGGGGGAAAGGATTTTTTTAAAGAAGTTCTTTTTGGTGAAAAATCTTTAAGTGATAATGTAAGAGAAATATTTTCTAAGTCTGGCACTGCTCATATATTATCTATCTCTGGCTTACATTTTTCTCTTACTGTTTTTTTTGCCTATGCTATTGTTTATATAATAAACATTTTATTCCCAAAAACCCTTGATTTAAAACCAAGACAGGTTCTTGCAGTATTTGTTTCTTTGCCTCTTTTGTTTATTTATGCCTTTCTTTCTGGACTATCCATACCTGCTATGAGAGCCTTTCTTTTTTTTATGTTCTCTTCAATCTTTCTGTTATTCTTTAAGAAAAGCTTCAATCCCTTTAATCTTTTATATTTGGTTGCCCTCCTTTTTGTAGTTGATAATCCAGCAATTATTTTTAGTCTGTCCTTTCAGTTATCATTTCTAAGTGTTTTTGCACTGCTTTCATGTTTTAACAATCTAAATCTTCTCAAAAAAAAGTCAGATCTCTCATGGAAAGCCAGGCTCCTTAATTATTCTATTTCTACTGTTGTTATCTCACTTGTTATTTCTCTCTTTATTTTTCCTATTCTTAATAGCTTTACAAGGCAGAATCTTCTAATTTCAACTTTAGCAAATCCTGTAGTAATTCCCCTATTTTCTTTTTTTGTTCTACCCTTTTTATTTATTTCTTTACCCTTTGCATTTATTAATGAAGGACTGTTTAGTTCCCTTTTATTAGTTCCAGAACTTGGATGGAAGGTAATATCTCTTTATCTTAATTTTTTAGTAACAAAAATTCCCGAGGTATTTCTTAATTTGAATTTTTCAATAACGTCCCTAATTATTTATTATCTAACATTGTTATTTGCTTTATTTTTAAGAAGAAAAATTAGGTTTTTAATAATTTTAGTTGGGATTTTGTTAGTATTTATCTTTTCTAAAGAACCTTTGAAGGGGCCTATACTGATATTTCCAGATGTTGGTCAGGGAGATTGCGCCGTGATAAAAACGGATGAAGGTAAGTTTATTTTTATAGATGCTGGAGGAAATACTTGGGATGAAACACTAAGCAAGAGGGTATACATGCCTTTATTTAATAAATTGGGAATTAAAAAAATTGATTTTCTTATAATTTCCCATCCCCATCCTGACCATAGTGGTATGGTAAACTGGCTAAATAAAAATTTTAGGGTTGAGAAAACCTTTTCAGCAGAAGACATTTTGTCTTGGAAAAATGAAATTTTAATAAATGATGATAATTGGAAATTTTATATTCTTCCCGGAATTGATGGTAATAAAGAAAATAACAGATCTTGCTGGGTAATCATTGAATATGGTAAAAAAAGAATCCTTTTTACAGGTGATACAGAAAGGGATGGAATAGAGTATATGCTTAGAAGGTATGGCAATTTATTTAAAGAAAAGATTGATATATTGAAAATTCCCCATCATGGCGCAGAAAGCTCTTTTAATAAAAGGCTTTATGATATTATGGCTCCTAAATTTGCTGTAATAACAGTAGGCGATAGAAATCCTTGGGGGTTACCATCAAAAAAATTAATTCATTATTTAAAAGAAAGACAAGTAAGTTTGATAAGAACTGACAGGGATGGAGAGGTAATTTTCAATTTAAAAACTGGTGAGATTATTACTTATAGAGATTATTATGGTATTTAATCATTGAAAATAGTTTTGCTGTTATATCCATAAATACTTACTGCATCATCAATAGCAGGCTCAATCTTCATTCTTTTACCCAAGTTTTCCAAGATTCTTTGTATTACATAATCATCAGTTTTGCTAATGATAAGCCCCACAAGGGATAGACTTTCTTGATAAAGCTCTTTTATCTCAGATTCTTTTAAGCCATTCCAGTTATTTGGGATTTCTTTGAAACTCCTTTTTGGAGTTCTGAAAGAGAGGCTTCCAGAATTTACAGAAGCAAAATACTGGGCAATGCCCTCATTTAGCCATGTTGGGCAGTTACCTTTAGTTATATAACTTATTGCCGCATGGGCATATTCGTGAAAAATTAAATCGAGAAGTTGTTTGTAACCAATATTTTCATAAATCATAAGCCTGATTTTTCCATCATAACCACCCTGAGACCAATGGGGCATGATTGTATATGTTTCATATTCTTTCGATGAATAAATTAGAACTTCAATAATTTCATCTGGATACCAGCCAAAAAATTTTCCACCCCTTTGGTATGCTTCCATAAAGATATTTTCAATGTCTTCATAAACTTTTTGATTTTTAAAGGTAGTCTTCCATATGATCTTGAAATATCTAAATTGATTCTTATTTACATCCCTAAGAAAGGCTTCTTCTTTTTCAATTCTTTCTAATCTCTTTTGTAATTGATCTTTTTTCTCGGGGTATTTTTCTAATAATTTTTCTAATCGGCTTTTTGATGAGTAAAGGTTGCCTTCTAAAAAGTCTATATCTGATAACACTAAATTAGCATAAAAATTAGCAGAAGGATCATCTACGAGCCTTTCTGCAAGTTCTTTAGCCTTATAATAATCCTTTTCCTGATATAGTTTATTCAATAAAACTAAATCATCATGGACATTAGCAAAGGTATTTACAACAAGCAAAAGGATGATACTAAATGCTCTTAAAACGTTCCTCATTTAATTTAATCTTCGCGTTCTTTTTTGCATTTTTCAGCCATTCCTCAAAAAACATGTTTTGTTTGTTTTCAATAAAGTCACTGGCAAATTTTTTGTAATCCTCACTATTTTGGTCTAATTGGGGATCTTGAATATCTATTAAATAAACTATGTAAACAGAGTCTTCAGATCTGTAAGGTTTTTTAAGTACTTTGTTGTTTCTATCCAGTGATGGAATTTCTTTGTCAATGTCCTTTATGGTATTAAAAGGTGCTGGTAATACTGCAACTGGGGAGAACCAATCTGTTTCTTTGCCCTTGGGAAGAGATCCTTCAGAAATCATTTTTTTAGCCCTTTCTTCAGCTAAATTTAGAGCTTTATTTTTTATAACTTCCTCCCTAACCCTTTCCTGAACCTCAGAAATAGTAAAGTATCCTTTGTCAATCTTATCAACTTTACCTACTATGATACCCTTTGATATATTGAAGGGACCAAAGGTCTTTCCTTCGCCTAAGGTGAAAATATTATTTACAAGCTCGGGTAAGTTCATATCATTGATAACTGGTTTGTCTTTTTGAACATCTGCTTTTTCTGGCTTAAATTTAATATTCTGAGTCTGTCCCTTATCAAGGGCGTCTTTAATCTCTGAGGCATTTTTCAAAGCAAGAATTTTTGCTTTATTCTGTATAACCTTTTCTTTAACAGTCTCTTTTACCTCTTCAAAATCTTTGAATTTTTCTTCCCTTATATCATCTACTTTCAATATATGATAACCATACTCACTTTCAACAACACCCGATATATCTCCTTTTTTTAAAGTAGATATTGTCGTGGCAAGTTTTGGCGTGACCATATTTAAAGAAATATCTCCTAAAAGCCCACCCCTTGCCTTAGTTCCATCTTCATTAAATTTCCCTGCTACTTTAGCAAAATCCTCTTTTTCTAAACTCTTTTTTGCTTCTTCGATTTTGTTTCTTGATTGAGCTCTATCCTTTCCGAAGGCAACAAATATGTGTCTCAAAGTATATTTTTTAGGTTCATAAAACTCATCTTTATGTTCATTATAGTAGTCTTTCAAATCCTTTTCGTCTGGTTTGATACTCGAAACAAAATCGGATATGGGAAGAATATAGTATGTTATAGTTGCTTTCTCTGGTTTTTTAAACTTCTCTTTATTCTCTTCATAATATTTTTTTAAGTCTTCCTCTTTTAAGGTGACTTCTTTTACAAAGTCTTTATAGTTAAGTGTTATATACCCCGCTTTAATTTTTCTGTTTTTTAAAAGGTACCATTCCTTGATTTCAGAATCAGTAACAGTTACAGCATTTTTAAGAAAAGCCCTGACTTTCTTTAACAATAGACTTTTTTCTATCTGAGATTCAAACTGGGAGGGCATTATTTTATTATATCTCAATACTTCTACATATTTTTCTCTTTTAAAAACACCATTTTCTTTGAAAGCGTCGTTTTTTTGAATTTCTTCAATTACTTCTTGTGGTGAAACTTGAATTTTAAGTTCTTCTGCTACCTGCATTAAAACTGCTTGATCTACTAACATGTCCCAGGCTGTTTTTTTAATCTGTTCAGAGAAGAGTTTATAATCAAATTTATCACCAAGAATGGCTCTATAATTTTCTGCAACTAAATTAGTTGCGTTTTGAAATTCAACTATAGAAATCTTTTTACCATTAACCTCTCCAATAATTGTTTGTTCTTTTTCACGAACTGTTCCCACTCCCCAGAAAATAAAAACTACTATTATGAGGAAAAAAGCAGCTTTGATAAACCATGAAGTAGCCCTTTTGCGAAGAAAGTTTAGCATTTTGCCTCCCAAAATGTATTTGCTTTTTGTTAAAATAATATGATAAAAGAAAATTACTTAAAAATCAAAGAACTTATGGAAAAAAAACAGTACTGTGAACAATGTAAAGAAAATGTATTGACCTATTCTGTTATCAGGAACGGGAAGGAAGAGATTTGCTGTCTTTACTGCGGTCTTCCCATAGCAGTTTCTGATAAAAAATTTGTAGAAGATTCTCAGGAATCATCAGGGGATAGAGTGATATTTTATGCCGATGATTCTGCCTTTATGAGAGAGCTTGTTAAGGATATTTTTGCAAATAATAGTATTACCAAAAACTTTATAACCTTTGAAAATGGAGAGCTTCTTTTAGAAGAATATACAAGATTTCTTATTGAGAAAAAAAATGTAAGTCTTGTAATTCTCGACATTAAAATGCCCTATATTAGTGGTATAAGTGTTGGAATTGCTATGAGAGCAATGGAGAGGGCTTTTGGTGCTAAACCAGCACCAATACTTTTCTTTTCTGTAAAACAGGCTGATGAGGAGCTTCAAAAGTTTTTCAACCATTCTGCTCCAGCCTATTATTTAAACAAAGGCGCTTCTACTGATATAGAGGATTTAGAAAAGAGAATGTTAATCGCTCTTGAATCTATTTTAAAATAAAAAATCTTTTAATATCGTAAAATGATAAGTAAAAACAACCCCAAACCCTATCTTGTCTATAGCGATGAAAGGGGCAATATTTTTGAAGATACCGATTATTATGCTTTAGGTAGGTTTGGTAATAGTTTTAAACCCCTCTTTGAAGAGAATTTAATAGAGCTACCAAAGGGAAGTGATCTTTTTGTTTTGCAGGGAAGGCACCCCTTAGGAATAAAGAGAAAAACGGGAGTAATTACCTTGTTGGATGACGTTTTTGCTGTTTCAGCCTTTTTATCCCCTGCCCATACCCAGTTATTACTCTCCGCCTATAAAAGGGAAGGTTCTGCGCCGGTGCTTCCCCTTTTTGCCTATACTGCTGTTGGCTGGTATGAGGGAAGGTTTTACGTCCCCGCTTTAAGAATTGATCCCGATAAGAGGCAGGAGCCCTATCTCTTTGATCAGAAAAGGATAATTAAGTCTGGCAGAGAAATTTTAAAAAAATTTCCGAAAAACAGGCTAATATCCCATATTGTTAAAAACTGTGCCTTTACTTATCTTTGTCCTGCGGCGAGGAATTTTTGCTTAGGAAGGTATGAAGCCCCCCTGCCCACATCTCCATCCTGTAACTCCCGATGTCTTGGCTGTATATCCTTTCAGAAAAAGGGAGAGTCGCCCATATCCTGCACTCAACCAAGGATTACCTTTACCCCTTCTCCCGAAGAGATAGCAGAAACCGCACTTTTCCATATTGAAAGGGCTAAAAACCCGGTGGTTAGTTTTGGTCAGGGCTGTGAAGGCGAGCCTTTGTTAGTAGCAGATGTATTAGTAGAAGCAGTTAGGTTAATAAGAAAGAAAACGGACAAGGGCATCATAAACTTAAATACCAATGGTAGTTTACCTGAAAGGGTGGAAAGGCTCTTTGAGGCGGGATTGGATAGTATAAGGGTTAGCGTAAATAGTTTCAGGAAGGATATTTATAACAGGTATTACGAGCCTGTAAATTATACCTTTGAGGATGTCATTGAAACACTAAGAATAGGGGAAAGATATAGAAAATGGGTCTCTATTAATTATTTCGTTTTTCCTGGGCTTACAGATGACAGGGAAGAATATGAGGCATTAAGAGAGGTTTTAAAAAATGTAAAAGTAAATATGATCCAATGGAGGAACTTTAATATAGATCCAGACTGGTATTTAGAAACAATAAAAGCAAAGACCAATACTAACTGTCTGGGCATTAAAAATGTAATTAACCTGATTAAAAAAGAATTTCCCCATCTCTACTATGGCTACTTCAATCCCGGTGAAGAAATCATAGCAAAATACTTGTTTTAGTTTAAAATTTTATCTTTCTTTCAGCAAAAATTTTATATTGCTTTCGGTAACCTTACTTATGCCAGAGTTTAGAAAGGTTAAAATAAAAACAACGAAAAGTATCATCCAATCATGGGATTTATAATAGATAGGCTTTGTAAATTCAATATCATATTTAAC
>JAOABK010000051.1 GCA_026418415.1 Pseudomonadota bacterium | reverse complement strand
ACGTTTTCCCATGGACAGCTATACGTAGCTCTCTCAAGATGTAGAACTCTTGAGGGATTAATTTTAAAAAAGCCGATTAGTAAAAAACATATTTTCTTAGATCGAAGGATTATAAAGTTTTTAACTCAATTTCAATACAATTATGCTGCTAATAGCTTTCCAATAGAAGAAAAAATTTCAATAATAAATAATGCAATAAAAAATAAAAAAGCTTTAGAGATAACCTATTTAAAGTCTACTGATGAAAAAACAAAAAGATTGGTTTATCCATTGTCAGTTGGATATATGGAATATGGTAAAAAAAACTTTTTAGGGCTAAAGGCTTTTTGTAATTTAAGAGGCGCGGAGCGAAACTTTAACATAGAAAAAATCATTGATTTAAAAATAAAGGATTAATACTATCTTAGTAAATCTCTCAAAGATTCTGACAATTCTTTATCAATTTTAGAAAGCTCTAATACTTCATTATAGGCTTCATTTTTATTACCTATAAGATAATGAATGATTCCTCTAAGGTAATAAACGTACTTTTTATCTTGAAAAGTTTTATCATTTAATATTTTCAGAGCCTCATCAAATTTTTTTTCTATAATTAAAATCCCAATTAGTTTTTTAATATTTTCATCATTTTTAGGAAGTTTTTGTAAAAATTCTTTAGCCTTAATGAAATTACCGGTTTTATAGTATAAAGAAGCTATTTTAGAAGTTATTTCTAAGGAAGAACGGTCACTTTTCATAATTTCCTCATAAATCGTTATAGCCTTCTGTATTTGTCCTATTTTTTCATAATTCATTGCCATACTTAATAAATCTGTTTCTTTTCTTTCTATTGATATTGGCTCCTTCTCCTGAATAACGGGAGGGAACAAAATTTCAAGTTTTGATAAAAGTTTTCTTTTATTTTCTAAGAGAACTTTAATATTTCTATCAATTTTAATCATATCTAAACTAAAACTCATGCTTTTTTTATTTGTTAAATCCACTACAAATAAAACTAACCCCTGAGACTTATCAATAATTACTGAATTTTTTACTGGATATAAAAATCCATTTTTACTGATATAAAGTGCAGATTTAGACAAAATGATCCATTTCTTTAAAGGCTCTACTTTTCCGAAAAAGATGTCCTCTCTCTGAGTTTCAATAACTTTATAGCCATATAGGGGATTATTATTTTCATCAATGACAAATATAAAGCTGGAATCATCAGCAAAAGCCATATTAAAAAGCAATAAACAATTAAAAAAAAATAAAATGCTATATTTTATTGCTGAAGATTTCATTAAAAATAGTTTATCATAATAAATGCCTGATATCCATGAAAAAATTAAGTTAGCTAACCTAAAAAAAGAAAGAATTATTCAAGCTAAAGATTTTTCTCTTGAATTGAACTCTCTTTTGAGGGAATTAAAGACCTATATAATAGATGCAGAAAGAGAAAGACATAGAACTGGAATGGCAAAAATTTGTAGTCAATGCGCCATTGAAAATAAGCCTTGCTGCGGAAGTGGAATTGAGCTAAAATTCTCTCCTGAACTCTTAACTATAAATCTTTTATATGGAATAAGCTTTCCTAATAAAGCAAAAATTGACGGAATGTGTTTTTTCTTGACAAATAAAGGATGCTGCCTTTTTGCAAGAGACGTTTTCTGTATAAACTTCATATGCGATAGAATAAAGACAGAACTGTCAATTAATAAACTTAAAAAACTCAGAGAATTAGAGGGGTTGCAGCTAAATCTTCAATTTAAGATAGAAGAAATTTTAAAAAATTTTTAGTGATGTCCATGGGATAAAGAGTTTCTTACCTCACAATAAAAACTGTTTTTATCACATCTAAAACTTTCCATCTGAATAACGCTATGTTTTATCCCAATTTTTTCAAGCTCTTCTTCAATTTTATTTCTTATTCTATCAGCTTCGGGTAGTAGTTTAACATCAACAACTACATGAGCTGAAAAGGCAGGAATACCGTATCCAATTGACCATATATGCACATCATGTACATCACTAATGCCATTAATATTTTTTATTTTACCGATTATCTCATTAACCTCAAACCCCTTAGGCACAAAATCAAGAAAAATAAATAGAGACTCTTTCAAAACTCTTATTCCTCCATAAATTATTATAAAACCTACAAGCCAACTTATAATGGGATCAATTAGAAGCCATCCTGTATATATTATAATTAAGCCTGCTAAAATAACGCCCGCGGAGGAAATGGTATCACCTATAACATGAAGCCATGCGCTTCTAATATTCAAATCCTCATGTTTATGTCCTAAAATTAGTGCCATTATTAAATTTCCTAAAAATCCAAATAATGCTATTGTTAACATAACAGTAGAATTAATATCAGGGGGATTAATTAATCTTCTATAGCCTTCTAAAAGTATTAAAACTGCAATGATAATAAGACTAACACCATTTATAAATGCAGCAAGAATCCCAATTTTTTGATAACCATATGTTGCCTTTTTACCAGAAGGCTTTTTAACAATAATTGAGGCTATTAAACTTAAAACAATAGCCAATGAATCAGTAAAAACGTGTCCTGCATCACTCAAAAGAGCAAGACTATTGCTAAAAATTCCACCGATTAATTCTATAAAGAATATTAAAAAAGTTATTATAAGTGTAATAAAAAGTCTTTTTGTTGAAGAACCTTTCATCCTATTTTTAAAGCATTAAAAGCCATTTTCTGAAGCTTTTCATTCCCACATACAAGAAGAGTGGTTTTTGTATCAAAGCTTATTGGTAGTTTATCAATATCTCTACCTTTAATATCTGTTATAATAGCCCCGGCTTCTTTAGCAATCAAAATACCAGCAGAAAAATCAAATATTCTTGAAGGTGTCGGTGTTACGAATATACTCACTGCTCCCATTGAAAGATAGGCAAGGTCTAAAGCTGTGCTACCATAACATCTTACCCTGCTTGCAATTTTAAATAGAGGCAAAATCTTCTCTAATGCAATATATGGATTGGATGCTTCAAAAGCAATAATTACTGGTTTTTCATTTTTTTGTAATTTTATTTTCTGACCATTGAAAAAAGCTCCCTTGCTTCTTTGAGCATAGAATTCGTCTCCATTAATGAGATTTATAATATAACCTATGCTTAGACTTTTCAAATTATTGCCATCTGCGATAGCAATAGATGTAGAAAAGAATGGTACTCCTAAAACTGCATTTTTACTACCGTCAATAGGATCGATAATAAGAGTTATATCGCTGCCCTGAACAACCTTAATTCCTTTTTCTTCGGTTATTATATTTAAATTAAATCCTTCCTTTTCAAAACTGTCAATTATAATATCCTCTGCTGTTTTATCAATAGGAAATGTTATATCACCAGATGCGCCCTTCCCTAAGGAATTTTGATTGAACTGCGGTTTAGATAAAGTTACTTCTTTGTAAAGTTTCTTTCCTATATTTTTCAAAAATTCTATATCCATGAGCTTTTATTATATCTTGAATTCATAAGAGTTGACAATCTTTTTAATACCTTTTATGATAAAAATCTATGAAAAAATTTAATCTTCAGTCAATTGTAAGAGATAATATTAAGAAACTCAAACCCTATCAGGCTAAAGAAATTCCTTGCAGGATTAAAATGGACGCAAATGAATCGCCATTCTCTGTCAGGCTCTCTGAGGTCATAAAAGAGATTGATATTCCTTTAAATAGATATCCTGACCCAGAAGCTATGAAATTAAGAAAATCAATTTCAAAAAGATTTAAGATTAACTTAAACAATATAATGATTGGAAATGGTTCTGATGAACTTATATATTATTTAATTCTAACCTTTGGAGGTCCTGTTCTTTATCCTATACCTACTTTTGCTATGTATGGAATAATTGCCCAATCTGTTGGAGTACAGACATTAGAGTCAAAACTTGATAAAAACTTTGATATTAATGAAAAAGAGTTTATAGATTTAATAAAAACGAAAAAACCTTCTCTAATTTTTTTAAGCACTCCCAACAATCCTACAGGAAACACATTTTCTTCTGAGAAGATTTTAAAAATTATAGAAATCGCATATAAAAGAGCTTCCATAGTAGTTATTGATGAAGCATATCATCCTTTCTGTAGTGAAAAAGGATTTTTACCTTTTTTAAGAGATTTTGATAATCTACTTATATTACGAACATTAAGTAAAATAGGTTTTGCGGGATTGAGAATCGGTTATTTAATAGGACATGAAAAAATTTTAAATGAAATCAGCAAGGTTAGACTTCCCTATAATGTTGATTCACTCACTCAATGTATTGCCACTTATGCCCTTGATAATTTCTATTCAAATATAAAAAGATTTATTAAAGAGATTGTAAAAGAAAGAGAGATATTGCAAAGAGAACTTTCAAAATTAAAGGGGATTAAAGTCTACCCTTCGGAAGCCAATTTTATTCTCTTTAAAGCAAAAAATAGCAAAGAGATCTATCAAAAACTAATGAAATCAGGTATTCTCATAAGAGACATGTCTGCAAATATTAAAGATGCCCTAAGAGTTACAGTTGGTACAAAAGAGGAAAATGCTGAATTTATAAAAACACTTAAAAATATATTAGAGGGATACAGATGAGAAAAACTTCAATAAACAGAAAAACAAAAGAAACAGAAGTAAAAATAGAATTTAACTTAGATGGCTCAGGAAAGCATGATATTAATACTTCTATAGGTTTTTTGGATCACATGTTTGAGCTTTTCGCCTTTCATGGAAATTTTGACCTGAAACTAAAAGCAAAGGGAGATATACATGTAGATTACCATCACGTAATAGAAGACATAGGAATAGTTCTTGGTAAATCAATTGAAAAAGCCTTGTCTGAGAGAAAGGGCATTAAAAGATATGGTTTTGCATCAATACCAATGGATGAAGCACTTGCTCAAGTATCAATAGACCTCGGTGGCAGAGCTTTTCTTGTATATAATGTTGCCTTTGAAGGATTAATAAAAGACATTGACATAAGTCTTTTTGAAGAATTCTTTAGGGCGGTAACCAATAATGCTAAAATTACACTCCATATAAATGTAATGTATGGAAAAGACTTACATCATATAATTGAGGCTGTATTCAAAGCCTTTGCAAAAGCATTAAAAGACGCTATTACTATTTTAGGAGAGACATTACCCTCTACAAAAGGCATTTTATGAAGGAATCTTCATTAAAGGTTTCAATTCTTGAACACACTCCAAATCCCGAAAATATAGTTGCCCTCTCAGCAAGAATATGTTATAGTTCTATCGGGATTGATGAACTTAAAGAAAAACTTCCGCAGAAAGAAAAAGAAAAACTCATAAATATTCTAAGGGAAAGTGGACATTTAAGTCCCTTTGAACACGTAAGTTTTACCTTTGCTGTGGAAGGAATCTCCCGTGCCTGTTCCCATCAACTTGTTAGACACAGACTTGCCTCATACAGTCAGCAGTCACAAAGATATGTATCAGAAGAAACGGGGTTTGATTATATAGTTCCACCTTTGTTCAAAGAAGATAAGAATTTGAAAAATATTTTTCTTGAGGCAATGGAGAAATCTCATGAATATTATTGCAAATTGCTTAAAGAACTTGAAAACAGAGGCATCAAAGGAGAAACTGCACGTCAAGATGCAAGATTTGTTTTACCCAATGCAGCAGAGACAAAAATTATTGTTACCATGAATGCAAGAGAACTGCTTCACTTTTTCAGAGTCAGGTGTTGTAATCGTGCACAGTGGGAAATAAGAGAGCTTGCCATAGAGATGCTTAAACTTGTAAAAAAAATTGCACCATTACTTTTTGTTGATGCAGGACCTTCATGCGTTAAAGAGAATTGTCCAGAAGGAAGGTTTACCTGCGGTAAAATTAAGGAAGTAAGGAAAAAATTTAAAAACCTATGATATAATGAACACTATGAGCGTAATAGACATAATAGGAAATACACCTCTTATAAGACTTGACAGAATTAACCCAAATCCTAAGGTTATTTTATACGGTAAATTTGAGGGAGCTAATCCAGGTGGCTCAATCAAAGACAGAACAGCTCTCTATCTTATAAAAGAAGCTGAAGAAAGGGGATTACTTACAAAGGATAAAATAATACTTGAACCTACTTCCGGGAACACAGGCATTGGACTTGCTATGATTGCAGCTGCAAAGGGATATAGAATTAAACTTGTTATGCCAAAATGTGTAAGTGTTGAAAGAAGAAGAGTTCTTGAAGCATTGAGTGCAGAACTAATTTTAACACCTGCTGAAGAAAGCACAGACGGAGCAATAAGGCTTGCACATCAGATATATGAAGATGCACCTGAACTTTATTTTATGCCAAATCAGTTTGATAACGAAGCAAATACAAAGGCACATTATGAAACAACAGCTCCGGAGATTATAGAACAAACAAAAGGAGAAATTACCCATTTTGTAGCAGGAATGGGAACAACAGGAACACTTATGGGTGTAAGTAAACGCCTTAAAGAATTTAATAGTAACATCCAGATAATCGGAGTTGAGCCTGTGCCAGGGCATAGAATTCAGGGTTTAAAAAATCTCTCTGAAAGCATAGTCCCTAAAATATTTGACCCTTCAAGGCTTGATGAGAGAATAAATGTTAATGACGAGGAAGCCTTTGATATAACGAGAAAATTAGCAATGTTTGAAGGTGTTTTTGTTGGTATGTCATCAGGTGCTGCAATGCACGTAGCTCTTAAAAAAGCAAGTGAGATGAGAAGTGGCGTTATTGTTGTAATTTTGCCTGACAGAGGAGATAGATATCTTTCAACATCTCTTTTTGCTTCAATATGTAGTAAATGCCCACCATAAAATTATTTATCCTTTAATCTTTCAATTGAAGTAATAACTGAAAGGTCACCGAGTTGATAGAGCCTTTCATATATTTTAAATGCTTCTTTGTATTCTCCTTTTTGTTCTTTAATTAAAGCAAGATTATAAAGAGCATTCTTGTTGTTTGGATCAATTACAAGGACTCTGTTAAAACACTCTTCAGCTTTTTCAATTTCTCCTAATTTTGCCTTTATGACTCCATAATTTATTAACACCTCTTTTGAGTTTTTACTACTTTTATATACTAAATCAGCATAATGATTTGCCTCTTTTAAATTACCACTCAAAAGATAGAGGGTTGCTATTTTATTTAAAATTTTCTCATCAGCCTTGCCAGTATAATTTATATATTCCTTATATTCATTAATGGCATCGGCAAGAAGTCCTTTTTGTTCAAAATCCTGTGCCCTGTAAAGATAATCTGCTCCTTTAAAGGTATCAATAGACATGATAGAAACTTCTTTTTGTTTTTTATCAAATGATAACGCTGGTTGTTTTATATTTTTAATTTCTCCAAAATTCTGTTTTTCTGATGGCATAGTTAATTTTTGTTCTTTTAAAGAAGTTTCCTGTCGCTGTTTTATCTCAGTATTTTGTTCAACTGCCACAGGAGTTTGATTAACTGTCTGAGCATTTTGAGTTACTAAAGACTGTCTTTTTTCAATTTGCGATGTATTAATCGGATAATAGACATTGTAATAATAAACTAATGCAAATCCAATAATTACAAGAAAACTTGAAACTCCAAGTATTATAAAAAATTTTTTTGAAGGTCTGCCTTCTTTCAGGATTCTTATTAACCCTGGTGGTATATCCTTTTTAGGGCTATTAATCATCTATCAGTAAAGCCTCCTGTAGTAAAATTAACCTGACAATTTCCATTAGTATCAGCAGATTGAGCTTGAGAGTAGGTTAATGTTTGAAGAAGTTGTCCTGGTGGGCAATTACCATGTGTAGAATTATATCTACTTATACTACCACCACTTGAGAGTTGTTCTGAAATAGTTATTTCAGAATTATTTGCAACAGTAAGACAGGAATTTATTCTGAAATCATATGTTCCTCCAGTAGTATTCCATACTCTGTATGCTGAGCAACCACCTGCAACAGTAGAAGGATTTATTGTTAAAACAAATGCCCTTGAAGCTGTATTACCGTCGTTGTCTTTAACGTAAAATTTTAGATTAAATGTGCCTTGAGAAGTTGGAGTTCCTGTAATTGAAAGACTGTCTGCCTGCCCCCAGTTTATTTCATTAAGACAATCAGTTGAAATAGTTGAAGGAGTCGCAATTAACCCTGAAGGCAAATTCCCTTCACGACACCATCTATATTTTCCACCTGATGAAAAAGTTACTCCCCCTTCAGCATAAATTGTCGCATTGTAAGAAGAATTTACATAACCATAAGGCAATTCATTATTCAATATCTTTATCTGAGCACCATGACAGCCTGCTTTTATTCGTAATTCATTAAGAGTAATCCATTTAACAATATCATCAAAAGGTTCTTGACGGTTCATATCAGTGATAAAATAATCAATATTTGGAGCATCAGGATATTGAATTATTATAGTAGTATTATTATTTATTTGTTGCGTTCCTGCTGTCTGATTATTATAATTACTACCTCCTGTTATCATGAGAAAAGCAACATTTTGTATGTCTCTATAATTAGTCGCATCTTGATAGACTCTTATAGTTATTCTCGTTGTTTTTCTGTCACATATTTTATGCTCTGTACCAGAAGGCAGTTGAACTAAATCATTATCCACAACATAATAAAAAGGTTTACCCCAAGCATCGTTTGGATTTCGGATTACAGAGGCAAACTCAGATGCGGTCGGTAGCCTCTTATTCCCAGCTGACCAGCTTATTATTGACTCTACATTAGCATTAAGTCTCTCTTGTGTATCATTTAACTTAGCCCGCTTTGTAAGTGGTCCGATTAAACTTGCACCGAGCCCGATTAGTAAACCTAAAATTACAAGAACAATAGCTACCTCAACAAGTGTAAGTCCGTTATTGTT
>JAOABK010000050.1 GCA_026418415.1 Pseudomonadota bacterium | reverse complement strand
GTATATTACTCCTTGTAATTTTATTACCCCTAAAAAAATCTTTCTATTGGATTATTGGTCCCTTTACTGGCATTGCTCTTGCAGGTACATGGTCGTGTGATAGACCACTTTTACTTTCTCTTATAAAAGAAGGAGAAGCAGGAAGGTTTTTTGGATTCTACTATCTTACAGGTAAAATCTCTTCCATAATAGGACCATTAATCTTCGGGGCAATTTTATCAATCCCCTATTTTACTGAAACCATTAGATATAAAATGGCTTTCTTCTCTCTATTTATAATGATTGCAATAGCCCTGTTTTTTATAAAAAGGATTAGTAAAGCGGAGTAAGAAGATTAATAGTGTCTTTACTTATCGAAATAGTGCATGGTGTATACCCAAAAAATTCTCCATCAATCTGAACAGGCTTCTTACCTTTGATTTCAAGGTTATCAGTCTCAAAGGATAAAATTTCTAATGGATAAGGAAGTTTTAAAAGTACTGCAAAGAATAGTTTTAGAAGCAAAATTTTTGAGTTTTTAGTTATTGCTAAAACCTGAAAAAAGGGCTCTTTCGAAATCCCTTCCCTTGCAAGAACAAAATTACCACCATACTTTGATGCCTTGCAAATAATAGCACTATAGCAATTTATCTTTTTCCCGTTAAACGCAAGTTGCACTGTCTTTTTTTCCTTTTTTAAAAATCTCTTTAAACCCTCTAAGATAAAGAAAGTCTTCTTTAAAAATGCTTTTCCCTTAAATTTAACCCCCTTAACAACATAACCATCAAAGCCTATGCCAGCCATTAATATAAATTTTCTTATCCTTCCTTCACATTCGATGCTTCCAATATGGCACTTTAATAAATTATTATTTAGAATAGCCTTCAACGTATCTTCTATAGACCTAATCCCCAATTCCCAGGCAAGAACATTAGCGCTACCAGAAGGAATTATCGCTATGGGTTTGTTATATGCGTTTAGTCCATTAATAACCTCATTTATAGTACCATCTCCCCCTGCAATAGTAATTAAATCTATATCTTTTCTTGATTCTAATTCACCTGCTAATTTAGTAGCATGTCCCGCATATTCGGTCTGAATCATCATTACTTCTATATTATGTTCTTTAAGATTCTTAATAAAATTTTGTATTTTCTTTTGAGAAAGACTACCAGCCTTAGGATTTATTATTAATGCAGACTTTTTCATAAATTCTTTGTCAGTAGTTCGCCCATTCTTAGATATTCTTCCACCGATATTTCTTCTGCCCTTATTTTTTTATCCATTTTTATCTCATCGAAAAATTTATCGGTAAAATCTCCATAAGCTCTTTTTAGATTGTTATATAGAGTTTTTCTTCTCATGGAAAAAGCGATATTTACAAGTTCAAGAGTTCTCTCCACAAGTTTTTTATCAACATCTTTTTTCTCAAAAACTACAAAAGCTGAATCTACTACAGGCGGTGGGGAAAAACATTGTTTCTTCACTATAAATCTAATCTCTGGGGTTGTATAAAGCTGAGCAGAAATGCTTAGTATGCCATAACTTTTACTCCCCTTTTTTGAAACAATCCTCTCAGCAACTTCTTTTTGCATCAAAAGACCAAATTTTTTGATATTTTCAGCTTCAATAAGCTTAAAAATAATTGGTGTGGTAATGTAGTATGGGATATTACCCATGGCGATAGATACTGGTAGTTCCTCAATTTCAAGTTTTAAGATATCAATATCAATTATCTCAACATTTTTAAAGTTTTTATACTTTTCTTTCAAGAAATCCACGAGCCATCGGTCAATTTCCACTGCAAAAACCTTTTTACAGCTCGTAATCAGAATGTCTGTTAATGTGCCTCTTCCCGCTCCAATCTCAAGTACATTATCCCTTTTTGTCAGTTCCATCTCATTTACTAATTTTCTCAAAATATTTTTATCAAATAGAAAATGTTGCCCAAGTTTCCTTTTTGCCATAAAATTAATAAATCAGTTTTGAAAAATAAAGACAAGGAAAATTTATGGTAGATAGAAAAATTATAGCAAAGGTTGAAGATGAGGACCTATACGATTGGCAATTAAAGGATGAGATGCAGAACTACGCTTATGAAGTATTAAAAAAGGATATAGAAGATTTAGATTCTTATGAACTTACTCTTGCAAGGAATGAGGCATTAGAAAAGATTATCGGAAGCGAGCTCTTCTACTTAGAAGCAAAATCAGCAGGAATAACCGCTGATGAAAACGAAATTAATAAGTTTCTATCTGATTTTATGAAGAACTTTTCTAATAGCCAATCCTATGAAATTTATTTAGCGGAAAGGGCAATTAATAAAGAGGATTTGAAAAAGCTTATTGAAAAAAACATAATAAAGGATAAATTTCTCTCTGCCCTTTTAAAAAAGATACCACCAGTTACATCTAAAGACGCAGAAAAATATTATGAAAAAATTAAGGACAAACTCTCTCTACCCCCTAAAATAAGCCTTTATGTAGCTTATATCTACAATCCAACAGATGAAGAAAGAGAAAAGTTTAAGAACGCTTTAGGATCTATCCAAGGGAAAAAAATGGAATATCCAATAGCTGAAAAAATTATTAGTGATGTAAACCAGATTATACCTTCAATAAAACAAGAAAAGATTATCCAGAAAGGCATAGATGAGATAAATCCTCTCCTTGCAAAGAAGCTAATGGATATAGAAGAAAGCTGTTTTTCCAATATTATTGAAACTGAACATTCAATTGAAATAATCTATTTAATAGCAAAGGTCTTGCATGTTCCAATGGGCGAAGAAGAAGGTAAAAAAGAAGCTGGAAAGTATTTAGCCATTGTTAGAGTGAAGAAAATACTTGATGCCTATATTGATATGCTGAAAGAAAAGTATAAAATAGAAGTTTTTTTATGATACCAGAAAGAGAATTCCTTGAAATCTTTGACTTAAATGGCAATTATTTGGGGCTTTTAGAAAGAAGTGATTGCCATAAAAATCCTAATGTTGCTCATAAAGCGGTTCATGTTCTTGTTTTTAATTCAAGATTAGAACTAATATTACAAAAGAGGTCTGATAAAAAAGAGTTATACCCAAACTATTGGGATACATCTGTTGGTGGGCATTTGATGCCCGGTGAAACATATTTCGAAGCTGGTATTAGGGAGTGCATGGAAGAGTTAGGGTTTAAACCAGAAAGATTAGACTTTCTTTACTCATACATAGCAAAACTACCCCATGAAACAGAATTAGTAGAAACCTATTATACAATTTTCGATGGGCCTTACAACTTTCATAACTCCTCTGAAGTCTCTGAAATTAAAGCCTTCCCTTTGAAAGAGCTTTTTGAAATGGAGGATACAAGCAAATTTAGCCCCTTTTTTCTTTTAGAGCTTAGAGAACTAAAAAAATACTATGAAGGTACTGGAGGAATTAAATGAAAATTCTTGTCACTGGTAGTGGTGGTATGTTAGCAAAGCAGATCATTCAATACTTTAAAAGCGAGAAAGTAGATGTTATAGGTCTAAAAAAAGAAGAGTTGAACATTACAAACACAATACAGTTAAAGGAAAAAATTAATCAATATAATCCAGACTTAATAATAAACTGTGCGGGATACACAAAGGTTGACATGGCAGAATTAGAAAAAGACCGCGCCTTTGCTTTAAATGCTCTTGCCCCATACCATCTTTCAGACATTTGCAGGAAAAATAATATTTTTCTCGTTCACATAAGCACTGACTATATTTTCTCTGGAGAAAAAAAAGAACCCTATCACCCCTTTGATAGCCCAAATCCAGTTAATTATTATGGAATTACAAAGCTTTATGGAGAACATTACATAATCAATAGCGGTTGTGACTATCTAATAGTCAGGACAAGCTGGCTTTACGGCCCAGAGGGGAATAACTTTCTAACCAAGATTCTTAGTTCATCAGAAGAAAAGGAGGAGATAGAAGTTGTAAATGATCAGTATGGCGCCCCCACCTCAACTTTCACAGTAGCAAAATACCTTCTTAAATTAATCGAAAAAGAAGCCCATGGAATATTTCATATAACTGAAAGGGCAGGAAACGGCATAAGCTGGTACACATTCGCAGAAAAAATTATAGAAGTCTTTGACAGAAAATTGAAAATAATACCTGTATCTACAAAGAACTCAATAAAAAGGCCTGCAAAAAGACCTGAATACTCTACGCTTGATATTAGCGCTACAGAATACTTTTTAGGTGAAAAACTTCCCTTTTGGGAAGTAAGTTTAGGTGACCTAAGAAACTACATGAGGATTTAGTTTTTCAATTCCTATATTCGTGTTCAAAATCTTCGGAGTAAAGTTTTGAATATTGATAATCCTTCGGTTCTAAAAAATCACCAACAAATATCAAAGCGGTTTTCTTAATTCCCTCTTTCTTTATCTTATCCACAATATTTGACAGATTCCCTCTAATTATCTTTTCATCATCCCAACTCACCCTGTATATAACCGCCACAGGCGTATCACTATCATAGCCCTGAAGCAGTGCCTTTACAACCTCTTCAACATAGGCAATTGAGAGAAAAATAACCATAGAGGCTCTATGTTTTGCCAATTCAGAAAGATTTTCTTTCTCTGGAACCTTCGTTCTGCCAGAATATCTTGTAAATATAACAGTTTGAGATATTCCAGGCACAGTGAACTCTCTACAAAGGGATGCAACCCCTGCAAAGGCTGAAGATACACCGGGAACTACTTCATATTTAATATCCCTCTTATCAAGCTCTTTCATCTGTTCGAATATTGCACCATAAAGAGATGGGTCTCCAGTATGAAGTCTTACAACCTGTTTCCCTTCACTGACCGCCTTCTCCATAATATCTATTATCTCTCCCAGAGTCATCTTTGAAGAGTCATAAACCTTGCATTCTATTGGACAGTAGTTTAGTAGTTCCTTGTTAACTAATGAACCGGCATATATAACTACATCAGCATGGTTAAGGAGTTCTTCCCCCCTCAATGTTATAAGTTCAGGATCTCCCGGACCTGCTCCTACAAACCATACCTTACCTTTTCCAGCCATTTTATTTCCTCCAATTAGTCTTTTAATCAATTAATATCATCATTTACCCTTTTTGGCAATAATAAGCGAAAAGTAGGGTAGATTTTTTAGATCCTCTTCAAGGTTGTCAATCTCTCCTAAATTCTCCCCTCTATTCCCCAGATTAACACCTAAATAGAGCTTGTAATTCTTTAACATCTTTTTGTATAAATCCATGTTGTCTGGCTTCTTTAAAAAAACAACTGTATCAAAATCTGAGATATCTTCAAATTTCACATCATCATCAGGTAGAACCGCGAGTTTCTCACTTCCCTGAACTAAGGGCATATTCAGGTTCTCTGATAATGCCTGATAGGAGGTAATTCCTGAAATATACATGGTTTGGAAACCTTCTTCCCTAACTATCCTTTCAAGGTAATGAAATGTTCCATATTGAAGTAGATCACCTATACCTGCAAAGGCAACATCCTTTCCCTTCGATAGTACCTCAATAACCTTTTTTGCTCCTTCCCGCCAATAATCTTCTAAATTTTTCTTTTGCATAGGCATCAGTATTTCTAAAATCTCTTTATCATTTAGTTGAACAGGCATTTTTTTCATTCTTAATAATGCTTCACTTTCCTTATTGGAAGAAGATTTTGGAACCGCTATATAATTCACACTATTTAAGACCCTTAAAGCTAAAACAGTAACGTTCATTACATGTCCTACTCCGAGGGAAACACCATAAAAAATACCCTTTTTTTTCATTTTCTAATCCTCACCATATAAACTGGATTTTGAGCATTTAAAATTGTATTATCTTTAATTTTCTTTCCCCTAACAGATAAAATACCGCTTAATTCATAATTTATTTTTTTACTTATGCAAAAGTTTATTACCCCATTCAAGTTTTCCATTGATACAAGTGAAATCACAATACTGCCACCCTTTTTTAATCTTTCATAGGCTAATGGTAAAATACTATCAAGACTACCACCAGTGCCACCAATAAAAATCCTATCTGGTTCTGGTAGTGAATTTACCACATCTCTAAAATCAGAAAAAACTGGTATAACATTAATAGCACTAAACTTCTCAATGTTTCTTTTAAGATTTAAAAATGACTCATCATCTTTTTCTATAGCATAGGCAAGCACGCCTGGGGGGTTGAAAGATGCCTCTATCGAAACAGACCCTGATCCAGCACCAATATCCCATAAAACATTTCCTTCCCTTAATTCAAGAAGTGATATTGCATTTGACCTAATCTCTCTTTTTGTAATCATTCCTTTCTTATGTTCAAAGGCATCATCATCAATACCAATACCAGGATAATCACCAAAATCCTTTTCTCTCTCAAAAACTATAACATTTAGAGGAGATATTTTTTTTCTTATTAGATAAGGAAAAGTTAAAGTTTTTATAGACTCTTCTTTTTCACCAATATTCTCAAATAGATGAACCTTGAAATCAGTAAGTCTATAATTTTTTAATAGATTAAGTAATGTAAGTACATCTGTAGAGTCAGCAGTAAACAAAAAGCCCTTTTTTGTTTTTAGTATAAAAGGGAGTAATGAGTCTTTGTTTCTTCCATGGAGACTGAAAAATTTTGCATCATCCCAGTTTAATTGAAGTCTTGCAAATGCTTCCTGCATAATTGATAGGGATGGTATAATTTTTTCAATATTATCGGGGAAACTCTTTTTAAGAAATTTTGTTATACCAAAAAAATTGGGATCACCCGTGGCTATTATACAAATATCCCTTTTCCCCTTTTCACAGGCTTCTTTAATTTTTAATGGCAAATTACCCAATTTTTCAGGAAACTCAACAATATTCTTCCTTTGGTTTTCCGAAAGAAGATTTAAAAATCTTTTAGAAAGAAAAACAATGTCGCTTTTATCAATTATCTTCTTTGCATCAGAAGATAAATTTTCGTAACCCGATGATGGAAAACCCAATATATATATTTTAAGCCCTTCCAAGCAACTCTCCTTCATAAGAAAATATAAGGACAGAAACTTTTTCTTTTTCTGCTAAATATTTTGCTATTTTCTCCCAAAGTTTTATTTTATTTTCCTCCACAATCTCCGCAAGATGTCTTGCAGTTTTTGCTTTAGAAAGCTTTATTAGTTCCTCTTTTTTACAAAAATTTGATAAAAATTTAATGGTTTTATCAATAGAGAACTCCCCATATTTAACATTTGTATTCTCACTATCCATTGATGCCTTTAGTATTTTACCCGGTTGTCCAGAAATCGTTATGCTAAATCCCATTGCTTTCGCTCTATCAAGGGTGTATCTAAAGAAATCCCCCATGAGAATAAAAGACTCTTCTGGTAATTTCAAAAACCTTTGTGCAGACATCTCGCTCTGTCTTCCAAAGGATAAAACAATATCTCTAATCTTTTTCTTTTTTGCAACCTTCAAGGATATATCAATAGTAGCTGTAAAGGCATCCATAGAAACAGGCTTTACAACCCCTGTGGTCCCAAGAATCGAAATGCCACCAACAATTCCCAATCTTTCATTCAATGTATGCTTTGCAATTTCAATACCTTTTGGTACTTCAACAATAATATAAGGGATTTCTTTAATTTGATTTTCCTTTAAAAAAGACTCTACATTCTCTTTAATCATCATTCTTGGGACCGGATTAATAGCAGGCTCGCCTTTTTTTATGCTTAACCCTTCCTTAGTGACTACACCAATACCAATCCCACTAAAAAAATGAAATCTATTTGAAAGAAATAGAGGATATGAGCCTTTAAAAAAAATCTCTTTCCCATTCTTTGAAACAATAGCTATGAACTCGGCCCCGTGAGTACAGTCTGGATCATCTCCTCCATCTTTAATGATAGAAGCAATTGCAATGTTACTATTCCCACAAACATAATTTACTGGTATTTTAAGGATTCCTGCTGGTGCTTTAATATTAACATAAGACAATACTTTCTTCTTATAAAGATAAGACAATGCAGATATTATTGAAGCAGTGACTGCAGATCCAGTTGTAAATCCCTCTCTTAACTTCACTAAGATATATTAGCACATCTTATTTCCAATGTAAAAAAATTGCATAAATTCCAAAGAGCAAAAATATTGTAATAAGAAAATTCTCAATTTTCTCGAAAAACCCATTTCTATTCATGATGAACCTCCTTTTTATAATCAGGTGAATATAAAATCGCAAGAGTTCTTAAAATACCCATTACAAGCAAGATAGAACTCAAACCAAACAAAACCATATAGTCCATATTATGTTTATAAAGTCCAACCATAACTTCTCTCATTACAAAAACTATTGAAGCATCGATAATAAAAGTGATTTTCAACCTATTTACTTCAAAATATTCCACAATGCTTTTTAAAAGCTCTATAACGATAAAGATACTAAGTAAATTTTCAATCAAAAGTTCAAACCCCTTAGAGATTTTAGGGGTACTAAAAACATCCTTTAGGTCTAAAAAAAGCTTTGCTACGCCAATCATAAGGGATAAAATGACAAAGGGTATAAGCAACTCAACAAGAATATTTATAATCTTCTTGAAGTATTTCATGGCTAAATTTTATTTATCTTTTTTTGAGGAAATATAAAGTTTTTGTTAAAAAAACAAAAAATTATGATATAAAAATCATGCTTTAGATAATCCTCAAAGTAACCTTTTGAATCTATAATCCTTTGAAAAACTCTGATATAATTAAAAGTCATGAACATTCTTTTAATAAAAATGAATACACCTGCTGATGAGATTATACCACCTATATCCCTTGGTTATTTAGCATCTACAGTTATTGGAAGGCATAGGGTCAAGATACTTGATTGCCTCAAAGAAGATCTTACAATTTCAGAAGTTTCTCATATTGCAAAGGACTTTGACTTAGTAGGTATAACCCTGTTTACAAAAGACCTATCTATTTGCAAAAAATATCTTAATCACATTAAATTGGCAAATCCAAAAATCATTACCCTCTTAGGT
>JAOABK010000004.1:58528-92026 GCA_026418415.1 Pseudomonadota bacterium | reverse complement strand
GTGCTAAGGATATGGCTACTCAAAAAGAACAATCAATAAGAATTACACCTAGTAGCGGACTTAGCAAAGAAGAAATTGAAAAAATGATTAAAGATGCAGAGATGCATGCAGAAGAGGATAGAAAGAAAAAAGAGCTTATTGAAGCCAGAAACCATTTAGATGGACTTGTCTACACCGTTGAAAAGAGTCTTAAAGACTATGGAGATAAGGTCGATGAAGCAACAAGAAAATCAATAGAGGAAGCTATTCAAAAAGCAAAGACTGCTTTGCAAGGCAATAACATCAACGATATTAAAAGAGCGACGGAAGAACTTACAAATAGCTCACTAAAGCTTGGTGAATACATGTATAGACATGCAAGCGGTGGTGCTCAGACTGGAGGCTCAACAGGAACAGGGGAAAGCAAAAAGGAAGATGTTGTAGATGCTACTTATGAAGAGGTAAAGGATAATAAATAAAATCTAAAAAAAATTAAAATCTAAAATGCATAGGGGCATTCATTTTTGATGCCCCTGTATTATTTTTAAGAGGCGGAAGAGGTGACGAGAAAGAGAGATTACTATGAGGTTTTAGGAGTATCAAGGTCTGCTTCTGATGCAGAGATCAAAAAGGCTTATCGTAAGTTAGCCCTTGAACTACATCCCGATAGAAATCCAGGAAATAAAGAAGCGGAAGAAAGGTTCAAAGAAGTCACTGAAGCCTACGAAGTATTATCAGATCCAGAAAAAAGGCGACTTTATGATCAATATGGACACACTATGGGAGAAAGTCCTTTCTCTGGTGCTGAAGGATTTGGAGGTTTTGGGTTTGGTACAACATTTTCTGATATTTTCAATGATATATTTACCGAGTTTTTTGGAGGATCAGGACATAGACAGAGGGCTTCACGAGGTGAAGATATTCTTTATAGAATGAATATAAGTTTTATAGATGCAGCAAAGGGAGTGGAGAAAGAGATTAATGTTAGTCAAAGGATTATTTGCCATGTATGTGAAGGTGATGGGATAAAACCAGGTACAAAACCCATAATTTGTGGTAGATGTAATGGAACTGGGCAAATAAGACAACAACATGGTTTTTTCAGCATAGCAAGAACATGCACTTCCTGTGGTGGAACTGGAAGAATTATTAGAGATTATTGTAATGAGTGTGGTGGAACTGGTTATGTGAATAGGCTAAAAAAAGTTAAGGTTGCTATTCCTGCTGGTGTTGATACAGGGACGAGATTAAGAATACAAAGAGAAGGCAATGCAGGGCATCATGGTGGACCACCAGGAGATTTGTATATAGAAATAAGGGTAGAGGAACACGAGTTTTTTAAGAGAATTAAAAATGATA
Organism: Pseudomonadota bacterium; assembly: GCA_026418415.1. Taxonomy (GTDB): domain Bacteria; phylum CALINM01; class CALINM01; order CALINM01; family CALINM01; genus CALINM01. The sequence goes on along the minus strand of JAOABK010000004.1, from coordinate 90,688 downwards.
TCCACTGTGAGGTTCCTATAACAATGGTACAAGCATCGCTTGGGACAGAATTGGTAGTACCAACTATTGATGGGAAAGAGAGAATCTCAATACCCCCTGGTACACAGAATGGAACACAGTTTAAAATTAAGGGTAAGGGTTTTCCAGATCTTCACTCAAAAAGAAGGGGGGATCAGATTGTAACTATACATGTTGAGATCCCTACAAATTTAACGGAAAAACAAAAAGCTCTCTTAAGAGAGTTTGAGAGCACGATAACTGAGAAAAACTCTCCAAGAAATAAAAGCTTTTTTGAAAAAATAAAAAATCTTTTTTAATAAACAAATTTAATTGGTCAATAAATCTTTACAAATCCGACAAAATTTATTTCTCTTGACATACCACTATATATGGGGTAAAAATATTTTCAAAACCACTAAATATTGTATCTTGGGAGATAATATGCAGGAAACAACTAAAATAATTAAATTAAATGAAGATAAAAGCAATAAACTACAAAAAATAAATCTTTCCAAAAATGCGCTTACTGTTTTGCAAAAAAGATATTTAAAAAAAGGTCCAGATGGAAATCCAATTGAAACCCCTGAAGAACTTTTTCTTAGAGTTGCTAAGGCAATAGCAGAAGCAGACAAAAAGTTTGGTATAGATGATACTACAGATCTTGAAAATAGGTTTTATAATATGATGGTTAATCTTGAATTCCTGCCTAACTCTCCAACTTTAATGAATGCTGGAAGGGAGTTAGGACAGCTTTCAGCTTGTTTTGTTCTCCCTGTTGGTGATTCTATGGAAGAGATATTTGAAGCAGTTAAATATACTGCTTTAATTCATAAATCTGGGGGAGGTACTGGCTTTTCTTTTTCAAGACTGAGACCTGCTAATGATGTAGTAAAGTCAACAACTGGGATATCAAGTGGCCCCATATCATTTATGAGGGTTTTTGATGTAGCCACGGAGACAATAAAGCAAGGAGGAACTCGCAGAGGCGCGAATATGGGGATTTTAAGAGTTGATCATCCTGATATTATGGATTTCATAATGTGCAAGGATGACAACAATGCTCTAAATAATTTTAATATTTCAGTAGGTGTGACTGAAGAGTTCATGAAAGCGGTAGAAGCAGATAGGGATTATGATTTGATTAATCCAAGAACTAAAGAGGTAGTTGGTAAACTAAATGCTCGAAAAGTCTTTAAAAGACTTGTAAAGCAGGCATGGAAAAATGGTGAACCTGGTATAGTTTTTCTTGATAGATTGAATAAGGATAATCCAACTCCCCACATTGGGGAGATTGAGGCCACAAACCCTTGTGGTGAACAACCCCTTCTTCCTTATGAATCCTGTAATCTGGGCTCAATAAATTTGGCTAAGATGGTTAAAGGAAAAGATATAGATTGGGAAAAACTTAGAGAAACTGTTCATTTAGCGGTACACTTTCTTGATAATGTCATAGAAGTTAATAAATATCCACTGCAAAAAATAGATGAAATGACCAAGGCAAATAGAAAGATTGGGCTTGGAGTAATGGGTTGGGCTGATATGCTTGTTCAATTAGGGATACCATACGATTCAGAAGAAGCTCTTGAGTTAGCAGATAAGGTAATGGCTTTCATAAGAAATGAAGGGCATAAAGCATCAAGAGAGCTGGCAAAATTGAGAGGTCCTTTTCCAAACTTTAAAGGATCTATTTATGATAGGCCTAATTTAGAGCCAATGAGAAATGCCACTGTAACTACAATTGCTCCGACAGGCACAATCTCGATTATAGCCAATACTTCATCTGGAGTAGAACCACTTTTTGCTGTTTGTTATTTTAGAAATGTTATGGATGGAACAAGATTGGTTGAGGTAAATCCCTATTTCGAAAGGATTGCAAAAGAGAAGGGATTTTATTCTGAAGAATTAATGAAAAAAATCGCTGAGCATGGGACAATAAAGGATATGGAAGAAATACCACAAGAGATTAGGAGGGTATTTGTTACTGCACATGATATCCCAGCAGAAGCCCATGTTAGAATGCAAGCGGTATTTCAGAAGCATACAGATAATGCAGTAAGTAAGACAATTAACTTCCCCCATGATGCAACTATTGAAGATGTTGAAAGGGCATACCTTTTAGCCTATAAGTTAGGATGTAAGGGCATAACAATCTATAGGGATGGTTCAAGGGAAAGTCAGGTTTTGATGTCTGGTAAAACAGAGAAAAAGATAACGAGCAAGGGTGAAGAAAATAAAGTAGTGAAAAGAGATAGACCAAAGGCTTTAAAGGGATGGACTTATCAAATGCAGACAGGCTGTGGTCCTATTTATATTACTATTAATGAAGATAATGTTGGTTTGTTTGAGTTATTTACAACCATGGGCAAAGCAGGTGGATGTGCAGCATCTCAATGTGAGGCGATAGGCAGAATGGTTTCTTTAGCTTGGCGTTCTGGTGTGCCTGCAAAACAAGTAATCAAGCAATTGGTTGGTATCTCTTGTCATAAGCCTTCCGGTTTTGGTGAAAATAAGATACTTTCATGCGCAGATGCGGTTGCAAAAGCGATAGAGTTACATTTAAAAAACAATGGACATAATGTAAGTATAGAAAAAGAAACTTTTACAAGTGGGGCATGCCCAGACTGTGGTGGGCCATTGGAACATGAAGGTGGTTGTGTTGTTTGCAGGATATGCAGTTATAGTGAGTGCGGATAAAAGGGGTTTTTAATAATTCAATAATCAATGAAAAATGCTATAGGTTTAATATTTAGAATTCCAGAAAAAGGAAAGGTTAAAACAAGGCTTGCTAAGGAAATAGGAGAAGAAGGTGCGCTTTATTACTACTCTTTGATGCTCAAAGAAGTGATAAAGATCTCTAAAAATATAAAAAATTCAGAACTAATTGGATTTTACAGGGGAGATAATAGAAATTTTTATTCCGAGTTTCCTTTAATAAAGCAAAAGGGGAACAATTTAGGAGAAATTATAATTAATGCTACAAAGGAGTTGAAAAAAAAGGGCTATACAAAAATAATAATTATCGGTAGCGATTCTCCAAACATACCTGAAAGGTTTTTTTATGAAACTTTTGATTGCCTTGAAGATTATGATTATGTAATTGGACCTACAGAAGATGGTGGTTTTTATATGTTAGGTTGTAAAAATGATATTAATGAAGATGTTTTCAATAATATAGAATGGGGTAGTAACTTTGTTTTTGATAACCTTTTAAATAATCTGGTTATATTAAAAAAATCCGTTAAAATTTTGCCTTTATGGTATGATGTAGATAATAGTGAAAGCCTTCATAGATGGCTCAATTCTTAAGTTATAAAAGGGCATAGACTTTTTATTTTTGACACACCTAATAAATTCTTATATGATAATCAAAGTATGAATTTCAAAGAAGTTCAACAGATAATAGATAGCGACCTAAAAAAGGTAAGCGATACTATTAGGTCCTTTTTAGATTCTAAAATATCATTTATTGGACAGGTTGCGTCTTATCTCATAGAAAGTGGGGGGAAAAGGTTTAGACCTACTGTTCATATACTCTCTGCTAGAGCCTGTGGATATGAAGGCGAAAGAATGTACACAATTGCAAGCACCCTTGAGTTTATTCATACTGCAACATTGCTTCATGACGATGTAGTTGATTATGCTGAATTAAGAAGGGGACAGCCAACTGCTAATATTTTGTGGGGTAATGAAGCTACAGTTCTTGTGGGTGATTTTCTATTAGCAAGGTCTTTTTATGCCCTTGTAGGAGATGGTGATTTAGATGTCCTTAAGTGTGTTTCTAACGCTACAACAAGGATGGCTGAAGGAGAAATATTACAACTCCTTCAAACCAATAATCCTGAAATAACCTTCAATGAATACCTTGAAATTATAAAGTGTAAAACTGCGGTTTTGATTGCTGCAGCTTCTGAGTGTGGGGCGATTCTTGGCAAAAAAGATAGTCAAATCAGACAGAGAATGCATAACTTTGGGATGAAAATAGGTATAGCCTTTCAAATTACAGATGACACCCTCGATTATATAATTGAAGATAAAACTCTCGGCAAAACGAGGGGGCAGGATTTTTTAGATGGTAAGGTTACCCTTCCCTTCATTCTTGCCTATGAAAAATCAGAAGAAAGAGAAAGAGAGGTATTGAAATCCCTTTTTCTTAAAGAAGAAAAGGATCAAAGGGATTTTGATAAGATATACAATATTCTTGAGAGCAAAAATGCTTTTAATGAGTCTTTTCAACATGCAAGTAGGTATGTAGAAGAAGCAAAAGAAGAGATATCTTTTTTGGAATCTTCTTATAGAGATTATCTTGAAATTATTGCTGACTATATTTTAGAACGCAAATATTAACATGTTTGTAAAAAAAACAATCGTTTTATTTTTGTTATTTCTATCTGTAATTTATATTAAACCAAAAAATGCCCATTGTAAAATTAATCAACTTGAAAATGGATTTCAATATATATTAAAAAAAGAGTCTTCAGTCCCATTAATAGTTATGCAATTATGGGTAAAACATGGAAGCAGTGATGAGACTGATGATGAAGCGGGATATGCTCATTTCCTTGAACACTTAACCTTTAGAAGCAAAGATATTGCAAAGAGAATTGAAGATTTAGGTGGAGATATAAATGCTTATACTTCTCTTGATAGAACTGTTTATTATCTAACAATACCTAAAGAATATTATGATGTTGGTTTAAGTGTTTTATACGATATCTTTGCCAATACAAGCTTTGATGAAAAAAGCTTTGAAGAAGAAAAGAAGGTAATCTTAGAAGAGATGAAAAGGGGATATGATAATCCTCAAAGGATGTTATATCAGAAATTTTTTGAAACTGCTTTTGAGAGACATCCAGCCAGAAGACCAGTTATAGGATATGAGGAAACAATAAAAAATGCAACGATTGGAAAAGTAAAAAACTTTTATGAGAAAAATTATACTCCTAAAAGCAGTTTTCTTATAGTTGTTGGAGATTTTCAAGAAGAGAAAATAGAGGAGAAGATAAAAAAACTCTTTGGTTCAAAGGTTAATATTGGCAATTTAGAACAAAAAATAGAAAAAATCGAAGAAACTTATATCTCTCCAAAGTTTTCTTATAAGGTTATGCCTATAAATTCCTGTTATGCCATGATTGGTTTACCAGTAACCGATATTTATAGCCCCTATGTAGCCCCTAATGATGTTTTATCCTATTTGATGGGTGAGTCTCAGAATTCTATATTAAATATAAGACTTAAGGAAGAAAAGCAATTGGTCAACTCTATATATTCATATCAAATGAACACTAAAGATTTTGGTTTCTTCGTTGTACAGGCTAATATGGCTTGTGAGAATTTAGATGAGGCAGTAAAAGAAATAATGAAAGTTCTATTTACAGATGTTCTTAATTTAGACACATCAAAACTTAAAAAGGTATTAAGAAACTATGAGAGCAATTATTACTTCTCAAAAGAAAAATTAAGTGAAAGAGCGTCTGACATAGGAAGCTCTTTTTATTATTTTGGCGATCCCGAATATTCGAAGAAGTATATGGAGCTAATAAATAAGGTAACATTAGATGATTTAAACAATGTAAGAAGCCTATTTTTTGTTCCCGAAAAATTAATTTCTTCATTTATAATTCCAGATAGTGAGAAAGATAGAGTTAATAAAATTTCTGAAATAATTAAGAGCCAAAAACATTCAAAGAATGAAATAGAAAGCTTTAAGCTTAAAAATGGTCTTCAAGTTTTTATTAATAGAAGAAGCAACGTTCCTACCTTTGGCATATCTATAATAAATTTAGCTGGAACAAGATTAGAAACTAAAGATACTTCAGGACTTTCAAATTTCACAATTGCCAACCTGCTCAGGGGTACAAAAAACTATAAATACACAGAAATAATTGAAAAAATTGAAAATATGGGTGGCTCATTGACTGGTATCTCTACTAAAAACATTTCTGGTATTAAAGGTAAATTCCTTACTAAGGATTTCTATGATGCCCTATATTTAGTTTCTGAAATCATAAAGAATTTTGACCCTCCAGCTGATGAGATAGAAAAGACAAGGAAACTTATAATTGCTGACATTAAGAGGAAAAGTGAAAATCCAAATAGGCTACTAAGGGATCTTTATTTTAAAAGTATTTTTGGTGATATGCCACCAGGACTTCCAACAGAAGGAGTTGAGGATACAGTTACTAAATTTAAGAGGGAAGAGATAATTAGACATTTCAAAAAAATATTTTCACCTCAGAGCCTTGTTATGGTTTTAACAGGTGACATCCCAAATGATGCAATATCTTATATAGAAAAGAATTTTAGTGATATTGAAGTAATAGATAGACAATATTGTTTAATTTTTAAGCCAAGACCTGAAAAATATTATGTCTTAGAAGATTATGATTTTAACCAATCTCATATCATGATTGGCATTCCAGTGCCAGGCATGGTTTCGAAAGAGAACGTTTATTTTCAATTATTAGCTACAATTTTATCAAACCAGAGTGGAAGATTATTTGTAAATTTAAGGGATAAACAGGGACTTGCTTATGCCCTTGGGGCTTTTTTATATGATTTTCCTGAGAAATCTCTTTTTACACTTTATATGGGGACTTCTCCTCAAAATACAGAAAGGGCAATTAGTGCAATGATAAAGGAGTTGAAAAGTATAATCGAAGAAGGCTTTACTGATGAAGAATTAGAAAAGGCCAAGAGAAAACTTTTAACAGATTTAATAGAAGCGAGCCAGGGCAACCTTGATTATGCTTCCTTGCTATCACAAAATGCTTTAATCCATAACGATGTTATGTATCATAAAACTTATGAAGATATTCTTAAGAAGGTTGACAAAAGTGAACTAATAGAAATTGCAAAAAAATATATATTGGTAGATAAATTAGTCAAAGTAATTATTTATGGAAAAAATAAAGGGGATACAAAATGAGTGCAAAAGGATTGATTCATGTTTATACAGGTGAGGGCAAAGGTAAATCTACTGCAGCTTTTGGTCTTGTAATAAGGGCCTTGGGACATAAAAAGAAAGTGGCTATTTTCTCCTTTTTAAAGGATAGTAAAACAAAATATGGCGAAATGGAAGCCTTTGCAAGGCTTTTTCCAGAATTAATTTACATAAGATTTGAAAATGCATCTCCCCTCTTTGATAAAAATGTGACAATGGAAGGCTTGAAAAAGTCTGTAGATGAATCTTTTGAAAAGGCTCTTGAAATAATAAAAGAGAAAAATATAGAGTTAGCTGTATTTGATGAGTTAAATATTTGTATGAAATATGGATATATTGATAATAATAAGGTTCTTGATTTCTTAAAAAATAAGCCCGAGGAATTAGAAGTTGTTATAACTGGGAGAGATGCGGTAGAGGAATTAATTAATATAGCAGATTATGTTACAGAAATGAGGATGATCAAACATCCCTATAATCGTGGTATTAAGGCAAGGAAGGGTATTGAGTTCTAATGTCGATAATTTTATACACTGGTGGAATGAAATCTGGTAAAAGCAGGTGTGCTGAAGAAAGGGCATTGAAGTATAAAGGCAAAAGATTGTATGTAGCGACTGCCCAAATAATTGACAAAGAAATGGAAGAAAGGGTAAAAAAACACAGAGAAAGAAGAAAGGACTTATTTGATACATTAGAAGAGCCATTAAAATTAAAGGATACTTTGAAAAAAGAATATGATTTAATCATGATAGATTGTCTAACCTTCTGGTATAACAATCTGCTTTTCTATTATGAAAGGGATGAGGAGAGAGAAAAAGAATTAACACAATTTGTTGATGCTTTAAAAAACTTTGACAAAAATATTATTCTTGTAACAAATGAAGTTGGCTGGGGAGTGATCCCTGTTAATCCCTTAGCAAGGCAGTTTATTGATTTTTCTGGTATGGCTAACCAGAGAATACAAGAAGTTTGTCATGAAACGTATTTAGTAGTATCAGGATTAGAGGTGCGCTTGAAATGAGAATGATAAAACTAATCGAATATATTAAAAGGATAGCCCCTACAGATAAAGGACTGGAAAAAAAAGCCTTTGAAAGAATTGATAATTTAACAAAGCCTGTTGGTAGCTTGGGAAGGCTTGAAGAGATTTCTGCAAAACTTTATTCAATATATAACGGAAATATGCCAGAGAGATTGAATAAAGCTGTATATGTTTTTTCTGGCGACCACGGTGTTACACAAAGGGGTGTAAGTGCTTATCCGAAAGATGTAACCTATCAGATGGTTTATAATTTCCTTAGAGGAGGTGCAGGTATTTGTGTCTTTTCAAGGTTGGTAGGGGCTGATGTATTTGTTGTAGACGTGGGTGTGGATTATGATTTTCCAAAAGATGAAAAAATTATTCATAGGAAAATAAGAAAGGGGACAAGAGACTTTACTGAAGGTCCAGCAATGAGTTTTGATGATGCTATTAATTCAGTTTTTGTGGGAATTGAGTGTGGAGAGGACGCTATAAAAAGGGGATATAATCTTTTAATTCCAGGTGATATGGGAATTGGTAACACAACAGCAAGTAGTGCAATAATAAAGGTTTTTACTGGTGAAGATACAATAAATGTAGTTGGTAGGGGTACTGGTATAGATGATAAAACTTATGAAAATAAAATTAAAATTGTAGAAAGGGCTATAGAAATAAATAATCCAGACATGAAAAATGCTTTAGATATACTTGAAAAGGTTGGAGGACTGGAGATAGGTGCCATTTGTGGCTTTATATTGAGCGGTGCAGTAAACAGAGTTCCTGTTATTATAGATGGATTTATCTGTTCTGCTGGTTTTGTATTGGCCTATCTTTTATGTCCCTATATCAAAGACTTTGTTTTTTTCTCCCATCAATCTGTAGAACCTGGCCACAAAAAGATTCTTGAATATTTCAATGAAAAGCCTCTTTTAGACCTTAATATGAGATTGGGAGAAGGTACAGGTGCTGTTTTAGCATCGAATATTATAGAAGCCTCTTTGAGAATGTTTAATGAAATGGCAACTTTTGAAGAAGCAAGTGTCTCAAGAGAATTAAAATGAAAGATTTTCTAAATGCCCTTTCTTTTTTAACTATTCTACCTGTTTATCAAGATGGGGATGATAAATTATATAGAGCCTTTAGGTTTTTTCCAATCGTTGGAGCCTTAATTGGTGTAGTTACATATCTTATATATCACCAATTAGCGCTTTTTTTGCCAACCTCTTTAGCGACTGTTATCTCTGTTTTTGTATATCACATAATAAATGGTGGTCTACATTTAGATGGTTTTGCTGATCTATTTGATGCCTACTTTGGCGCCAAAAAAAATAAAGAAAGATTTAAAGAAATTCTAAAAGATAGTCGAGTAGGTGTAATGGGGGTGTTTGGTTTAATCTTTTATTTTTCAACCATCTTTTTTGCCCTTCTAAATATTAAATTAGATCTAACCTTTTTTGTTGCTCTTGGTATATATGGTAGATTGGCGATTGTAATAATAGGTTTTCTCTCACAACCCCTGTTTGAAGAAGGGTTGGGGAGCTATTTTATAAAAAATTTAACAAAATATGAGCTTTTTATTGCTATTATTACATCCTTTATTCTTGTTTTGTTTCTTGGAAAGCTATTTGTTTTTTTTCTCTTTGTTTCTATTTTATGGTCCTATTTGTTTAGAGTATTTTCAAATCAGTACTTAGGAGGGGTTTCTGGGGACATAATGGGTGCGGGATGTATTTTAACTGAATTAATATATGTTATTGGTTGGAGAGCCTTTTTGCCATGAATGAGAAATTACTCTTTATGATAAGACATGGAAGATTAATAAATAGCCATGAAGGAGTTTTGAATGGGCAAAATGATACACCCCTTTCAGAAATTGGTTTTGAAGAGACTATAGCTTGGAAGGATATGCTACAAGAAGTTGGCATTGATTTAATTCTCTCATCTGATTTAAGTAGAACTTTTTTGCCCGCATCAAAATACAGAGAAATCCTAAAATGTCCCCATATGGCTTTTGAAGAACTTAGAGAGATTAATGCTGGTAAATGGGAATTGAAAAGGGTATCAGATTTATTAGTGAGTCAAAAAGAAGCGTTTCTTAAAAGGGCTCAAGATCCAGTAAGAATTCCCTTCCCCGAGGGAGAGAATCTTTTACAATTAAAAAAAAGAGCAAAAAAACTAATAGATGGTTTTTTAAAAGATAAAAAATGGAACAAAATTTTGTATATAGGACATGGAGGAGTAATAAAAGTTCTTATATTGACATATCTTGGTATATCTTTAAAAAGTTTTTTCAAATTTGAAATTGATTATGGATCCCTTACAATTTTAAGATTTTTTGAGGACGGTAATGTAACTTTAAAGGTTTTAAATACAAGAAATAACAGTGAGATTATAAAATGAAAAACCTATTGATTTTAAAAGAGAAGGATTGTAAAGACTTTTTTAAAAAAATAATTGAAAAAGATGGCATTTTTATTTGTACTATAGCAACCACTGAAACTGCACAGATACCAGGCATATCTGCTGCTGGTGCTACACCTGAGTTAAGGAAATACACTGCACAAGCAGATGTAGAATATCTATATTATGGGAAACCCTTTACAATAAGAGAAATTCCAAAAAATCCCTTAGGTCCGCCTTCGCCTGTAATAATAACAAAAGCAGGTATAGATCTTATGGGTTTACCTATTTTCATAATTGATGCTGGTTGTGAAATTAAGCCTTATGTCCCATCTATTGTTTTAAGGGAAAGGGGGCTTAAATGCATAACCACTGGACAGGCCTTCAAAGATGGTGGTGTTGAACTTATTAAAAAGTCAGAAGTTTTAGCAAAGGAATTTTTAAAATTTGACAGATTTGTTATTTTGGGTGAGAGTGTCCCAGGTGGAACAACTACAGCTCTTTCCTTACTTTCCTTTTTGGGTATAAATGCTTTCGGTAAAGTAAGTAGTAGCATGAGTGATAATGCCCATAATTTAAAAGAAGATGTTGTAATTAGGGCCCATAAAAATTCAAAGCTTTCTAAAGAAATGATTTTAAAGAATCCTGTAAAAATTGTAGAAAGCATCGGTGATAGCATGCAACTTGTTAATGCCATATTGACAATTTATCTTAGCAAAAAGGTTCCAGTTATTCTTGCTGGAGGGACCCAGATGCTTGCAGTAACCGCTTTTATAGAAGTTTTAGAGAAATATATTGGAGTAAAAGCAAATTGGGATAATATTGCTGTTGCAACAACAAGATGGGTTGCTTGTGATAATAAGGCTGATTTTGTTGGACTTGCAAGGGAGATGGGAAAACTAAAGTATGTATTTGCCTGTGATTTAAATTTTTCTGAAAGTAAAATGGAAGGTTTAAGGGGATATGAAAAAGGACTTGTTAAAGAGGGTGTTGGTGCAGGTGGTGTTATAACTGTTGGCTTTATCAAAAAATGCTTTTCCCATAAAAAGATTCTCAATGAAATCGAAAGACTTTTTGAAAAAATGTCTAAATAGAGCGTTAAGGCAAAAACTCTTTTACTGAATTTATAACACTTTCTATTTCATCATAGGCTTTTATATCTTTTATTTCGACAAATTTTTCAATTTCCATTTTCTTTAATACTTCTTTACCCTTAGGATCTTTATGCATATTGAGTAATATGTCCTTGAGTTTCCTTTTAACTTTTTGTGAAGTGTATTTGCTTGTGACAAAAAGGGGGGGAGAATAGATTTTACTTTTTTCTATTACTTTGAGTTTAGTTTTAATTTCAGGATTTATATCCGATATATGTTCATAGACAAAACTCATAGCTGCTCCGCCTTCAGCTTTACCTTCAAGAACATTAATAATACTTTGATGATGATTTTTTGAATAAGTAATCTCTGAGAAAAATTTTTGAGGGTCTTCTTTTAGGTCTTTTATCATACTAATTGGTATTAATCTTCCAGTAAAAGATTCTAAATAAGCATAGGAAAAGGATTTTCCTTTTAGATCTTTTAAATCTTTATAGGGTTTTTCTTTTCTTACAAATATATAACTTCTGTAACTTCTGTCTTGTATTGGCTTGATTGTTACAAGGGGTTCCAAATAAAAATCTTTTCTATAAATTACATAGGGTCCAGAGCATAAAAATCCCAAAGATGTCTCTTTGTTAAAAATCTTTTGAGCAGCGCTTTTTGAGTTTTCTTCAAATACTGAAATATAGTTTTTTTTAGTTTTCTGGCTTATATATCTTGTGAGTTCACTATATATAGCGATTGAGTCCTCGCCATGTAAAAATATTTGGTATAATATTTTTTGTTGAGCTTTTAGTTCTAAGGGAAAATTAAAAACTATAAATAAAATTAAAATTAATTTTTTTCTTAATTTCATATAATAATTATATCTTATTTTTTTATTAGACGAAAACTCTCCATTAAAAAAAGTTATGGTAAAAGAGGTTCAATTAATTTAAATTTTCCACTTTCTCGATCAAGTTCATATATTTTGCCGGTCCCTATCTCATAATACCAGCCGTAAAGCCTAATCTCTTCTTTTTCAAAAAGTTCAGCTACTGATGGATAGGTGATTAGGTTTTTTAACTGCAATATAATATTTTGTTGTTCAGTATTTCTCTGAATATCATCCTTGCCTAAATTATTTATAATATCTTTTAAAGGTGATGCGAATTGGAGCCAGTTTTTAAGATGGGGCATTTTTTCAAAAAAATCGTCATTTGCATATATAGCTTTCATTGCACCACAGTTAGAGTGTCCACAAACAATAATATCTCTAATTTTTAATGATTCTATGGCAAATTCAACTGCTGCGGCTATACTATTTTTATCACTTACGGCATCAAAGGGGGGTATTATATTTCCCACGTTTCTCAATATGAACAACTCTCCAGGTTTTGAGTTTGTAACAAGGTTGGGGTCTATTCTTGAGTCTGAGCAAGTGATAAAAAGAACGGTCGGATTTTGACCTTTCTCTAATTTTTCGAATAGCTTTTTTTTCTTTTTATAATAACTTTCTGAAAATTTGTGTATGCCTTTATACAGTTTTTTCATTATCTCCTCCTAATATTTAAATTTAACTACCAGTAACAAGCTTTAAAATCTCAAAAGTAGGTTCTGGTGGATAAGGAACAATTGCTATACTAAGTTTATTAATATCTTTAGTATGTTTAATGAGTTCAATAATTTCATCATCAGGTATTTTTTCGCCCGTTTTCCAGTCCTTAATTTGGAGTTTAAAAAGCACTCTCTGAGGTTCTTCAGGGAATTTTTGTAAACATTTTTCTATCATATCAGCAAGATATATATAAGAAGATTTTTTGTCAATCTTTAGTTCATCCATTATCTGTCTGTGATAGGCCATAAGAGAAAAGTAATCGGAAACATTTTTCAAATGTTCCAAGTCATGGGCTAACCATGCTAAGGCTCCTTTAGGATGAGATATCGCTTCATAAGTTAGATTCACTGCGATATTCACATTGGGGTTTATCTTTTTAATATGGTTTCTTAAATTTCCAACAAATTCTGCAATTTTCCTGCTTTTCCAATCTCTTAAAATCCAGAATTCATCTGTGTATTTAACGTGATTTTCATTATCATTTACAATGTATAATTTTTTAGGATTTATATTTATTCCAGTTTCGTTTTTGAATTTGTTTAGGGTGTTATTATCAAAACCCTCATTGTATCTTAAAAAAAGGTCATCCTGAAGAAGAATACCATCTATTGGATAGCTTGCCAAATCTGAAAACAGAGAAAACAGATATTTTTGAACACTTTCAGATAGAATATTTAACCCCTTTGAAGTAGAAAAGGTGTTTTTAAAAGGGGAATAGGAGATCACTTTATCTAAATCATTGTGGTTATAATCTGCATATCTTGTAGTCATCCAAGCATAGACTTTAAATCCCCTTGATTTTGCAAGGGGAATGAAATCTCCTAAAGTGTCTGATATTACAGGCGCATGATTTGTTTTGAAGTAAACCCCTTTATTTATAGGGCTCTCTTTGAAATAATGGTATCTATCTTTTTCATTATGGAATACTCTTAAAATTAGCGTGTTTATACCCATTTCTTTCCATGCGTCCATTGAATCTTCAAGCTCTTTTATTGTCTTTGGAAGAACAAAAAGCTGAATTGCTTTAAGTTTTTCTTTTTCTTCTTGATTAAACTGTATTTTCTCAATTGGCAGTTCCTTTATGTCCTCAAGGATTTGATTAATGTCTAAACCGTAGACTGGGTTTGAACTAACAAGTAATTTAATAAAAATAATATAAAAAGTTAGTTTGAAAATTTTATTTTTCATCTTTCTCCCTTTATTTTTTGTAGTCTTTCAAGAAGAGTTTTTTCATAGCCAATTTGTTTGGGTTTATAGTATCTTTTTTCTTTAATTGCATCAGGCAAATACTGGAATCCTTTGACTAAACCATTTATGTAATCATGGGGATACTTATAACCCTTTCCAAATCCTAAATCTTTCATAATTTTTGTGGCAGGATTTAAAATTGATAATGGAGGCATGAGTGCGCCATATTTTTTTACGTCCTCTTTTGCTTCAAGATAGGCTTTATAAGAAGCATTACTTTTTGGAGCCAAAGACAAATAAGTAACAGCTTGAGATATTGGTATAAACCCTTCCGGCATTCCCATAATAGTAAAAGCATAATGAGCAGAGGTAGCAACCATTAAAGCATGAGGATCAGCATTGCCTATATCTTCTGATGCAAAAATCACCATTCTTCTTAAAATAAAATAGGGGTCTTCTCCTGATTCAAGCATCCTTGCTAAATAATATATTGCTGCATCTGGATCTGAGCCTCTCATACTTTTTATAAAAGCTGATATTAGATTATAATGAAAATCACCCTTTTTATCATAGGGTTGATGGTAATCAGTTATTATTTTTTCTATTTCATCTAAACTAATTTCATTATAGAAGTTTTCGGCTATTAATTCCAAAACATTTAATGCAACACGGGCGTCTCCTTTAGCGTAATCAATTATCATTTCAATAATATCTTTTCTTATCTCAACACCAAGATTTTGCAATAATCTGTCTTTTTTTATTGCTTGTAGCAAAATCTTTTCAATGTCCATATTAGATAGGGGATTTAGGTTAATGACTTTAACCCTTGAAAGAAGGGGAGGATTAATGTAAAAAGATGGGTTTTCTGTGGTTGTGCCTATGAGAATAATTACTCCTTTTTCTATCCAAGGCAGAAATGCATCTTGCTGTGCTTTGTTAAACCTATGTATTTCATCTATAAAAACAATAGTTTTTTTTCCTGTATTTTTATAAGATTCATAAACGGATTCAATAAATTCTCTGACCTCTTTTATTGTAGATGTGACAGCTGAAAAGGTTTTGTAGGTAATGCCAGTTTTTTCAGCAATAAGTAAAGCTAAGGTTGTTTTTCCAATGCCTGGTGGTCCAAATAAAATCATTGAAGGTGGGTTTTTTTTATCAATCGCACTTTTAAACCACTTGGCATTTACAATATGTTCTTGTCCCACAAATTCACTAAAATCTTTTGGTCTTATTCTATATGACAGTGGCTCCATAACTATTTATTATTCCACAAATAGAGTTTAAAGATAAATCTTTATTTTTATAAATAATCTATTTAGTTATGTGATAATGTCTTAAAAAAATGTTAAAAGTAAATTAATTTATCCTTGACATTAGGTTTAGTTTTATGTTAGTAATTTCTCGTTTAAATTTTTCTGTTAGGTGGGGAGAGGATGATAGATATAAATGTCAGTTTTTTGTTTCAATTAGGCCTTTTCTGGTTAGTTATTATCTTATTAAACACCCTATTTTTTAATCCCATGCTAAAATATTTAGATTATAGAAGAAATCTAATAGTAGGTCGCAAAGAAGAGGCGGAGAAAATTTTGGCAGATATAGTTGATAAAGAAAAATATTATAATGACACCATAAGGTCAGCAAAAGAAGAGGGCATGGAGTATAAAAAAGCAATTAGAGAGCAGATAATAAAAGAACAGAAATCTATGAGTGATGCAAAACAAAGGGAGATAGAAGAAGAGTTTTTGAGACAAAAAAACCTAATTCTTGGTGAAATGGAAGCAGTAAAAAAAGAAATGCCAAAGATAGCCGATGACCTTGGAAAAACTATGGCTAAGAAGGTTATCGGGAGGGATTTGCAGTGAAGAAAACATTTATAATTCTGTTTAATTTAGTTTTTGCTACAGTAGTCTATGCCGCTAGTGGGCATGGAGGTGGGCATCAGGCGTCCTTTTTTAGTTTAGATTTTCTTTTTAGGGTAATCAATTTTATTATTCTATTTGGTGGCATAGGTTATGCAATTTCAAAACCGATGAAAAGTTATCTTAAACAAAGAAGTGAGAATATAAGGAACCAAATATTAGAAGCCAAAAAAGCGAAGGAAGATGCAGAGGCAAAAGCACGTTATTATGAAGAGAAGCTAAGAAACTTACAGAATGAAATTGAAGCACTAAAAGAGCAGTTTAAGAGAGAAGCAGAGGAAGAAAAAGAAAGGATTTCCAAAGAATATCAGGAACAAATAGAAAAATTTAAAGAGAGGATGATCAAATCTCTTGAACAGGAGAAATTGAAAATTAGAGAAGAGTTGTTGCTTGACTTGGGGAATATGGCTTTTGAAGTAGCAGAGGACTTAGTAAAAAAGAATTTTACATCTGCTGATCAAAGCAGGCTTGTTAAAGAATATATTACAATGATGGAGAGGGTAAATTGATTAAATTATCATCCGCAAGAAGATATGCAAAAACACTTATTGAAATAGCGCAGGAAACTGGACAGATGGAAAAATTTTCTGCAGATATGAACATTTTAAGACAGATAATTGATAATATACCTGAGTTTATGCAGTTTATAATTTCACCTACAATTGACATTAATGTGAGAAAAGAAACAGTAAAAGATATTTTGAAAAAACATAATATTAATGATTTAATAATAAATTTGGTTTTATTGGTTTTAGACTCAGGAAAAGCTAAGTTATTACCTTATATTTGCAAGTTATATCAGGAGCTCGAAGATTTTTATTTAGGAAGGGTAAGAGGATTAGTTAGAGTGCCTATATCTATAAGTAACGAAGATCTTGACTTAATAAAACAGAAATTAGAAGAAAAGTTAAATAAAAAGGTAATACTCACAACAGAAATTGAACCGTCTTTGATTGGTGGAATATGGGTGAAAGTGGGAGATTTGATTTTCGATGGAACAGTACGTAGACAACTTGAAATATTAAAAGAGAATTTAATTAAGGGGTGACAAGAATGGAAATCAAAGCAGATGAAATTAGCCGAATTATTAAAGAGCGTATAGGTGGTTTTGAAAAGAAAATTGATGTTGCTGAAACTGGGGTTGTTCTTAGTGTAGGTGATGGAATAGCGAGGGTTTATGGCCTTGAAAAGGCTATGGCAGGAGAGCTTATCGAATTTCCCCATAATATTTTCGGGATGGCATTGAATTTAGAAGAGGATAATGTTGGTTGCGCAATCTTCGGTGAAGATAAGTATATTAAAGAAGGTGACATGGTAAAGCGCACAGGAAGGATAGTTGAGGTTCCTGTTGGTGAAGCACTTTTAGGTAGGGTTGTTAACCCATTAGGTCAGCCAATAGATGGTAAAGGTCCAATTGATGCTAAAGAGTATAGAAGGGTTGAAGTAAAAGCACCTGGTATTGTTGCAAGACAGCCAGTTAAAGAGCCTCTTCAGACTGGCTTAAAGGCAATTGACTCTATGATACCTATTGGAAGAGGCCAGCGTGAGTTGATAATAGGCGATAGACAGACTGGTAAAACTGCAATAGCAATAGATACAATCATTAACCAGAAAGGCAAAGGTATGATTTGTATCTATGTAGCAATAGGTCAGAAACAGTCAACAGTTGCTCAAGTGGTTGAAAAATTGAAAAGTTTTGGGGCTATGGATTACACAATAGTGGTTTCAGCTACAGCAAACGATCCTGCTCCAATGCAATTTTTAGCACCCTATTCAGGTTGTACAATGGGTGAGTATTTTAGAGATAATGCAAAACATGCGGTTGCAATATACGATGACTTGTCAAAACATGCGGTTGCTTACAGACAGCTTTCCTTGCTTTTAAGAAGACCGCCAGGACGTGAAGCTTATCCAGGTGATGTATTTTATTTACATTCTCGTTTGCTTGAAAGAGCAGCAAAAATGAATGATAACTTGGGTGGAGGATCATTAACAGCATTGCCAGTAATCGAAACTCAGGCAGGAGACGTTTCTGCATATATTCCTACAAATGTTATTTCTATCACAGATGGACAGATTTATTTGGAAACCGACCTTTTCTATTCTGGTATAAGACCAGCAGTAAATGTCGGCTTATCGGTATCAAGGGTTGGTGGTAATGCTCAGATTAAGGCAATGAAACAAGTTGCTGGTTCTCTAAGGCTTGATTTAGCTCAGTATCGTGAACTTGCAGCATTTGCTCAGTTTGGTAGTGACTTAGATAAGGCAACACAACAGCAGTTAGCAAGGGGAGCAAGGCTTGTTGAACTTTTGAAACAGCCCCAATATAGCCCTCTCTCAGTTGGTAAACAAATTGTAGCTATTTATGCAGGTACTAAGGGTTATTTAGATGCCTATCCAGTTGAAGCTATAGGTAAATATGAGAAAGAGTTATATCAGCTTATGGATTCAAAATATACAGATATAGAGAAAACAATAGAAGAAAAGAAACAAATAGACGATGACTTACGTGCTCGTATTGAAGCAATGTTAAATGAACTTAAAGAAGTTTTTAAACCATAGGGGTGGAAATTTAAATGGCGAGCTTAAGAGATATTAGGAAAAGAATTAATAGTGTAAAAAGCACTCAAAAAATTACTAAAGCCATGAAGATGGTTGCTGCAGCGAGACTCAAAAGGGCACAAGATAATATTCTAATGGCAAGGGCATATGCAGAGAGGTTGCAAATGGTTATTTCCTCTCTTGCTGCAAGAATTGAAACGAAAACCCATCCACTTTTAGAGGATAGAGAAGAAAAGAAAAGCTTGCTAATGCTTGTTTTCACCTCTGATAGGGGTTTATGCGGTACTTTTAATTCAGCCCTTTTAAAGCAAGTTGAAGCCTATGTTGCTGAAAAGAGAGAAGCTTATGGTGAGAACATCTGTTTGATGGTGGTTGGTAGAAAAGGGGTTGAATATCTTAAAAAAAGAAATTATAACGTAATTGATAGTTGGACAAATATTTACCAAAAAGAACAGTATGAAACCGCTAGAACTATAGGTGAGAAAATTATAGATAGTTTTATTAATCATCAATGTGATGAAGTTGTGGTAGTATATAATAAATTTAGATCAGCAATTTCTCAGGTTCCCACTTTTACAACTTTACTGCCTTTGGAACCAATTGTTGAGAATCCAGAAATGCCGTTAACAGAGTATATATACGAACCAGATAAACAGACTCTTCTTAATGAATTACTGCCTCGTAACGTTTTTACTCAGATTCATAGAGCAATTTTAGAATCCATAGCAAGTGAGTTGGGAGCAAGAATGACTGCTATGGATAATGCAACAAATAATGCAATAGAGATGGTTGATAGGCTCACTTTACTTTTTAATAAGACAAGACAAGCCGCTATTACTAAAGAGTTGATGGAAATAATTGGTGGGGCTGAAGCAATTAAAAAATAATTTAGGAGGAAATACATGGTTTTTGAAGGGCGTGTTTTACAGGTTATTGGTCCTGTGGTAGACGTTGAATTTAAGAAAGGAGAATTGCCACCCATATATGGTGCAGTTAAAGTGACAAACCCTGCAATAAGCAATAAAGAATGGAATCTTACACTTGAGGTTGCTCAGCACTTAGGAGAAAACATAGTAAGATGCATCGCAATGGATAGTACCGAAGGGTTGGTAAGGGGTATACCTGCAAAATATGAGGGTAAACAAATAGAAGTTCCTGTTGGGAAAAATACGCTTGGCAGGATTATGAATGTTGTTGGTGAACCTGTTGATGAAATGGGCCCAATTGTTTCAGATAAGCATTATCCAATTCATAGACCAGCACCTTCTTTTGTGGAACAGAATACAAAGGTTGAAATATTAGAAACAGGTATTAAGGTTATTGATCTATTGGAACCTTATCCAAAGGGTGGAAAGATAGGTCTTTTTGGTGGTGCAGGAGTTGGTAAAACGGTTGTTATTATGGAGCTTATCCATAATATTGCAATACATCATGGTGGTTACTCAGTATTTGCAGGTGTTGGTGAAAGAACCAGAGAAGGTAATGACCTCTGGCTTGAGATGAAACATTCAAAAGTTATAGAAAAAGCTGCACTTGTTTATGGTCAGATGAATGAGCCACCAGGGGCACGTGCAAGGGTTGCTCTTTCTGCTCTTGCGGTTGCAGAGTATTTCCGAGATGAAGAGGGTCAAGACGTCCTTTTATTTATAGATAACATATTCAGGTTTACACAGGCAGGTTCCGAGGTTTCAGCTCTTCTTGGTCGAATTCCTTCAGCGGTTGGTTACCAGCCTACTCTTGCTACAGAAATGGGAGAATTACAGGAGAGAATTACATCTACATTAAAGGGATCGATCACATCAGTTCAGGCAATTTATGTTCCCGCAGATGACTTAACTGACCCAGCACCAGCTACTACTTTTGCACACCTTGATGCAACAACTGTTCTTTCTCGTCAGATAGCTGAGCTTGGTATCTATCCAGCAGTTGACCCATTAGATTCAACCTCAAGAATCTTAGATCCTGGCATAGTTGGAGAGGAACATTATTCTGTTGCTCGTGCAGTTCAGAGGACATTACAGAAATATAAAGACTTGCAAGATATTATTGCAATTTTAGGTATGGATGAGCTTTCTGATGAAGATAAATTGATAGTCTCTCGTGCAAGGAAAATTCAGAGATTTCTGTCACAGCCATTCCATGTTGCAGAAGAATTCACTGGTACAAAGGGTAAATATGTTAAATTAGAAGATACAATTCGTGGCTTCAAAGAGATTGTTGAAGGTAAGCATGACAACTTACCTGAGCAGGCATTTTACATGGTAGGTACCATAGAAGAAGCAATTGAAAAAGCTAAGAGACTTATGGAATAGGGATAAAAAATGGCAGATACCTTTAAGTTAGAAATAGTAACCCCCTATGGGTTGGTTATGAGTGGAGAAGCGGAAGAACTAACTGCTCCAAGTATAATTGGGCAAATTACAATACTACCTGGGCACCATCCGCTTCTAACTGCTTTAACAATTGGTGAATTAAGTTACAAATATAAAGGTAAGACAGAATATTTAGCGGTAAGCTGGGGATTTGCTGAAGTCACTTTTGATAGAGTTACAATTTTAGTTGAAACTGCTGAGAAGGCAATAGATATCGATTTAACAAGGGCAGAAGCAGCTATCAAGAGAGCAGAGGAAAGACTTAAGTCATTGACTGAAGATGATGCAGATTATTTCACAGCTAAAACTTCATATGAAAAAGCCCTTGTAAGAATTGAGGTAGCCAAGAAAGTAAAGGGTTCTTAATATTTTAGATAAATCTATTTTCTTTTAAGCCTTTGCTTTATGATAAAGCAAAGGCTTTTTTATGAGCTTTTTTTCCTTACAGTGGTTTTAATCTTAACGCCTTTATCTGTTTCTTCTATTTTAAAATCAGTTTCAACATTGTCGCCATATTTAGATTTTACACTGCTTTTTAATTCTTCCATCTTTTTTATGAAGGCTTCTTCAGAAGGGGGATTTTGCCCTTTTTTTGTTAATACGTTTGAGTACTCTTGGTAAAGATCCTTATAATCAGCCCTTTTTTCTACTTTTTCTTCCTTAGTTATCGATGGTGTTGCAGTAGTTTTTGCCTGATATCTAATAATTTCCTTGGGGTTTTTTCCCTCTTCAATAAGCCTTAGGTTTCGATTCCAATATTCTTGATAGAGCAAAAATCTTGAAGTAAGATTTTTATATTTGAAATTAAGCATCACGTTATTGATCTGTTTTGTCGCATATTTTCTAATTAATCTTACTACTTCGTTTTTTAATTGAAGGGGTTCAACATTAATAATTCCAAGGAAAAATTTCTCATATTCGTGCTTTAATCTTTCGATTTTTCTTTCTAATTCATCAATATCTTGCTTGATTTCATTGTCAGCCATGATTAAAATTAGTATCATGATTTATAAAAAAAGTAAAGACTTCTTAAAAAAATGAAAAAAATATACTTTATTGGTGCTGGTAAAGTAGGGACTTCTTTAGCATATCTTTTTAATCAAAAGGGATATGAAATAATAGGAATTGGGAGTAGAAATCTAAAATCTGCTGAAGCATCTGCTAATTTCGTGGGTAATAATATCACTGCAACTAACGATATTTTGGTTTTTGTTGAAGAAGCGGATATAGTTTTTATAACTACAAATGATGATGCTATACCTTTTGTAGTACAAGACATAGCAAATAGATGTGAAATATTCGAAGGACAAATTTTTATTCATACAAGTGGAAGTTTACCAGCAAGTGTTTTTGGACCATTAGAGAAAAAAGGGGCTTTCGGGATTTCTATACACCCTCTTCAAACGGTAGCATCACCATCTGAAGGTGTAAATAATTTAATAGGAAGTTTATTTGCTATAGAAGGAAATTTGAAAGCTTATGACACAGCTCTTGAATTAGTTAGAGCATTAGATGGTCAGCCTTTTTTTATAGATAGTGAAAAAAAGCCATTGTATCATTTAGCAGCAGTTATAGCCTGTAATTATTTTGTTACTTTGATAAATACAAGCATGAAAATTTTTGAAAATGTGAACATCGATACTGAGAAGGGTTTAGTTGGTCTTTTGAAATTAGTAAGAGGTACAATTAATAATATTGAAAAGGTGGGACCAAAGCAGGCATTAACAGGTCCAATTGCAAGGGGAGACATTCATACTATTGAAGGGCACATTGTAGCGATGAAAAAATATATGCCAGAGTTAATTGAATTATATAAAATTTTAGGTAAGATGACCGTTGATATTGCCAAAGAGAAGGGCACATTGTCTGAAAGTAAGGGGAAAAAAATTTTAGAAATTCTTAGAGAAAATTGACAAGAACTTTAATATAGACTAAAATTACCTAAAAAAGGAGGATTTTATGGCTTGTTCGAAAAAAAAGAATAGTAAGAGTTTGAAGGAAATTTTAAATGATGCTATTGCGAGGGAGATCCAGGTTTCTATTCAATACATGTGGCAGCATGTTCAGAGTGTTGGACTTAAAGGTGAGGTTGTTAAAGGAGCATTTAAAAAAATTGCTATTACTGAGATGAAGCATGCAGAGGCGATAGCTGAGAGATTAGTAATGTTAGGTGGAATCCCAACAACAAAACCAACTACAATTACTGTTGGTAATAATGTGGATGAAATGCTAAAAATCGATAAAAAAGCTGAAGACGAAGCTATAGCAATGTATAAAGAAATTATAAGCGTTGCTCAATGTGAAGGGGATTATACAACTGCAAAACTTTTTATTGAGATACTTGCAGACGAAGAAGAACATGCAGCTATATTTGAGAGTTTTTTAAGTAAATAAGTCCAATGCAGGGGATTAATTTCCCCTGCTTTCTTTAACTAATTCTTATATAATGATTTCCCTATCTGATTTTTTAAGTTTAATAAAGGATACCAATAGAACCCTGTATGTTTCAAGTAAGAAAGGGTCAAGCTCTCCATATATTTTAAGTAAAGTTTTTGAAAAATTAGGTAAATCCTTGCTTGTAATAGTTCCAGAAGACAGGACAATAGATGATTTTTGTGAAGAATTGAGATTTTTTGGAAAAGATGTTTATAAAATTCCATCTCTTGATGTTCCACCCTATAGTGAATTATTTCATAATAAAGAAATAATAGGTGAAAGGAATGCATCACTATTTAGGTTATTAAATAAAGAAGTTGCTATTTATGTTGCTTCTGGTAAATCAATAGTTGAACCTGTAATCCCAAGAAACATTTTAAAGAAAAATTATATTTACCTTTTAAAAGATGAATTTTTAGAATTTGAGGAATTAAAAAAAAGTTTAGCTGGGCTCGGTTATGAAAGAGTAGAACATGTTGAGTTAATAGGAGATTATAACGTAAAAGGTGGAATTATAGATGTGTTTTCTCCCTATCATGAAAATCCTTTGAGAATTGAATTTTTTGGTGACCAAATAGAATCAATTAGAATGTTTGATATAGTAACACAAAGATCCATTGGAGAATTAGATGAAGGATTTATTTTACCTGTTAGAAATATATTATTGGAAGGAGATATATCTAATATCCATGAGAAAATAAAAGATTATTCAGATCAAAGGGAAATCCCTAAGAAAATTAGAGACGAATTTTATGAAAAATTAGTTA
Organism: Pseudomonadota bacterium; assembly: GCA_026418415.1. Taxonomy (GTDB): domain Bacteria; phylum CALINM01; class CALINM01; order CALINM01; family CALINM01; genus CALINM01. The sequence goes on along the minus strand of JAOABK010000004.1, from coordinate 66,386 downwards.
GTAAAAAAATTATACCCGCTGAAAATTTTTTTGTTAATTTCCTCTATGATGATGAGACAGGTATTTTAAGTTATTTAGATAACCTTGATATAATTTGTTTAAATCCAGAAGAGATAATAAGTAATTTAAAGGGTCATATTAAGAATCTTGAGAAACAGCATGAATCAGTAAAAAATAGAATGTTTGTTTTAGCTCCCAAGGATATATATAATTTAGATAAGCTAGAAAAATTGATAGTAGATTCGAAAATAGTATTAGGTAGTGTTTCACATAGTGAAGAAATCGTTCTCGATTTTGAAGATAACTTTCCTTTGCTAAATTACGCAAGAGAGTTAGGAAATGAAAAGGACAGAACTAACCATCCCATAGAAAATTTTTTAAATTTTATCGAAAATGATAAAGATAATTTTAAAATCTTAATAGTTACTGCCCATCAACAGCAAGCAAAAAAAATTGCAGATTTAATTGCCCATTATTATTTAAACACACCAGAAATTTTAAATGGTTTTAAAGAATTTAAAGAGAAGGGAGTAAAAGGGAAGATTTATGTGATAAGTGGTCCTATAAAAAGAGGATTTAGAAATTTTTCAGACGCTGTCTGGATAATTACTGAAGAAGAGATTTTCGGGAAAACAGAAGGAGATAGAAAACCTAAAAAAGAAAAAAAAGATTTATCTTCTATAATTTCGGATCTCTATGAACTAAATGTTGGTGATTTAATTGTTCATATTGAATATGGTATCGGTATTTATAAAGGGCTAAAACAGGTAGAGGTTTTGGGTAAAAAAGGGGAGTATATAGAAATCGAGTATGCAGATAATGATAAACTATTTGTTCCTGTTGAAAAAATTGGACTCCTTCAAAAATATATAGCTTCTGAGGATTATACAGCAAAAATTGATAAGTTAGGTGATAAAAGGTGGCAGAAAACAAAGAAGAAAATCAAAGAAGATTTAAAAAACTGGGCGGAAGAAATTATTAAGGTAGAGGCATTGAGGAAATCTCAAAAGGGTTTTTCTTTTAAAGTTGATCCAATAGCTTTAGAGGAGTTTGAAGCCTCATTTGAGTTTGAAGAGACTGAAGACCAATTAAGAGCTATAGAAGAAACCTTAAAAGATATGGAAAGCGAAAAGCCAATGGATAGACTTATCTGTGGCGATGTAGGTTTTGGGAAAACTGAAGTAGCCTTAAGGGCTGCATTTGTTGCTGTCAGTAATGGAAAGCAGGTTTGTCTGATTGCGCCAACTACAATTTTAGCCGAACAACATTTCAAAGTTTTTAAAAGAAGGGTTGCCCCCTTTGGATTTCAAGTTGCTTTGATTAGTAGATTTGTTGATAAGGGGGAACAGAAAAAGATTTTGGAAGAATTAAAAAAAGGCGAAATAGATATAATTATTGGAACTCACAGGTTGCTTGGAAAGGATGTTCAGTTTAGTGATTTGGGGTTACTTATTATTGATGAGGAACATAAATTTGGTGTAACCCATAAAGAGAAAATAAAATCCTTTAAAGCAACTGTAGATATATTGACCCTTACAGCAACACCAATTCCAAGAACGATGTATATGTCTATCTCGGGATTAAAAGATATAAGTATTATTGTGTCTCCACCAAAGGGTAGGCAAGCTATAAAGACATTTGTTACTAAATTTTCAGAGTCAATAATTAGGGATGCAGTGGAAAGGGAGTTGCAAAGAGGAGGGCAGGTTTTTTTTATTCATAACAGGGTAAGGGGAATTGGTTCAATGAAGAAATATTTAGAGAGGATTTTACCCGATGTGAGGATAATGATAGGCCATGGTCAGATGGATGAACAGGATTTAAAAAGTGTTATGGAATTATTTAGTGCAGGTAGAGCAGATATACTTCTTTCGACTGCGATAGTAGAATCAGGTCTCGATTTACCAAACGTAAATACGATTATTGTAAATAGAGCAGATAAATTTGGTTTAGCAGATTTATATCAGTTAAGAGGAAGGGTAGGTAGATCCAATAGAAAAGCTTATGCTTATTTTTTAATTCCCTCTTTTGAAAGTATAACTAAAGATGCTTTAAAAAGGCTCAAAATACTTCAGGAAATGGAAGAATTAGGTTCTGGTTTTAGATTAGCAATACATGATTTAGAAATTAGGGGTGCAGGCGATTTATTGGGGAAAAAACAATCTGGGCATATAAATGAAGTAGGTTTAGAGCTATACACCCAGTTACTTGAAGAAGCGGTAAGAGAGGTTAAATTTGAAAGAGGTGAATTAGTTGAGGAAAAGAAAAAGATACTAACAGAGGTAAAACTACCCTTTCCTGCTTATATACCTGAATGGTACATGGAATCTTCTAGAGAGAGAATGGAGTTCTATAGAAGAATTTTGAATTCAAAATCAATTCAAGAAGTTTTTACAATAAAAGAAGAGTTAGATGATAGGTATGGCAAAATACCACAAGAGTTGGAAGCCTTTCTTTACCTTAAAGAGCTTGAATTAGATCTTTCAACCATTGGGTGTGTTGAGTGTTATTATCATGAAGATAAGATTGTGATTACCTTTGATTTTGAGTACATACCACCAAAAAATATAATAAATAGAATTCTTAAAGATATTAGTGGTAGTAGATTTGTGGTACCAAATAAATTTTATTTTTCTCTTCATGCTTTCAAAGATAAAAATATAGAAGTAGTTAAAAAGATTTTACAAGCCTTTTTAGAACGTGTTAAAATTAAATGATAAAAATTTAAAGGAGTAAGTGATGAAAAAATCGAAAAAAATATTATGTGTTTTGGTGTTTTTTAGTATGGTTTTTGGGTGTAGCAATAAAGCCACATCTAAAGAGGCAACTGAAAATACAGCACAGAAAGAGGGTAAGGTTGTAATTAAGATTGGTGATGGTGGTATTACAGACAAAGAAATAAAAGAAGAGTTTGAGTTATTACCCGATCAGTTGAAGGCTCTTGTTAATACTAAGGAAGGTAAAAAACAGTTCATAGATAGTTTGGTAACCCGTGAGATAATATATCATGAAGCAAAATCTAAGGGATTTGACAAAAATGAGAAGGTTCTTCAGGATCTAGAAAAATTAAAGAAAAGGTTGATAATTGAGGCTTATTTAAGGGAAGCAATAAAATTTGACGAAAAAGTTGAAGATAAGGTCTTAAAAGATTTTTATAAAAAACATGAAAAAGAGTTCGTAGGACCTGAAAGAATACATGCCAAACATATACTTGTAAAAGATAAAAAATTAGCTGATGAGATATTGGAAAAACTGAAGAAGGACCCAGGAATGTTTGAAAAGTTGGCACAGGAGCATTCAATAGATTCTTCTGGAAAGAATGGTGGAGATTTAGGATTTTTAGAAAAGGGAACTCTTGTTCCAGAGTTTGAAGAAGCCCTTGATAAAATGAAAAAGGAAAATGAAATTAGTCCTGTTATTAAAACTGACTATGGTTATCATATAATTAAATTCATAAAAAGAGAAAAGGGAAATGTGCCAAATTTCGAAGAGGTAAAAGAAGAAGTTAAGGAGATGTACTTAAAAGAAAATCAGAGGGCAATTTTTGATAAAGTAGTTGGCGAATTGAAAAATAAATATAAAATAGAATTTAAAGAAGAAGATCTTAACGCCCTATTTAATGCAAATAAAAAATAGGTTTTTAATTTTTTTAGTATTTTGCTTTTTTGCCTGCAGTAATGGTGGTGAAACTATAATTACTGTAGGCAAAAAAACTGTTACAGATAAAGAACTCTTGAATTTGTATGCAAAATATAAAGAATCAGTTGATATTAAGACTATATCTAAAGCAAGTTTTATATCTCAGCTTATTGAAAGGCTTATATTAGAAGAAGAAGCTAAAAAAATGGGCATAGTCATTACTGAAGATGAGATAAATGCCTTTTTGAAAGAAAACAACATTGATGAAAAAAAGAAAGACATGGTTAAGCATTATTTGTTAAGAGATAAGATTTCTCATAAACTTGTTGAAGATATTAAAATTGATGAAGCCCTAATCAATGAAATTGAAAGAAATTTATTAGATGTACAACCAGAAAAATACATCTTTTATCAAATAGTATTAAATAGTAAAGAAGAAGCTATAAAAGCCCTTGAAGAGATACGTGGAGGTCTTGATTTTAATAAAGCTGTGGAAAAATATTCCACATTGCCTGAAAAAACAAGAGGTGGGATTGTTGATTATTTAAATGCTGATGAACTTCCTGTTGAATTATTAAATCAGCTAAGAAAGATGAAGAAAGGAGAAATTTCTTCTATAATAAGTTCACCTTTTGGTTTTCATATTATCAAACTAAAAGAATACATTCCCAAAGGACAAATCGATAAAGGCGATAAAAGAAAGAGAGCAATAGAAGAAGCTAAAAAAGTTATGCAGGGAAATGTTTATGCAGATTGGATTGCGAAGAAAAAGAAAGAATATGGAGTAAATATTAAATGGGAACTGGTAGAAAAAATAAACTAATTTATATTTTTCTTTTTGTCTTTTTACCTTCATTAGTAATGGGAGAAACAATTGATAAGATTGTAGCAATTGTTGGTGACACTCCCATTACATTAACAAACCTGAGGAAGTTTCTTAAGTTAAAAAGCAATAATGAATTAGTGAAGTTACCTAACATTGAGAAGGACAGGGCGTTGGATATGCTTATAGAAAAAGAGCTTATAGAGCAGAAAGCAAAAAAGCTTGGGATTGGTGTGTCGGATAAGGAAATAGATGAAGAAATAGAAAATGTAAAAAAAATCAATAACATAACAACAGAGATACTTGAATTGGCTCTTCAAAAAGAAGGAATGACCCTCTCAGAATATAAGGAAATAGTGAGATTTCAGATCTTAAAAGCAAAAGTTGTTAATAGAGAGGTTAGACCTTTTGTTGTTGTTACTGATGAAATATTAATGAACTATTATCAGACTGAAATTGCTTCAGGACTTGAAAAGGTTGTTAGTTTTAGAGTTTTAACTTTTTATGAAAACCAGAAAAATAAGTTAGAGAGAGATATAAAAGATTATTATAATATGGCGCAAAAGGGAGTTTCTTTTGAGGAGATAGTTAAAAAGGCATCTGAAAAATATAATGTAACAGATACAACTTCTGAAAATGTAAAATTAAAAACCCTTTCTATTGAACTACAGGAAGCAATTGGAAATATGAAACCACCTCAACTTGGACCTCTGGTAAAGTTTGATATGGGGTTTCAAATTTTTAAATTAAATTCACTTAAGCATGAGGGACTAAAGCCTTTCGAAGAGATAAAAGAAGACCTAAAAAAACAGTATCAAAAAGATAAGATGGAACAGATCTATAAAAAATGGTTGGAAGATCTGAAAAAAGAAATATATGTCGAAAAAAGGTTATAGACCTGTAGTTTTAATAACTACTGGAGATCCTGCAGGCATTGGTCCTGAAATAATAGTCAATTCATTAAAAATTGAGAAATTACATAAAAATGCTAACTTTTATGTTATAGGTGATGAGACGGTTTATAGAAATTATAGTGATTTTGAGATAAATATTATTAAAAGTTTAGACAACTACAAAACTGAAAAATTAAATCTTATACCAGTAACGAAACTAAAAAAAATTATACCAGGTGTTCCAACGAAATCCACAGCCATTTCAGCTTATAAGTCTTTAGAAAAAGCTGAAGAACTTATTAAAAAGGGAATTTCAAAAGTTGTAGTTACAGCACCAATTTATAAAAAGGGCATAATTTCTGCTGGTATAAAATTTGTTGGTCATACAGAGTTTTTTCAGGAAAGATTCAATGTGAGTGATGTTTTAATGAGCTTTTATAGTACAAAGCTTTTTGTAGGAACTATTACAACTCATTTACCTCTTTCACAGGTTTTGACTCAAATAAATAGGAATATATTAAAAAGAAAACTTCAAATAATTTTTTTATTTTTTGAGAGGTATTTCAATATCAAAAACCCATCTATTGCAGTTTTAGGGTTAAATCCCCATGCTGGAGAAGAAGGAGCACTTGGAAATGAGGAAATAAAAATTATTAAGCCCGTATGTGAAGAGTATAAAAAGAAAAATAAAAATGTAATTGGACCTATTTCTGCTGATGTAGCTTTCTATGAAGCAATCAATGGAAAATATAATTTTATATTAGGAATGTACCATGATCAAGTTCTTGCTCCTTTTAAAATGTTATTTTTTGAAAGTGGTGTGAATGTAACTATGGGGCTTCCTTTTGTAAGGACCTCACCAGATCATGGCACAGGCTTTGATATCGCGGGACAGGGTAAGGCTAATCCAACAAGCATGGTAAGAGCTATAGAATTGGCATTAAAAATGGTTGATTCTATGAAAAAGGATAAAAGATGAAAATAAAGTTTGGGACAGATGGTTTTAGAGGTGTTATTGGAAAAGATTTTACTTTTAAAAGTGCTATTACTGCTTCTGCTAAGGCTATGAAATATTTCAAGGAAAAGAATGCTAAGAGTGTAGCTATAGGATATGATACAAGATTTTTGTCACCTGAAATTGCTTTTGAAATAGCCGAATGTGCGAAGGATGCTGGATTTGAAGTATTTATTTCAAAAAATTTTTGCCATACACCTGCTCTATCTCTTTTTACAAAATTAAAGGCAGATTTTGGGATTATGATTACTGCTAGTCACAATCCACCAATTTACAATGGAGTAAAAATTAAAGAAAAATTTGGCGGTTCAGCTCTTCCAGATACAGTAAAAAAAATATCAATGACAGAATCTATTAAGAGTTCTATTTGTAAAGGTAAAATAAGAGAAGTGGATTTCTATGATACATATTTTGATTATATAAAAAAGCAAGGATTGATTAACTATACAAAAAAAATGGATTTTAAAATTCTTGTGGATCCTATGTTTGGTTCTGCCCAAGGAGTATTAGAAAAAATACTTTTTGGTACTTCAATACAGGTTAAAGAAATTAATAATGTTAGAAATCCTGCCTTTTGTAATATTAATCCTGAACCAACTGAAGAAAATCTCAAAGATACAATAAAAAAGGTTAGAAAGGAAAAATTTGACATAGCCTTTGCTTATGATGGCGATGGAGATAGAATAGCATGTATTGATAATCAAGGCTGTTTCTATTCATCACAAAAAATAATCCCAATTATTCTAAAATATTTAATTGATTGTAAATTCAAAGGTTGCATTGTAAAAACAGTCTCAGTAAGTTCAATGGTTGATAAAATTGCGATACAAAATAATTTAAAGCTTTATGAAGTACCCATAGGTTTTAAAAATATTGTTCCCTATATCCTGGATGAAGATGTGCTTGTTGGAGGTGAAGAGAGTGGAGGTATTTATATAAAAGGATACATTCCAGAAAGGGATGGGGTCTATTGTTCCATATTTATGTTAAATTTGATAAACCATTATAGAAAAAATATTATCGATATCTGGCATGAAATAGAAGACAGATTTGGTACTCATGTTTATAAAAGAAAAGATTTGCATTTTGAAGATTTAAAAAAATTAAAAAGGGTGATAAAAAACATTGATTTTAAAAGTATAGCGGGTAATAAAGTGATTTCTAAAAATTTTCATGATGGTAAAAAGTTTATCTTTCAAGATGGATTTTTGCTAATAAGACTTTCAGGTACAGAGCCAGTTTTAAGAGTTTACGTTGAATCAAGTTCAGAATTTAAAGTAGAAGAAATTTTTGCTTTTATAGAAAAATGTATTAAAGTTTGATGGCTAATTATTATGGAAAATAAGAAGTTTATAGTTGTAAAAGGTGCAAGACAACATAATTTAAAAAACATTGATGTTAAAATTCCAAAAGAATCAATGGTTGTAATTACTGGTGTATCAGGTTCAGGCAAGTCATCTCTTGCCTTTGATACAATTTATGCAGAAG
>JAOABK010000004.1:0-58518 GCA_026418415.1 Pseudomonadota bacterium | reverse complement strand
AGATATGTTGAATCTTTATCAGCATATGCAAGACAGTTTCTTGAATTAATGGAGAAACCGGATGTTGATTTTATCGAAGGTCTTTCTCCAGCAATCGCAATAGAGCAGAAAACAATAAGTAAAAATCCCCGCTCAACAGTTGCTACAGTCACAGAAATTTATGATTATCTTAGATTGCTCTTTGCAAGGGTTGGTAAGGCCTATTGTCCCAATTGTGATATTCCTATAACTGCAATGTCAGTTAGTAATATGATAGATGAAGTTATGAAATTTCCCGAGGGAACGAAAATCATGATTTCTTCTCCTGTAGTTAGGGGTAGGAAAGGTGAATATAAAAAAGAACTCGAACTTTATAAAAAACATGGTTTTTCAAGGGTTAAGATTGATGGAGTTGTTTATAACATTTCTGAAGTTCCTGAATTAAATAAGCAGGTTAAACATGACATTGATATCGTTATAGATAGAATAGTTATTAAAAATGGGGTAAGAAGTAGGGTTGCAGATTCAGTAGAAATGGCTGTTAAATTAAGTAATGGTGTAGTTGCTATAGATGTTATTGAAGGAGAAAGGTTTATTTTCAACAAAAATTTTGCTTGTAATAAGTGTGGCTATACATTTATGGAAATATCACCAAGATTATTTTCTTTCAATAATCCCTATGGTGCCTGTGATACCTGTGATGGATTAGGGGTATTGAAATTTTTCGATCCCCAACTTGTAATAAAGAACGATGAATTATCAATAAATCAAGGGGCTATAACACCTTGGACTAATAAAAATGGAACAATAAGATTTATTGAGTCTTTACGAAAGATTGCTTCATATTTTAAGGTTTCTTTAGAGCTTCCTTTTAATAAACTACCAGAGGAGATGAAAAGATTTATTTTATATGGTAAGTCCGCATCTTCGGATACAAGATTAGCTATAAATATCCCACAATTTATTGGAGTGATACCGTGGTTGCAGGAAAATTATAAAAGAGCCGTTTATGAAGAAGAAAAAGCTTTCTATGAGAGTTTTATGGGTGAGGGTGTTTGTCCAGCCTGTAAAGGCAAAAGACTTAAAAAAGAAATCCTTTCTGTAAAAATAAATGGATGTTCAATTTCAGATATTACTGAGATGACCGTCGAGAAGGCTTTCGATTTTTTTAATAATTTGAAGTTTACTGGTAGTGAAGCAGTTATAGCAGAAAGGATTTTAAAAGAGATAAGAAACAGACTGGGCTTTCTTACGGATGTAGGATTAACTTATTTAACGCTAAATAGAAGTGCCTCAAGCCTTTCTGGGGGTGAATCTCAGAGAATTAATTTAGCTACTCAAATTGGTTCGAAACTGAGCGGAGTTTTATATGTACTCGATGAGCCAAGCATAGGACTGCACCCACGAGATAATACAAGATTAATTAATACATTAAAAAATCTAAGAGATATGGGTAATACTCTGCTTGTTGTAGAACATGATGAAGAAACTATAAGAACTGCCGATTGGGTTATTGATCTTGGTCCTGGAGCGGGTGAGCATGGAGGAAAAGTTATTGCTGAAGGCACACCCGAACAAATAATAAATAATCAAAATTCTTTAACAGGTCAATATCTGTCAGGTAAAAAAAGCATTACTGTTCCAAAAACAAGGAGAAAGCCAAAAGGCAAATATTTAGTTCTATACGGTGCAAAATCAAATAACTTGAAAAACATAACTGTTAAATTTCCATTAGAAACATTTATTTGTGTGACTGGTGTTTCTGGTTCTGGAAAAAGTAGTCTAATTATTGATACCCTATATAGAGCTTGTTCAAGGAGATTGTACGGCTCCTCAGAACAACCGGGTAATTATGAAAAAATATCAGGTCTTGAATACATAGATAAGGTGATTGATGTCGATCAGTCTCCAATAGGCAGAACGCCTAGAAGTAATCCTGCTACATATACTGGTGTATTTACTCCCATAAGAGAAGTTTTTGCGATGATTCCCGAAGCAAAGTTGAGGGGTTACAGGGCTGGAAGGTTTTCATTCAATGTAAACGAAGGAAGATGCCAATATTGTAATGGAGAAGGCTATGTTAAAGTAGAAATGCATTTTTTGCCTGATGTTTATGTACTATGTGAGGAGTGTAATGGAAAGAAATATAACAAAGAGACCCTTGAAATAACGTATAAGGGTAGAAATATTTATGAAGTTTTGATGATGACTGTTACTGAAGCGCATACATTTTTTTCAAATTATCCTAAAATTTCTGAAATGCTTAGAATTTTAGAGGAGGTAGGTCTCGGGTATATAAAATTGGGACAGCCTGCCACTACACTATCAGGAGGGGAAGCCCAGAGGGTCAAGCTTGCTAAAGAACTGGTGAAAAGATCTACTGGCAAAACACTCTATATCCTTGATGAACCAACCACTGGACTTCATTTTGATGACATAAAAAAACTACTTTTTTTACTACAGAAACTTGTTGATATGGGTAATACTGTTATTGTTATCGAACACAATTTAGATGTTATTAAATCTGCTGATTGGATAATTGATTTAGGCCCAGAAGGTGGAGATAGGGGTGGGTATATAATTGCAGAGGGAACTCCTGAGGATGTAGCCAATAATCCAAATTCTTATACAGGACAATATTTAAATAGGATTTTAAAAAACAGTTGATATGTTGAAAAAAACTCTTACTTTAATTGATTCAATATTGAAATCTCCAAAATATGCAATAATATTTATGATTTCTATTGGAGTTATTTCTATATATGGTACAATTTTCCCTGCAAAAACTCCCTATGATTTTAATTTATATAAAACCCCTTTGTACATAGGATTATTAATAATTTTATCTATTAACATTGCCTATTGTACCTATTTCAGAATAATAAAAGTTTTCTTTGCCTTACAAAGAGGAAAATTTGGACAAGAAAGAATATACACCGTTAGAAAAGATATATTAGAACTTTTTACTAACAGGGGATTTAAAATTAAAAAAGTAGATGGTGGTTATCTTGTTTTTAAAGGTCTATTGAGGACCTATGCAATTTTAACACTTCACATATTAATAATAAGTTTTATATTAACTGCAGGTTTATCTTCCTATTTAGGGTTTTTGGGAACTGTAAATGTTCATGAAAAAAGAGGAACAGATATATGTTTCGATTGGAATGAAAAAAAAGATGTTGTATTACCCTTTTATATTTTTGTTAATGCAACAAAAATAGAATATTATCCTATGCCTCTAAAGATTGAGATAGAAGATTTAAAGAATTCGAATAAAAGGGAATTTGTTACTAAGGAAGGAGATATAATAAATTATGACGGGTTGAAGTTAAGAATCTTGAAGGGAATTATAGAAAAAAGAAGCATAATCTTTACATTAATAGATAACAATTTAGAGGTTGGGCCCTTTGAAAATGAGTACTCAGGAAAGGATAATGCTTTTAAAATAAAATTTTTAGCCTATATAGATCCCTTGCCTAAGCAGTTTTATGCTGATTTGACTATAAATGATAGAGATGGTAATACTACGAATAAGATAATAAGTATCAATAATCCTCTAAATTTTAAGGGTTATAAAGTTTATTTAGTTGACATTAATAGGGATGAATTTGGTTTTCCCTATGTGGGGCTTCAGATTACTTATGAGCCATTATTAACCATTATATGGGTATTATGTTTTCTAATAGTTCTAACACTTTTTGTATATCCCTTTGTAGATGAGGTATTTGTAAAGTTGAGGGAAAATGAGATGGGTTTTGATGTTTACATTTGGAAAGAAAAAAGAAATTTTTATTTAATTGAAAAAATAAAATCCTATGAAATTGTTTAAATCTAAAGGGTTTTTCAAAAAGTTACTCTTTTTTCAAAGTCTGTTCTATTTAATCCTGATATCTTTTTTGTTTTTTGTTCTCTCATTTATCGAGAGGAAGTTTTGGAGTGATTATTTGTTGAGGGATGCAGTAAAAAGTTTAAAATTTTTAAGCCAAGATGTAATAAGGACTTTTGGAAGGGGATTTGGCAGAGAACATATTGAGACAGAACTTAGGAAGGTTCTTGTTAGTAATTTTGAGATAGATTACATTGGTATAGTGGATAATAATGGCAAAATAATCTATCAATTTGGCAAAAAGGAAATTGAAGTATTTAATATTTCCGATTACAAAAGAAATATTGATGAAGTACTCTATAAGATAATTCAAAGGGATGGTAAAAAGAGCTTTGATATCTTAATACCCTATACTTCGCCTGGGCAAACAAGGTTTATAATTCAGTATATTATTCACTTCCCTGCTTTAGAAAGACAGATTTTTAATATAAATCTTGCTTTTCTTGCGAGTGCAATAATAGCCTTTTCTTTAATTTTGGTTTTTTCCTATTTTTTTGTAAGAAAGATTACCATACCTATAGAAATTTTAAAGGCAAAAGCTAATTCTATAAAAGATGGAAATTATAATATAGACATACCAAATTTAGAAGATGAGTTTAGAGAGCTTGGTGATTTGATTCGGATAATGGCTGAAAGGATAAAGAATAAACATGAAGAACTAATGTTAAGAAATAAAAATTTAGAAAATGCCTTAAATGAAGTGCTTTTCTTGCAGAGACAAGTATTAAATTATGAGAAAATGGCTGCTTTAGGTAAGATTTCTGCTGGTATGTCTCATGAAATAGATAATCCATTGGGTATTATCATAGGTCATGCAGAACTAATTCTTGATGAATTACCAAAGGATAGCTCTATAAGGAAAGATGTAGAAGTGATTATAAAAGAATCTTTAAGAATTAAGCGAATTATAAGAAGTTTATTAGATTTTGCCAGATCAAAGGAGAGTAAGATTAAAGAGATTAAGCTATCTGAATTCTTAAAAAATCTCTTGGAAAATTTTTCTTTACAAAAGATATTCAAAAAAATTATTATCGATTTTAAGCCAGAGGATATATATGTTTTAGCCGATGAAGAAAAGCTACATCAAGTGCTGGTAAATGTAATCTTAAATGCAGTACAGGCTATGCCCGAAGGGGGTGAATTAACTGTTGAGTTAATGAGGGAAGATGAAAAAGGTGTTGTTAAGATAAATGATACTGGAATAGGTATTCCTGAAGAATTACAAAATAAGGTATTCGATTTATTTTTCTCTACAAAAAAGGATGGTACAGGTATAGGGTTAGCTATATCAAAAAGTTTTATTGAAGAGATGGGAGGAGAAATACAATTAAGTTCTAAGGAAAATAAGGGAACAACAGTTATAATCAAATTGCCTCTATCCAAGTACTAATTATTTTCCTAATATTTTAAATTAGTTAAAAGTTTTTTATCTCCCTCAATATTTACCAATTCTACCTTAACACTTCCGATAATAAAGCCAATTTCCATTTTTAGAGGTATAAGGGTATCTTCATCGATATAAAGAAACCATTCTCCTTTAGGCTGTAGTAAACCTTTTCCTTTTATTTGTGGTTTGATTATGACTTTTTGACATTTTGCTTCACCATTTGAAGTTTTAATTGTTATCTTCTCTAAAACTTGCCAAGGGATTCTATAAAACCTATCATCATAAAAGATAGGTATAATACCTGATTGAATATTTTTAAAATTTTTGAAGAGAAATAGGGCCGCTATATAGGGGTCAAATTCTCCTGAATGTTTATATATTTTATTTTCTTCTTTTTCAATTTCAGAAGAGAGTTTTTTGAATTTTCTCTCAGTAACATAAATTTTGTCCTCTTTAAAAATATACTCCTGGTACCTTTTAAATGTCCCCTCTTCTTGATGAAAGACAAACTTTTGAGGAGAAAAATGATCTAAATTAGCTTCCGATGATCCGTAATCATAAATTCTCTTTGCTAAGCTTCCTATATTCACAGTTTTCATATGACTGTTTATTCTTAATAAGTTTTTGTTAATAAGGCTATATGTTATACAGGATTCTCCTACTTTAAAGAAAAAAACTTTTACATCATAACAGGCGGTTAGTGATGATGCATGCGAATTATTTAGTGATATAAATAAGAGCAGTAGTTGGACTAAAAAAAGTAGAGGTTTAAAAAGGATTTTATTTAGCATAATTAATTGTATAACTATTTTATAAAATAAAAAAGGGGTAAGCATAATCTGCTTACCCCTTTTATGCACAAAATTAAAAATTTAGTTACATATCATAGAGTTTGATTATCTTGCCAGCCTTTTTATCGGCAAGTATTTTCTTAAGTTTTTCAATATTCTTATCTATCTTTTCAATAATCGCTTTGCTGTAGTTAAAGTTGTGGTTATAGCCACCCAAGGTTAAGAAATGTATATCTTCTGTGAGCTCATCATGTATTTTTCTCAGCGGGACATAGTGTTTGCCTTCCTTTGACTCTATGGCAATGATTTCTTTGTCAAGTTCATTTAGTATTTTATTATACTTTACTTTTAGCTCTTTATTTTGTTTTGCCCACTCTTCTACTTTTGTTTCATATTGTCCCTTCTTATGACACTTAGAGCAAGTAGCTTTTATAGACTGTAAGTTATGTGAGCCTGTTTTTATTGATGCATGGCAGTCTGTGCACTTAACTTTGCTAAATTTGGGGCTTCTCATAGCTGGCAATCCAGATACACCCTCTCCTTTGAACATATTTACTTCATTTCGATGACAGTCTTGACATGTTACCTTGCCCATACCTTCTCCATGATGACAGGAACTACATCCTTTCATTATCGTTTTACCATGGTTATCATATTTGGAATGACAATTTAGACAAGAATCATCGTTTTCTGCATGGACTTCGTGAGGGAAGGTAACAGAACCGAATTGGACTTTTCTTTCTTTAATATTACCGTGACAGGCATAACTACAAGAGAGCTTAAAACTTGTATAAGTTGCTGGTTCATTGTTTACTTTAGCACGTACTTCTTTAAGGACATTTTTAGTTGCTTCTATAATTTTTAGAGTATAGATTATATTGTGAGTACCGTGTCCATTAACAATGAAACTGTAATTATATAAAGCTTCTTCAACCTTTCTTTTTAGTTTTGAAGGAACCTTTTTCCCCTCAATTGAGGCTCTTGTTATATTAATATCTTTTTGTAATTCATCTAATTTTTCTTTTAAGATTCTGTTCCATCTTTCAACCATGTTATCTGTAAAATTACCATGACATCCCTTACATTTTGCTGGTATAGTGCTTTTGTCTCTATTCGCATCATGACACATACTACAATCCATGTTCAATGATGCCTTTCTATTTGGTGTATCTTCAACGAATTTAGCTCCCTTACCTATGTACATATTTACTACATCATCATGATGATCTTGAGCTTTGTGACATTGTGTGCATTCATTGGGCACTGTGGATCTGTAATGGGGTTTAACGATTTCATGTTTAATAACCGAATGACAGGTTATACATTCGACTTTATATTCAGTTACGTGAATTCTATGTAAATATTCTGGTTTGTATTGGGTCTCTAAAAATTCTCTTTTTTCATGACATTGGAGACAAGTATTCTCTTTTAAACGTCCATCACCTTGAATAACGTTTGTATGACATTTTTCACAAGAGATTCCTCTTTTTATATAACCCTTATGATTAAATATAAAGTCAGCTACTTTAAGTTCACCTTTTGCTTCGAAGTGACAAACTGTGCATTCAGAATAGGCTTCTTTTTTTTCTTGTTCTACACCAGCACTGTAAAAATGGCAAACAAAGCATTCTACTTCCTGAACTATAATATGCTCTCCCTGAACCATTTGTCCATGGCATGTGGTACATCTAAGTTTCTTCTCTCTCTTTAGTTGGTCAAGGTGGTTTTTGTGGTTAAATACTACGTTTTTAAATAATATTGGAGTATTTAATGTTTCTTTTTTATGACATTGCAGACAGCTTTCATCATCAATTTGAGCATGAGTCCTTGGTGGTGTTTTACCTGATATAACATAGACAAGAGAAACTTGTCCATCGCGCCATTTGCCTTTTAAATGATTGATGAACCCAGGTTTATAATGACAGTCAACGCACTTAACATGCTTGTGAGAAGATGCTTTCCATGACTCAATATATGGCTTCATGTTATGGCAAGAGCCACAAAAGAAGGCAGTTTCTGTAAACTTCAATAAACCATAGGATGCAAGAATAAAAAAGAAACCAAAAACTACTAAAAAAATTGTAATTCCTCTTTTGTGCTCCTTAATGCCCTTTTTAACTATGTCATATAAAGATCTTCCAAAATATCTAAGCATCTGAAATAGTTCTCTAAAGAATCCATTCTTCTTTTCAAAATCTTTCTGCTCATCGGTCATAGATACCCCCTAAATATAAAAAAAATTAATTAAGATAATCTTATTAAAAAAAATAAACAATAGTCAAATTAAAACTTATTAATCTTGTAAAAAAAGCTTTCAAGTTTTCAAAAAAATAAAAAAAAATAATTAAATAAAAATAATTTTTAAATCATTGATGTTTTTTCATTATTTTTTTAAAATTTAAGAGTTTGATTTTTTAAGGTAACTAAAGGAGGAAGTTTAATGTTACGGAAAACTAAATTACTTTTTTTATTATTTTTATTCTTGTTTGTTTATAAAAATGTTTTTGCGAAGAAAGAATATCCAGTTCCTTATCCTCCACTTTCACCTGGAATTTTTCCTTGTATGAACTGTCATGAAGGTTTAGAAAGAAATAAAAAGAAGAGAGCACTTAAAGAGATGCATCAAAACATAAAAATTGAAAACCATGGTGATAGGTGGTGTTATGATTGCCATGATGAAAGGAATTTAGATAGATTGAAGCTTTCCAATGGTGAATATGTTAAGTTTCAGGAATCCTATAGGCTTTGTGGACAATGTCATGGAAACGTGTATAACGATTGGCAAAAGGGTATTCATGGAAAAAGAATTGGTAATTGGAAAGGTGAGAAGCAGTACTTACTTTGTGTTCATTGTCATGATCCACACAGCCCAAGGTTTAAAGCAATGAAGCCTGAGCCAGCCCCTGTGAGACCAGATAAAGCTACTACTCATTAAAATAATAAGGAGGTATTAATAAATGATAGATTTTAAAGAGAAATTTGTTAATAGAAGAAAGCTAATTAAACTCTTTGCAACAGGCGTTGCAGCTGCCCTTGCTCCATTTGCAGCCAAAGAGAGTGATGCAAAAATTGATTGGGAAGAGTATTTCCAAAAACATTTTAAGCTTATGACTAAAGAAGAAAAGGAAAAACTTGTTAAAAGACTTGAACAAAAATATAAGGAAAAGTACAAAAAAGAATTTAAAGTTAAAATTTCAGACGCTATGCAAAATGTTGAATTTGGATATGCATTAAATCTTTCTAAATGTATTGGATGTAGAAGATGTGTATATGCTTGTGTCAAAGAAAATAATCTTTCAAGAAAGCCCCAGATACAGTATATCAGAGTATTAAGAATGAAAAATGGTGAGTTTGACGTTGAAAAATCAGAACATTATTATGAACCAGCTTTAGTACCTGAGCCAGGCTATTTCTACTTTCCTGTTCAATGTCAGCAGTGCAAAAAAGCACCATGCGTTAAAGCCTGTCCTATCAAGGCAACATGGACTGAGCCGGATGGAATAGTTGTGGTAGATTATAACTGGTGTATAGGGTGTAAATATTGCATGTCAGCTTGTCCCTACTTTGGTAGAAGATTTAATAGAGGAGAACCTGTCATTCCTGAGAATGAGATAAACACAACAGTTCATTATTTAGGTAATAGACCAAGACCAATGAATGTTGTTGAAAAATGCACATTTTGTATTCAAAGATCAAGAGAGGGGAAGTATCCTGCTTGCTTAGAAGCCTGTCCTGTAGGAGCGAGAAAGTTTGGTAATTTGCTCGACCCAGAAGATGAAATTAGACAGGTTATAGACAATAAAAGGGTATTTATTTTTAAACAGGATTTAAATACAATTCCAAGATTTTACTACTTTTTCCATGATTAATTAGAGAGGAGTGAGGTTATGAAAATATTAAGCTTTATTAAGGATGCCATAAAAGAAATAATAAAAGGTAGCTTACCCTATTATGCATGGGTAGGATTTTTAATATTTCTAATTCTATTAGGTGCTTGGGGATATTATCATGAATTTACAAAAGAATTAGGATATGGTAGTTTAGAACAACATGTTGTTTGGCCAATTTATATTGGTAATTTTGCTTTTTTTGTTGGTGTTGCTGCAGCGGCTGTTTTACTTGTAATTCCAGCCTATGTATATCATTTTCAAGCGATAAAAGAGATAGCGATATACGGAGAAATTATGGCCTTTTCAGCTATCGTTATGGTTTTAGGTTCAATTATGGTAGATGTTGGGCGTGCTGATAGATTCTGGCATCTTCTTCCCTTTATGGGCGGAATATTAAATTTACCTGTATCAATGCTTTCCTGGGATGTTGTGGTTCTTAATGGATATATGATATTGAACATCGTTATTGCTTTATATTTAATTTATAAAGGTTATACAGGAGAGCATCCAAACAAGAAATTCTATGTTCCTCTAATTTTGATATCAATACCTTTTGCTATTAGCATTCATACAGTAACAGCCTTTATTTTCAATGGTTTAGGTGCAAGGCCATTTTGGAATTCAGCGATTCTTGCTCCAAGATTTCTTGCCTCAGCATTTTGTTCAGGTCCTTCTTTAATGATAATAGCATTGCAGATAATTAGAAGATATGGCGGTATAAAGGTTCAAGATGTGGCTTTATTTAAAATAGCTGAAATTATGGCATATGCTATGTTCTTTAATTTGTTCCTTTTTGGAGCTGAGGTATTTAAGGAATACTATACAGGATCTGTTCATATGGCTCCTATGGAGTATCTTATGCAAGGTTTACATGGTCACAACAAAATGGTACCATGGATTTGGACTGCTATTGTGCTTGACATCACAGCATTCTTGATATTCATATCCTTAAGAAATATAAGAAGTATAAAGTTACTTAATGTTGGCTGTGTTTTAATATTTATTGCTGTATGGATTGAAAAGGGGCATGCTTTTATAACTCCTGGCTTTATCCCTGGGGTTTTAGGAGAAATTCACGAGTATACACCTACTTTTGTAGAGATGATTGTTTCTTTAGGAGTTTTTGCCCTTGGTTTACTTCTATTCACAATTTTTTCTAAACTTGTTGTTGGTATCGAAACTGGTAGACTTAAATATAATAAAGAGACAAGCAATTAGTTATATAGAGGGGGCTTTAAGCCCCCTTTTTTATTATTACGTTCTTTGCGTAAGAAAATAGTGATACAATTGCATAAACAATAGCCAATAGAACTAAAATTTTCAGATAAATATCTTGCCCTTTAAAAATAAAATTTTTGCTATACAAAACTAACAGTACTATTAAAAATTCTAAAAATATAAGAAATTTACCTGATTTGTTAGGTTGTAAATCTTTAATCCTACCATTAATAACAAAAAAGAAAGTACCTGTGATTACAAGAGTGTCTCGTATTAATATGGTATAACAAAAGTATTCAGGCAGTAAGCCTTTAATTGTTAATACAATAATTGAGGATAATAGAAAAATCTTATCTACAATTGGGTCAAAAAAAGAGCCAAATGTGGTTTTCTGGTTTAACAACCTCGCCAAAAAACCATCAAGGAAATCAGTTATACTTCCTAATAAAAAAAGTAAATAGGCATTATAGTAGTCTTCTGTTAAGACTTCATGGATAAAAAAGGGCAAAACTAATAGTCTGAGTAATGTAACTATATTAGGAACATTAATTATCATTCCATATTGTCAACTATTGCCTGTCCAAATTCAGAACACTTAAGTTCCTTAGCACCCTCCATCTGCCTTGCTAAATCATAGGTCACAGTTTTATTTTTTATAGTTTTCTCAATAGCTCTAATAATAATATTTGCTACTTCATTCCATCCTAAATATTCAAACATCATGACACCAGATAGTATAACTGAAGAGGGATTAACTTTGTCTAAATTTGCATATTTGGGTGCAGTACCATGGGTAGCTTCAAATACTGCATAACCATCACCAATATTTGCCCCTGGTGCCATTCCTAAACCGCCAACCAGTGCTGCTGCAGCATCTGATAGATAATCACCATTTAAGTTTGGCGTCACAATAACTTTATATTCATCTGGTCTTAATATTATTTGTTGAAACATAGCATCTGCAATCCTGTCATTAACAAGAATTTTGCCCTCTTTAGATAAATTTTCTTCTTCAAGTACAATGTATTCTCTAAATTCGTTTTTTGCGCACTCGACACCCCAGTTTTTAAAAGCACCCTCTGTAAATTTCATTATGTTTCCTTTGTGCACAAAGGTTACAACATTCTTTTTATTTTTGATTGCATATTTTAGAGCCATTCTTGTAAGCCTCTCTGTAGCAAATTTACTGATCGGCTTTATGCCAATTCCCACAGTATCAGGAAGCTTTTTGCCAAATTCTTTAAAAAGAAATTCTGATACCTTTTTTGCCTCTGGTGTTTCCGCCTGCCATTCAATACCTGCGTATAAGTCCTCTGTATTTTCTCTAAATATGACAAAATCGACCTTTTCTGGGTGTTTTATTGGTGAAGGAACACCATCGAAATAACGAACAGGCCTTATACAAGCGTATAGATCTAATTCCTGTCTTAATGCTACGTTTATACTTCTTATTCCTTTGCCTACTGGAGTTGTTAAAGGTCCTTTTATGCCGACCCTCAATTCTCTTATTAATTCTAAAGTCTTTTCAGGCAACCATTTTCCAGTCTCTTTAAAAGCTTTTTCTCCTGCTAATGCTTCAACCCATTGTATTTTTCTTTTATTTTCATAGACTTTTTTTACTGCAGAATCAAATACAAGTTGTGATGCTCTCCATATATCTGGACCTGTTCCATCACCTTCTATGAAAACAATATAAGGAGTATCGGGAACTATTAAATTATTGTTTTCAAATTTTATTTTTGACTTCTCATCAAACATCTATTCTTCCTCCTTAATCTTCGGTTTTTGCAAGATAATCAAATTTTATATCAAGACCAATTACTCCCACTATTTCTTCTTTCTCGTTTCTTATTGGTGCTGAAACTGTAACACATAAGGCTCCTGTTATTCTTGATGTATAAAGATCGGTAACAAAAATTTTGCCCGTCTTTACTGGTTCTATGAACCACTCTCTATCTGAAAAATCTTCATGGTAACCTATTTTTTCGTATTTCGGTTTATCTTCAACTTGCGTGATATTTCTTGTTATCTTAATGCCCTCTTTATCTGTAATATATGCAAACTGAACGAAGGGATTTTCCTGTACAAAGTTTTTAAGAGCTTCTTCTTGCTTATGTGGATCCATAGACTTTATTTCTGGTAGCTCTATTAAATCTTGTATCAAATGAGAAACCATTTCTTTTGCTTTAAGCTTAATCCTATCAAACTCAGATACGAAAAGCTCAGGCAAATATTTCCTGCAAAGTTTTTCCATTTCGTCATCGGATATGGAAGTTGTTCTTCCTTCTTGATACTGTTTCTCTATCCAAGAGTGTATTTTTAGCAAACTAGGATGTCTTTTGTCAATTTTTTGGTCTCCTGTAAGTCCTAATCGTTGATTTACCCAGTAAGCAACGCCAGCAACTCCAGATTTGTCAGTAATAGTTACTTTTATAGGTCTATTCAGTAATTTTTTTGTATCAAAAATGTTGTATATCTCTTCATTTTTAATAACACCATCTGCATGAATTCCCGCAGAAGTTGCATTAAATGATTCTCCAATAAAGGGATAGTTGGGAGGTATTTTGAATCCTAATTCTTTTTCAAAATAATGGGCTAATTCAGTTATAATTGTTGTATCAATATCCTGTGATTCCCTTAGGGAAAGATACTCAAAAATTAATGCCTCAATCGGAGGGTTTCCAGTTCTTTCACCAAATCCCAAGAGGCTTCCATTTACTGAACTGCATCCATATAACCATGCACTAACACCGTTGACAAGGGCTTTATGAAAATCATTATGTCCATGCCATTCTAATTCTTCTGAAGATATGCCTGTTTCTTCTTTAAGCAATTGTATCATCTGGGGGATTCCTCTTGGTATTGATGCTTGTGGAAAAGGCAACCCGTAGCCAAGGGTATCACACAATCTTATCTTAATATCTATACCAGATTCTTCTGAAAGCTCTTTAATCTTAATTACAAAAGGAATTACAAATCCATAAAAATCTGCTCTTGTAATATCTTCAAAATGACATCTTGGTTTAATGCCCAGTGAAAGAGCCTCTTTAATAATGGATAAATAATTTTCAAGAGCCTTTTTTCTATCCCATCCTAATTTTAGATAAATGTGATAGTCAGAAACAGATGTTAAAATTCCTGTTTCCTTTATGCCAAAATTTTTAACTAACTTTAGATCATCACTATTTGCCCTTACCCAAGCTGTTATTTCCGGGTATCTATAATCGAGCTCTAAACATTTTCTTACCGCTTCTTTATCTTTATCACTGTAAAGAAAAAATTCCGATTGCCTGATTATACCTGAATCACCAGCCAATCTATGTAACATTGTATATATATCAACAATTTGTTTTACAGTGTATGGAGGTCTTGCTTGCTGACCGTCCCGAAATGTTGTATCTGTAATAAAGATATCTTCAGGTATGTCTAATAGAGCAACACGATTATTATAGATCTGTTTTCCAACGCTTACATAGGGAAATATATCTCTTAGTAGATTTGGATTTTCAGGATTATCTACTTTAGATAAGGTGCGTTTATTAGTGCGAGAGCTCATATAGGAGTTTCTTTTTGAATCCCATTTAATCACTTTTATTCCTCCATTAATAATTCATTAACTATCTGTTTATATTTATCAGGGGTATAAGCCCTCTTTGGAATATTTTTTGGGGAAATAGCTCCTGCATCTTCCCTTGCTTTATAAATTTCATCCATAGTTATATTCCTTGGTATCTTCAATATCTGCCCTTTATACAGCCTTTTAGGGTTACTTATCTGGTCACGATTATATTTATAAATCAGTGGCCAGTAATATTTATCATTATAAATAAACGGTAGTTCAGCAATCTTTTCTAATGTATCTTCTTCTTTAACAGTATAAAAACTTGGTAATCTTTTTTCAATCTTATATCGTATATCTTCTAAAGTTTTTTTTTGTTTTGGTAGGCTTGCAATTTTTTTTTGCTCCTGCTGTTCTTCCATTGTGATTTCACTTTTTTTTACCTCACTTGAAGAAGTGTCTTTTAGTTCTTCTTTTTTTTCTTCTTCTCTTTTGGCTTCTTCAAGGAGAATTTTTGCTTGTCTTATTTTCTCTTCTTCCTCCCTTTTTTTTGCATTAAGTTTTTCTTCAATCTGTGAAATCTTATAATTAATGTAGTAGTTTAGTCTATATGCTTCTTCTCTATTTTTTATCTGCTCAACTTCTTCTAATTTCTGCCAAAGTTCTTTTAGTAATAACCAATCTTGTGGCAGATATTTTGGTAAATCTGCATAATATAATCCTTCAATTTCCAATTTAGTTTTAGCAATTTCTTCCTTTGGAAAAGGAGCACAACTAAAAAGAACTAAAAAAAAACAAATTAAAATTTTTCTCATTGTTTTGGCAATACCCTTTTTATAAATAGTTCTCTTAATTGATTATCATCAACGAAGGAAGGAGCATCTGTTAAAGGGCAAGTGCCCTTTTGAGTTTTTGGGAATGCAATTACATCTCTTATTGATTCTCTTTTTAACATTAGAGCAAGTAGTCTATCAAGACCTAATGCAATTCCACCATGTGGTGGTGCACCAAAATTCAATGCCTCAAGAAAAAAACCAAATTTATTTTCTGCTTCTTCTTTTGTAAGCCCAATAATATCAAAGATTTTTTGCTGGAGTTTCATATTATAAATTCTAAGACTTCCACCACCTATTTCAGTGCCATTTAAAACTATATCATATGCTTTAGCTTTAACTGCAAGTGGATCTGTTTCGAGTAAACTCAAATCTTCATCTTTGGGCATTGTAAAGGGATGATGAACTGATACGATTCTGTTTTCATCTTCGTCATATTCAAAAAGGGGAAAGTCGATTACCCATAACAATTTGAATTCCCTATCGTTATATAAATTATATTTTTTCCCAAGAAGAAGTCTAATTTTGCCCAAAACAAAAAGCGTAGTTTTTTTCTTATCAGCAACAAATATTAAAATGTCACCGCTTTCTGCCTCAAGTCTTTGCTCTATTTCTTTTTTTTCTTGATCTGTTATAAATTTTGCTGCTGGTGATTGCCATCCATCGGGCTGGATTTTTACCCATAATAGTCCCTTGGCTCCGAGTTCTTTTGATGTTTCAATAAGCTCGTCAAGGTCTTTCCTTGAAAGGGGGAGATTTTTAAGATTTATACAACCAATCATTCCACCTGAACTTATTGTATCACTAAAGACTTTGAACTGTGAGTTTTTAACACATTCTGTTACGTCCTTTATCTTTAAGTCAAATCGTGTATCTGGTGCATCAGTACCGTATTGATTCATCGCCACATCATAACTTAAAACAGGAATTGGAGTTTGTATATCTATTTCGAGCAATTCATAGAAGAGTTTGGCGATCATGTTTTCAATCAAATTCATTATGTCTTCTTTGTTAATAAAAGACATTTCGATATCAACCTGAGTAAATTCTGGTTGCCTATCTGCTCTTAAATCTTCATCCCTAAAGCATCTGACAATCTGATAATACTTATCAATGCCACCCACCATTAGAATTTGTTTGAAAAGTTGTGGGGACTGGGGAAGAGCAAAAAAACAACCAGGATTTAATCTACTTGGCACTAAGAAATCTCTTGCACCTTCCGGTGTACTTTTTGTCAGCATTGGTGTTTCAATTTCAAAAAAGCCTTTAGAGTTAAGATAACTTCTTATTAATTGTGTAGCTTTGTGTCGGAATATCAAACCTTCTTTCATTCTGTCACTTCTTATATCTAAATACCTATATTTCATTCTTATAGTTTCAGATACTTTTTGTAACTCTAAGGGTTCTAATGAAAAGGGTAGTGGTTGGGATTCGCTAAGAATCTTAAGTTCCTTTACAATTACTTCAATTTCACCAGTTTTCAAATCTGGATTTTCTGTGCCTTCAGGTCTTCTTCTTACAGTACCTTTAACCGCTATTACGTATTCAAGTCTTATGTTATTTGCTTTTTCATGGGCGAGTTTGTCAAATGCTGGATCAAAGACGATTTGTATTATACCCTCTCTGTCTCTTAAATCAATAAATATAATTCCTCCATGATCTCTTCTCCTAAATACCCACCCTGTAAGGATTATTTCTCTACCTATGTCTTTTGTAGTAAAGTTTCCACAATAATCAGTTCTTCTCCAGTCTCCTAATAAATCCATCTTTAAATCTCCTTTTCAAGGTTTTCTAATTTTTCAAGGGGCAATGTAATTTGTTTACCCAAATTCATATTCTTTAGAATAAATACTCCATTACTAATCTCATCATCTCCTAATATAACAACATACCTGCTTTTTAATTTGTCCGCTTTTCTCATTTTACTTTTTAAACTTCCCTTAGATGGATCATAAGAAACTTTTATGCCCTTCTTTCTAAGGTTATTTAGAGGAGGCAAAATTATTTTTTCTGCTCTTTCATTGAAATAAATGAAAAAGATATCCAAATACTCTTCTTCAATAAAGTTTTCTGGCAATAGTAAAACAGTTCTTTCTATTCCTAATGCCCATCCAACAGCAGGGATATCGTATCCACCTAAGTCTTTAGAAAGGTTATCATATCTACCACCAGCAAGTATTGCGCTTTGAGATCCAAGGCCCTTTGCATGTACTTCAAAAACTGTTTTTACATAATAATCAAGTCCTCTTACAATATATGGATCTATTTGATATTGGATTTTGCACATTTTTAATAACTCTTCTAATTTTGCCATATGGTTTTTACAGTTTTCACAAATAAAATCTAATATTTTAGGTGAATTTTTTATTGTTTCTTTGCATGTTTCAGATTTACAATCAAGAACTCTAAGAGGATTTGTATTTTTCCTTCTAATACAATCTTCACATAAATTGTGGTTTTGTTCAAGGTATTCCAACAAGGTTTTTCTGTACTGTTGTCTACAGAGTGGGCAACCTAAATTGTTTAAAAATAACATTCTATCTTTGATTCCAATACTTTCTAAAAAATTATCCATAAGTGAAAGCACTTCAAATTCTGCATAAGGGGTTGAATCTCCTAATAGTTCTACCCCTGCCTGATTAAACTGTCTGAGTCTTCCTTTTTGTGGTCGCTCGTATCTAAACATAGGGCCTATGTAGAAAAATTTCAAAATCTTGTCTGGACCATAGAGTTTATGTTCGTTCAAAAATCTAATTATAGAAGCTGTGCCTTCAGGGCGCATTGTAACGGACTCATTGCTTTTATCAAGAAATGTGTACATCTCTTTCTCGACAATATCAGTAGTATCTCCAATGCTTCTTTGAAAGAGTTCTGTTTTTTCGAGTATTGGAAGCCTTACTTCTTCAAAACCCCACAATGAAAAAGATTCCCTTAATCTTTTTTCTAATTTTTCCCAGACCTTAGCTTCTTTCCCATAAATATCTTTAAAGCCTCTAACTGAATTAATCATTGTTTATCCTTTCTCAGCAACACAGACAATATTTCTTGAAATTTCTTTCCCTCTATACATAGCTTTATCTGCGAGATCTATTAATTCAGTTTTTGTTGTGCCATGGGTAGGATAAGTAGCTATACCGATTGAACATGTTATGTGTATTGAGTATCCTTCTTTCTTTAGAAATTCACACTCCTCAGTCCTTCTTCTTAACCTTTCTGCGACCTTCTTAGCTAATTCAACATCTGTTTCAGTACATATAACTATGAATTCATCTCCGCCATATCTTATAACGGTATCTATTCCTCTAACACATTTTTTTATTTCATTTGTAAACTCTATTAATAATTTACTACCCACAAGATGACCATATTGATCATTAACATTTTTAAAGAAGTCAAGGTCAATAAATAGGATTGACACATTTGTACCAAATCTCTCTGCTCTTTTTAGTTCGTTATCTAAAGAAACATAAAGATAACGAATGTTATAAGCCTTTGTTAGATCATCTATGTATGCTAATTCTTGGGCGTTAAGATATCTTAAAGCATTTTCGATGCCAATTTTTATATGTTTTTGAAGCAATAAAAGCCCTTCTTGTTTATCTTGGGACAGGCTGTCTGTAAAGAGCAAAATATAACCGTTTTTTTTTGAAATATTCTGTATTGGTAGTATGTAGAGATTGTTATAATTTGTTTGAATATTTTTCAAAATGCTTTTAGTTGAAAATTCTAATATTTTGTCAGATTCATTAATTTGTAAGCTGTCCTTTATAAATTCTAAAATTAATTCTTTTAATTCGAACATCTGATTTCTGTCAAAACCAGAAAAGGCTTTCACTTCTAAAAAATCAGTAACATCAGCATTGTAGATTATAATGCCAGTATTTGGTAAATAGTTTGTGAGTGCTACAAGAATATTATCATAAACCTTAGACAGTTCTAAAGAGGAAGTAATAATCTTTCCTAAATCATAGAGGAAGAGATATTCTTTAAGTTTTTTGTTTTCTTGAATAATTTCTCTTTGTTTTAAACATTTGAGTATTGAAAATTTAAACTCTTCTGGAACTAAAGGCTTTTTAATGAAATCTAAAATCCCCTTTTTCATAAGATTTATTACAGATTCTACCGTTGCATAACCAGTAACAATTATGAAGTCAATATCTGGATGTTTTTTCTTTACCTTATCTAATACTTCTTCTCCATTCATATCTTTCAGTATTAAATCAAGTATAATCAGGTCTATATTTTTTTCTGAGATAATTTCAAATGCTTCAGTACCACTTGATGCAATTAATAGTTCAGCATCGAGATCAACAAGAATGTCGAGGCATTGTTCTAAAAAAAGCCTATCATCGTCAACAATTAAAATTTTAGGTTTCATAAATCATTCCTGTTTATTATAAAAGGGAAACAGTAGAAAATCTTCTAAATTTCTACCAATAACCCAATTTGATAACATTTTAAGAACCTCTTTTTTGTCTAATACAGGAGTTATGCAAATATCTTCTTCTTTAAAAAAGTCTATCCAGTAGTCACTGGGTTGGGTTATAAATTTATCTTCCAGTCGTTTTATTAAATTTTGCTGTTCCTCTCTTTTATATAATGATTTCTCATCAAAGACTATGTCTAAAAGTGTGAGAAGTCTTTTGAAAAATTTTTCTTCTATACTTCCTACAGCAATATACCTGTTATCCTTGCATTTGTAAACATTATAGCAGGCATAATTTCCATATAATAATCCTTCATTTATTTTCCCATTATCTTCGCAAAAATAGAAAAAGGGGAAAAAAGATAGACAGGCTCTAAACAATGACAAATCAATTTTTCCACCACTTCCTGAAATCCTTCTTTTTTCTAACATATATAAACATCCTATTATAGCCCATAGAGCCCCCACCATATCAGCCATTTGAAATGGAAAAGGGGTATGTACTATTTTTGAAGCATTCATTATACCTGATAGACTGACAAAATTCAAATCATGTCCTGCTTTGTTTTCTAAAGGGGTGTTTTTTTCAAATGCATAAAGAGAAATATAAATTATTGAGGGATTTATTTGCTTAACTGTTTCATAATCTAAACCATATTTTTTTAAAAAAGTGGGTTTAAATCCATTTAAAACTATATCTGCGTTGCTAACAATGTCTAAAAGCTTGTTTTTATTATTATTGTCCTTTATGTTCAAATATTCTATGTGTTTTTTTTTATTTAGAGTTTTATAAACATTAAAATCAAGATTCTTTAAAGGATCACCACCATCTGGATGTTCTATTTTTGTTACATTAGCTCCAAAATTTGCAAAAAAAGCCCCAACGTAAGGTAGAGGTAGATACATTGCAAGTTCAACAATTTTAGTTTTTTCAAACATATTATTTTTTTAAAAGTTGTTCTATTGTTTGTTTAAGTTCAGTCATATCATGGCTTTTAACTATATACGCATCAGAGGCCCATGTTGTAAAATCCTGTTGATATTCACCATATGCTGTAAAAAGTATTATGGGTATATTTTTACATTCTGGAATCTGTCTTATAGTATGTAAGGCTTCTATACCATCCATAACTGGCATTTTTATATCAAGTATAATAAGATCTGGGATGTTTTCCTTTACTTTATCAACAGCCTCTTTACCATTACTCGCTAAATCTACAATATATCCTGCCTCCTCTAATTCAATCTTATAAAGGGTTCTTATGTTTTCTTCATCATCAGCAATAAGGATTCTTTTACTCATTTTGTGCCTCCTCTTTTGTTGAAAGTGGTAGTTTTACAGTAAATTTAGCACCTCCACTTTCTTTGTTCTCTGCATAAATAA
Source organism: Pseudomonadota bacterium (assembly GCA_026418415.1). Lineage (GTDB taxonomy): Bacteria > CALINM01 > CALINM01 > CALINM01 > CALINM01 > CALINM01. Next base: position 37,165 of record JAOABK010000004.1, on the reverse strand, counting down.
TTCCATCATGCTGTTTTATAATTTTATAACTTATTGATAAACCAATCCCAAAACCATTAAACTTAGTGGTGTAAAAGGGATCAAAGATATTTGGTAAAACATCACTTGGAATACCATGCCCCTCATCTTCTACACATATAACAGCATAGCTATTTTCTTTTTTTGTTTCTATTATAATTTTACCACCCTTAGGCATTGCCTGTATCGCGTTTTTTAAAAGATTGTTTATTACCACCTTTATCATATTTTTATCAACATTTACAATTAAGTTATCTGTTTTATTAAAAACAAAGGATATGTTTTTTAAGTTTGGGTAATCAAAATTTTCAATACAATCTAATATTATTTCATTTATATCTATGCTTAAATAACTTAAAGTATTGTGTTTGGCTAATAATAAGAACTCTCTAAACATGTTGTCCATTTTACTTGCGTGAACATAAATTTTTTCAGCGAGTTCTCTAACTGTTGGATTTTCAGTTTTTTTTGAGATTATATTTGCAAAACCGCCTATAGCAGTTAGGGGATTTCTTATTTCATGCGCTAATGTGGTGAGCATTTCACCCACTGTTGCCAACTTTTCTTTTACTAAGAGCTCTTGCTTTGCTGTTTTTAAAAGCTCATTTGCGTTTGTAATTTCACTATATAATCTTGAATTTTCAATTGCTAATGCAGCTTGGGATGCAAAGGTTTGTAATAGTCTTATATAATTTTCATCAATTGGTTTTTTATTGAATTTATTATCCACATAAAGCATTCCCAATAAGTCTTCTTTTCCCATGAGAGGGACAAGAGCATATTCTTCAACGTGAAGTTTTTCTTTAATAATGTCTCTTTCATGTATCATTGATACATAGACAGAACCAGATCGTAAAATTTGAATAATAATTGGGAAATCGCTAATGTCAAATCTTACCTGTCTTATAGTGTTATTAAAAGTTGATTCATTTTTGATTTTGTTTTTCTCTATCAATTCAAGCCATTGAACAGTTGTCATATCAGGCAGTTTTTCCCAAACTTGTATCTCATATTCATGTTCACATCCAACACCGATCATGCCTTGAAAAGTACCTGTTTGAGCATTGTACATGAAAAGCCCAGCTCTATTAAAACCAATATCTTTTCCAAAGGTAAGGGCTGTTAATATTAAGAATAAAAGTTCATCAATTTTTCTTGGTTGCATAATAATTTTATTTAATTCTGTAATTATATGAAGGTTTTCCAAATTTTTTACAATTTGTTTTGTTAAATTTTGTTCTCTTTCTAATGCTTCTGAATAAGCAATAAGAGGAGAAACAAGCCCTGCTATTACTTCTAAGAAGATTTTGTCTTCTTCCTCGAAGGGTTTATCAGATAGCTTTTCATATACACTTAATGTTCCTGTAACCTCATTTTCAAAAATAAGAGGGACACAAATTAAGGATCTTATTTTTAATTTTGAATCAAGAAGTTTTTTTGACTCTTCAGTATCAGGTATTACGAGGCGTGGTTTTTTGGTACTCCATACTTCACCGGATATACCATCACCTGGTTTTATACCGTAACGCCTAATGCTTATATCATCAAGCCCATACTCTGACATAACTTCTAATAAATTGCTATTTCTGTTAACAAGCCTTATTACTGTTCCTTTTGAGTTTAAAGCTTTTGTCACATATTCTGTAACTATATCAAGCAAGTGTTTTAAATCATAAAAATTACTAACTTTTTCAGAAAGAAGACAAATGGTTTCTAATTGATGGGCCTTTTTTAAATATGTCTGATTAATCAGTGTTTGTTTTAAATAACATGTTAATTCTGCTTTTAAAACTTTTGTAAACTCTGTTAATTCTAAATTAGGAGAAATTAGTAGCCATCCATATACATTTTGTTCATCACTTATTTGTATATTGTATATGTCTATTTTTTTTTCATTTTCAGATATTTGAAAAACTTCTTTATTAATATTGTTTTCTAAATCAGCTAATATTAAATTTGAATTTTCATCTATTATTTTGTGTATTTCAAGTGGTTGTTTATTTATAATTAAGTAAGCAAAATTGATGTTTGTTGATTTTAAAAGACTCTTAATCGCCTCGATTTTATTTTCTATATAAAAATCTCTATGAAAATCCTCTAAAAATTTTAAAATAGCTTCAAAATTCATTTTCTAATAGTCTCCTATACAGCTCTAAGTATTTCATTGCAGAAGATGTCCATGAATAATCGAGTTTCATTATTTTTTTTCTTATTCTTGAAAGTTCTAAAGGATTTTTGAATAACCTTTGAGCTCTTCTAATTGAGTTTATTAGCTCATCGGTAGAGTAGTTTTTCATTCTTATTCCATTGCCATTTTTTCTATCGTCTATATCTACGACAGTATCATAAAGACCACCTACTGGATTGATAATAGGTATAGTTCCGTATTTAAAACTAATCATTTGATTTAATCCGCAGGGTTCATATTTTGATGGCATAATGAAAAAGTCAGCACCTGCTTCTATTTTATGGGCTAAACCGTTATCATATCCTATTTTAACACCTAATTTGTTTTTATATTTCTCTTGGAGTTCCTTTAATTTTTCTTCATATTCTTTTTCACCCGAACCTAAAGCTACTATATAAATATCATCTTCCAGCAAATTCTCTAGAGACTGAATTATTATATCCCATCCTTTTTGAATAACCATTCTCGATATTATTCCAAATGCTGGTTTTTTAATATCTTCACCGAGCCCATAGGAATTTAATAAATCTTTCTTACATTCCTTCTTAGCTTCTGTTACTGTATTATAATCGAAGTTTTTAATTATAAATTTATCAGTTTCAGGTGACCATTCTTCATAATCTATACCATTGAGTATCCCATGAATTTTGTGCTTAACATCCCTTAAAACACCATCTAAGCCAAAACCAAACTCTTCATTAAGAATTTCTTCAGCATAACGTGGGCTGACTGTTGTTATTGCATCAGCGGTATATATTCCACCTTTAAGAAAGTTAATATTGCCCCAAAACTCTAAAAGATTTGGATTAAAATATTCCCAACTTAAGTTAGTAAGGTGCATATCGTAGGCCCAGAAAATACCCTGATATCCTAAATTATGTATTGTTAGGACTATCTTACCATTCCATTCGTATACTTTCTTAAGAAAAACAGATGTCAATGCAGTTTGCCAGTCGTTGAGATGAACAATATCGAAGTTATTTGATATAGCAAACTCTGTAATGGCTTTCGAGAAAAAAATGAACCTTTCTGCATTATCTTGATAGTCTCTATTACCATCTGTATATAGTCCATCACGGTAAAAATAATTGTCATTTTCTACAAAAAAAATAGGGACATTTTTGTAGGTGAGCTTTTTTAGTGTGGCTTTTTCAGTTTTCGATGAAATTGGGATATCAAAGGTTATATTGGGATCTTCCATAGAAAATCTATCTTTAACACATTTATAAAGAGGAGTGATTACAGATATTTCAACGTTTAGTTTACTCAAGGCAAGTGGAAGAGCACCTGATACATCTGCCAGTCCACCGGTTTTTGAAAAAGGGAAGACTTCTGAGGAAGCAAAAAGTACTTTCATGTTTTATGCCCCTTTATAATTCCCTTAGGTATTTTGCTGCTTCTTCAGGTGGTGTTGGGTTAATGTAGAATCCAGATCCCCATTCAAAACCCGCTACTTTAGTTAACTTTGGTATTATTTCAAAATGCCAATGGTAGTAATTGCTATGAATATCAGTAAAAGGAGCGGTATGTAAAACAAAATTATATGGAGGTTCTTCAAGAACAACATCAAGGCGTTGTAATACAATTTTGAAAAGGTTTGCTAAACTTTCAAGCAAAGAATCATCTATTTTTTCATAGGAACTTTCGTGTTTTTTTGGTAATAACCATACCTCAAAGGGAAATCTTGGTGCATAGGGGCAGAAGGCTAAAAAATCTTTATTTTCTGCAACTAACCTTTCCCCTTGTTGAATTTCTTGTCTAACAATATCACAGATTAGACATCTCTCTTTAAAATTGTAATATCTACTACAGCTCTCGATTTCTTCAAGTACTCTTTTTGGTACTATTGGCAAAGCAATGAGTTGTGAATGTGAATGGCTAAGTGATGCACCAGCCTGTTCACCGTGATTTTTAAAAACAAGAACGTATTTAAATCTAATGTCTCTTTTCAAATCGTTCATTCTTTCTTTGTAAGCCCAAAGTACATCGCGAAATTTTTTTATATCTATTGTAGAAAGGGTATCATCATGATTTGGTGTTTCTATTATTACTTCGTGAGCTCCTATCCCGTTCATCTTATCGTAAACTCCATCTCCCTCTCTATTTAAGTCACCTTCAATTCTTAGGGCAGGAAATTTGTTTGGCACCACCCTTAATGTCCAATTAGGAGAATTTTTTGGTGTACCAAAAGGTCTAATAGCAAGTATTTCATTGGGTGTAATATGCTCATTCCCATAGTCAAAAGGGCAGAAGCCCACCTTTTTTTCTACCTTTGGTGTCACAAAGGCGTGAGGCCTTTGTGCTCTCTCTGAAGATATAATAACCCATCTATTTGCAACAGGGTCCTTTCTAAGTTCTGGCATAAAACCTCCCTATGGCAATTATACCTTTATCTTTTTTTTTGGCAAATGTCTTGATTTATATGGCAAGTAACCACCTAAGTTATGGATTTTCATAATATTTGTGTTACCTTCTTTTGCAACAGGCAGTCCAATAGTCATTATGATAAGATCGCTTTCTTTTAGTTTTGCCTGTAGTAAAACTGCTCTCTCCATCTCATACATTAGATCATCAGTGTTATCGCTTTTTTTGACCTTTAAAGGCTGAACTCCATAGAAAAGGCAAACTTTACGAAGAGTAGAAGTTTTGTAAGATACTGCGTAAACTGGTTTTTTAGATCTAAATTTTGATATTAAAGAAGCAGTTTGTCCACTGACAGTAAGACAAACAATTGCTTTTGCGTTTAAATTTAATGCGGTATTAACCGCTGAAAAAGCAATTGCTGAGGTTGGGTCTCCCTTTAAAAAACGATAATTTTCAATGGATATTATTTTTTGCTCTTTAATATGCAATTCTGTCTCTTTTGAGACTGAATCGAGAACTTTTAATGCTTCAATGGGATACTGTCCATAAGCGGTCTCTCCAGAGAGCATTAAAGCATCACAACCATCAAAAATTGCATTAGCAATATCTGAAACTTCAGCTCTTGTGGGCTCTGGTTTATCTACCATAGTCTCTAATATCTGTGTTGCCACTATTACCGGTTTTCCCTTTTCTTTACATAATTCAATGATTCTTTTTTGAATAATTGGCACTTTTTCTAAAGATAATTCAACTCCCAAGTCACCTCGAGCAACCATTACCCCATCAGATACATCAACTATTTCATCTAAAATCGGTATTGCTTCTGGACGCTCAACCTTTGCAATAATTGGAATGTCAAGTTTATTTTTATTTAGTTCTTCTCTAAGTTCAAGTATATCATTTTTATGTCTTACAAATGATAGAGCAACGAAATCACCCTCTAATTCTTTTATAATTTTAATATCCTTTATATCTTTTTCAGTTAATGATGGTAAAGGCAAGCTTGTGTCCGGAAAATTTACCCCTTTTTTCAGGCTTATTATCCCCTTTGTTAAAGCTTCAAGAATAACTTTATCTTTTTTAACTTCTTTAACTTTGAATCTAATTTTACCGTCATCTATGTAAACCCTTTGTCCTTCATGTAAACAATCAATTATTTCTGGAAAGTTAATGGTAATAGTCCCTTCAGAAGGAGCCTTCGACAAAATTATTTTATCACCCCTATTTATTGAACTAATATTATTGATAGTGGTTACTCTTATTTTAGGTCCCGATAGATCAAAGAGTATTGGGATATACTTATTTAATTCTTTTTCAATTTTTCTTATAGAGACTACTATATTTTTATAATCGTCAAATGTTCCATGCGATAGATTTATTCTAGCACAATCAAAGATTTTAGCCATCTCTTTAAGGGTATTATAGGGTATTTTTGAAGATAGAGTGGCAACAATCTTTGTTTTTCTCATTCTTTCTCTTTCTCTTCCTGCTCAGTTTTACACTCAATACAAAGATCAGTAACTGGCCTTGCAAGTAGCCTTTCAAAGGGTATTTCAGAACCGCATTCTTTACAAATACCGTATTCACCTGACTCAATTCTTTTCAGAGTATCTTCTATTTTATGGAGCAATTTTAATTCTCTATCCTTGATTTTTAGCAATCTTGCTCTGTCTTCTTCATAGGTGGCTCTATCAGTAGGATCTGGAAAAACTTGTTCTTCCCCTTCCTTAGACATTTCCTGAACAGCTTTTCTTTGTGATTCAAGGATCTCATTTTTCCAATCATTTAGTATTTTTTTTATGTGTTCTAATTGTTCTTTTGTCATAAAACAAACTCCAAAAAATTTATTAATTGATTATATGTTATTTTTTTTATTTATAAAAGTCTAAATAAAGTTGCTTTAAAAAGTTATAAATTTGTATAATTGAAATATGTTACCTGGCTTAAATCATAATTTTAAATACAAAGATTTGGTATTTCATATTCAAACAGAGGATACTGGCAAAATTAGTTATACAGTTGTTACTCATCTCTATTTAAAGGGAACTATAATAGCCACTAAAAAAACTTACTATGGAGATGCAAAGGGGAGCCCTGACTTAAAAGATATTGTTAAAGATCTTATTGATTCTCAACATAAAAAGATGCTATTAGAACTTAAAAATGGCTTGTTCGATGATAAAATAAGGGAAATCTGTAATGGTCAGATTTGATGACCTGACCTACGTATACCCAGGTAAAACAAATGGTTTAAAAAACATAAATCTTAATATAGAGAAGGGTAGTTTTGTTTTTATCTGTGGTTCAACTTCTGAGTATAAAACTACTTTTTTAAATCTAATATATGGAGAACTCTTACCTACGTCAGGGAAATTACAGATATTGGATTATACCTTACCTGATGATAGAAAAAAATTGTTTCAAATTAGAGCAAAGGTAGGATATGCCTTTCATCCACTTAGTTTTTTTGAAGAGTTAACTGTTAGGGAGAATCTTTTAATCCCGTTGTATATAAGAAATAAAAGGGATCTAAGTAAATCTATAGATGATTATATTCATGATATGACAGAACTAAATCCTCTATCGTTAGTAAAAACCCTTTCATCAAGTGAAAAGCAAAAATTAAATCTTTTAAGGGCATTCATAATAGAACCCTTGATAGTGTTGGCTGATGAACCATTTAAATATTTGCATAAAGAAGACACTGAGAAATGGATTAGGTTTTTTCAAAATAAAGCCAATTCTGGAGTAACTGTCATTTCTACTGCAATTAGCCATAATATTCCTGAGAAATTTGGCATAAAGTTTTATACAATAAAGAATGGCAGGTTATTAGAAGAGAATGAAAAACAGCCTCAAAGTTTTTAATATACTATACAAAAATAGATTGAATATAAGAATTTTAAATGGTTTTTTGCAATTTTTTCTTTATTCGATTTTTTTGATATTGACAGCCATTTTTTTAAATACAAATATATATTTTTCTAAATTAGGCTCTAAGGTAACCTTTTATGCTTTTTTAAGAAATGGTATTTCTAAAGAAGAAATAGCAAAGATTAAAAATACAATCCAAAATTGGCCTGAAGTAAATGCTATCAAATTAATCAAACCAGATGAAGGTTTGAAAATATTAAAAAAAAGTCTTGGTAAAGAGAGTGATATTTTAGCAACTCTCGAAACAAATCCTTTGCCAGCAACTCTTGAAATTAATATTAAATCTGATTTTACAGAAAAGATTTATTTAGAACAAATTGGGGAAAAATTAAAAAGGATTTCATCTATTGAATGGTTCGATACAACAGAAAAATATATAGGTAATGTTGTCGCCATAAAAGATTTATTATATAAAATATTTGTTATAGGTGTTTCTTTAATTTTTATTGTTATTCTTTTATCTTTGAGAATGATGGCGCAGATTATGTTAAATAAATATAATGATAACATTATGTTGCTAAAAATGTTAGGTGCAAGCAGAAAATTCATCATAACTCCCTTTGTTGTCGAAGGCTTTTTAGAATCTTTTATATGCGCTCTAATCGCTGTTTTAACCACAAATTATGTATTTTTTATCTTGAAATATGAATTAGAAAGGCTTGATGTTAGTTTTCAGTTATTACCGCTTTCTTTTTATGCAATTTTTATTGTTTTCACATCTATCATAGGCGGGTTAAGCAATATACCAAGTAGAAAAAAAATATAATTATGAGATTTTTCTTTTCAATATTACTAATCTTTCTATTTATTTATGATCCGATTCTTGCAAGCAATACTGACAAAGAGGCGATGGAAGAACTAAAAAGAAAGATTCAGATTGAAAAAAAACAGATTGAAGAGCTTACTTACACAGAAAAGTACCTAACTATGTCATTAGGAGAGATAAGAAAAAAGCTTAAGGAATTGAAAGACAGGATCAAAAATATTGAAATAAGCAAGAAAAGAGTTGAGAAAGAGCTTTTACAATTAGAAGGGGAGAAGAATAAGATAATTGCGAGGATTAATGGATATAAAAGAGAGATTGAAAAAAGAATTATTTTATGGCACAAGACTTATCTTTTGAAAAATGATATTCCAACATTCAATTTTGAGGAAAATTTAATGTTCGAGAATTATATGACAAGCATTTTCAAATATGATAAGCGCTTGATTGAAAGATTACAGGAGCAAAAAAATAATCTTGATATTAATATAAGTTCAACAGAAAAGAAGAGAAAAGAGTTAATATTAGTCCAAAAAGAACTCGATGAAGCTAAAAAAGAGCAGGAGATTCTTGAAAGAAGACAGAAGGAACTGCTTGGGAAAACTATAAAAGAGAAGAATATACATATAAGAAATTTAAAAAAAGCCGAAGAAGCGCTAAGAAGGCTTGAATCTTTAATAAAAAAGGCAGAAGAAGCTCCAGAATATGAGGGCAGAGGTTTAGAAAAAAGAGTATTACCTTATCCAGTAAAAGGTGAAATTGTTGGACATTTTGGTGTTGAAGAAGGTGATGTAAAGGGTGCAAAATTTACTAGAAAGGGTGTTGAGATATCCGCTGCTGATGGTGCAGCTGTAAGAGCTGTAGATGATGGTAAATTAGTTTATGAAGGGTGGATCAAAGGATTAGGAAATATATGTATAATTAGTCATGGTAAAAGTTTTTATACCGTCTATGGAAGGCTTTCAAAGGTGACTAAAAATCGTGGCGATGAGGTTAAGAAAGGAGAAATAATTGGTTATGTTACAAAGTCCGCGAGTATATATGATTTCCCAACGTTGTATTTTGAAATTAGGGAGAAGAATAAACCCCTAAATCCAGAGCTCTGGCTGAGGTAAATCAGCAGATTTAATATTTATTAAAACTTAGATATTTTTCTTTACAATTACAATATGTGGGGTAGAAAACCCCACAAGAAGAACCATAATTATTCAACATTAATTGTAATTTCTTTTGCCTTTGCTTTTTCACTCTTAGGAATTGTAATAGTCACAACACCATTCTTCATATTGGCTTTTACTTCATCAACCTTTACTTCTGCAGGAAGAGGTATTGTCCTTGAAAAGCTACCGTAAGCAATTTCCTGTCTGTAGTAATTTTTCTTTTTCTCTTCCTTTTCTCTCTTTACTTCGCCTTTAATTATAAGATTGTTGTCCAATATGCTAATATTAAGATCTTTTTTGTCTACACCAGGAATTGCAGCTTTAACTATTATTTCATTATCTGTTTCACTGACCTCGATTGCAGGGGTTAGACCAATTTCCTCTTTAAATGTAGGGAATCTCTCCCCAAAGAAGCTCTCGAAAATACGATCCATTTCATTTTTTAATTCTGTTAATCCTTTGAAAGTAGGTTCCCATCTCATGAGTGCCATATTCATCCCCTCCTTTCTAAGTTTATTTTCTGCTGATTTACCTCTGATAAAAATTTAAGCATGCTTTCTTTAATTGTCAATAATATTGAGAATTAGAGACCTTTGCGAGATTGCAAAAGTCTCTTTTTGATTGAAAAATTATTTACTAAGAATTTTGATTAAAAAATATATCAACTAATCTTCAAGAAGAAAAATCACATCCATTTTTACACGATATTCAACAATCTTGTTCTTTTCGACACTTGCTTTCATCTCTTTAACTTTAAAACCAGTAATACCTCTTAAGGTTTTTGTTGCTCTCTCAAAACCTACTTTTACTGCGTCGTCAAAGCTTTTTTTTGAACCTGCTATAATTTCTGTAACTCTTGCAACTGGCATAACGACCTCCTTCTTTTTATGTATTTATCCCATTATGGGTAATTCAAATATACCACTGGATGTTGTATTGTCAAGAGAGGCTATAGATTTTGTGATCTAAGCTCTAAAAAAAGGCTTTCTTTTTCTTCATCTGGAATAAACTTTATCTTTTCGTAAACTTCTTGTAAATATTCATCCTTTTCAAATGCTAAAAATTCACTTAAATCGAAGACTTTGTTTAGTCTTCTCGCAAGAATAAAGAGATCCATTTTTTCTTTATCTAAATTTAGAAATTTTTCAATTTTATTTAACATCTTTACTCTGTCTTCTGGCAGTGATCCATTTATTTCCATGAGCAAGTTTAGATTATGATCTGAATAGAATTTTACTGCTACTGTTATCCCTTCAATTATATCCTTTACTTCTAATACAATCTCTTTTTCTGATGGTGCCAAGAATTTACCTTCTTTATATAACTGATATAGTGGCATACTAGGATTTAGTCCCAGTGTTCTTATTCTTAAAAAATTGGGTTTTGACTGATTAATTACTTTAATTGTTTCGCTAACATGTAATTTACTAAATTCTTTTCCACCAAGTCCTGGCATTACGTATAGAGAGGTTTCTATGTGAGCAACACTTAATTTTTCACAGGCTTCAATTATATCAGATGGTTCCAACCCTTTGCATACGAAATTTAGTACCTCTTTACTGCCAGATTCAAGCCCCATATGTATTCTATTTAATCCAGATTGCCTTAATTGTTCTAAATCTGAGATACTAAATCTTTTAATTGTGCGTGCCCGTGCATAACTTGTAATTCTTTTTATTTCTGGAAATTCTGATTTTAATAAGCTAATCAACTCGATAATCTCTTCTTTTTTTCTAAAGAGAGGATCAGCATCTTGAATAAAAACAGTATATTCGCCATGATAGAGCCAGTGTAATAATCTTCTTGCATCTGAAATTTCCTCGTATTTAAAATACTTACTTAAATTCAAGCTAAGTTCAGATATGCTTTGTGAATGTAAAAGATTTTTTATTTTTTTATTTAACGAAGAAAGAAAGAGTATTTCTTTTTTCAATTCATTAAAAGGTCTAAGAGAAAATTTTTCCTTTTTATATACTGGACAAAAAAGACACTTATTCCACGGACAGTTTCTGCTAAATCGAAGAAGAAGGCTATGAGATTCACTCGGTGGTCTTATAGGACCTATCTCAGTTTTAACATTCACAAAAAAATTATAATATTTTTTACTTCCTTTATAAAGGCTGAGTTACTGTTAGACAATCATCTCTCCACAGACAACCTTCTTGATCACAATAACCATCATGAGCTCTTCCAAAACAGTCAAAATTACCCTCAGCCCTCTGAATCATTCTAATTGCGTCGACTTTTTTTGCGCCGAAGGGTATCTTTACACCCCTTTCTTTTGCAATTTCTCTGACCTTTTTCATATCCATTTTATAACCTCCTGAATAAATTTTAGCATTAAAATTTCCTTATGCAATTTTTTTTCATATTTTTATTGACAAATACTATATATTGTGATATTTGCTTAAAAGAGCCACAATATTTTGGGCTCAAAAAAAAAGGAGGGCTAAAAAATGGCTACAACCAAAAAAACAGCAACAAAAACAACAGCAAAATCGGCAGAGAAAGCAAGCGAAAAGAAAGCAACCGCAAAATCCTCCTGCTGCAAGACTACTAAGAAAACAACAGCTTCAAAGTCAACTGCTAAAAAGAAATAATTTAGTGTTCTGCTAAGTTAGCGTGTTATTGGGGGACATTAAAAGTCCCCTTTTATCAATTCTTTAAGAGAACTTTTATCCCCTCTTCTAATCCTTCCACAGTTAGTGGAAACATTGGGAAGATATTTTTTATTGCTTTGACTGTTTGATGTTGCCATTGGACTTGGGAAATTGGATTTAGCCAGATTGCTTTTCTAAAGTGTTTGTTTAATGTATTAAGCCATTCAATACCAGTTGTTCCAGTCCTTTCCAATCTGTAAATAAATTGAAAGGAATTATATAATTCATAGGGTGACATTAAAGCATCTCCAATGATAATAACTTTCCAATCCCCATCAAATTCTTGTAGAACTTTGTATGTGGGGATAGATTTCCATAATTCTGTATCTGTGTAAAGATTGTCATATATACAATTGTGAAAATAGAAATGTTTAAAATCTTTAAAGTACCTAAGATTTTTAGCAATCGAAAAAAGTTTTTCAACCCTTTCACGATAGGGCTCCATTGAGCCACCATTATCTATAAACAATAGAAGCTTAATATTATTAATTCGGTTTCTTTTAAATATTATTTCAATATCTCCAAAATTTTTTGCAGTAGCGTCAATAGTTTCATCTAATGATACTTCTTCTTCGATGCCAATGTGTTGAAAATGTCTTAATTTTTTTAAAGCAAGGGCGATATTTCTCTCATCTATATTTACATCTTCTCTTAAATTTTTAAATTTCCTCTCAGTAGCTACGTAGAAAGCATTGTTATGAGTACTACTTCCACCTAATCTTATCCCATCTCTTTTGGCTCCGCTATTTCCAAAAGGGGAGTATCCCTTTTGTCCAATATGTCTGCCACCGCCCGTATGCTTTTCCTTCTGATTTTCAAATCTTTCGTTAAAACGTTTTATTATTTCTTCTAAGGTTTCGTCAGTGAGGAATTCATTAAGATTTGGAAATGTGTCATTATCAAAAAAATCTAAAATTTCTGTTAGGCGTTCTGTAATATCTATATTAGAGGTTGTAAATTCAATGTAAGATTTATCATAGGCATCATAAAGTTTTTCCGATTTAACCAAAACGGATCTACCTTTGTAATAAAACTCGTCAAGATTATTTATTTGGTGAGATTTCAAAAGATTGTAAAAATCAAACCACTCTTTTGTAGTAACGGGAATGTCATTTTTTCTTAAAATGTAGAAAAATGCTAAAAGACTCATTTTTATCTAAAACGTATTAATTTATTAAACTGCTCTAAATCTTGCTCTTTCTTTATAAGAGCGCCGACAAATGGAATATTTTTTAAAGTAATCTTATCTATATCATAGGCAGATAAGATGAGAATTTTAATCCAATCGATTAATTCACTCGTAGAGGGTTTTTTTCTTAAATCTTTAAGATTTCTAATTTCATAAAAGATATTAAGAGCTTTTTCTAAAAGTTCTTTGTGTATATTTGGAAAGTGAACATTTACTATCTTTTTCATAAGATCATAATCAGGAAATGCAATATAGTGAAATACACAGCGTCTTAAAAATGCGTCTGGCAAATCCTTTTCAGAATTGCTAGTTATAATTACTATTGGTCTATTTTTAGCGATTATTGTCTCTTTAGTTTCGGGTATATAAAAGCTCATCTCATCAAGCTCATTTAATAAGTCATTTGGGAATTCGATGTCAGCTTTATCTATTTCATCAATTAGTAAAACCGCTTTCTTATCGGCAAGAAATGCCTCAGCTAATTTTCCATATTTGATATATTGTTTTATATCTGAAATATCTTTATCATGAAAGCGGGCATCGTTTAACCTTTGAACTGTATCATAAAAATAAAGGCCATCTTTTGCCTTGGTTGTAGATTTTATATGCCAAACAAAAAAGGGCAATTCAAGGGATTCTGCTATGCTTTTTGCAAGCATTGTTTTTCCTGTTCCCGGTTCCCCTCTTATTATAAGTGGTTTTTCTAACTGAATTGCTATGTTAACTGCGTCAATTAATTCTTGTGAGGCTACATAGTTTGAACTGCCGCGATAAATTAAGTTTTTTATGATATCCATGAATTTTAGTATAAAGTTTATATGAGATAAATGCAACAAATAGCTTTTTATTTTTAAGAAAATTATTGACTTATGGTATTAAAACTTTTTATGATAAATATCTCATGGCGGCATAGCTCAGGTGGTCAGAGCATGCGGCTCATATCCGCAGTGTCCGGGGTTCGAATCCCTGTGCCGCCATTTTTATTCATGTTTTCTTGACAATTATTACCATTTCAAATATCCTTTACTTATGAAAAAAGTCTTATTTCTTATAACTCTATGTTTGTTTCTTTATGCTTTACAGGCATATAGTTTTGAGAATGAACCCGATGGCTTTCGAGGGATAGTTTGGGGCACTGATATAAGTCAGCTAAAGGACATGGAGTTTGTAAAAGTCGATCCAAAAACCGGAATTAAACTTTATAAGAAAAAAAAGGATAATATGACCATTGGAAATGCGAATTTAGATGCTCTTTATTATGGTTTTTTCGAAAATAAATTTTATGCTGTCATCGCTCAAACTATGTTTTTTACCGATTTTGAGGAGTTAAAGAGGGCATGTTTTGAAAACTTTGGCAGGGGAGAAAAACCAAGGCTTTATTATGACGAGTATTTTTGGGATGGTGAAAAGGTAAAGATAAGTCTTATTTATGACAGGTCCGCGATTATTGGTACTTTAATGATTGTAAATAAAGAACTTGATAAAATGGTGAAAGATAATAGACCAAAAGAACAAGATATAAAAACAAAAAATAAACCACAGGGCTTTTAAAAAAGGAGTTTTTATGATTCTTGCTGAGATTGAAAAAAATCCAATGGAAAAGATTATGATAACTATATCAGAGTTTAAAAAGAAAAAATATGTCGATTTAAGAGTTTATTTTATGGACGATGATATGGAGTGGAAACCAACCAAAAAGGGAATAACAATAGCTCCAGATCTTATAAATCAGGTTATTGAAGCATTAAAAAAGGCTAAAGAAGAGTTTGAAAAATAATTTTAGGAATTGATTTAAGTCAATTCTTGTTTCTTAGAAACTTGATATCATCAAAATATGAAGGTACTTTTTGCAGGTTTTTTTATTTTCTTCGTTTTATATTCCTATGGTGTTGCCTGTAATGTGTGTCATAGCAAGAACCAAAAAATGGTGGATATGCATAAAGCCCTTGATAATAAAAACTGCTTTACCTGCCACAAACTTGAGAAAAGGAAGACACTTGAAGAACTAAAAAATATCAGAACTGAAGATGCCCGTTGTAAAAAATGCCATTCAATCTGAAAGTTTAAATTTAGCAAGTTTTAAATATTTAGGTCCTTCTTTACTCAATATGCTTTGATATAAAACTATTTCATTAACTTTTAGGTTATAGTATATTTCTTTTCCTATTTCCTTTATGTTTTCAATTTTTTGTTGATTATGCTTAAGAAAAACTTTTACGTCTTTAATGCGCGCTAATGTTAAATGGGGATGAAATTTTCTATCTTCCCTTTTAAACCCTAAATCTTCAAATTTTTTCTCTAACTCTTCATGAATTTGATGCAATATTTCTGGTATCTGAGTGTCAATAAATATTACCCTTGGCATTCTCAAATTTGGGAATGCGGATATGTCTTTTAATGTTATATCGAAATTGCTATATTTACGAAATACAGTTTTGCATATCTCTATAATATTATTTAGTTTATCTTTGTTTGTCTCGCCAAAGAATTTAATCGTAAGATGCCATGTTTCTGGTTTGGTCCATTTTATTTCTGGAAAAAGCTCTTCTAATTTTTTTTGTACAATCTTAATTTTTTCAATTTGGGATTCGTAGATGTCGATAGCTAAAAATAATCGTAATCTTTCCATAAATTAGCCTATGGAACTAAGTTTTTTAAGTAAAAAATTTAACACAAAATCAATAGTTGAGTATCTTACTTCCTGTCTTAATCCATTAAAAAAATTTTTTTCAATAAAAAGTTCATTATCAATAAAGAATCCAGTGTAGACTAAGCCTACAGGTTTTTCCATCGTTCCACCTGTTGGACCAGCAATACCAGTGATGGATACACAGATATCACAGAGTGATAATTTTTTTAATTTTTCAACCATCTCTTTTGCACATTCATAACTTACTGCTCCAAATTTTTCAATAACGTCTTTATTAACCCCCAGCATTTCAATTTTTGCTTGATTTGAATATGTTATATAGGCTCTTTCAAAATAATCAGAGCTTCCTGGTATCTCAGTTATTATTGAGGAAAGAAGGCCCCCGGTACAAGATTCAGCGAAGGCTATTTTTTTGTTCCTTTCACGCAAAATCTTGCCTAATTTTTCACTTTTTAATAAAAGATTTTCATAATCAACCATACAACCCCCTTTGTTAATAAACCAGCAACTATATCATCTGCAATTACTCCAAAGGGACCGTGAAAATTTTCGAAATTCCTCACTGGAAAAGGTTTTAGAATGTCAAAGGTCCTAAAAAATATGAAAGCTAAAATTATAATTAGTGTTTTGGGCTGAAAGAAAAGAAGGGCAATCCAGATACCGATTATTTCATCACAATTAACCTCTGAAGGATCGTTTTTATTAAAATAACGTATTGTATAGGCAACAGATTTAAGAGAAATTAGGAAATATAAAAGAAATATTAGAATTTGAATCTTAATTTCCAAGAAGTTTATCAATAAAAATAATAAAATACCAACTAAGGAACCAATTGTACCTGGGGCTTTTGGGATAAACCCTGTAAAAAAACCTGTTGCCCATAGAAGGTAAAATCTATTTAAAATATTACTCACTTGTAAAGTAAATACTTCCAAAAGATGACTTTGCAGAAGATTTAGTGTCATCACTATCAATATTTATTGATATTATTATTTTCTGTGGGGATGAAAAGTTAATATTCCAAATTCTTTTAAAATCCTCATAAACATTAACCTTTTCATGAACCCACTTATTTATTTCATGATCACCAGTTCTAAGTACAACATATCTAATATTTTTGAACTTTTTGCTTTGGTAGACACCGGGAGGTGCATTTGAATCCCAAACATATCCTATCGCTTTATAATTTATTGCCTCAGGAAAAGAGGGTAAGATAACATATAGTTGTGCTGCTTGGTCATCTAATTCTTTATGTCTAAGGTCACCATTATTAGGAATCTTTTCAACCAACCATTCGAAATAAAGATAAGGGGTTTTTTGTAAGTCTAATTTTATTTCTTTAGCAAGGCCAAAGGAGTTATTATCGCTGATTAATGTAATCATTTTTTTTGGAGAGAGCTTAATATTATAGTTAGCATGTCCTTTAAATTCTCTAATTTTCCAACTTTTAAAACCCTCTTCATAGTTTGTTATTAATATTTTTTCTCCTGCTGTGATTAAAAAAACTGAAATGAGGGTGCTTAATAAAATGTTATTTATCATAAAAGGGGACCCTTTAGTTCTTTTTTTTGATTTATTTTATTTAGAAATTCTTCTTCATTTAA
Source organism: Pseudomonadota bacterium (assembly GCA_026418415.1). Taxonomy (GTDB): domain Bacteria; phylum CALINM01; class CALINM01; order CALINM01; family CALINM01; genus CALINM01. The sequence goes on along the minus strand of JAOABK010000004.1, from coordinate 19,635 downwards.
AATTGTTATAGAAAGTTTTTTCGCTTCCTCTAATTTTGAACCAGGTTCATCTCCCACAATTAAGTAATCAAGATCTTTGGTTACTGTCGATTTTACTATGCCACCTTGATCTTCAATAATTTTTTTTGCTTCATTTCTTGTCATTGCTTTTAGTGTCCCAGTAAAAAGGACTTTTTTGCCTGTAAAAAAACCTTCACGGGTCTTTTTTTCAGAAAATTTAAGCCCTGCTTTCAGAATATTTTCGATAGTCTTTAGGTTTCTTGGTTCATTAAAAAAGACTTTGATGCTCTTTGCAACTACTGGTCCAATTTCAGGGATGGAAATTAACTCTTCATAACTGGCATCTTTTATCTTTTCTAAAGTGCCTAAATGATTTACCAATTTTTTTGCGGTTACTTCTCCTACATAACGAATACCGAGCCCATAAATAAACCTATAAAGCTCTCTTTTTTTTGCCATCTCTCTTGCATTAATTAGGTTATCTGCTAATTTTGGTCCCATTCTTTCTAATTTCATTAAATCAGATTTGGTGATTGTGAAAATATCTTCTATGCTTTTTACGATCTTCTTATCAATTAGCTGTTCACAGATCTTTTCACCAAAGCCTTCTATATCCATAGCATTTTTACTACAAAAGTGTATTAAACGCTCTTTTAATTGAGCAGGGCAGTCAATACCAGTACACCTGATTGCCACTTCTCCTTCATATTTAACAGCTTTTGAACCGCAAACAGGGCATTTGTCTGGAATTTTAAAGGGTTTTAGCTCTGTTTCTCGTTTTTCTTTTAAAACTTTCACAACTGCAGGGATTACATCGCCAGCTCTTTCAACAACTACATAATCTCCAATCCTGACATCAAGTCTATCAATTTCATCCTGATTATGCAGTGTTGCCCTTGAAACTGTTACCCCAGAAATATTAACGGGCTCAAAGACTGCAGTAGGAGTTAGAGTTCCAGTTCTGCCAACATTAACAACAATATCAATTACTTTTGTTATAGCCTGTCTTGGTTCAAATTTATAAGCCAATGCCCATCTTGGGCTTCTTGCGGTCTCTCCTAATGCTTCCTGGATTTTAAAATCATTTACTTTAATCACAATGCCATCAATCTCATAGGGTAAACTCTCTCGGTTTTCACTCATTTCCTTATGGTATTCTATAACTTCTTTCAAAGAATCCACGAGTTTTATTAATGGGTTAACCTTAAAGCCCAATTTCTTCAAATATTGAAGCAGTTCCCATTGGGATGTTACATTAAGTTCCTTGGGATTGGCAACGGCATAACAAAAGATGTCAAGAGGTCTACTGGCTGTTATTTTTGGATCAAGCTGTCTTAAGCTTCCTGCAGCAGCATTTCTTGGATTAGCAAAAGGTGGCTTGCCCAATTCATCTTGTTGTTCATTAATTTTTTTAAATGCCTCTTTTGATAGAAACACTTCACCCCTTACTTCTATTTTTTTAGGTGGATTATCTACTAACAACATTATTGGTACTGATTTGATTGTTTTAACATTTTGGGTTACATCCTCTCCAATAATCCCATCTCCCCTTGTTATACCCGCTATAAATCTACCATTTTCATATACTAATTCTATTGCTATACCATCAATCTTTGGCTCAACCACATAGCCACCAGTTATATCGCTTTTAAGCATTCTTTTTATTTTTTCTTCGAAAGCATAAACCTCAGCCTCTTCAAAAGCATTGTCGAGACTGAGCATGGGCACTGAGTGAGGAAGAGTTCTAAATTCAGTTAGAGGTATACCGCTGACCCTTTGAGTTGGAGAATCGGGGGTGATGAATTCGGGATATGCTTCCTCTAAATCCTTTAACTCTTTGAAAAGCTGATCGTACTCGGCATCTGAAATCTCAGGGGCATCTTTTACATAGTAAAGGTAATCATGATAGGCAATTAGTTTTCTTAATTCTTCAATACGTTTTTTTGCCTCACTTTTTTGCATAATTAAAAAATAATGCAATTAAATTTTTTTTTCAATTTTTAATTTGACCATTGGTTTTATTTATGTATAATTTAAATATGCATCAGCAAGGCACTTATAAATCCTTTCGATTTATTCGATTTAGCAATTTAAGCTCTGCTCAGGGAGTGCCGCTGATGGTTTTTGCATAATTTTATAAATTTATAGATATAAAAAATAAAAAAGCCACAGTGGCGCTTAAGCTTCTGTGGCTTTTTTATTTTTAATTACTCAAAAAGGAGGTCTTATGATTATTGTTTTAAAACCAGGCTGTAGCAAAGAGGATGTAAAGACGGTTGAAAAGAAGGTAAAAGAATTAGGATTTAAACCACACACAATAGTGGGGGTTGAAAGAACTGTTGTGGGAGCAGTGGGTGATGAAAGGGGTAAATATAAGCTTCAAGCTTTAGAGGCGCTTTCTTGTGTGGAAAAGGTTGTGCCAATACTAAAGCCCTATAAGCTTGCAAGTAGAGAGTTTAAAAAGGATCCAACAATTGTTGATGTAAAGGGGGCAAAATTTGGAGGAGAGTATTTTGGAATAATTGCAGGTCCTTGTTCTGTAGAATCAGAAAAACAAATAGTTAATACCGCTATAAAGGTTAAAGAGGCTGGTGCCCATATGTTAAGGGGCGGGGCTTTTAAACCAAGAACCTCGCCCTACGCCTTCCAGGGATTAGAAAAGGAGGGATTAAAATTACTCGCCAAGGCAAGGAAAGAGTCGGGACTGCCCTTTGTCACAGAAGTGATTAATCCCGAAGACGTGGCATTAGTGGGCGAATATGCTGATATGCTTCAGATTGGTGCCAGAAATGTTCAGAATTTTGCTCTTTTGAAAAAGGCTGGAAAATTTGGCAAACCAGTCCTTCTTAAAAGAGGTATGGCAACTACAATTCAAGAATTCCTTATGTCAGCAGAATATATTTTATCAGAGGGATGCAAAGACCTTGTGTTGTGTGAAAGAGGTATTAGAACCTTTGAAACAGCAACAAGAAACACACTTGATATTTCTGCAGTACCTGTAATAAAAGAGTTGTCACATTTGCCAATAATTATTGATCCTTCACATGCTACTGGAGCAAGAAATTTAGTTCCACCTCTTTGTTATGCGGCAATGGCTTGTGGAACGGATGGTCTAATCATCGAAGTGCATCCAGAACCAGAAAAGGCATTATGCGATGGACCTCAATCATTAAGAGTAGAGGATTTTGAAAAAGTTGTAAAAAAACTATGTGAACTTGCAAAATTTAGTGAGAAAAAATTATAATAAATATATTGATTAGCTATCAGGATAGCAGTAAGTTTATCTTTTTTGAAACCCTTTTAAGAAGAAAGCAAAGAAGGCTTTTTTGGAAGTCCTTTTTTATCAGCTTATTCTTTTATGTTTTTTTGTCTATTGTAGTAATTGTTTTTATGAATCTTTTAGGCAAAAAGCCACAGGTAATGAGAGAAGAGGTTATTTTAGTTGGAAGGGCTCAATATTTACCAATCCCAGAAGTTAGTGAGGTTAAGAAACAAATTGAAGATTCCAAAACTGAAAAGATTAATGATAGAAAAAAGGCTATTCCAGACGCACCTGTAATAGCTAAGGAAACAGATAATGAGAGTGATTTTGGATGGAAATACAGGACACAGGAAAAGATAGATACCTCTTGGCGCGAAAAAGTGGCAAATTTAACAACCCCTAAAAAAAAGGAAGATATTAAACCTATAGAAGTTTCAAAAAGTAAAAGTATCGAGGAGGATAAAAAAGCTGAAAAAATTGGAAGCAATATAGGAAATGAGGACGAAAAGGAAGTATTTCTATATTCAAGAAAGATGCAAACAGTTATAAGAAATCATTGGAGTGTACCAGAAGACCTTGCTATAAAATATGGGAATAAACCTGTTGAGGTAGAAATAGAAATTGATATTAATGGTTCATTAAAAAATTACAGGCTAAAAAATAGTTCAGGCAACAGTCTTTATGATGCTTCGATAAAAGAAGCTATTAGGAAAAGCTTTCCTTTTTTACCACCTCCTAAAAATTTATTCCCCACGCCTTTCGAAAATGCTAAAATTACTATCATCTTTAGACTATAACAATCCCGACTCTTTTAGTTATTAAGTATTTTCAATATCTTATACTCTTGAAAAAACAAATAAAATAATGTATTATTTTTTACGTGAAAAAGGTAACTTTCTTTTTTATATCTTTTATTTTATCAGTATCCTTTGCTTATTCATTAACAATAGAGATATCAAACCCTAATTTAAGACCTTTCAAGCTACATATCTCTAATCAAAAGACTAAAAATATTGAATTTGCCAATACTTTGACCCATTATATACAACTTATGCCTAATATAGTGCTTGTTGATGATATTGATTCGGCGGATAACTCATTATCATTTGAAAAGAGGGGAGATAATATTAACGTTAATTTGCTTTTTTTAAAAACTCAGGAAATGATAACCTATGAAATAAAAAAAGCAGAAGATAATATTAATACTGCAATTAGATTAGCAGATATGATATTTGAGAAAATGACACACTCAAGTGGTATATTTTCAAGCAATTTAGTATTTTCAATGAACTGGAATGGGGTGAGACAAATTTTCCTATCAGATATTTCAGGGAAAAAAATAAGAAAGTTAACTGATAATCTTACTGATTCAATAGCGCCTAAGATCTCTCCTCAGAGAAATTATGTAGTTTATACAAGATACTTTAAAACAGGAGGTACATCTCTTAGGTTAATTGATTTAAAGAATTTAGACGATATTCCAATATATTCTTCAAAGGGTCTTAATGTGGCGGGTAGCTTTTCAGAAGAGGGGACGAAAATTTTTTTTACCAGTTATGATGGAAAAATTTCAAAGATATTCGTCTACTCAATCAATGATAAAAGATTGGAACCTATATATTCCAGTAAGGCACGTTTAGCTACCCCTGTTAAGACATTTATTAAAAATAACATCTCCTTTGTCTCTGATGAATATGGCAGTCCCCAAATCTTTTTATATGACATTGAAAATAAAAAAGTAAAAAGATTGACTTATAAACATAATTATTCAACTTCACCATCCTTTGCCCCTACTGGGACTCACTTTGTTTATGTGGCGATGGTTTCTGGGATTAATAAAATATTTGCATCCTCTATTGACGGATCTGATTTTGCTTTGCTAACCCCAATTGAAAAAGGTTTCGATGATCCCCATTGGTCAAAAAATGAAAGGTTTATTTTTGCTCTTTCAAAGGATGTCAATAGTTCGAGTGTATATTTGATTGATATTGCCACATTGAGGTATGTAAAATTATTTACTTTACCAGCTATAATAAGTTATTTAAATATTGAATAGGGAGGTAAGATATGAGAAAAGTTTTGTTAATTTTGTGTGTTTTAGTTTTATTTTCAGCTTGTGCAAAACAAAAGGTAGTTTCACAGCCACCTCAGGCTGACATTAAACCGGTGCAACAGGAACAGGTAGTCCCAAAAGAGCAAAAGGCTCCTGAAATGAAGCTCCAAGAAGCTCAGATACAACAAAAAGAAGAACCTAAAAAAGCTAAGGTAGAAGAAGTTACGCCAACCATGATTGCTCAGGCTCAAACTCCTACATTAGAAACAGCGAAAGAAGATGGAGTATTATCTAAAATGATTCATTTTGATTTTGATAAATATGACATAAAGAAGGAGTATGTTTCAGTTTTGAAAGAGATTGCTGAATATTTAAAAGCAAATCCAGATATAAGAATTCTCATAGAAGGGCATTGTGATGAGAGAGGAACAAGGGAGTATAATTTGCAATTGGGAATGAGAAGGGCTGAATCAGCAAAGAAGTATCTTGTTGATTTAGGTATAGATGAGAAAAGAATAGAAACAATTAGTTATGGTGAAGATAGACCTTTAATAAATGAACAAAATGAGTCTGCATGGGCAAAGAATAGAAGATGTGAGTTTAAGAGAATAAAATGAAAAGAATATTAATACTCTATTTTTTCCTATTATTATTTAATGGTTGTGGTTATTTTGTCACGAAAGAAGAGTTTTTAGTCTTACAGAGACAGACTTTTCAGTTGGACAAAGATTTTAGAAATACATCCACTTTTTTGACAACTGAAGCAGGACAATTAAAGTCAACTACAGCAAGGTTAGATGAGCTTCATGATAACCTAAGGAAGAGTTTTGCGGATACAAATGTAAGGATTGATGAAATTGATTTTTCTTTGACTAAACTTAAGGGTGAATTTGAAAACTATAAGCTTGAAACAAAGGAAAGCTTTAAAAATGCAGAAAGCTTCTTCAAGATGCAAAGTGAGTTTATACAAAGGATGAATGGACAGATTATAGGTATTTCTAAGGACTTGGAAGACTTAAAAAAAGATTTAGCAGTTTTCAAAAATTTAACATCAGATATTTCATATTTAAAAGAAAAAATAAAGGAATTAGAGAAGAAGCAGGAAGAAACTCTAAAGCTTCAAGCAAAGGTTGAGGCAAAGCCAAAACAACAACTTTATGATGAAGCCCTTGATTTTTATAATAAGGGGGATTATGAAAATGCTATAAATTCCTTTGAACAGTTTGTTGTAATTTATCCTCAAGATGCATTAACAGATAATGCTTTGTATTGGATAGGGGAGTCCTATTATGCTCAAAAAAAGTTTAATGAAGCGCTTACGTATTTTCATAGAATAGTTATTGATTTTCCACAGGCGGATAAAGTGCCTTCGGCCCTTTATAAAGTTGCACTTTCTTTAGAAAATCTTGGTATGCAAAAAGAGGCTGAGGGCGCTTTAAAAGAGCTTATATCAAGATTCCCAAATACCCAAGAAGCTCAAGAAGCAAGGAAAAGAGTAAAGAAGAGATAGATAAGATGAAGAGGTATCACCTTTTTATTTATGGTAAGGTACAGGGGGTTTGGTATAGGCAGTCGATGTTAAGTGAGGCGATTAAATTGGGTGTAAAAGGCTGGGTAAAAAATCTTCCCGATGGACGAGTAGAAGCTGTTATTGAAGGAGATGAAGATGCATTAGAAAAAATAATAAATTGGTGTCATATTGGACCACCGAATGCGATCGTGAGCAAGGTTGAGGTCTTTGAAGAACAATTTTTAAATGAGTTTGCATCCTTTAAAGTATTGTATTGATTTTTCACATTAGTTGACAATTCATCTAATGGGTATAAAATCTTCTCAGTGATATATGAAAAAGCTCTTATTCTGCATGTTCTTTTTTTTGTTTTTTTTATCTAAAAGCAGTTTTGGTCTTGAGAATATCAAAGTAGTTGCTTCTATTTATGAGCCCTTTGTGTATTATAAAGATGGTAAAATTGTTGGCTTTGATATAGACCTGCTTGATAAGGTATGTGAGTTAAATGGGTATAGATATTCACTCGAAATAGTTCCCTTTCCTAAAGTTCTTGAGATGGTTTCTAATGGAGAAGCAGATGTCGGAGTAGGAGCAATTTATGTAACAGATGAAAGAAAAAAGATAGTTGACTTTACAGAATCTTATTTAAAGACAGGTCTAATATTTGTAAGTGCCATAAATTTTGAAGGTGACATATCTGATTTATCAAATAAAAAGATAGGGGTTAAAAAGAATGCTACGGGTGAGAAATTAGCTCAAAGATTATGTTCAAAATATCAAAACTGCGAAGTGATAAGTTTTGAATCAACAGAAGAATCTATTGAAGCTTTAATAAACAAACGTGTCAATTTTGTGCTAAATGACTATATAAATACCCACTTTTTAATGGTAAAACACTATAGAGGAAAGATCTTTTTTGTTAAGGGAATGTTTGATAACCCAAAACTTATTACTAAGGATAAAATTGCTTTTGCGATAAATAAAAATAAAAAAGACCTTTTCGAAAGAATTAATTCAACATTGATAAAACTTAAAAAGGAAAAATATATTGATAATCTTCTAAAATTTTGGCCGGAAATACGTAATTATCCGGATATTGAAAAGATGATTTTTATAAATTTTTCCTTTTTAGGTTTAATCTTTATTATTGCCATAGTGGGAATCAAATATTACAAAGATAGACAAATATATAGGGTAACTTTAGAAAATGAGAGAATGTTTGGTGAAATACTTAATAATTCACCAAATGTTGTTATAATTCATAAAGATGATGGCAATATTACCTTTCTTAATAAAAGATTTTTTGAAGTTTTTGGTAGCAAGTTCAAGAATATTAATAATATTTTTGAACTCTTTAGTTTAATGGGAATAGGTTATGAAGATCTTGTAAAGGTAAAAGATTTATATAAACAACTTTTTGAAAATAAAAAATTTTTCGAAACCACAGGTCTTAGCTTAATTGAAGATAGTTTAAATAGAAAGATATTCGATATTCAAGGTGCATATATTGGAAATTTTAAATTTGAAGAGCTTTATTTAACAATTATTAGAGATGAAACCTATATTAAGGAATTAGAAAATAAATATTATCAGGCTCAAAAGCTCGAAAGTGTAGGAAGGCTCGCTGGTGGTATAGCCCATGATTTTAATAACTTTCTTACCGCTATAAGTGGTTTCGCCTATTTATCCATATTAAACTTAGATAATAGAGAAGAGGTTAAGAAAAATTTAGAAAAAATTATTAGTTCTTCAGAAAAGGCAGGAAACATTACAAAACAACTTCTTGCTTTTAGTAGAAAACAGTTTGCCAAACCTGTGGTTCATAATATAAATGAAAACATAAAAGACATGGAAAAGGTTATTCGCAAGACCGTCGGAGAAGATATAGAGGTACTAATAGACCTCCAGGAAGATTTGTGGAATGTAAAGATTGATCCTGCACAAATTGATCAGATATTAATGAATCTTATTGTTAATGCAAGGGATGCAATGCCAAAGGGAGGAAAAATAATAATTAAAACCAGAAATAAAATGCTTGACGAAGATTATATAAAAGGGCATCCAAACGTTTTAGAAGGTGAATATGTAATGCTTGCAGTAGAAGATACTGGAATAGGTATGAATGATGAGGTAAAATCCCATCTTTTTGAACCATTTTTTACAACAAAAGAGAAGGGGAAAGGTACAGGTTTAGGACTTGCAACAATTTATGGTATTGTAAAACAAAATAATGGATACATATGGGTATATAGTGAGTTGGGTATCGGTACAACATTTAAAATTTATTTTCCAAGAAGCATTGAGAGAGAGCTTGATAAACAAAAGTTAGATGTTATTATAACAAAGAAGGAATCAGGAAATATACTTGTGGTAGAAGATGATGATATGATTAGAGAATTTATTGCTAATACCCTTAAGCAGGCTGGATATCAAGTTATAACAGCAGAGAATGGTGTTATAGGTTTGGAAATGTTTGAGAAAAACCAAGACGTATCATTGATAATATCAGATATAATTATGCCTAAGATGTCCGGTTTAGAGCTAATAGAAAAAATAAAATTAATAAAGCCATATATTAAATTTTTAATGATGTCTGGTTATTCGGAAGAAGTTCTAATTGATAAAAAGGAGTTTGTAAAAGATTATTTTTTACTTGAAAAACCCTTTACTGCTTTGAAATTAATAGAAACAATAAAAAAATTGATTTAAAACTTATTTTTATTTTATAAAATAATATTTATTTGTATGAAAGAGCTTTATGCTGTTGATATAGGTTCAGTTTACATTGCTATTGCAAAATTAGAGAATAATGAAATCAAGAAAATTCAATATAAGCCCCATAAAGGGGACTTTCTATCTATCCTAAATAGTTTTGGCTTGAATATAAATGATATATATTTGACAGGTGTAAATTCTCTAAACTATGGTGGTTTTCATCCCTTTTTTGTATTGTCAAGATATGCAAGAATTTTTGGTAATGTAAAACATGTGGTATATGTGGGAGGGAGTTCATATTTTATAATTAATCTGGACGAAGAGGGCAATTACTTAGGGCATGAGGTAAACACTACTTGTGCCTCAGGCACTGGTTCATTTCTGGATTTACAAGCAAAGAGATTGGGATATTCGATAGAGGAGATGGGAGAAAAGGCCCTTAAAGCTAAAATAAAACCTGCAATTTCAACAAGATGTTCTGTTTTCGCAAAAACAGACCTTATTCATTTACAACAGGAAGGATATACCAAAGAAGAAATATCGGCAGGACTATGCTATAGCATGGCTCAAAACGTAATACAAGCGCTTTTTAAAGGAAAAAGACCCGAGGGGAAAATTTTGCTTACTGGTGGTGTATTTAAAAATAAAACATTTCTAAAAGCCTTTAGAGATGAGTTCAATGATTTAGAAACTATTTGTGAAGAGCCAGAATGGGCTCTTGCTTTTGGATTACTATCCTTAGTAAAGGATGGGTCAATTAAGAAAGATAAATCGGTCAGAATGAATGCTCTATTAGGTGAAGAAAAGTTTATTTTAAAAAATCCGCCTTTAGAAGTTAAAAGTGAGAATTATCCTGATTTTAGCAAGTTTGAAACAACATATGATGAGATTGGTAATGAAATAATTTTTTATAATACCCTGCCTCAGCATACAGATTTAAAAGTTTATATGGGGATTGATATAGGTTCCACAAGTACAAAGGTTTGCTTGATAGATGAAAAAGCAAAACCTATTGTTGCTATCTATCGGAAAACATCCTCAGATCCAATTGGTGCTGTTAAAAGGATATTTGAAGCTTTATCAGAAATGGAAAAAATAAATAAACTAAAATTTGTTTTTTTAGGAACTGCTACAACAGGATCGGGAAGAAATTTAATCGGCAAGGTTATTGGTGCAGATTTTATTATAAATGAAATTTCAGCACACGCAAAAGCAGCAACCTTTATTGACCCTGAAGTTGATACAATTTTTGAGATCGGTGGGCAGGATTCTAAATTTACCCAGTTGAAAAATGGGATTGTTTATTATTCTGTCATGAATTACGTGTGTGCAGCAGGAACAGGTTCATTTATTGAGGAGCAGGCAGAAAAGTTAGGGATACCAATAGATAAATTTGCTGAACTTGCTGAAGGAAGCCCTTCTCCACCTATATCAGATAGATGTACAGTTTTTATGGAAAAGGATATCGATTTGCTCATTGCAAAAGGAGTTCCAAAAAACGAGATTGCTTCAGCAGTTTTACATTCTGTAAGGGATAACTATTTAAATAAGGTTGTTGGTAATATAACTATAGGAGATAAGATTTATTTTCAGGGTGCAACTGCCAGGAATAGGGCACTAATTGCATCATTTGAACAGAGATTGGGTAAGAAGATTATTGTTTCTCCCTATTGTCATATCACTGGGGCGATGGGATGTGCTATATATTTGTGGGAAAACAAAGTAAAATCATCTAATTTCATAGGTTTAAGTTTTTGTAATAAAAATACAGATATTGATAAGGAAATTTGTGATTTATGTAAAAATAATTGTTCCCTTTCATTAATTAAGACAGAAAATGATGTTGTCGCATGGGGAATGAAATGTGGTAGAGATTATGAAGACAAAAAACCCAAAAAAAGGGGAATTAATGGTTTTATTTCTTTTAGAGATAGTTTATTAAAGTTAGAAAAAGACAATTATAAAGAGGCTGTATATGTTCCTGATATAATAGGTAACAGTATTAAGATAGACTTTATAAAAAATCTATTAGAGAACTTGAAAATCAAGCCTATAATCATTAAACCTGATAGAAATGCCTACAATGTGGGCAGGCAATACTCCTATTATGAAATATGTGCACCCTGCGTTATTTCTTATGGGACTATCTCAAATCTTAAAGATAAGCCTATCTTTATGCCCTATTTTTTGAGAAATGAATTAAATTGTAATGTATCCCAATGTCATTTATGTCCCTACGTTCAGTCATCACCGTCAATTTTAAAAAGTTTATTTAATGGAAAAAATTTAATAAGTCCAAAAATTTTAGAATCGGACAATTTAGAGAACATGGCAGAGGAAATTAAAAGAAGTTTTAAAGGGGTACTTGATATAGAGAAGTATGAAGTAATAGAAGCAATAAAGCAAGCAAAGGATAAAGTTAGAAAAAATATGGATGAAAAGATCAAAAGGGGTAAAGAGTTTTTTGAAAAAATTCAGGATAATCAAATATATGTGCTTGTCCTTGGAAGACCCTATGTGTTATATAACAACAAATTAAATCACAATTTTATTGATACAATAGAATATTATGGAATAAAAGCCATTCCAGTTGATTTTTTGCCATTAGATAGAGATTTTGTAGCCAAAAAATTCCCTCATATTTACTGGAATTATGGACAGGTAATTCTCTCATCCTTAAAATATATTGAAAAATATAAAAATGTTTTTCCCGTTTACTTAAGTTGTTTTTCCTGTGGACCAGATTCCTTTCTTCTCAATTATTTTTTTAGGGAGATGCAAAATTTAAGGAAGCCCTTTTTGAGCTTGCAGTTAGACGGTCATAGTTCAGCGACAGGTTATATCACAAGAATTGAATCCGCTATAGAGAGTTTTAAGAATTATATGAAATTAAAGGAAAAGGGCAAATTAAGTGAGATAATTTATAAAGAAAGTTCATCAGAGATAGAGGGAAATAAAATCTATGTTCCTCCAATGGATGTAAAGGGCGCTCAACTCTTTGCCTCAGCCTTTAAGAGGTATGGGATAGATTCAGAAGTTTTGCAGGAAAATCAAGAAAGCTTTAATGAAGGTTTAAAATATTCAATTGGGCATGAATGTTCACCCTTTCACTCTACTCTTGGTGCCATAGTTTATAGACTAAAGAAGGGAAATGGAAAAGAGAGGGTTTCATACTTTATGCCTTCAGGAAATGGTCCATGTAGGTTTGGTCAATATGGACTATTACAAAATATTATCTTAAAGGAGCTTGGGTTTGATGTTAGTATTGTCTCTCCCTCTGGTGAAAATGCTTATGGTGGACTTCCAGTTAAATTTCAAAAAATACTTTTCGATGCAGTTTTAATCAACGATATTTTAAGAAAGGTGGTATTAAAAATCAGGCCCTATGAGAAAGAAAAGGGAGAGGTTGATAACATATACGAGGATGTTATTAGAAATATTAAGAAAGATATTGAAAATGGTAATAATTATGAAAAGAGTTTTATTAAAGGGTTTGAGTCACTTGCTAATGTAAAAACCCTTAAAGAGAAAAAACCTAAAATAGCAATTGTTGGCGAAATCTATGTGAGAAACAATGAATTCTTAAATGATAATTTGATAAGGACTATAGAGCTTTTAGGTGGAGAAGCAATGATTTCCTCAATACTTGAGTGGTTTTTCTATACCCAGGAGATCGAGAAAAATGAATTAAAGTATAAAAGTGGTATTGATAAATTAAAAAATAAATTAAAAATTCAAATGAAAGGCAGTTATTATAAAAAAAGGGAGCACCATTTTTATTCAATGGCAAAAGATTATTTTAGAGATATTTTTGAGCCTCCAATAGAGGAGGTTATTGAGAGTGGTAAAAGATACTTACCCTTTGAGTTCTATGGCGAAGCAATTTTAACCATTGGAAGGGGTATTTTATTTTTCGAGAAAGAGGGGGCATCAGCTCTTGTTAATGCTTCTCCTACCTTTTGTATGCCAGGAACTATAACAAGTTATTTATTTAAAGAAATTAGTAAAGTATACAACAAGCCGATTATTTCACTCTTTTATGATAAAACAGGTAATCCAAACTTAGAATTGGTCCCCTATATGGAGATTTTGAGAGGTCAAAGTTGAATCTCTTAGAAAATATTTTCATAATACTCCTTTACCCTAAAAGATCAGGTAATGTAGGTTCCATTGCAAGAATTATGAAAAATTTTTCTTTTAAAAATTTAAGGGTTGTTTCTAAAAGAGATATTTTAGGGACCTTTGAGACAAAGAAAATGTCCGTTCATGCCTACGATATCATAAAAGGGGGTAAAAAATATAAAAATCTTAAAGATGCAATTAGTGATTTATCAGTAGTAATTGGAACCACCGGCAAGTTCCACAAAGATGCCCCTACTCTAATTGATTTAGATTTTTTTGATAATTTTCTATCCCTTTCTGAGAAGAATAAAGTGGGTATTTTGTTTGGTCCTGAAGATAGGGGGCTGTCAAATGAAGAATTAGCGTTGTGTTCCTATACCTTAACTATTCCTGCAAATCCAGAATACCCATCTTTAAATTTATCTCATGCCGTTGGCATTGTTTTGTGGGAAATCTTTAAACGCTTAGAGAATGAGAGACCAAAAAAGGCGAGAAAGGTTGTAACCAAAGATAATATGGAAAGGCTTTATAAGATGATGGAAGATGTTTATACAGAAATAGGTTTTTTGGATAAAATAAATCCAGCAAGAATAATGAAAGCCCTGCGGTCTTTGTATGATAGATTTGAAATTAGCGATAGAGAATTAAGAATTCTAATGGGAATCTTAAAGCAAACAAGATGGTATATTGAACATCTGAAGAAAAAGGGGGCTTAGAAAATCGCCCCCTTTAGTTTTTAAGCCATTCTTTCCCTGACTTTTACTACTGTTTTCTCTTTTAGTTCTTCCGCTGTTGCAAAAAGACAGCATCTTTCCTGTACCACTTCTTTCACAAATGCTTCATCTTCAATTGTTGGGAGGTTAATATCGACAGAAAACATTGCAGCTCTCAAAGCGCCATCAGCAACATATGCAGCAACGCCAACATCACTTATAGCGCCTTTGTTACCAAAATGGGATAGCTTTTCTGCAAGAACAAGGATAGTATGACAGACCTTTGCTATAGAAAGAGGTATAATTGTTGCATTTTTTGCTTCCTTCTGGATTGCTTCTTTACGGGCCTTTTTTTGTTCCTCTGTATCTTTTGGAAGCCTAAATGCAGCCATATAGGATTCAAAGGCAGCCATATCCTTTGCTGTTAATTCCTTTAGGCTTTCAATACATTTTTTTGCATCCTCTAATATGGCTTTTGCAGCATCCCAGCAATCTTCGTAGCCCTTTTTACCTATTGTTAAGTTTGCTACCATGCATACCATTGCTGCTGCAGAGGTGGCAACTACTGCTGATACACTACCTCCGCCTGGAGTAGGTGAACTTGAAGAAGCAACTTCTAAATATTCATTTAAAGTTTTATCGTATAAACTCATATCGCCCCCCTTAAATTATGATTTTTTCTGAAATTCTATTGCAGTTAAAACATTGTTCATCATCAAAGTTGTTGTCATAGAGCCAACACCACCAGGAACGGGTGTAATGTAAGATGCTATTTCCTTTACCGCCTCAAAATCTACATCACCGACATATTTGCCTGGCTCAATTTCGTTTATTCCAGCATCGATTACTACTGTACCTGGCGCAATCATATCTGCTGTTACCAAATTAGCCTTACCCGCAGCGGCAATAACAATTTCTGCTTGTTTTGATACTGATGGCAAGTCCTTTGTCTTTGTGTGGCATACTGTAATTGTTGCATGTCTTTTAATAAGCATTATTGCAAGGGGTTTCCCAACTGTCTCTCCTCTACCTATAATGCAAACCCTTTTTCCCACAATGTCAATGTTCATTCTCTTTAAAATCTCAATACAGGCAAGTGGTGTTGCGGGAACTAACTTTTCTTCTCCGCTTAGTAAGTAGCCTCTGTTCATTGGAGTTACAGCATCAACATCTTTCAGATAATGAATATGGCTCATGACCCTGTCTTTGTTAATGTGTTTAGGTAAGGGAAGTTCAACCATAATACCATGAACATAGGGATTGTTGTTAAGCTCTTCAATAATTTTAAGGACCTCGCCCTCTGGAGTGTCAGAGGGTTTTTCAATTAATTCCACGTCGATGCCAATGCCTGCACCCATTTTGACCTTACTTCTTGCATAAAAAACTGATGCAGGGTCGTCACCAACTAAGACAACCGCTAACTTGGGAATAATTCCCTCTTTCCTGAAGCTTTCAGCCTTTGCTTTTACTTCATCTTTGATTTGTGCAGCTAAGGCTTTACCATCGATAATTGTTGCTGTCATACTCCCCCCTTAGTTTTTATTTTGTTTCTAAATTAGAAAGCATAAATCTAATTTAAAGTCAATAATTTTTTCAAACAAATTAGCTTTTTAATATATTTTGAATATGTTTTAGTATCCCCTCTGGATCAAGTGGTTTTGATATAATCATTGTGGAGCTATCTAATCCAACATTATCAAGGATATCAGCGGTATATCCAGAGAAAAACAATATTTTTGCATTGGGATCTATCGACCTTATAAAATCAGCTACTTGTTTCCCATTTTTTTTAGGCATCATAACATCAAGCATTGATAGATTAATTATATCTTTGTTTTTTGAATATATTTCTATGGCCTCTTCTCCATCCTTTGCAATGAAAACATTATAACCTGTGGCTTTTAAGATAGAAGAAATTACTGTTCTAACTTCCATGTCATCTTCAGCTAAGAGAATATTTGCTTTTTCTTTGAGAAGGGTAAAATCCTCTAATTTAAATTCTGATTTTTTGGTATCAATTTGCTCTTCTTTTTTAGATATTGGAAAGTATATGCTAAATGTTGTACCCACACCAGGAGTACTATCCACCTTAATCTTACCGTTATTTTGCTTTACAATACCGTGCACCATTGCCAGTCCAAGCCCTGTTCCTTTGCCAACTTCCTTTGTAGTAAAAAAGGGATCAAATATTTTGTCGATAATTTTTGGGTCTATGCCAATCCCAGTATCTGAAACTCTTATAACTGCGCAAGGACATGGTACTTCGCAGGTTGGCAAATCTTCACATGAACTATTATATTCAGTTGTTATTGTTAATGTTCCGCCATCTGGCATTGCATCACAGGCATTAGTTACAAGATTAACTATCAATTGATCAAGCTGGGTTATGTCAATACTAACAGGCAATTCGTGCTCTGAACAGTTAAGTTCGAAGGTAACATTTTCCATTATCAGCCTTTTTAAAATATTTTGAAAGTCTTTTATGACAGCGTTTATATCAACCACCTGAGGTTTAACTGTTTGTTTTCTACTAAAGGCAAGTAAGCTTTTTGTCAGAGATGAGGCTCTTTCTGATGCTCTTAATATAACATCTGAATAGGTATTAATCTGTTCATCTTTTGAATACATTTTTATGAGTGTTGCACAGTTTATAATTGCGGTTAGGACGTTGTTAAAATCATGGGCTATACCACCAGCAAGGGTTCCTATGGCTTCCAATTTCTGTGATTGTCTTAGCTGGGCTTCTAATGCTTGTTTTTCTCTTTCTCTATCCTTTAGTGCATCAATCATATTATTAAAAGCCATCGCAACTTTTCCTATTTCATCCTTTGATTCTACTTTTACATATTCAGATACCCCTTCTTTTCCAAATAAGCTTAATTTATCGGCTAAATTATTTAAACTTAATGTCATCTTCTTTGTCAGTTTATAAATAATTATAGCCCAAAAGATTATAAAAATAAGGTATATAATAAAACCCTTGATTAACAATGTTTGAATGTTTTTAATAAGACCTGTTTTATCAATTTCAAGCTTAACATACCCAATTATTTTTTGTTTTTTTGGGATTCTTTCTGAAAAATCGGGAACAAATAGTTGTTCAATTAGTTCATGAGAGGTAGTATATATGGGTGACCAGAATTCATAGGAATATCGTTTGTTAATAGGCTTATCTATCAAGGGAATAGTAGTTACATCTATATCTTTTTCTACTTTAGTAGATCCTTCTGTCTTTTTTGATGAATGTTTGAGAGGTTTGCCATTAGCTAAATATAGGGTTACAGAAATTACTTCTGGAGTTTTTAAAATATCTGATATAGGTTCTTCAAGTAAAAATTCATTTTCTGCAAACACGCCAAGTCGTGAATTATTGGCAAGAATTGTGGTCAAAAGTTTTCCTTCAGAAATGTATTTTTGTTCTATATTTTTTATCTGTTGGTTTATAAAGATGCCGATTGCTAAAACAGAAAAAAGGGTAAACAAAAGTGTTATAATAACAAATAGCTTAAAACTAAACTGATTTTCCCAACTTTTTTTAATAAATTTCATCATATCTTTTTCACTCTATAATTTTAGCTTCTTTAATTGCCTGTTTATTAAAAATTATTCCCATTTTTTTTGCAATTTTGCCGTTTATGGTTACTAAAGGTCTTGGTGAAATCATCGAAGCGGTTGGTTTTTTACCAGCAATAATTTGTTCAATGATTGATACAGTAAGTTTCCCCATTGAAGGCACATCAGTCTCAATTGACATAAGAGCTCCCTGATAAACATACTTAGAAGAAAAGGTAAGAAGGGGTTTTTGATTTTCTATGGAAAAGAGGTAGAAAAACTCAGTTGTCTCAGGGATAAGGACATCAAAGTCTGGTATTAACCATAAGGCATCAATCCTGTTTTTCAATTCATTTAGGGCTTTTGGTACCTCCTTATTGCTGTGTATTTTAATGGTAATTAAATTTACACCAAGTATATTTGCTACCTCCTTAGCTTTCAATATTTGTGGTAAAAAGGATTCACTATAAATTATTCCAATGCTTCTAATTTTGGGCATGAAATTATTAATAATCGTTAGTTGCCTTTCAAGTTCGAGTATCATTGGTATATTGATTACATTTTTCTTAAAGGTATTAGTTTGAGGGATCATCAAAGATATGATAGGTAAATTTTCAAAATTTTTTTCTGCTAATTTTAGTGCGTCACTTCCTATGGTAACTATTATAGATGGATTAGCATCTCTAATGTCACCTATAAGATCTTTTCCTGTATATTCAGTCAAAATAAATCTTTTAAATTCATCTGGATAATTTTCTTTAATACTTTTTACCAATCTTTCATAGGGCTGAATAATTGTGCTTTGAATAATTACGAGGTCTACAGAATGCGCAAAGGAAGGTAATGCACAAAAAATGAGAAAAAATAAAAAAAACTTAAAATATGACATAAAAGGTCTGGACAAATTCATAAAATCTGTTAATTATATATACTAAGACATTTGATTATGCAATATACTTTTAAAAATTTTAATGTAGTTCTTTTCATTTTCTTCATATTATGTAACTCTTTGGGATTTTGCCAATCAACAGATGAGCTTAAATTACTAAAGCTTTTTTATGAAGACAAAGAATTATTCGTATCTTCCACAAGATATCCAAAGCCTATAACAGAGATTCCAGAAAATGTAACAGTGGTTTCTAAAGAGGAGATAAGGGCTCTTAATGCACATACTTTGGCTGATGTTTTAGAAAGGGTAATTGGAATTGGTATTCAAAGGCAGGGAGGAATTGCTCTTCCAGCAGTTGTGGTTCTTCTTGGTAATCAACCAAATAAGATTAAGATTATGATTGATGGCATACCTATAAATAATCTTTCAGATAATACAGTTGATGTGGGAAGCATACCTGTTCAGCATATTGAAAGGATAGAAATTATTAAAGGTCCCGCTTCCAATGTATGGGGTGCTTCTCTTGGCGGGTTAATTAATGTAATCACTAAGGAGCCAAAGGATTCACCAAACCAGAACAATATATCCTATTCCATAGGGGAAAATGAGACCAACGATTTAAGAATCCAGCTTGCGGGTAAAAAAGACCAATTCGGTTATTATCTTTATGCAGGTACACTTAAAAGTGATGGATTAATGCCTAACAATGCCTTTTATCAAAATAATCTATTTTTTAAAACAGGCTATGATTTTAAAAATAATTTAAATCTAAGCTTCTCTCTTGGTTATCATAATATATCAAGGCAGACTGGTAGAGAT
>JAOABK010000049.1 GCA_026418415.1 Pseudomonadota bacterium | reverse complement strand
TCCTAAGAGTGGTTCTGTAAAATTTCATGATGAGGAGCTTCTTGGTAAACCGCCCTATTATATCGCTAAGAAAGGTATTGGGTATGTGCCTGATAATAGACTTATATTTCCAGATTTAACTGTAAGAGAAAATCTTCAATTAGGTATAAAAGAATCCCAACATACGTTGTCTCAAAAATGGGATATTGATACAATTTATGAGATATTTCCCCATCTAAAGAAATTGGATAAACATTTGGGTGGTCATTTAAGCGGTGGTGAGCAACAAATGTTAACAATAGCAAGGACTTTGATGGGCAATCCAGAATTGATTCTTTTAGATGAACCAGTAGAGGGGCTAGCGCCACTTGTAGTGAAGGATTTTGCAGAAAAACTTTTGAAACTTAAAGATTTAGGATTGACAATTCTTTTTTCTGAACAAAATGTTAGGTTTTCTATGCAAATAGCTGATAGAGCCTACGTGATAAATAAAGGCAGAATAGAATACGAAGGTACGATTGACGAACTGAGTAAAAATGAAGAGATAAAAGAAAAATATCTGATGATATAGTCAAATCCAATCAAAAGCATTTACCAGTTGCAAAAGTTAGCACTTAAAGGTAAAATACACTTTTACAAAATAGGAGAGGTGTCCGAGTGGCTGAAGGAGCACGATTGGAAATCGTGTGTACCCCCTAAAGGGGTACCGAGGGTTCAAATCCCTCCCTCTCCGTTTAAATAAAGATTACCAAAGCGGCAGTCGGGACCTGCGCAACAAATGGCTGCAAACCCCGCCAGGTCCGGAAGGAAGCAACGGTAGTGGCCCTCTTTGGGTGCCGCAGTAATCCTGACTGCCACTTGGGTAATCTTAAAAATTGGTTATGAATTATCAGGTTTTATCACGTCGTTATAGACCGAAGCATTTTAAAGATGTTATAGGACAGCAATCGGTTATTAAAGTACTAACAAATTCTATTGCTGCCAATAAAATTCCCCATGCCTTTTTGTTTACTGGTATTAGAGGCACTGGAAAAACCACAACCGCAAGGATTTTTGCCCGCGCAATAAATTGCAAAGAGGGTATAAAGATTGAACCCTGTGATATATGTGAGTCATGTAAAGAGATACTTGATGGTAAAAGTATTGATGTAATGGAGATTGACGGTGCCTCAAATACCTCTGTAAATGACGTAAGGATTCTCAGAGAAAATACAAGGTTTCTCCCAGCCCATTTGAGATATAAAGTTTATATCATTGATGAAGTCCATATGCTATCTAATGAAGCTTTCAACGCCTTGCTTAAAACCCTTGAAGAGCCACCGGAATATGTAATATTTATCTTGGCAACAACTGAGCCCCATAAAATTCCAGAGACTGTTTTATCAAGATGCATCAGGTTAAATTTTAAGAGAGTTGAGCCAGGGGAAATCGTAAAATACCTTTCTTATGTGCTCGATCAGGAAAAGGTTGAGTATGAGGAAAGCGCTTTGTATTTGGTAGCGAGGCAATCTGAAGGAAGTGTGAGGGATAGCTTAAGTTTTCTTGAGCTTGTTCTTGCATATGGCGATGGTAGGGTTACAGAGAAAGATGTGGTAAGGGTTCTTGGATTATTATCAAAAGAAACAATTTATGAAATGATAGAATTGCTGGCTGAAAAAAACACTGGAGGAATTATTGACCTTATAAACAGGATTGATAAAGAAGGTGGCGATATATTTAATTTTTTAGAAAGGGTTATATTCTACATAAGACATCTTGTAATGTATTTGTTGAACGTCCCTATAGAAAAGTCTGAATTTTCTCAAGCAGAGATAAATTATTTAATGGAACTAAGTAAGAAATTTGTAAAAGAAGAGCTGATAATCTATTATCAGGCTTTAAGGCAAATACTTGAACAGATGAGATTCTCTCCCTATCCAAGGTATGATTTTGAAGTTGGGTTATTAAAAGTTGTATATCTCAAAGAGTTTCTTGAGGATGCGAATGTTTTTTATAATACTGAAAAGGGTGATGGTAAAAAAGAAACCAAACAGGTTGACAAAATAGAAGATGAGAAAATCTCAACAGCAGATGAGAAGCAAGATGTTATAGAAAATCTTATAAAAATTTTGAAATCTTCTTCAAAATTAGAGGCCTATTTAAAGAATGCAAATATATTTCTTGATGGAAAGATTTTAAAAATAGTTTTCCCTGCGACAAAAAAAATTTTCTATGATTATTTTATTGATAATGAAAGCGGGAGAAAGCAGGTCGAAAAGACTGTTAAAACAAGTCTTGGGAAAGATTTTACTATTAGTTTTTTGGTTGAAGAAGTAACAGAATCTGAAAAAAATGGTTTGAATTCTAAAGAAGATATTTATGAAAGGGACTCTATAAAAAAAATATTGAAATCCTTTAAGGGAGCAAAAATTCTTGGTGTTAGAGAAGTTGAGGAGTTAAAAATTCAGGAAGATTCAGTTGATCAAAACATAGAAATTGAAGAAAGGGAGGTAGTTGATGAGTAGACAGTTTGGCAATCTGATAAAGCAAGCGCAGGCTTTACAGGAAAAGATGATGAGATTTCAGCAGGAGTTAGATGCAAAGGAGTTCGAAGGACAATCAGGTGGCGGTATGGTAAAGGCAGTAGTCAATGGAAAACTAATGTTACTTTCTTTAAAGATACAGAAAGAAGCCATAACTCCAGACGATCCAGAGATGTTAGAAGACTTAATTTTTGCAGCTATAAAATCAGCCCAGGAAAAGGCTGCGAGTACAATACAGGAAGAAATGAATAAGATAACTGGTGGAATGGGGATTAATTTACCTGGAATCTTTTGATGTCTAAGTTTTTACTTCCAGATTCAATATTTAAACTTATGAATGAGCTTACAAAGTTTCCCGGTGTGGGGGAGAAAACCGCTTTAAGAATGATCCTTTTTGGATTAAGAAATAATCTTACCTTTTTCAAAGATTTAGGAGAGGCTTTTATCAATGTATATCAAAATTTAAAGATATGCAAAAGGTGTTTTAATATCGCTGAAGATGAACTATGTGAAATATGTAAAGATCCCAAGAGAGAAGAAGGCATTCTTTGTGTTGTTGAAGATATTGGAGATTTAATGTCAATTGAAAGGACTGGACAGTTTAAAGGAAGATACCATGTTTTAGGCGGGCTCGTTTCACCCATGGAAAATAAAAGGGTTGAGGATTTAAAAATTAAAGAGTTGAAAAATTCTGTTTTATTGTATAAAATAACTGAAATTATTTTGGCATTAAATCCAAGCATGGAGGCTGAAGTTACTGCATTTTATATTAAAGATTTTTTGAAAGACACTGGGGTTAAAATTACAAAAATTGCTTACGGTATACCAATGGGAAGCGATATTGAGTATTTAGATGAGGTAACAATGGCTGTTGCCATTAAAGAAAGAAGAGAAATAGAATAACTTTTTATTGAGGAGGACTATGAAAACACTAGAAATTAGATGGCATGGAAGAGGTGGGCAGGGTACTGTAACCGCTGCCAAAACCCTTGGTGAGTCAATGATTGAAACACCACTTTATTTTCAGGCTTTTCCAGAATATGGACCTGAGAGAATGGGTGCACCAGTTAAGGCTTATAATATTATAAGTGATGAAAAAATACTTACCCATTGTCCTGTTGTTAATCCAAATGTAATAGTAGTTGTTGATCCAAGTTTAATTTATTCTGAAAATTTTCTCGAAGGATCAACTGAAGATGCAGATGTTATATTAAATACTGCCAAATACCCAACTGAAATAAGAAAGGATCTTAATATCATAGGGAGAAAACTTTATACGGTTGATGCAAACAAAATTTCTTTAGAATGCCTTGGTAGAGTTATTCCTAATACACCTATGTTAGGCGCCCTGTTAAGGGTTACTCAAGTATTGCCTTTGGAAACATTTTTAAATCATGTAAAACACACATTCACTCACAAAAAATTCTCAGAAAAAGTGATATTAGGCAATTTGGAAGCAATTAAAAGAGCCTATGAGGAGGTAAAAAGCGAATGAGCGAATTAAAGGGATGGAAAGAAATACCAGAAGGTGCTGTTATAGAAGATGCTGGAAATTCTCAGGAATATAAGACAGGAACATGGAGAAGCTTCAGACCAATATGGTATGAAGAAAGATGTATTCAGTGTTATCGTTGCTGGACCTTTTGCCCCGATTCTTCAATTCTTATAAAAGATGGAAAGGTTGCAGGAATAAATTATGACTATTGTAAGGGTTGTGGCATCTGTGCCCATGAATGTCCTAAAAAAGCTAATGCCATAGAAATGGTTCCTGAAAGAACATAAGGAGGGAAAAAGTGCAAAAGTTTGATGCTTTTACTGGAAATTTGGCGGTAGCTACCGCAATGAAACAAGTAAACCCTGATGTGTGCGCAGCATACCCAATAACACCTTCTACAGATATTATGATGATATTCTCTGATTTCGTAGCAAATGGCGAAGTAAACACAGAGCTGGTAACTGTAGAAAGTGAACATAGCGCTATGAGTGCTTGTATTGGTGCTGCACTTGCAGGTGGAAGGGTTATGACCGCTACGTCATCAGCTGGACTTGCTTATATGTGGGAATTGTTGGGAGTTGCTTCAGGTCTACGTTGTTCCATGATAATGACTTGTGTAAATAGAGCACTTTCAGCTCCACTAAATATACATTGTGACCATTCAGATGCTATGGGTGCAAGGGATACTGGCTGGATTCAGATTTTTTCTGAGAATGCACAAGAAGCTTATGATAACATTATTCAAGCAGTTAGGATTACTGAACATAGGGATGTAAGATTACCTGTTATGGTGTGTTTAGACGGTTTTATTATTAGCCATTCCTATGAGAAGATGCAGTACATGGAAGATAAAGATGTTAAAGACTTTATTGGAGAGTTTAAACCCTATAGATCCCTTCTTAATGTTGATAAACCAGAAACCTTTGGAGCAATGGTTTTGCCTAATTATTATATGGAGTTTAAAAGGCAAGTAAGAGAAGGGATGGAAAATGCCAGACAGGTAATCCTTGAAATTGGAAAAGAATTTGGTGATAAATTTGGTAGGTATTATAGTTATTTTGAGGAGTATATGCTTGAAGATGCAGAGGTTGTCTTTGTGGTTATGAGTTCAGCAGCCGGAACAGTTAAGCATGTAGTTAATAATTTAAGAAAAAGGGGTGTAAAAGCAGGTGTTTTAAAGCCAAGAGTATTTAGACCCTTTCCTCATGTCGAAGCATCAAGAGTACTAAGGAATGCAAAGTTTATTTGTGTACTTGATAGAGCTGAGACTTTTGGTGGTGAAGGAGGTCCTTTGTATTTAGAAATTAAGTCAGCTTTACAAACAGATAAAAATAATGTGCCAGTTGTTAGTAGAATATTTGGATTAGGCCAAAGAGATTTCTTGCCAATTCATGTTGAAAATTTATACGAAGAGATTGAAGCCTTCTTTAAAACAGGAAAAATAAAGATGTTTGATTATGTCAATGTTAGAGAATAGAAAAAAGGAGTCAATAATGCAGGAAAAACTTGTTTTGAACTTTAAAGAACTTGCTCAAAGATATGAAAAAGAAGTAGAAAAATTTGCTCAGGGACATAGGCTATGTGCAGGATGTGGTGCTCCAATTGCTTTAAGACATATGTTCATGGCAGCATATCCAGATGATGTAGTAATATCTAACGCGACTGGTTGTGTAGAAGTTTCAACAACTCTATATCCTTTTACGTCTTGGCGTGTTCCCTATATTCATTCGGCCTTTGAAAATGCTGCAGCAACAATTGCTGGTGCTGAATCAATGTATAAGTCTCTTAAAAGACAAGGCAAAATAAATAAAGAAATAAAATTTGTTGCTGTTGCTGGAGATGGTGGAACCTATGATATTGGCTTTCAGGCCCTATCTGGTGCAATGGAGAGAAGGCATAATATTCTTTATATTTGCTATAATAACGAAGCCTATATGAATACTGGTATTCAAAGAAGTTCAGCAACACCATTTGGTGCATCAACGACTACCGCACCTGCGGGGAAAAAAGTCCCTGGAAAATTACAACCAAGAAAGGATTTAACAGCAATTATTGTTGAACATAGACCTGACTATGTAGCACAGGCATCAATTAACAACCCAAGGGATTTTATGACGAAAGTTAGAAAAGCACTTGATAAAAGTGGTCCAACTTTTATAAATGTTTTAGCTCCCTGTCCAAGGGGATGGCAACATCCATCAGAAGAAACAATTGAGATGGCACAGTTAGCTGTTGATACGTGCATTTGGCCACTTTATGAAGTTGATGAAGGCTATCGTTGGAAGGTTAATTATATCCCAAAAGAAAAAAAGCCAGTTAAAGAATGGCTTGAAAAACAGGGAAGATTTAAACATCTTTTCTCTCCAAAATATGAAGGATTAATAGAAGAAATTCAGAAATATGTTGACAGAGAGTGGGAGATATTACTTAAAAAGGCAGAAATTTTTTCTTAAAAATCCTTGCATGAAAAGATAACCTTTGCTATATTCAAAAGAAAAAGAAAAGGTGTGTTAGATGGCTTATCCTCAGCTTGTGATGTATGAAGAAGAAGCAAAACAAATATCAGCAATACTGGATAAGCTTGTGAAAGATTCAAATGCGAAGGCTGTCTTTTTAGTAGATAAAGATGGGCAATTGATATCTCAATCTGGTGAGACTGAAAATTTTGATAGCACTTCTCTCGCATCACTAACAGCAGGAAACATAGCAGCTACAGGTGGTTTGGCTAAACTAATCGGAGAAAAAGAGTTTTCCATAATCTTTCATGAGGGAGAAAAAGATAATATCCATATATCAATAGTAGGGCAAAGGGTAATACTTGTTGTTATTTTTGATAATAGATCATCTTTAGGTCTTGTTAGATTAAGAGTGAGAAAGGCTTCTGATGAATTAGCGGTAATTTTTGATAAATTAGCAGAAAAATCAACAAAGGCAGCAAGTTCAGAATCTCCCTTTGCAGAGATTACTGATGAAGATATTGATAAACTATTCAATATATGATGAGGAGACGGAAATTTAGATGTCCTTTATAAATTATTCAGCGAGGGAAATAAATTGTAAGATTGTGTATTATGGTTGTGGTTTATGTGGAAAGACAACAAACCTTCAGTATATATATGAAAAAACAAATCCAGAATCTAAGGGCAAGATGATATCCCTTGCCACAGAAACAGAAAGAACTCTCTTCTTTGATTTTCTTCCCCTGTCTTTAGGAGAAATAAAGGGATTTAAGACAAGGTTTCATCTATATACAGTTCCAGGCCAGATATTTTATGATGCGAGCAGAAAACTTATTTTGAAAGGTGTTGATGGTATAGTCTTTGTAGTCGACTCTCAAGCTGAAAGAATGGATGCAAACATTGAAAGTTTTGAAAATATGAAAGAGAATCTTCATGAGCACGGTTATGATATAGAACAGATACCCTATGTCATTCAGTATAACAAAAGGGATTTACCTTCAGCAGTACCTGTAGAAGAAATTAGAAGGATACTTAACCCTCAGGGGGTACCTGATTTTGAAGCAATAGCCCCAAAGGGTATAGGTGTTTTTGAGACACTGAAGGCCATTATAAAATTAGTTTTGATTGAACTCAAAAAAGGCGCAAGATAGATACTATTCAAGTTCGTCTATAAAGCTTAAAAGTTTGTTCATTTTTGTAAAAAGTTTTTCAAATTCCTTAAAATTTAATGACTGAGGCCCATCAGAGAGTGCATGTTCTGGATCGGGATGAACTTCAATCATAACTCCATGGGCTCCTACAACAATTGATGCCAAGGCCATTGAAGGAACTAAATCTTTTTTGCCTGTTGCATGGCTCGGATCAAAGATAATTGGTAGGTGAGTGATAGACTTTACAAGGGGTATGACTGATAGATCCGCAGTGTTCCTTGTCGCGGTTTCAAAGGTTCTAATGCCTCTCTCACAGAGAATAACATTTGGATTTCCTTCTAACAATATGTATTCTGCAGAGGCTAACCATTCCTCGATAGTAGCAGAAAGCCCCCTTTTTAAAACCACAGGTTTTTTAGTTCTCCCCACTTCTTTTAAAAGATCAAAATTTTGCATGTTTCTCGCACCTATTTGCAAAATATCAACATGTTTTTCTACTACTTCAAGATGTTCTGGACTCATAACCTCTGTTATTGTAAGGATGTTAAGTTCCTTTTTTACTTCGTAAAGGATTTTAAGCCCCTCTTCCCTTAGTCCTTGAAAGCTATGAGGGCTGGTTCTTGGCTTAAATGCACCACCTCTCAAAACGTTGACTCCTAACTTTTTTAAGAATTGCGCAGTTTTGAAAACCTGTTCTCTGCTTTCAATAGCACAAGGTCCAGCAATTACTAAAAAAGGCGATTTGCCACCAATTTTTATTTTATCCCTTAATTTAATTATCGTATCCTGAGGGTGGAAGTCTCTACTAACAAGCTTATATGGTTTCGTTACATGAATTATTTCCATGATTCCCTTAATACCTCTAAAGGGCGCATCATCAACCCAACCTTGATTGCCAATTACTCCAATAGCTGTTCGTTCTGCACCTGGGATTGCAACTGGTTTATAGCCCATTTCGGTAATAATCTTTTTTACCCTTTCTATATCTTTATCAGATGCATTATGATGCATCACTATTAACATATAAAGCCTCCCTTTTAGTAGATAATAGCATTTTATATGATTAAGCCAAAAATTAAAAAGATTTTTTGTTTTTGTTAGAAACATATAGTATAATGTTCCATCAAAAAAACGTAGGAGTTAGAGGATGAGAAATATCTACCTAAATGACACCGAACTGCCAAAAAAGTGGTATAACATTTTACCTGATCTACCAGGGAAGCTTGAGCCATATTTAGATCCTAATACTAAAGAACCTGTAAGTCCTGAAAAATTATTGGCAATTTTTCCTCAGTCTCTAATCGAACAAGAGGTTAGTGATAAAAGATGGATAGATATACCTGAAGAAGTTATAGACGTTTACAGATTATGGAGACCAACTCCTTTAAGGAGAGCATACAGGCTTGAAAAATACTTAAATACACCAGCAAAGATTTTTTTTAAGGATGAGAGTGTATCAGCTGCTGGAAGTCATAAACCAAATACCTCTGTCCCTCAAGCTTATTTCAATAAAGTAGAAGGGATAAAAAGACTTTCTACAGAAACAGGTGCGGGTCAGTGGGGTTCAGCACTTAGCTTTGCCTGTAATCTTTTTGGTATAGAGTGTACGGT
>JAOABK010000048.1 GCA_026418415.1 Pseudomonadota bacterium | reverse complement strand
CAGTTATCTATTGTACAATACTTATTCTTCTTTCAATGAGAGCCTTTGAAAGAAGAGAGTTTATATAAGTATGAAAAGGAAAATAATCTGGTTATTAATATTTGTATTACTTCCCATTCATTATATAAGTCTTGAAAAATCAAGGATAACGAAACCAGCGGTGAGAGAGGAAAAAATCTTTCTTCCCGAGCCCTTTTTGAAAATATTTGCAGGAGAGTTCAAAGGAATTATGGCAGATTTTCTTGTTATCAATCTATCTTCCTACTATGGTGGTATTATCATTGAGAAAAAGGAGGCGATAGAAAAAGAGTTTGAATATATGTACAGGGTTTTAAAATCTGCAAGCACCTTAGATCCCTATTATTTCGATACCTATTACTTTGCTCAATCTATACTTGCCTGGGATGGGAGAATGCCAGACAAAGCAATAGAAATACTAAAGATCGGAGCAGAAAGAAGAGAGAATGACTGGCTTATTCCCTACTGGATAGGTTTTAACTACTACTACTTTCTAAGGGACAGAAAAAATGCCAGCTTATATCTGAAGCAAGCCTCACTTAGGCCGGGGGCGAGCGATCTTGTGGCTTCTATGTCCATTATTGCCGATTACGAGGGTGGGGAAACGGAGATGGCAATACTTTTTCTTGAAGACATGATTAAAAGAACAGATGATGAACATAAAAGAAATAAGTTCATGATAAGACTTGATGCCCTGAAAAAGATCAGATTTTTAGAACAGGCTGTGGAAATATACAGGAGAAAATTTGGTGCACTGCCAAAGGATATAAGTCAGTTAGTTGAGAAAAATATTATAGACAAAATACCGAAAGATCCTTATGGTGGAAAATTTTATATAGATGAAGAAGGGAAGGTAAGAACTACAAGCAATTTAAGGTTTGTAAGGAAAAATAAATAATAAATTTTTTGCTAATTATCTTAGATGAAAAGGTTTATAGATAAGTTTTTTAATCTTAAAATAACTGTTAACAATCAAAAAACCTAAATGTAAGCCAATTAAGAGGAATGGAATTTTATGGAGATGGAACTGTTTTAAAGAATTCTTGCAAATTTATGTATTGGTTAAAAAAAGGGGCTTAAAAAAGCCCCTTTTTTTAATTATGGAGTTATTGTAATTGGATTACTTATTGCAACACCTAAAACAGATCCTAAACTGTTTCTGAAGACTACTTTAATTACAGCTTTAGTATCTTTAGTAACCACAGGTACTGACCAATTATAACTTCCAGGGTTGCCATTTATGGTGCCAGCTAATTTCCAGATAAAACTATTGTTTAACTTGTAATAAATTGAAACCTTTGCAGTTGTAGATAAAACTGGAGAACTCGACCAGGTTATATTAAGAGTTTTTCCGTTAGTTATTATTTCACCACCGGATGGTTTATTAATGGTTGCAACTTCAATAGTAAAGGGCAAGTCTGTTTTATCGCTTGCTATCTGGATATAGTTACTATTATAGGCGGTAACTAAAATTCTACATTTAACATTCTTTTTGAAGTTTGTTGTATTCCAGTTATATGTGGTTCCCATAATACCATTTTCCAAGGGTATCCAAGTCAAACCATTATTTGTAGAGTAAGAAATATTGTAATAAGTAGCATTAGGATGTGCTTCCCAAGTAATTGGTATTGGTGAGCCAGAAAGGAATTTTTCTCCATTGTTGGGTGTTAGTATTCTAAAGCCCGATACAACTGCTGGTGTTGTTACCTGAACTATATTACTGTTCTGTGAAATATTACCTGCTGAATCAAAAGCCTGAACATAGTATGTATATGTAGTTGAAGGTGAAACATTACTATCAGTATAGTTTGTTAAAGTAGTAGTTCCTATTTCAACATAGTTTTTGAAAATTTTGTATCCTGCAACTCCAACATTATCAGTAGATGCTGACCAGCTAAGTGATACTGAAGATGTGGTCACACTATTTGCAGTGAGATTTGTTGGTGCTGTAGGTGATGTTGTGTCGGCGGTATTTAAAGTTATTGTTACTGTTGCGCTTTTGCTTGTAGAAACATTTCCTGCAGCATCTTTTGCCCATGCATAGAGAGTTTTTGTTCCAGCGGTGCTAAATGTATAAGTAGTTGGAGCAGTAGCCGACCATCCATTTGCAGTTGCTGAAGGAGTAGTAGATGTTTCGGTTAATAAATATCCTGTAACACCAACATTATCTGTGGCTGTGAAAGTTGTTATAGATATAGTTAATGAGTTAGAAGTAGCAGGTATAGAAAATGCAGTTACAACAGGTGGTGTGTTATCTGTATTATTTGAGGGTTTACTATTTGGATCGCCGGGAAAGGTTCTTGCATTAATCTCAGCAATATTTGTAAATCCATCTCCATCTGAGTCGAGATTTTCAATTGCTTTAAAGCTGTAGCCATTATTCATATAAGCGGCACCGTAATTATTAACCGCAGGCTTTACAGTATGACATAGGTTACAACTGTCAAGGACTGTTCCTTTTGTTCCATATGTAGTATTGAAACTATTCAAATATCCAGAAATTGCAAAAGATTTAGAATTAAATACAAATGTCAACGCTAATATAAAGAGTGAAAGGGCAATTTGTTTTTTAATCATTTGTTTAACCTCCTTGTTTTTGTTTTTAAAGAATCCCCTAAATTAAATAAAAACATTTATTTAAATTTAACACTTCATTAATTATAGGGGTTAAAAAAGACGTTGTCAATCTAAATTTAAGATTTTTTTTCTTTTTTAAATGATGATGTTTGTCAAAATGAGTTGAATTTGTAATGTTTGTATCATAATATTATTTTTTATTAATTTTTGTTTTGTTTATAATGTCTTTTGCTATTTTATCGCATTTTTCATTTTCAGGATGCCCTTCGTGTCCTTTTATCCATATCCATTCAATCTCATGTTTTTCAGATAATTCACATAGCCTTACCCAGAGTTCTTTGTTTTGAACTTCTTCTTTTTTAGAGTTTTTCCAGCCTCTTTTAATCCAATTTGGTAGCCATTCAGTCATTCCCTTTATTAAGTATTGTGAGTCTGAATAGACCCTGATTTTACTTGGTCTTTTTATTATTTCAAGAGCCTTTATTATAGCAGTAAGTTCCATTTTGTTATTGGTTGTATTTTGTTCAAATCCTGATAAAATTTTCTCATGTTTTTTATATCTAAGGATCGCACACCAGCCACCTGGACCGGGATTTCCTGTGCATGCCCCATCTGTAAAAATTTCTACAATATTTTCTTTCATTGCTTATAAATTATGTATAAATTTTATATTTTTTTTTAAAAATTACAATGATTTTTCAAAAATATACTTTATTAAAATGGTTTTTTAGTCAAAAAAATGACATAAAAAGTTTAACTTATATATTGACAAATCATTTTATGCGTGATTAAATATTAAAAAAAACTAAAAGGAGGTGAGCAATACTTAATTATTTTAGTAAAAAATTAAGGAGGGTCGAATGAGAAAATTCGTCTATTCTGTTTCATTGGTTGCTTTAAGTTTTCTTGTATTTCTTTTTAGTAATAATGCTTTCAGTAAGGTAAGCAGAGGCGATATGGATGCCTGTAAAAGCTGTCACGAGGACTATTATAAGTCCTTTGTGAGTTCTATTCATGGCAAGAAAACCATTGCTGGTGCACCAATCAATCAGGAAGGTTGTGTTTCCTGTCATACAAATGGTGCTATGCATGT
The DNA here is from genome assembly GCA_026418415.1 of Pseudomonadota bacterium. Lineage (GTDB taxonomy): Bacteria > CALINM01 > CALINM01 > CALINM01 > CALINM01 > CALINM01. Next base: position 5,735 of record JAOABK010000048.1, on the reverse strand, counting down.
GGAAAAAGGTGGTGGTAAAGGAGTAGAGGTTTTTACTTTTGGGAAAAAGGTGGATCCAAAGGAGAAATCTTCTAAATGCCTTTATTGTCACAAAGAAAGCAAGTCAGTTGCGTTCTGGGAGATGAGTAAGCACAAAACAAATGGAGTTTCCTGTACCGATTGCCACTCTATTCACACAAAAGCCGATAAAGGTTTAATTGCAAAAGAAAAAGAACTTTGTTATTCCTGTCATAAAGATATAAAAATGCAATTCAACAAACAATCACATCACCCTGTAAATGAGGGGAAAATGAAATGTTCAAGTTGTCATACACCGCATGGTGGTTTTGGTCCTAAGATGATTTTAGCTGATGCAATAAATGAGCTTTGTTACAATTGTCATGCCGATAAAAGAGGTCCATTCCTGTATGAACATCCACCGGTAGAGGAAAATTGCTTAAACTGTCATTCAGTCCATGGTAGCAATCACAATAGAATGCTATCAAAGAAACAACCCTTACTTTGTCAAGCCTGCCATGACTGGAGTCTACACCCTGGAACACCTTATACATCCTATGAATCTTTTGTAGGTGGTGCAACTGCTGGAAAGAATAGACAGATCGCACGTGGTTGCTTGAACTGTCACTCAAATATACATGGAAGCAATGGTCCGTCTGTACGTGGACTTAGGTTTGTAAGATAAGGGGGTGGACTATGAAGAAAATAAATTTAATCTTAATATTTGTTTTGTTTTTCGCGTCAGTAGCATTTTCTGGAGATTTCAGTGGTGAAATCACTATTAAAGGTAGATTAGATTCGGTAGATGGGAATGAAGCAAAGTTTTATGAATATAAAAATACAGGTGAAGGCATTTTTGGTTCCTTGAGATTAAATTACGATAGCGAAAAATATTTTATGAACATGGGATTTGCAGTTGACAATAATTTTGCTACCCTTAATGGAGGCTCATACGATAAGTTCAAATACTATTTATTCTACAATGAAATTCCCCATAATTTTACTTTTAAAGCTCGTACACTATATCTGGGTGCAGGATCAGACTATGTATATTATCCAACACACCCACCAACAACTAATTTAAACCTCTGGAACGAGTTCGATTACTATACAAAAAGAAAGACTGCAGGTGCAGGATTTACTCTTGATTTTATAAAGCCATTATCTTTAGGTGTATCATATAAAAGAGAGACAAAGGAAGGAATTCTTCCTACAGGCATTTCTGCTGCAACACCTGGTGGTATAGCAGTAGAGCTACCCTATAAAGTGGACAATATGACAGATACTTTAATGGTAAACTTGGATTATTCAAAAAAACCAGTTTTTGCTTCTTTGGTTTATCAGTACAGTGAGTTCGAAAATGATGCAACATATTTAAAATTCCGTAATCCAGCCTCACTTGCTGCGTCAAATAGAATCGATTTCGTAACTTTGTCTCCTGACAACATTTATCAAAAAGTCTCTTTCAAAGGTAAAGCGACTTTACCTTTAAATTCTTCAATCAATTTTAATGCTGGATATTCAAATACCAAATCAGAAGTTGGATTAATCCCCTACTATGTGACTGCAGCAGGCTCTACTAACATAACACTAAGTGATATGCTCTTTGATGGAAGAGTTAGGGTATTCAATTATGGTATAGTATTGACCTCAAATCCAGTTAAATTCTTAGATGCAAAGGTTTATTACAAATATTATAAGAAGAAAAATGAATCTGATGAGATTATTACAATCGATGGTGCTAATACCTTTGCAAACCATCTTTTCGATTACAAGAAAAATAATTACGGTGCAGAGGTTGGATTCAAACTACCAGCTCATCTATATTTCAATTTAGCCTACAGCTTTACTGAAATTGATAGAAATCGTGGGGATGCACCTAAGAATGAAGATAATCTCTATTCCGCAACCTTAAGATGGACAGGCCTTGATTTCTTAACTGCAAGGGTTGGATTTGAAAGGCTTCACAGAGATGTGGATCATAAAATACCTAAGCTTGTAACTGGAGATCAAGCTCAGGCAAATATAGTCGAACAGTATGTAAGAAGATTTGATGTGGCAAGGGTTGATATGGATACTTACAAAGCTGAATTTGACATTACACCTATGGATAATCTCTCAATTGGTATAGGAACAAAGTATAAAAAAGCAAATTATGAAGAAGTAACACTTGGTCTTAGAACGAGTAGGGTGAACGAATTTAATTTTGACGTTGATTATACGCCTGTGAAAATGCTTAGATTTAATGCATACTACGATTACGAAAAGGTTCGCTATGATCAATTCCAAAGAAGGTATCCTGCTCTTCCAGCCGGCAATCCATATCCTTTCGTAGGCTTACAGAATGCAACAAACTACAACTGGTTGGCAGAACCGAGAAATAAGACATATGATTATGGACTTGGTGTTGATGTGAAAGCTATTCCTGATAAGCTAACTTTGAGACTACAACACGATTATATCAGCAGTGATGGTTTCTCTGATTTCACCTATTACAACAATGCAGCCCTTGTTGGTGGTAGAAATAATGAGAACATCGATGTTAGAAACTGGGATGATTATAGAAAAACTGCATACATGATTAAGGCTATCTATGAAGCGACAAAGAATATAACCTGTTCTTTAGGCTGGGCTTATGAAAAATATGTATATCAGGATGTTCAGGTTGATGGATATAGATATGTCCCTGCAGTTGCTGGAACAAATGGAGCGTATCTAACTGGATTTGGTAAAGATCCTGCATATACTGCAAATGTCTATTTTGCAAGTCTAACTTATAGATTCTAAAAAATGAGGGGGGCTAAAATGCCCCCTTTCTTTTCTTTTACTTTTTTTCTGGTAAAATATAAAAATCATGGATAAGAAAAAATCACTTACAATTATATATTTTATCATTGCATTTATCATTCTATTGACATTAGAAAGATACTTTTTAACTCAGCAAGCTCTATCAATCAACTATAGTGAATTCAAATCTCTCGTCAAAGATAAACTTGTAAACAATCTTGTTATTTCTAAAGAATTTATAGAAGGTAAATTTATCGAAGGTGGTGCAGAAAGGGTTGCACAATTAAGAAACCTCAAGGATCAAAAAGAAATTAACTTTATTAAAAACTCTAAAGCCTTTTATACGATTAGGGTTGAAGACCCTGAATTGGTTAAAGAACTAACAGAAAAAGGTATTAGCTATTCTGGCAAACAGGAAGTGACATGGGTCAAAACCCTTCTTTCATGGATTATTCCTATAGCTATCTTAATCGCCTTTTGGAGCTTCATCCTCAAAAAGATGGGTGCTCCTGGTGAAGGTCTTATGGCAATAGGTAAAAGCAAGGCAAAGGTATATGTAGAGGGAGAGACAAATGTTACATTTAAAGATGTTGCTGGTGTTGATGAAGCTAAGGAAGAACTTAGAGAAATTATTGAATTCTTAAAAACCCCTGAAAAATTCCTTAAACTGGGCGGAAAAATACCTAAAGGGATTTTATTAGTTGGACCTCCCGGAACAGGAAAAACTTTGCTTGCAAGGGCTGTAGCAGGAGAAGCAGGAGTTCCCTTTTTAAGTCTAAGCGGTTCTGCTTTTGTGGAAATGTTTGTTGGCGTTGGTGCTGCGAGAGTTAGGGACCTTTTTCAACAGGCTGAGAAATTAGCTCCCTGTATAATTTTCATTGATGAAATTGATGCCCTTGGTAAAGCAAGGGGTATTAGCCCAATATCTGGCGTTGATGAGAGAGAGCAAACTTTAGCTCAATTACTTTCTGAAATGGACGGATTTGATACAAAGAAGGGCGTAATAATTATGGCAGCAACGAATAGGCCAGAAATAATAGATCCAGCACTTCTAAGACCAGGAAGGTTTGACAGACATGTACTTGTTGATAGACCAGATATAAAGGGGAGAGAGGAGATTTTCAAAGTTCATACTGCTAAAGTTAAGCTTGCTCCTGATGTAAATATAAAAGTTCTTGCATCAATGACACCCGGCATGGTAGGTGCTGATATAGCAAATATCGTAAATGAAGCGGCACTACTTGCTGCGAGAAAGGGTAAAAATCAAGTAGAAATGAAAGATTTTGAGGAGGCAATAGAGAGAGCAATAGCAGGTTTAGAGAAAAAAAGCAGGGTAATCAATAAAAAAGAAAAAGAAATTGTAGCATTTCATGAGTGTGGTCATGCAATTGTGGCAGCAAGCCTACCCAATGCAGATCCTGTGAGGAGAATCTCCATAATTCCCAGGGGAATTTCAGCCCTTGGTTATACGATGCAATTACCAACTGAAGATAGGTATCTTTTAACAAAATCGGAATTGCTTGATAGGCTTGCGGTCTTACTTGGTGGTAGATGTGCAGAGGAAATAATATTTAATGAAGTATCAACGGGTGCTCAAAATGATTTAGAGAGGGCGACAGATATAGCAAAAAGAATGGTTAAAAATTATGGCATGAGTGAAAACTTAGGGCCTCTTGCCTTTGAACAGAACAGACTTCTTTTCTTGGAATCTCAATGGGAAAGACGCGGGGATTATAGCGAGGAGACAGCAAAAATCATTGATGAAGAGGTGAGAAGGTTAATAAATGAGGCTTGTGAAAGGGCGAAAAAAATATTAAAAGAAAAAATTTATAAACTGAGAGAACTTGCTTCTTTACTGATGGAGAAAGAAATCATTGAAGGCGAGGATCTTAAAAAATTATTAGAAGATTAGTGTCTAAGGGGTTTTAAAAAAATATAATTAAGTTATTTTCTTTGATAAATCATTTATGAACCAATTTCTTTCACTGATAAATTGAGACAAAAGGGGAAAAACAACTTTGAATCTTCAAAAATCTTAAATACATCTAAGAATGGTTTATAATCCTTAATATAATAAAGCCTGAAAACAAACTCAAGGCATAGAAAAAGACATAAAAATATCCTTCAAACAAAATAAAAGTAATAGAACCTCTTACCTTAAAAAAATACCTCATACGACAAGTAGGTAAAGATCTTTTCTTAATTTATGTTAAACGAGGGTTAACAGAGTATTGAGACATAATTTTATTCTCATATCTCTTTAAAGAATTTGTGTTAATTTTTAGCTCTTCCTTATGAAATAGAGAAGTAAAAAGGGTGGTGATTTTGGGTATCTAATTTAATACTTGAAATTTCAGTATATGTGTTATTATGCTAAAAAGGCTGGAAGTATAAGCCTCTAAAACGATGGCTTTAAAGTAATTTGATAAATTGCAAGAAAGACATGAACATAAAACTGGTAATAGGGCTAAAAATGATTTTATTCTTTGGCTTAATTATGCATTTGACACTTAAAAACTATAAGATTAGAGGAAATTACTTAGTACGGTGAAGAACTCATTCAGAAAAATTCGTTCAAAATTAAAAAATCCAGATTATAATCGATTATTTGAAAACTTCCTATTACTATCAATACTTCAAGGTTTAAACTACATCCTACCATTGATTACATTTCCTTATCTTGTAAGGGTTCTGGGGGTCGAAAAATTCGGTCTTTTATCTTTTGCAACAGCCACAATTGGATATTTTTTGATTATTACTGACTATGGCTTTAATCTTTCTGCCACAAGAGAGATAGCAGTTCACAGAGAGAATAAAGAGAAGATTCAAGAGATATTTAATTCTGTAATGATAATTAAATTTATACTTTTGATATTAAGCCTTATTTTACTGACTGTTTTAGTTGTTTTTTTTGATAAGTTTATGCATGATTGGGAAGTATACTATCTAAC
>JAOABK010000047.1 GCA_026418415.1 Pseudomonadota bacterium | reverse complement strand
GAATTAACCAAAAAGATGGCAGAGTTAGGTTTTTTTGGTCTCATTGTGGATGAAAAATATGGAGGGGCCGGGCTTGATTATCTATCCTATATAATAGTTGTTGAAGAGTTAGCAAGAATAGATGCATCACAGGCAGCAACAGTTGCTGCAGGTAACTCATTAGGGATATCTCCTATCTATTATTTTGGAAATGAAGAACAGAAAAGATATTGGTTACCTAAGCTTTGCTCAGGTGAGATGCTTGCAGCCTTTGGATTAACAGAGCCAAATGCGGGTTCAGATGCGGGCAACTCAAAGACTACCGCAGTATTAGACGGGAATGAATGGGTCATAAACGGCAGTAAAATTTTTATAACTAATGGTGCCAATGATTTAACTGGAGTTATTGTAGTTCAGGCAAGAACCGGCACATTGTCCGATGGCAAACCGGAGATGAGTTGCATATTAGTGCCTGCCGATGCACCGGGACTTGAAAAAAAGGCCATGCACAAGAAAATGGTTTGGAGAGCAAGTAATACTGCAGAACTATATTTTACAGACTGCAGGGTTCCTAAAGAAAACCTGTTGGGGAAAAGAGGGGACGGCTTCAAACAGATGTTAAAGACTTTGGATGGAGGCAGACTTTCTATAGGTGCTATGGGATTAGGTGGTGCACAGGGAGCCTTTGAGCTTGGTTTAAAATATTCAAAAGAGAGAGTTCAGTTTGGCAAATCAATAGGCGAGTTTCAGGTCAATGCCTTTAAGTTAGCCGATTGTGCAACATTAATAGAAGCTGCAAGACACTTACTTTATAAGGCCTGTTGGCTCGCGGACAATCATAAGCCCTTTGGTAAGGAAGCTGCCATGGCAAAACTTTATTGTTCGGAAGTTATGAGAACAGTCGTCTGGCATGCTCAGCAAATTCATGGCGGATATGGTTTAATGAAAGAGTATCCCATAGAGAGATTTTACAGAGACCAGAGATTACTTGAGGTTGGTGAAGGAACATCGGAGATCCAGAGAGTAGTAATTGCAAGACATTTGGGATTGGGAAAAATTATATGAAATTTCCTGAACTTGAAAGCCTTACAAAAGAGGAATTAATAGAAATTATTGTTGATGAAGCAAAAAACTGGTTAGCCCATGATGGGTTATGGTTTCAAGCGGTGGAGCGGAATTTTGGTATGGAAGCGGCAATAAAATTAGATGCGGAGGCCTGGAGAGATTTTACAGTAGTTGAAGCAAAGAGAATTAAGGAAAGGCTTAAACTACCTGACAATAGTGGTATTGAAGGGCTAATAAAAGCCTTGACATTTCGTATGTATAGACGGATAAATAAACAGGTAATAGAAAAGTTAGATGAACGTACAGTTATTTTAAAGATGATTGATTGTAGAGTTCAGTCTGCAAGGGAAAGAAAAAAAATGGAACTTTTTCCTTGTAAAAGTGTGGGGATAGTGGAATACACATATTTTGCAAAGACAATAGATGAAAGATTTGAAACTGAAGTAGTTAGTGCTCCACCGGAGAGAATTAGTACTGACTATTATTGTGCTTGGAAATTTACTTTAAAAGATTGAGAAGGATAACTAAATGTCATTGGCAGATAAGGTTTTACAGGGAGATATAAGGGCTTCTGCTCGTTTAATGAGGCTTCTTGATGATGAAGTTGAAGAGGGAAGGATTGAATTAAAAAAACTTTATCAGCACACAGGTAAATCATACATAATTGGAATTACAGGACCACCTGGGGCAGGGAAAAGTACCCTCGTTGACCAACTTATCTATGCTTTTAGAAAGGAAGGGAAAAAGGTTGGGGTTATAGCGGTTGATCCCTCAAGCCCCTTTACTGGTGGTGCAATCCTTGGTGATAGGATTAGGATGCAAAGGCATAGTAGTGACCCTGAGGTTTTCATAAGAAGCTTAGCAAGTAGAGGACATTTAGGTGGTCTTACCGCTTCTACTGAAGAAATATGCCTTGTTATGGATGCAATGGGTAAAGATATCATTATTTTAGAAACAGTTGGAGTGGGACAGGATGAAGTTGAAGTCGTAGATTTAGCGCATACTTCAATACTGGTTACAGTTCCTGGTTTAGGTGATGATGTTCAAGCAATAAAAGCGGGAGTAATGGAGATAGGAAATATTTTTGTTGTAAATAAAGCAGATAGAGAGGGTGCAGATAGAGCCTTTAGAGAAATAGTAGCAATGCTTGATATGATTAGTTGGGAAGGAAGATTTAGACCACCTGTACTAAAAGTCCAGGCCCATAATGGTGTTGGTATAGATGAGCTGGTGGAAAAGATATATAGTCATAAAAAATTTTTAGAAGAAAGAGGACTTTTTTATAAGTTTTTTGGCAACAGAGCAAAGAAGATGTTCGAAAAGATAGTAATTAATGAATTAGGAAGAAGATTAAAGGAGAGAATTCTTTCAGATCAAAGATGGGCTGATTGGGAAGTATCTTTAGAAAAAAGAAGCATAGATCCCTATACCCTCGCTTTTAAAGTTTTAGAAGAGATGGTAACAATAACCTGTAAATAATGGGAGGACAAAAATGGCATTACCAGAATATAAGCATATTCAATTAGAGTCGGATGGCAAGACTTTAACGCTAAAATTGAATAGACCAGAGCTTCATAATGCCTTTAATGAGGAAATGATAGCTGAAATCACAAATGCCTTTGAATTATTTAATAATAGGGATGAAAGGATTGTTGTGATAAGGGGCAATGGTAAATCTTTTTGTGCAGGTGCTGATTTAAACTGGATGAAGAAAATGAAGGATTATACTGAAGAAGAGAACGAAAGAGACGCCAAAGGTCTCGATAAAATGTTCTATTCAATTTATACCTGTAATAAACCTGTTATCTCTATTGTTCATGGCGGTGTTTTTGGTGGTGGAACGGGTATTCTTGCTTCTTCTGATATTGTCATTTCTCATAAAGATACTAAGTTCGGTTTTACAGAGGTTAGGTTAGGTCTTGTTCCTGCGGTCATATCTTCCTATTTAGTTAGGAAAATAAATTTTCCCGCTTTAAGAGAGTTTTGTATAACAGGTGGCTTTTTTGATGCAAAGCAGGCAAAGGAAATGGGCTTGGTAAATTACATTGAGGAAGATGATAAGGCTATGGAAGATAGGCTTTTGGCACTAAAAAAACAGCTTTTCTCAGTTGGACCAAAGGCTATAGAGGAAACTAAAAAACTCATTTCCTATCAGTTAGAAAATATTCTGGATCATAGAAGGGAAAGGGCGCCAAAGGTTATTGCAAAGGTAAGGGTTTCTAAGGAGGGACAGGAGGGTATTTCAGCGTTTCTTGAGAAGAGGAAAGCAAATTTTGTTTTAGATATCTAAAAAATTTTTTTGAAATCTGATATAATTTCCCTATGAAAATTGTAGTTAAATTATTTGCCAACTTAAGGGATTTTGGCCCTAAATATCAAGAGCTCGAGGTTCCAGATGATTTTAAACTTATAGATTTAATTAATAAGTTAGGTATTCCTGAAAAATATCCAATGATCAAGCTAATTAATGGTGAATTCGCAGAATTAAATACATCTTTAAAAGAGGGCGATACTATTTCCCTTTTCCCACCGATAGCTGGTGGATAAAATGGATAAAAGAAAAGAAACTAAAATTCTTCATCAATTAATTTCAACTATTGGGGAACTGAATGCATCCTTTGAAAGAAAGGATATTTCAAGGGTTGTGATAGAAGGTCTTTGTAAAATCTTCTCATTAGATAGCAGTTTTTTTTATTCCCTAAATGAGTCTCGTGAGTTATTAACGATTGAAGCACAAAAACCCGAAGGAGTAGAGGAAAAGACTGTTTTGATTGGTCATGGCCCTTTAGGATGGGTAGCAAAAACAGGTGAATTATTAGTAGTAACAGACAAAATATCCTCCAATAAGTATAGTCATTTTATATCAGTACCTGTGAAAGGGAAGAAAGGCATATTGGGAGTAATAGGTGGAAGAAGAACAGGAAATAGAGATTTTGATGATGAAGAAAAGGAATATTTAAGTTTTTTTAGCTCCCAAGTTGGTTCTGTGATGGAAAACTATATTTATTATCATAGACTTAGAAGAAGTAAAGAGTTCAGAGATATCATTCTATATAACATACCGAGCGGAATTCTTGTTTTAAACCCCCAGTGGAAGATTAAAACTTATAATAAAAGTGCTACTTTAATATTTAATGGGGACAAAAATCTTAAAAACCTGGAAATTTTTAAAGTCCTTAGAGATGAGGTTTTTCTTGGAGCTATCAAAAGGGCCTTTGAAAAGGGTCTACCTGTAAATAATATCGAGGTCGAATACAGAGAAAGGTTTTTAAATATTAATGTAATACCCCTGACTAATGAAGAAAATGAGAAGTTTGATTTGTTATTAGTTGTAGATGATATAACTGAAATCAAGAAAGCCTATGAAGATAAGGAAAGGGCAAGTAGATTGTCCTATTTAGGCCAGTTTGTTGCTGGTGTTGCCCATGAACTTAGAAATCCACTTACAGGAATTAACATTACCCTTGACATGGTAAAGGAAGATATAAATTTAAGCGATAGGAATAGAAAGTTGATAGATAATGTACTTAAGGAAATATCATTACTTGAAGACATGCTCACTTCTCTTCTTGAAATTAGTAAACCTATGGATATGAAAATAAAAAAAATTTGTCTTGGGGAATTAATAAAAGGCTTTTTAGAATCCCAACAAAAGGTTGCAGAGAAACGTGGAGTAAGAATTAATTTTTCTTCTGAAAGTAATAAAATTTTTATTATGGGGGATGAAAAGAAGTTACGACAGGCTCTAATTAATTTATTTAATAACAGTATAGAAAGTATGCCTTCTGGAGGGGATTTTACAATTAGACTAAATAGGAGAGGCAATTTTGCCTGTATTGAAATACAGGATACAGGAACTGGTATATCAAAAAACAACATTGAGAAAATTTTTGATCCCTTTTTTACGACAAAACAAACAGGTACTGGTCTTGGTTTATATATAACAAAGAGCATAATAAGCCATCATAAGGGAAAAATAAGAGCAGAAAGCGATGGTAGATCATGGACGAGATTTATAATTGAAATACCTTTGACAGGAAATACAAAATGATTGAAAATACTGTATTAATTGTTGATGATGAGGAAATAATACTCGAATCTTTAACCCAATATTTAACTGAAAGGGGTTTTAATGTTATTGGTGTTGAAAATTTAAACTCTGCAAGAAAAGTATTATCAGAAAAAATTGTTGATCTTATACTTCTTGATATAAAGTTGCCCGATGGTATGGGTCTTGAGTTGCTTGATGATATAGCAAGCCTGGAAGAGAAGCCAATAGTTATTGTTATGACTGCCTATGGCACTGTTGACACTGCAGTTTCAGCTATGAAAAAGGGGGTATATGATTTCATTCAAAAACCTTTTAGGACTAAAGATATAGAACTTATTATTAAACTTGCGCTAGAAACAAGAAAATTAGATAAAGAATTAAGACTCCTTGTTAAGACACAGGCTGAAAAATATGGCATTAGTTCAATCATTGGGAAATCAAAAAAGATGGAAGAGATATTCAGAATAATAAAAAAAGTGGCTATCTCTGGTGCAAATTCAGTATTAATCTTGGGAGAAAGTGGAACAGGTAAAGAATTAATTGCAAGAGCCTTACATTATGAAAGCAAGAGGGCTATATGGCCCTTTGTTGCAATAAATTGTTCAGCAATCCCTTCAAATCTATTAGAAAGTGAACTATATGGACATGAAAAGGGTGCATTTACAGATGCAAAGGATAGGAAAATTGGTCTTTTCGAAAAAGCCCATAAGGGCACCCTTTTTCTTGATGAAATTGGAGATATGTCCTATGACTTACAAACAAAGTTATTAAGAACCCTTGAAGAGAGAAAAATAAGAAGAATTGGAGGAACCAATGATATATCAGTTGATATTCAGTTGATAGCAGCGACCAATCAGGATTTAATAAAGTTAGTAGAAGATGGAAAGTTTCGTAAAGATTTGTACTATAGGCTGAAAGTTATAGAAATAAACGTCCCGCCACTAAGAGAGAGGAGAGAAGATATAATTCCTTTAGCTAAGTATTTTATAAATTATTACAACAAAAAATTGGGTAAGCATTTTTTAGGTTTAGATAAGCTTGCTGAAGAAGCATTGATCAATTATTCCTATCCTGGAAACGTAAGGGAGTTAAAAAATCTTATAGAAAAAATTATGATATTAGAAGACGATAAGTATATAAAACTTGAACACCTATCTCAGGAATTAAAACAATTAGATTTCAAAGAGAATAAGTCAGAAGACTTAAGAGATATTTACGAAGAAGGATTAGAGGAGTATATAAAAAAATTAGAAAAGAGGTTTATCAAAGAAGCACTTGAAAGGTGTCAGGGCAACAAAAGCGAGACAGCAAAACTTTTAAAAATCGATAGAAGCACTTTAAGGTATAAAATTAAACTTTACGGCATTGAATAAAACCATTCAAAACAAGTAATCCAAAAAATCTTTATAAAATTAATAAATTTTAATAATGCTTGACTAATCATCAAAGCTGTCTATAATTAACTTTATAGTTCATTATATTTTTTTAATTATTAAATTTTAATTAAGGGGGGATTAATGAGAAAAGCCTGCCACTACTATTTGCTAATCTTACTTCTCTTTTGTTTTTTTCCATTAAAGGCGCATGGTATTACAAATGAAGAGTGTTTAGGTTGTCATGGCGACAAAGGTTTAACTAAAGCTGGACCTAAGGGAAAGGTAGTTTCACTGTATGTAGAATTAGATGTTCTAAAAAAATCAGTACATGGTAAATTTAAATGTGTCGATTGTCATCTAATCAAAGAAGTGCCCCACGATAGGGTAAAAGAGGTAAGTTGCGAGGGGTGTCATAAGAAAGCTTTTGAAGCCTTTAAAGGAAGCATTCATGAACAGGTAAAAAAAGCTGATTTAAGACCTTCCTGTAAAGGATGTCATGGTAAACACGACATTAAGAAAAAAGAAGAGTTTCCCCATTTTGTTTGTAAAAACTGCCATCTCTCAAGCTATGAGGTTTACAAAGACAGTGTGCATGGAAAGGCTGCGATAAAAGAGGGTAAGCATTCTGACATTGCCACATGTCATGACTGTCATGGAGGCCACGCAATATATAAGGCTAATGATCCAAGATCTTCAGTATATCATTTAAATCTTCCTCACACCTGTGGTAAGTGCCATGCAAGTGAAGAGTTAGCTAAAAAGCATAACATACCTGTTGCAAATGCTTACCAGTTATATATGGATAGCATTCATGGAAGGGCAATCACCAAAAGCGGACTTCTTGTTTCAGCAAACTGTACAGACTGCCATGGAGGCCATGATATTAGAAAACATATAGATCCAAAGTCTACTATATCAAGAGAAAATGTATGTAAAACCTGTGGAAAATGCCATGCAGGTATTGTTGAAGTTTATAGAGAAAGCATACACGGGAAATTACTATTAGAAGGGAATCCCAATGCTCCTACCTGTGTTAGCTGTCATACTGCTCATGAAATAAAAAGGGCTGATGTGCCAAGATGGCAATTAGAAGTGATAAGAGAATGTGGCACTTGCCATAAAGAAAGTAGAACTACTTATAAAGATTCCTATCATGGCAAAATTACAGCCTTGGGTTTCACAAGGGTTGCTAAATGTGCTGATTGTCATGGAGCTCATGATATACAAAGAAAGTCTGATCCAAGATCGAGAATATCAGAGCAGAGACTGATAGAAACCTGCAGTAGTTGTCATCCTGGGGCGAATGAAAACTTTGTAAAATTCATATGTCATGCTGATCCAACAGATAAAGATAGGTTCCCAATTCTATTCTATACTCTGTTTTTCATGACAGGGCTACTTCTTGCTGTATTTGGATTTTTTACAATCCACACAGTTTTTTTATGGCTACCCCGTTCTTGGATTGAAAGAATATCAAAAAAGAGAAAAAAAGAGCATATAGGAGGTGACTATGAGCAATTCAAGTAATCATGAATATTTTAGATTTAACCTTATACATAGACTGCTTCATGGAGCAATAATAATAAGTTTTTTAGGTTTAGCTATAACAGGTATGCCACTAAAATATAGTGGTTCTGACTGGTCCTACAGATTGGTTAGATGGGTTGGTGGATTTGAAGCAGCAGCATTTCTACACAGGGTATGCGCTGTAATAACCTTTGGCTATTTTATTGGTCATCTTATATATTTAGCCTATTTTTTTGCAGTAATAAATAAAGAACCTTTTGGTAAATTTATCTTTGGTCCTAACTCAATGGTTCCAAATTTGAAAGATTTAAGAGATATAAGGGACATGTTTAAGTGGTTTTTTGGATTAGGACCAAAGCCAAAGTTTGATAGATTTACTTACTGGGAAAAGTTTGACTATTGGGCAGTATTTTGGGGGATGTTTATGATAGGTGGTTCTGGACTGATGCTTTGGTTTCCAACATTTTTTTCCAAATATGTACCAGGCTGGTTATTTAATGTGGCAACAATAATTCATAGCGATGAAGCCTTACTTGCTTCTGGGTTCATCTTTATCTTTCATTATATTCACACTCATATAAGGGGAGAGAAATTTCCCCTTGATTATGTAATTTTTACAGGGCGATTAACTGAAGAAGAGCTAAAAGAAGAAAGACCTCTTGAGTACCAGAGATTATTAGAAAAGGGTGAGATAGAAGAGATAAAGACAAATCCAACTCCAAGATGGTTGAGAAATTTTAGTGCAATTGTTGGACTATCAGCACTTATTGTTGGAATAATCATAGTAATACTAATCGGAATTACTGAGTATCATCATATTAAACATGTCCTTTTAGCGAATCATTAATTTTTTCTGGGGAGGGGTGTGTGGGTTCTTTGTTCTAAAGAACCCACATTTTTTTAATACAAGTCATTGACATAATATATTTTTACTTTTAAATTATAACTCATGAATATTGTAGTATTTGGTCTTGGGGCTATAGGTATTGTTTATGCTGTTTCCCTGAAAAATTCAGGGCACAAAGTCTTTGGTATCACAAAGGGAAAGTATTTAGATAAACTTTCTAACCCTTTTTTTAAGATTAAGGGTATCTTTGGAGAAAAGGAAGCGGTTCTTGATGGAGTATTTAAAGACTGCGATTTGTTAATTAATGAAAATATAGACCTTGTAATACTTTCAGTTAAAGCCTTTGATACCGAGGTTGCAATAAGGGAAATTAAAAAAATAATAAAAGATAATACATTAGTTATACTTGCTCAAAATGGTTATGGAAATTATGAGTTAGCATGTAAGGAATTAGGAGCTAATCATGTTATTCTTGGAAGAGTGATTTTTGGCTCTAAACTTTTAAGTATTAATGTTGCTGAAGTTACTGTTATTGCTGACGACGTAGTTATTGGTCAGCCAGAGAATAAGATCAATAAAGAGATTCTTTTGAATATTGCAAAAATTTTAGATAATTCTGGAATTCCCACAAGATACTCAGAGGATGTATATGCAATTTTGTGGGATAAGATAATCTATAATTGTGCACTTAACCCTCTGGGGGCGATTCTTGAGTGTAATTATGGAAGTCTTGCATCGAACCCCTATAC